>JAYUQP010000067.1:0-70286 GCA_043757265.1 Bdellovibrionales bacterium | reverse complement strand
GTTCAAATCCTGCCCCCGCCGTTTTGCGAAGATTTGGTTTTTTATTGTCTATTCTTTATTATCCATTGTCTCCAAATTCTGAAGGAAATTGGTTGCGGGGGCAGGATTTGAACCTACGACGCACAACGTAACAAAAAGGACGCAGCAAATCAAATGATTTCCGATTGGTTAATGAAGTGAAACTTTTCAAAAGTGAACCTAGGGGCTAATTGAAGGGCGCGTAAACTATTAGAGACATTTCGCTAACCCAAATTCTGCCGAAAGTCGCGGTGAACGAGGCGGTATATGTGTGCAAACCAGGAATAGTCAAAGTGCTATCTAAAAACATTAGTGGGTTCGAAGTTCGATTTAAAGTTGTGAGCAACTCTAGAGGTGCCATGGTTATAGACGCCGAAGCGTTGATGTCTGTTTGGGCTGTGAGATTATACTCAAATAGTGAACGGGCTATCGTTGCTGCACCTGAAGGGCCCGTTCTTGAAACTGCTATCTCGCCTTTTAGTCGACCAGAAGAATCGGGAAGGTCCATTGCAATCCAACCCGGAGATAGTCCCCCATTGACCGATGCAAGAAAGACAGCCACATTGTTTGATTTTAAATCGACTGAAACAGAACCAAAAGATGTACTAATGTTTGAGGTAGTGTTGCCACTTAGGGCAGAACTTTTTTCTAAGGTACCTTGAAAAAATGCAGATGCGTCCATAATTGCTCCTGTTTGTTGGTGTAGATTTAATGTTTAGGGTTGTATCAGTATAATTTATGAAATTAGTTTTAGTGGAAGGTGGGGTTACGATTGGATTCAATAATCTTCACGCCAGCCAAAGCATTGCCGTGTTGGTCAATGAACGAACGACCGTTTGACCCAGCGAGTACCTGGATTAAAATCAGATATAGTTTAGCAAGGGTGTCTTGTTGTGCAGGATCTTCCGCTAGGCTGAGTAGGTCTCTAACGGATTCTAACGAGAGGCTAGAATCTTTATCGAACTCCAACCGAAAGTGGTTATTGTTTTCATCTTTCATCGACTTCACCATGTATTTAATGAGTATTAAGTGCTGTGTAAGATTCTGTGTAGTTTCGTCTAGCCCGGGGAGCTCTTTTATCTTTGAGGAGACGTTTACTACTTCTTCTCTATGAGTGTTTGTAAGTACGATATTGAAAATATAATTGTTAATTTGAATTTGTATTTCTTCCACTTAATTTTCCTGTGTTTTTGGATAAGAGAATTGAACTCCTCTAAGAGAAGTCCAAATGTTTAGGCATTAATGCAAATTTTAGCACTAGTGGTAGCCGCAGAAGCAGGCTCAGCAACGTATCCGGCAAGTGTGTTACCAGTTGTGACTGAAGTCATAACTTTCGATGTGTTGTCCCAGTATACTTGGGCACCAATAACAAAGTTATCAGCAGAAGCTTTAGGAAGACTGAACACACCTAGCATCGCTAAATCACCTGTCGCACCAATTGCGATATCGGCAGTGGCAACGCCGACACGATTGCCAACTAGTATTACACTACCTGAAGCAGCAACAGCCGTAGCTGTGTGTCTCATGCGTGTTCCATCTTGAATGAAATTTTTCATATTTATTTCTCCGTTAAGTTTAGATTAAAGAGCCGCTGAATGCGGCCCTTGATTAATTCGTGTACTTTAGACGAACGGGTTTTTTGCAAGGCCACGATAATTTGTGATACCGGCTCCGCATGAGTGTTCGATCTTAAGTGCGAAGTCTCCCGTGTTGAAGTCGTTTGCCTTCATATAAACGCGTGGGGTCTCTTCTCCCTGTAAGCGATAAAGCGTCACAGTGTCTACAGAAGCGGGGTCCGCTGCAAGATACCAATTTTTGTTTGAGATTTCAGCATCGCATACTATTTCGTAAGCACCAGAAAATGGATTACTTGAACTCGATTGAGTCGGGCTGATCTGAGCTAACATCTTTTTCGCACTAACTAAATTGTCTGGACCACAGATAAGAAAGCGGGGAATTAGATTTAAATTTTCAACGCCGCCTACGCTTTTTTGTTTCATCATAGATTTAGAGAGCTCTTCTAATGTAGTTTCTGAAATTGCCCCGGCTGTACCTAAGTTAGAATGTGTCCCGTGGAATAACGCCACAGAATCAGACATCACGCCGTTTGCGGCCAGCTTAGAATAAACCAATCGGTTTTCTAATCTTGCTGCTGCAGCTCCGGCCTCTGCGATCACTTGCCCAAGGGCACCAAGGTCGTCGTTTACCATAGCTTCTTTAGTTAAACCTAGGATACGTCCGTATCGTTTGATAGATACACTTTCGCCTTCTTCAGAGATAAAAGAGTAAGTGAATTCTCCATTTTCTGCTTTTTCTGCGAGATCGGAAAATTGAGAGCTAGCTACACGTGAGTGAGTTTTGTAATTACGAAGAACATCTTTTTTTACCCACGATTCAAAACTACGAGGCTGAGCATTGTAGATATTAGCGATGCTTTTTTCAGCGGATGCAGCCAAAATTAGCGGAACGTCGGAAGTAGACATCGCGCGGGTAATCATCGGGCCGGAGGCCTCCGACAATTTGCGCCCCAAATATTGTTCAACCATAGACGGAAAAGTTCTATTTAAAAATAATCGCGCATCTGCATTCGGTTTGTACGTGTTGTCCAAACGATGTGCAATTGCGTCTACAAGACCCGCGCGCTTTTTGTCTTGGCTTGAGTCTCCAACTTCAACTCTCACGGTGTTTTCTACTGAAGTAGCAGCTTTAACGTCAGCAAGTTTAGCAATAATTTGCTTACGTGCATCGTCAGCTGTTACATCGGAATCGCAAAGCTGGTCTGCGAATATTTCTTCTAGTTTAGCTGCGCGGACGGCTAGGCGAATTTCTGACTGACGAGTACGTTCGGCGTTATCTTTAATATTCATTTCTATTTTCTCCTGAATAATTGGGACCTCAAAATTGAAGTCGGGTTTTGATTTATTGTTTTCTTGATTACGGTAGAATTGGGCTCCGGGGTCGAACGGAATGCTCACAGCACTCAGCTCCCTAGGAGTCCAACGTGTGGCACGAAGAGTGGGAATTTCGTCCCCTTCTTTACTCACGTCAGTGTACTGCTCAACTGAATAACCGACGGATACTGAGCGAATTATTCCTGACTTTACTTTTTGGAATAATTTTTCGGACTCTAGATCGTCTGAAAACCTTACGGTGGCTTTACCTTGATTGTCCTTTAACCAGACCCTCTCTACAACTCCTACAACCGAATCTAGGTTTGTGGCATCGTGTGATTTGAGTAAAGGGGCTCCGGCAGCGAGGTGAGTGAGGTCAACGGCAGAGGGGTCTAAACTGAGCTCCTCGTAAAAAGGGCCGTCGTAGCTCGAGCGCAAACCTTTGTATCCCGTTGTCCAGGTTAAGTTCACTGAGCGCGATTCTGCTCTAATGGTTAAATTGTCTATCTCAGCGCGGAGAACATTTGTCTCTGCCGTGCGTTTTGTCTTTTGCATTTATATTCCTATCGTTATTTAAAAAGGTGAGGACCACCGGGGTAACAAGCCCCTTGTCCTCTCTATCCGAATACAATATGTCGAAACTTCGAACAGCATTTTTTGATATATAAAACCGGCCACGGGTCGGAACTCCTGCCGGTTCTGTGTAGAACGTAGTGGACGTACACAGCTACTGGTGACGAATCACCAATCTTTGATTTATCTTGTGATAGCACTAACCATAAACTTCCCGGGTGCACGGAGTTAACGCTCGATATGGTAACAGTTGGTGAAGGTAAACTCTAATTCCCAAGGAAATTCGCGCTAATGAAGGAACTTTTTATAATTATAAATTATTCTCGACCACCAGTAACCTAAGTATTTTTACTAATAACTAGTGTCAGGACGCACGTCGCCTACCCGTTGTATTTAAAAGCGGCTAGGAAGAACCTAGTAACTGCCCCCTACGAGGGGAACGAATGGATTCGAGTTTGATTTATTATTTCTAAAATTATTCCGGCGAAAAATAATCCAAGTAGAACCCGCGACTGCAGATGTGATGCCCACCACCGTTACCGGATACGTGTGCTTCGGCTAAGTCTCCAGTGTTGTGGTTCCTGAACCTTAAGCGTTGTGGTGCTAGAGTCCTCAGTCTCTTCTTTCACCAAGATACCTTGGGAGAGGAGGCGTGGAATAACCCTGTTGAGCGTGCGCGCTGATATGTTTAACACTCGTGAAAGCCCCTTGATTGTTAGGTCGGATGAACCCACCTCTAGGTAGTAGCATGTGCAAATTCTTTCCACGACAAGCAACGCACGCTCTTTAATCACTAAGGATGCAAGGGCGCTTAAATTCGTATGCATTCAAACTCCGGGTATATGGGTTGGGTACAACTTTTGATTTTTAGTCTCTCTATAACTAACGCCAGCGGGACAGGCTGGGCGTCTAAGATCTGCCACTTTGGCGTTTGCAAACCCTCTATATATAAGCAACGTGGGACAGCCCCCTGAAACTACTAAGGGTTTCGCAAATACCCCAAGTTACAGTCCAAGAATAGGGACCAAAAAAATATTTTGAGGTGCTTTTTAGAGGTCGAAAACCCCAGTTTTTGGGGGACTGGGCATGGTCAGATTAAAAGTCGGCAGGATTCTTGGGCTCTTTAACCACTACATCGTTCCAAGCTATTTCAAACGTGTAATCGGGGAAGAAGATTCGTTTAGCATTGTGCGCACGTTCCAATCTCAAACCCACCTTATCATTCTCCAGTAAAGCCTCGTAATACTCAGCCAGTGCTTCGGCTACGGTGTGGCAGTAGTGAATTTCAAGTGGTTTTCTAAAGTCGCATGAAGCGGACCCAATAAGGTCCGCGTTTACACTTACTACCTCAGTGGTTAAAGAAGTCTTTGTATTCAACTCTACTGTACTCTGCTGAGCTCCGCTCAGCTCTACTCTACTCTGTAACATAGGTTGTGAAGTACCTTGTGAACACCCTTGTGAACTAGATATCCAAGGCATAGTAGCAAGCACTGCCGGAGAACTAACTTCGTATCTACCGGCAATGTTTGACTGCCCGGAAGTACCTTTTTTAGGTGGTTGAATGCAGCGAAGAGTACCGGCTTTAGTGGAAACGGCTAATAGTTGGTTGATTAGCATCTTATACCTTGAACCACTGACCTTGTAATTGATGTTGGGGTCCGCTTGGAAGTATCTATCTAGAAGGCGACTACTTAGCGCAAACGGATTCTTCCTGGAACTTTCAACTCCGTTAAGAATACAAGCCGTAGCCCGGTCTATGAAAGAATCGCTGCTGTAAAGTTCTTTTAGAGAGGCCCACGGTTCGCAGTCTCCTGGCATATCAGCTATTGCAGTGAATTTTTGAAGGTCGATAACCGCTTCATTGTTTAATGTTGCTGTAGTTCTTCCAAAGGCGGTGGGATTTTTATTTTGTTGGTTTTTCATTTTTCGGTTCTTCCGTTTTAGTGGTTTCAGTTAGTGGGGTTAAGATACGCAATCTTACGTTTATTTTAGAATCGTTATAAATTTCGATTCCTTCTCTTAGTGAATAGGCTTCTCCGGGTTTTATTTTTAAGAAGAAGCAGTTTTTGTCTTTAACTTCTTTCATTAGATATTCCTTTGGTTAGGTTAGGTAATTTGAACAATTTAACTCTTTTAGTTTCATACGTTTGTTGTATTTGGGGTTGGCACCGCCTCAAAGAACTGAAGGTATGGGCTTTAGATTTTTCAAGTGACTTGAACTAAACTAAAAGTTAGATTCAGCAGGTATAACTTGCGGATTACAGCTGGTGATTAAAAGATTGTTTGCGTATAAATCATAGCTAGCTCTACATGTGGCTCCGATATCGCTGGTGCAGATGTATGTATCTGCGGTGTACGAGTTACAATTACTTGAGTTCATACATACTTGAACAAGCCCTGTGGTTTCGTACCTACAGGTATAGCTTGTAGCGTTAGCGTGGGCAGCTGCGTTCTGTGATACAGATTCGTCGCCACAGGCATTTGTTATAAGGAATAACCATAATATTCTATTCATTATTAGCTTGGACATCTCGTAAGTAGTTCTCAAAAGAAACAAAACTAAAATCTAAACAATCCGTATCGTTAAAGTATTCGTTAGTACTTTGGATAACTTCGCATGTTACTTGCGTCGTTCTCTCCGCGCACGCATATACGTTAAAACCCCCACCGCTTAGGTCTTCATCCTTCTGGCAGTTGTAATTGAATTCAGACAGACCTGCGGCGTCTTCGCTCTGGCCACAGGCCGTTAAAATGAGGAAGGGTAGTATGAGGTATTTCATTATTTAGTTTTATCCTTCTTAACCTTTAAAACCTTACGACGTTCGCCTTCTGCGAAAACTCGAGCAAAAACTTTAGGTAAAATCAATTCGCGTAGGTGGTCTCTTTTTTCTAATTGTTGTTTGGTTGGCGCTTTCATATTTTATCTCCTTGTTAGTTAATGTTACATAACTCTTATCGGGTCAAAAGTGTGGGACTAAAGCCAAAACAGTAAAATAATCAAAAAAAAGAGCAAAACGTCTTAGATTGGTCCAAAAATCACACTAGTGGGGTTTATTAGTGTACTTAATACTGTATTATCCAACCATGAACCAAAAGACACAGAAGCAAATTAAAGAACTTGAGAAGATGGGCTACATTGTAAAACGGGCAGTCAAAACCACTAAACACACCTTCGAAGTCGAAGACGACACATTGGCACAATTCTTAAAGGTAGTTGCACGCCGAGAAATGAAGATTAAGTCCGCAGTTGCAGAAGCCCTAGAGGATTGGTTAGCAAAACAGAAGTAATCTAGTAGTTATATATAAATCTTTTATCGCACGGATTGCATTTGTAGTTCCACTGCTGAGGAAATGCTGTAGTAACCTTCATTCGCGTATCGCAGTTTGGACAAAATTTCACACGGTTTTCCTGATTCCTAGTTACCTTCGAAAGTTCAGCAACCCTTCCCGGCATTGAAAGAACATTGTACAGCCAACCAAGTATCGTTCGAAGTAACCCTATTGAGACAACCGACATACACACCCCTTTTTCAGAGGAGAATGTAGAACGAAAGGTAAGTTTCTCAAAGAAGTTTAAATAATGTACAGCGCAAAGATATCTTACATAATGGTCTGCACAATTAAAATAAAAGTATTAAAAACTCCGACCGGAAGCCAGTTGGTTACGAGTTACGTTGAATATTTCTCGTCCTTCAATGTTTACAATTAGCGGTTGGTTCATTAACCCTTTAAGGGCGCGGACTTCTTCTACCAGGCTGTTAATAATACCAGAACCACCAGACCCAGCGCCGTTTGCCACATTGAATAGCGTGGATTGCTGCTGTCTGTTTAGAATCATTTCGCCAGAGTTAACATTTGCAGAAACCCTATCGCCGGTAAAAGAAGAACCAGGAACGATACCGCCTTGTTCGAAGTTAACGCCAGCAATTTTAGAAACATTAGCAGCAGTGGCAACGCCAACTAAACCAGCCAGTGCAAAGTTAAATGGGGGAGGGGCTGAGGCTAGTGCTTTTTGTACAGCTGCATAGCCATCAATCGTCGCGTTGGCGATAGCCGCTGTTTTTCCAATAGCAGCTAAAGTTTTATTACTAGAATTGGAAAGAGTTGCAATCTGATTAAACGTACTCTGAAGATTCGCAACCTTCTCTTTTTGCGTCAATTCTTCGTATTTCTTTTTCTTTTCAATAATTGCTTTTTCTTTAGTTGCAAACTCGGTGGCTGAAGCGGTAAGTCGTGCATCTGCGTTCTTCTTTAATTGTAGAATTGCAAGATCGTGTTGCTCTTGAGATATTTGTTTTAGTGCTAGTGCTTCGTCTACTTTAGTTTGTTCCGCTAACAAATGTGCGTCGATGGCTTCATTCTTTTGTATGTAGTAGTTTTGTTCTAGAGCTAACTTCTCCTCAAATTTGAGGGAATCCGCTTCTGATTCGAGAATATAACTTTGATCGAGATAAGCGCGTAAGTTCGAAAGTTTTGCGTCGTTCTGTGCAGTTTCGTCCGATGCTGTTTCAGCTAGCTTCAATGCGAATTTACCAAGTTCTTCCGCTCTTTTTTTCTCTGCTTCAGTTAACTCGTTTGTAGCAAAAACAGTTCCTTTGAGTTTAGATGCGGAACTTACGGCATTCTCTCCGATTTTACCAAAACTAGCTTCAGCTGCGCCCTTTAAATTAGCTAAGTTATCTGTGATCGCCCTTAGAGCACCATCGCCTTTAGCACCGAAAGCTTGAACATTTTCAAGTGCGTCCCCATAAGTTTTCTTAAGTTGTTCTCCGGCGGCTTTAGCGCCTTCAGTAAAAAGAGTATAAGCTGCAGCTATCCCAATTAACGGCGTTCTAATTCCAACGGTTATGCCATGTAAAAACTGTACCGAGCGTGCAAGGGTGTCAAATGTAGCAGTTGCGATAATAGCCGCGTCAATTGCGATGATGATTCCCTTACCGACTAATTCTTTTAAGGCTAGCAGATTGCCGTTGATTTCACCTTTTGTTATAGTGAATATGCGTGCCAGTTCTTGAAACACAGCTATGACCACGGGGTTTTGTACGATGGTGTTGCCGATTGTTTCTTGAAGATCACTAAACGTATTTTGTAACTGTCCTAGAGAACCGGTATAGGTACCAACTTGGGCTTGTGCTGTTCCACCAAAACGCGTTTCAAGAGAGGACATTACGTTTTCGAACGTCTCCGCTTCATTTCTGCCTTTTTCTATACTGATTCCAAGTTTGTTTAATGCGGTAAACGTTCCATTGGAAGCTTTAGCAACTATCTCCGTTGCCGTTCCTAAATCTTTACCCAACGCTGCGGATAAGTTTATTGCTGCGGTTTGAGCTCTCTGTAAGCCGTCGGTATCTAAACGGGTTAAGCTTGATAGTAATGAAAGGTTTGCTAGAACTGCGTCGTCTGAAACGGTGGTGGTTGCCTGTATGCCTTCAGCAAACGCCTGCAGTTTTCTACTCGATTCTTCGCTGTATTGACCGGATAATGCTAAGGCAACGTTGAGTGAGTTTAATGCAGCTTCTTCTTCAGCGGCAGCTTTTACACCGTCAACTAGGAGTGTTTGGAATAAAGCACCAGCGGCGTCCTTCATAAGATTGAAGGCACCTACAACAAGATTCGCCGATAAATTACCAGCAAATATATCAAACACACCAACGGATTTGCCAATACCTACAGAGATATCATTGAACGTAGACTTACCTGTGTCCCCCATCTTTTTGAGGGACCTGTCAGCTAGCTCCGACTTTTTAGTAAAATCGCTTAGAACTCGAGCGGCTTCGCCATCTACCTGTATACTGACTTTAATTGATTCTGACATTACTTTGCCTTAATAACATTTAGTTTATAAATGATGGAATAGGGGAGTGGGCGGCTCCCTGTAGTTTGAATTTTTGGATATTGAAGTTATTTTTTCTTAGGAGAAGGTAGGCTCAATACATTCTTATTCTTGTAGTGCGACCACGTTGTTTCGATACTTGAGTGCCCAAGCCACAGGCTTATATCTTCGATTGCATAACCTTTATTCAGCATTAAATCGGCGAATCCCTTACGTCCTGCGTAAAGTCCGTATCCTTCACCAAAAACTTCTCTCATCTTTTTATATATAGGCGCTTTCAATTTACCAGAAGTGATTATTTCTAGCCCCTTCTTTTGCTCTTTGAGTAGTATTGGAATTGCCTTGTAACGCTTGGACTTCTCCAAAGTCACCAGTTTGGACTGATAAACTACCAGGAACTCTAGCCCCTCTGTATTTCTTCTTACATCTATGTTTTTAATACTCTTTAATTCGAACGGTCTTAAGCCAAACCACACGGTGATATACAAAAAGTTGTAATTTTCTTGGGACAATTTTGTCTTTTTTAATTCTAACATATCAGGGGAGATTACTTCAGATTCGGTGCGCACACCTTTCTTATCCTCATGAGATTCCCTGATTCGTTGTCTAGACAAACCACGAACAGGCGCAATCGGTTCGAAGAACCTTCCATCTTTACGAGATACAAAGGTACCCCATTTGTTCAGTAGAGCTATAAGCTTCTGCGTGTAATCTAATGAAACTTTTTGAGAAGCGAACCACTTATATATAAGTTTTTCGTTTTCTTTGTATTGATGGGGAAGCATTTCTAGATCTTTACAGAGACGCTGAACTTTTAGGAAGTGACTAAACACCTTTTTAAGATGGTATTCGGTTCCTTCATTTTCCCGTTCGGTACGTTCGAGAAACAGCCTAATGGTTTCCTCGGGGAATAATAAACTGTCGACGGTTACAATCCTGTCCAAAACTGAAGCTGCGTTTCGCGCCTTTGCTTGGTGAAGTGTTTTCTCTTTATTAAGTATCGAAGAACGTTTCCTAGCTTCCTCTAGATTCCACGTAAAAATGAACCCTAATTCGATGAAAGCCAGTGGATTAACTAAAGTGTCTGTCTTCTTATTATTCTTGAAAGTTTGATGGTAGAGAGACCACCCAGATTTGCGTGCCCGAACGTAATAACTTCCTGAATTTGAACCGGAGTATTTTAATTCTCGCTTTAATAATCTCATTGCTTGTCCTATCGGTTAAAAATTAAACCAAATGAAGGACAAACCCTGGCCGAACCTACGACGCCTACGACGTATAACCTACGACGTTTTCTGCTAAAGTATTGGATTTACTAAAGGACTCGTATAAATTGGTTGCGGGGGCAGGATTTGAACCTACGACCTTCGGGTTATGAGCCCGACGAGCTACCAGACTGCTCCACCCCGCGACAACGAGTGATTAATGTCCCCTGGTTATAGGGCCTTAGTGTCTACAGGTCAACCGACGTCTTACTGTTTTATTGGAAATATTTTGCGTTCTAAAGTGGCAGTTATTGCTTCTACTTAAGGTGATTTGGTGAAGCGCGCGTTTACCTTAACTAATTGCTAAGAGTCCTCGTTTTGGGAGCGTTTTTGGAAGCGGGTTTTGTAGCGCTCGAGCACCTCGGCATAAGCGCGCACTTTGAGCGTGGTGCCATTTTCGTCAAACGACTCTGCAAGAACCCTCATTCGTCCGCGGATTTCGCCGATGGCTCCTTGGGCTTGATACGGGACAAATAGCGACTCCTCTACCATTTCGGTTTCGAAGGTTTCTATCAAACGGATGCGCAGTTGGGCCACGTCCTTTGGGTTGGTTGCCGATAAAAAATACGCATCGGGGTATTCCTGCTTCAATTTTTCCAATGTATCTGGAAGTAGGCGATCCACTTTGTTGAGCACTAATAAACTGGGAATTTCGCTGGCGCCCACTTCGCCTAAAACAGTTTTCGTAACTTCTAATTGCGAGCGAAATGTAGGATCTGAAGAATCTACAACGTACAGCAACAACGAGGCACTCAGCGCTTCGTCGAGCGTGGACTTGAACGAGGCTACAAGATCGTGCGGAAGTTTTTTTATGAACCCTACGGTGTCGGAAATTAAAATTTTGGGCACCGTTTCGGGATGGAGTGAGCGCACTGTGGTGTCAAGTGTGGCAAAAAGTTTGTCGGCCACAATCACATCGCTCCCGGTAAGGGCGCGCATGAGAGAAGACTTACCGGCGTTTGTATAGCCGACGAGCGCCACAGAGATTTCTTGGCCACGGCGGGCGCGGCGAACGTTTTGCTCATCAGCGATTGCTGCAAGTTCTTCTTTAAGTTCTTTGATGCGATCGCGAATGTTTCGCTTGTCGAGTTCGATGCTAGTTTCTCCAGAACCTTTTCCGCCGCCGCCTTCCTGGCGATCGTCTTTGGCGCCAGTTTCGCGAATGCGGGGAGCGAGATAAGCCAAACGGGCGATCTCTACCTGCAGCTTCGCCGCCTTGGTGCGGGCGTGGCGACTAAAAATTTCGATAATCACACCCGTGCGGTCGTAGACTTTTACGCCTACAGCGCTTTCGACATTACGAAGTTGTGAGGGGGAAAGATCGCAATCAAAAATGACAACCTTGGCAAGTTCTGTTGGAGCTTTTGTAGCTGAGGCGCCCTCAACGGCATCGCTGTCCGCTGATTCCGTAGCAGAATCGTCCGTTTCGCCAAGCTCTTCGTCAATACTGTTGTCGTCGTTGTCATTGGAATCTTCGCCTTCAAACTTCAGTGCAGCTTTATGCTTTTTCTTCACGAAGCCTGGTCCCACGGTACCCGAACCACCTGTCCAGCGGGCAAGCTCTTTCAGCTTACCATCGCCAAGAACAGTGAGCCCGCGCTCGGTGGATCGGCGCTGCACCATCTGGCCGATCACTCGCGCTCCCATGGTGCTTACCAAACGGCCAAGCTCGGCAAGCGAGCCCTCAACCTCATGGTCTGAAACATTAGGAAGTTGAATGGAAACTAAAACGGCGGTGGTATCTTTTATCGGAGAAGTGGAAATCATGGTGCACCATAACTGAGCTGGTCGCCCAGAGCAAAAGAAGATTGCATGACTTTTTAAAATAGACTTTACTTGGAAGGATTTTTTACCTCAAGGAGATTATAAATGTTTCTCAATCAAATTGCCGTAATGATTTTTTATATTTTTGCGATGGGTATCTGTAATTTTATTGTGCGTTTTCGCGCGATTAAAAATAAGGAACTTAGCGTTGGCCACTTTCGCACTTACGATGCATCAAAACATCCGGTTCCAGAAAAAGTAATCATTTTCGGCCGCCACTTTGATAATCAGTTTCAACTGCCGGTACTGTTTCTGATCACCCTTGTAGCCGCGCAAACCATGCCGCTTTACAGCTCGTCGTACCTCAGCCTTTTGGCTTGGGGCTTTATCTTGACGAGAATGGTGCATAGCTATGTGCACTTGGGATCAAACAATGTGCGCCTTCGTATGTTGGCCTACGTTGCGGGCTGGTTGTGTCTTCTTTTGATGTGGTCACTGATAGTTCTATTAGCCTTCGTTTGATTCGCAATTTTCGTTAGAATTGCAACTAATCGGTGTAAAATTGTTTCTGATGTGGACCTTTGCGGTCGGGGCGCAATTTATAATGATGACGGCAGTTTTTGGAGCAGGTTTTAAGGGTTGTGTCTTCCGCTGATTTTTCCAAACACTTTTTGCAAAGTAAGAAATGATGGTCGCATTTCAGGCAATCTTGAGCTTCGCTCGAAATATCCCCGCAGTGCGGGCACAGCGAATACTGTTGTGACGGCTGAAGTTTTTGATCCACGGCCACGCGCGAATCAAATACAAAACACTCGCCATCGAAGTTTTTATCCGGATACTGCTCAAGATAATTAAGAATTCCACCCTCAAGCTGAAACACATTTTTAAACCCCTGGGCTTCCATTTCGTAAATCGCTTTTTCGCAGCGGATGCCGCCGGTGCAGTAAATCAAATGTGGCTTTTCGCGATCAGTGTCGAGCGTTTTTATTTTATCAGAAAACTCAACGAATTCTTCAATTTCAAAGTCTAAAGCGTTTTTAAATTTTCCAATCTCAGTCTCGTAATAATTTCGCGTATCGATCACCACCACATCGTCGCGGTCAAGGTACGTGTTCCAATCTGCGGGCGATAAATGACGGTGTTCGCCCTTTGGAACAAACTCCGCGCGTTCAAAGGTCACGATCTCATCGCGAACTTTGACGTCAAATCTGCGAAACGGGCGCTTGTCGCTTGAACTTTTTTTGATCAGGGACGTTTCCACAATGCCGATCACCGTTTTGATTTCGAGAATAAATTCATCAAGAGCGGATTCGTTCGTACTCGCTAGAGTGGTGTTGAAACCTTCTTTGCCCAGTATCATCAGACCAATGATATTGGTTTCGGCGGCTTTTTGCGCAAGCATCTGGCTCATGTTAGCAAGCGATGATTCGGAAAGCGGGCTGAATGCGTAAAAAGTTTTGATAGTGAATTGCTGCATTGACTCAAACTTTTAATACTTTTTTGAAAGATTGTCTAGAGGGGCGTGAGCTGCTAGCTTCGTGCACTTATGTCTCAGTTAATACAGGAACAAATCAAAAAACGACGCACATTCGCGATCATCTCACATCCCGATGCCGGGAAAACCACGATCACCGAAAAGCTGATCTATCACGGCGGCGTGATACGCGAAACTGGTGAAGTTAAAGGTAAAAAAGGCACAAAAGCCGCCACTTCGGACTGGATGACCATGGAGCAGGAGCGGGGCATTTCGATCACCTCGAGTGTTATCAATTTTGATTACAATAACCTGCGAATTAACTTACTAGATACTCCCGGCCACAAAGACTTCTCCGAAGACACCTACAGAACACTCGTGGCGGCTGACACCGCACTGATGTTGATCGATGTTGCAAAAGGCGTGGAAGATCGAACAAAAAAACTTTACGAAGTTTGTAACTATCGAAAAATTCCAATTTTTACATTTATTAATAAGTGCGATCGCGAAGGGAAAGCTCCCCTGGAACTCATCGACGAGATCGAAACCACCCTTAAAATGAGGTGCTATCCCGTTAACTGGCCCCTTGGTGTGGGTGAACTTTTTAAAGGCGTCTACGATCGTCTTGCAAAAAAGGTTTACTTGTACAAAAAAAGCACCAACAAAGATGACGGCGGTAAACAAACCGTCGAGTACGAGGTGGTGCCGATGTCTAATTTTAAAGACCCGCGCTGGAAAGAATGGCTCCACCGAGACATCTACGAAAGCGTGCTCGAAGAAATTCAGTTGATCGATGCCGATAATGATGAATTTGATATCAAAGAGTTTAACGCAGGTAAAATTTCGCCTGCATTTTTTGGCAGTGCCAAGATGAATTTCGGCGTGGATTTATTTTTAGATTATTTTACCCGCTGGGCGCCCCCTCCCGGAGCCCATCAAACCAAAGACGGGCGTACGGTAAACCCATACGAGGATTACTTTTCGGGATTTATTTTTAAAATTCAGGCCAACATGGACCGCAAGCATCGCGATCGCATCGCCTTTATGCGAATTTGCTCAGGTGAGTTCCAACGTGGAATGAAGGTGCAGCATCACAGGTTGAATCGGGAACTTCGTCTTTCCCATTCCAATCAGTTTACCGCACAGGATCGCGAGACCATCGACGCCGCCTACGCGGGCGACATCATTGGGGTGAGCGACAGCGGAAATTTTCAAATCGGTGATTCAGTAAGCACCACCAAATCGTTGTTTTTCGAAGACATCCCTAAATTTTCACCCGAGATGTTTGCAAAAATGACAGTGACTGATGCTTTAAAACGGCAGAAGCTGCAAAAAGGCTTAAAAGAGCTTTCGGAAGAAGGGGCGATTCAGCTATTTTTTGATCCCATCGTCGGCATGCAGGATCCGCTCATCGGCGTGGTCGGCGAGCTTCAGTTTGAAGTGCTTAAATATCGTCTTGAGGACGAGTACAATCTTGAAACCAAAATGCAGCGCATGACCCAAACCGTGGCCCGCTGGCCACGCAAGGACGATAAGCCCTGCACGGATATAAAAGGCGTGAACATAGTTTATCGAGACATGAACGATCAGCCAGTGATCCTCGTCGACAACGAGTGGGATATGAAGTGGCTTGAAAAAGAGAACGAAGGCGTGGTCTTTGGATCTCCTTTCAGTTCAGGTCTCAAAATCTAGGTGTTGGTTCTACAAGCAGCAAATTTTAGCCAGTTAATCCCAGCAAACCACGTCTCAGCGAGCCGCCATTCTGAAAGATAGATTTTATACACCCCACAAAGAAAATTGGAAGTTTTTTAAGACCAGTGTTACCGAGACGTAATGTTACATTTCGGAGGGCTTTTTATGTGGAACTATTTTATTGTTCTCTTGTTAGGGTGCGCACAAGTTCAAGCTGCTGAAGTTGGGTCTGGCGCTGATGGTGAACGCGCTGACTCTCGGCCGCAGCTTGGCTACTTTTTCCTCAACGACATTATTCCAGTTGAAGAGGCAAAGCTTTATGTCGCCGAAGGCTACCAGCAACTCATTGATCGAGTTCGCCCGTATATGGTGGAGCTGTTGGCCACAGAGCAAACCGCAAGCGGTGTAATTTTAGGATTCAATAAAAAAAATCAGCCGATCATTTTAACGGCGGGCCACGTGCTTATGTACAATAATTTTGAGTTGTTAAATGTGACTCGTATTTCACTTGATCAGCCGCACGGCAATCCCATTGGATCCATCGTCGATGAGAAGTCACACGTCGTTTTGCCTGCTTGGCGAGGCGAAAATAGCGTGACCTCAAAAGGCTGGTATGGCCTATCAATGTTTCATCCTCCTTACACGGTGAACGAATCTTTGATCATGCGAGATCAGGTTATGAATTTTGGGCTTTACCTGATGACCGGAAACACTGTAGACATCGCAGTCGGTGAAACCAACTTGGATGCGAAGTACACTGTGCGTGAGGCCATTGATACGCCGATTGCCAGCCGACCAGCGCTTGGGCCGTTGAAAACCGCGCGCCTGCAAAAACTTCCACTTACCAAATCAACCCCGGTAGGAACGCGAGTTCTTGTAATGGGGGTGTCGAAGCCGCTTGCGGAAAGTGTTCCAAAGATGGCGTTTGTGTTTTCGCAAGTTCAGTCCGACAAGGTGTCAGAAAATATTTCACGAAAATATGTGCTGAATCTGGATACAAACATCCAATATTTTTTGCTGGGCGAGTTTGAAAAAACAATGGCGGGCGGCGGCGTTTTTAACGAGATCGGAGAGCTTGTCGGTATCGTCACGAAAGTTGTTCGAGATCGAGCGGGAAAATCGGTTGGTGCCATCGTCCTCGATGTCGAACATATCCTGCAAAGTATTACAGACCTTTCCAATCAGTCTGAAGTTTTGAAAATTGTCACCGATGTGCAATCCTCTGGTCGGGGCTTTGGCCGCCAGTGCCGTGTGCTCTTTGCGAATTAAAAGGTACCAAGCCGCAGCGAGCATCTCGGACGGTCGGGCGGCAGCGTTCCTGTTCCGCGCGCGTAAAAAGGTACCAAGTACCTTTTCCGCGCACGTGGATGAGGTGAGATCGCATATATCACCGGAAAAGGTACTTGGTACCTTTCTGAGATATCAGATATCTGTCGCGTGCATTTAAACTTCGTCTAAGCCTGGAATGCGTTGAAAAGCGATGCGGGTGGGAGCGGCTTCCATCTTTTCATGCAAAGAGCCTACGTAAATTGTGTTTTTTCCATAGCGGGCGTTGATTTCGTCCACGGCTTTAAAGGTTTTTTGTGCCCGGCTGTTATTGGTAAACAGCGATAGCTGATGTTCGTACTCAGAAATAAAATCGAATAGGACAATGGATACTTTTACCGGCTTTTTTTTGTGAAACGAGTTTTCGTAAAGCGCATTGATTTGCTTTAGAAGAAAACTTGAATCTTGCGTCCCTTCAAAGCCGATGTCTTGAAAAAACCGATCCCCGTCGAGGTAGCGCAAAGATAAACTGAGTTTTCGCGCCATCATTTTTTTTGCGCGCAAGCGAACAGCTGCCTTCCACAAAAGTTTATGGGCGACGGTGAGTGCCCCTGCCGTGTGGCGCTCCACGGGAGGGAGCACATGGGAGTGTCCAATGGATTTCGGGGGCGATTCTTTTTGCAGGTCAATCCAGCCGCCGTTTAACAGATGATGCAAGCGCGCACCGTGCACACTTCCCCAAAGACCGCGCATTTTTTGCTCGCCGCTCGAAAGAAGGTCAATCATGGTGTGGACCCCTTGATTTTTTAAACGCTCGTCCATCCGCTTTCCGATGCCGGGAATGTCTTGCAGCTGAAGCTGAAACAAGCGATGAGGCAGCTCATAGTCTTCGATGACGGTCAGTCCATCGGGCTTTTGCATATCGCAGGCAATTTTGGCGACTAAAAAATTAGGTGCGACGCCGATGGAGGCCTTGATAAATTCGCCCACATCCTGCGCGAGAACTTTTTTTATCTCATTTGCTAAAAAGCTGGCCTTTTCTATTTGCTGTTGACTGCCGGTGAGCTCGCAGGCGATCTCGTCGATGGAACAAACTGCAGCGACGGGTAAGATTTTATCGATGGCCTGGATCACGGCATGGTGAAACTTTACGTATCTGCCGTGGCTTGCTTCAATCAAAATAAGCCTGGGGCACATTCTTTTTGCGTCGCTCACGCGAGTGTTGGTTTTTATCCCGAAGGCTTTTGCTTCGTAACTGGCTGCAATTACTGCCGTGGAGTCGGCGAGCATCGGAACCACGGCCACGGGCTTGCCACGCAGGTCAGGGTTGTCCTGCTGTTCGCAAGAGGCAAAAAAAGAGTTTAAATCGACATAGAGAGAGCGCAGGGGATTCGACATATCGTTGCCAATCAGCATAAAACCAGTTAGATCATCAGCTCATTCGTAAAAAATTAATACGGGGGTTTCCATGCTAAAGTTTATACTATCGGTCTTTTTCATTTTTTGCATCAACGCGCAGGCGCATGCCGACGGCAAGCATCAGCTTGGTTCAGTGGGCAGTGTTTCTGAAGAATATCTGACTTCGGCCATCGAGATTCTACCTGGCGTCGGCTTGTACAAAGACATAGCTATGGTGTCTTCACTCCCGGCAGGTCAGGATCAGGAACTGGCTTTACAATACACAAAACAGGGAATTGCTCTCAATCATGCGTTTCAGTGGGAAGATGCGGTCCGTTCATTTTACGAAGCCATCGACCGCGATCCAAAAATGGCCCGCGCCTATGTAGGTTTGGCGCAAGCATTCACCATGCTGAATCGCGATCAATCAAAATTGCCAACGGTTTTAGCTAATTTGCTGAACAAAGCTCAGTCAGTAGCTGTAGATGTTCGCGATAACGAACAGGATCGCTTGTGGGTTGATGTTTTTCAACTGCTGTACCAGGCACAATATGGCATTCAGGCTCAGCCATTGATTTCAATGACGTCAAAAAGTTTTAAAGGCCCCAATGCAGGGAATCAGCTATGGGAAGCTCTTAGTATTTTGATCAGTCAGTACAACGATCCCGAGGCTTTCGCCATGGCGGGATGGGACTTGGGCGATTCTGCATTGCTCGATGAAGGCGTTCAGCGTTTTCCTGAGCACTCTGGCATCATTCACTACCTTGTACACAACAACGAAAATGCGGGGCAGTATCAAGTCGCTGTGGACTTTGCGCGCAGACTGGTGGTTCTCACGCCAAATGCGCCACACAATGTGCACATGCTGGGCCACGTGCTTCCTATGGTGGGCGGGTGGAGTGAGGCAAGCACACACTTTTTAAAGGCTCATTGCATTCACCAAGCGGTGTTTCGTGTGCAAGATCCACTCTGTGCGAATGTAAAAGTTGAGGGTGCTCCGCTTTCGAGCTACACCCCAGATCAGTCTGAAATGTGGCACTACGCGCACAATTTAGAACTTTTTGGATTTAGCCTCATGCGCGACCGTCGTCTGCAAGATGCTGAAACAATTTTTACAGAAATGTGCCGAATTGCAAATTGCCAAAGCCTTCTTCAGTTTTATCAGGGCGAGAAGATGCATAGTAAAGTTGTAGACTTGATTTCGCAAATGAACACTCCGCCCGCCACATATCGTTACATGTTGGCACAAAGCCTAGTGATGTTGGATCGAGTGCAGGAGGCGCAAACGTTGTTGGCATCGCTGCAAAACGACGGAAGCATGGAACCCTTTGCAACAGGTCTTGCTTTGGCTTGGAGCCAGGGTGGTTTAAGTTCGATGCAAAAGCAATCACTGGCGCAACTGATTGACCGTGCAACCACAAACCCCAATTTTGATGCTTGGTCGCACTTGCTCCCTGTATTACGAAAACTGCATGGCTATGCTGCCAAATTTAACGCCAGCGAAACGCAAAACATTTACGACGCCATCCAGAAAATCGATGCCGGCCACCCATTGTAGGTTGGCGTCTATCAATTAAATGTATAGATTGTGGAGATATGTCTTCGTCTCCACTTTCAATCCAAAATCTCAAAAAAAATTACGGCAAATTTACGGCCGTCGATGATGTTTCCTTCGAAATGAAAGCTGGCGAAATCTACGGCCTCCTTGGTCCCAATGGAGCTGGAAAAACATCCATCATCTCGTGCATTGTCACCTTGCAGGAGCCAACGTCGGGCGAAATTTTACTTTTTGGAAAAAGTCCGCACCGAGATCCGCTCGAAGCGAAACGCCATATTGGGTTTGTGCCGCAGGAGGTGATCAATCATGGTTACTTTAATGTTTACGAAATTTTGGAATTCCAATCAGGCTATTTTGGAAAAAGTAAAAACAAAGAAAAAATTGAGTTCTTATTAAACCGATTAGGTCTTTGGGAACACAAAAACAAAAAAGTAAAAGCGTTGAGCGGCGGGATGAAACGACGCCTGTTGATTGCAAAAGCACTTGTGCACGACCCAAAAATTCTTCTGCTCGACGAGCCCACTGCCGGGGTGGATATCGAACTTCGCCTCTCGCTGTGGAATTTTGTTTTGGAGCTTAAAAAACAAGGAATCTCGATTTTGCTCACCACGCACTACCTTGAAGAGGCCGAAGAGCTTTGCGATCGCGTGGGTATTTTGCAAAAAGGAAAGCTACTCACCGAAGGCCCCACCAAGCAACTTGTGCAAAAAATGACCAAACGGAAAGTCTTTTTAAAACTTCGAACGAGTGGAACGCTCCAACATCCGCAAATGGTGGGAGTGAGCGATAATACCTGGGAGTTTTTAGTTTCCCCCGAAAAAGGAATTGGTGAGCTTTTAGATGAACTGGGCTTAAATACGTCAGCTGTTCTGGATGTGAAAATCGAAGAAGGATCTTTAGAAGACGCCTTTCGACATGTACTGGGGACAGTATGAACAGCAGCAGCCGCTGGACACCTTTTACGACACTTTATGTGCGCGAGTTAAAGCGTTTTATGAAGGTATCGGTGCAAACGGTGTTTTCGCCTCTTGTCAGTTCGGGTTTATACCTTTTAATATTTGGAGTTTCGCTTGGGGAAAACATCGAGCTTGGGCATAACGTTTCCTATCTGGCCTTTTTAATTCCTGGCTTGGTGATGATGTCTGTGCTGAACAATGCGTTTCAAAACTCGTCGAGCTCTATTGTTTCTGGAAAATTTAGCGGAGATTTAGAAGACTGGAAAATTTCTCCGCTTCGAGAATCAGACATCTTGGCAGCTTTGGCCTTAGGCGGGCTGACGCGCGGGTTGGTTGTGGGAATCGTCACTTTTTTAACCGGTGAAGCATTTTATTTTTTTATGAATGGCGAATGGCTACCTATTGCTGCGCCTTTTTCGCTGCTGCTTTTTTTATTCATTGGCGGGGCAAGCTTTTCGCTCTTCGGCGTCACTGTGGCATTTTGGGCGCGAACTTTTGACCAACTGAGCGCAGTAAACTCGTTTATTTTATTACCACTTATTTATTTGGGCGGGGTGTTTTTCTCCATTGAAGGGCTACATCCTTTTTGGAAAGTGATCTCACGCCTAAATCCACTATGCTATTTTATCAACGGCGTCCGCTACGGAATGCTCGGCATCAGTGATGTGGATGTGACAACCGCAATGTGGGTGTCGGTCGGATCATTGATTTTATTTTACACCATCGCCCATCGCACACTGTCCCGAGCCAGCTACACCCGCTGGTAGCTGCAACGGCTGCAGCTACTCATGGTCAAGCTAGCTGCACCGGTTGCAGTTACACCCACTGGGAGCGGACGAACGTCCTAACGCGGTTCAGAATGTTTGTGTGGCACGCAGCTCGTAAGATAAGACAGTGAGAATATACGGACTGCTGTTGTTTCTGTTGGTAAGTGCGTGCTTGTCGTCTTCGAGTGATAAGCATCCGCGCGAGGGAGCGCGATACACTATTATTTGCAAGTACGTTTGGCAGCAGTGCTACGCTCGGGCGCAGAAGCGCTGCGAGGGTCGCGGGTATAAACTGATAAACGACAACCAAACCATGAAAACCGGCGGACCTGAGGGGCGGTATCGGGAATTTTCACTGCTCATTCAATGCAACTAGATGTTCAATGCGATTAAATGTTCAATTTGATCAGATGTTCAGTTTGATCAAATGCCGACGGCGGCGAAGAGGGGAATACGATGCGAATTGGATTATTAACTGGCGGGGGAGATGCCCCTGGATTGAACGGAATCATCGAAGCCACGAGCCGTGCTTTGTTACATAACAATTGCGAAGTTTTTGGTATTTGCGACGGCTTCGAAGGCGTGTTTGGCAAAAATACCATTAAGATCAACTCGCAAAATATTTTGGGAATTCATTCGCAAGCCGGAACCTTTATCGGAACATCAAACCGCTCGGGCATTCAAGGTCGCGAAAAAGAATTTTTAAAAAAATACAAAGAGCTTAAGCTTGATGGATTGATTGTGGCAGGTGGCGATGGAACGTTTCGTTGTTTGGAGCCAGTTAAAGATCAGGTCAAAATTATTGGTGTGCCGAAAACTATCGACAATGATCTCTCAGGCACCGACGCCACCTTTGGTTACGACACTGCATGCTCAGTGATTTGTGATGCCGCCGATTCGCTGCGGGCCACAGCTCTCGCTCACCGGCGCGTGATTGTAGTTGAGGTTATGGGAAGGACGGCGGGGTGGCTCGCCATTGGCGGAGGTATCGCCTCCTATGCCGATGCGATTTTTATTCCTGAGATTGCGTTTAACAGCAAAAAATTTACCGCGTTTTTAAATCAGCGAAAAAACGAAGTGCGCGGAATGGTGATCGTGGCGTCGGAAGGCGTACTCATCACCGATTCGGTGAAGCGAAAAAAAGATAAAAGTGGCGTCTCTGACGTCGTCGGTGACTACGGAATAGGACACAAACTCAGTCGCTGGATTGAAAAAACTGTAAAGTGGGAATCGCGAAGTGTAGTGCTTGGTCATCTTCAGCGCAGCCGAACGCCAACCACCACCGATCGCTTTTTGACCACGGCCATGGGGCTGAAGGCTGCAGAGCTTGCGCTCAAAAAAGGTTGGGGCTCGGCAGTGGTGTATCGCGATGGACGGGTGACCAGTGCGCCTCTTCAGGTGGTCATGGGACCTCCGCGCTTGGTCGGCAAAGATCACCGCTGGGTGAGTATGGCCAGGGGCCTAGGTATTTTTATTTAAGAAATAACCCGACAATCTGTTGTGACATTTAAAAGGAGAAAATGTGAAAAAGATTTTAAGTTTGATGTTGGTTCTTACTGGCTGTTCGAGTTTTAACGAAGAGAGTTTATATAGTGCGATGAAAGCAAACCCGCAAAAATTTATGCAAGCGCTTCGCGATACGGCAGAGGCTGCGCAAAAGTCAGAGATGCAATCTATGGCAGGCGAGCGGGATGCCCAGTTGGAAAAAGATTTAAAAAATCCACGCCCCGTGATTGTAGATAACGCACGCTTGATTTTTGGCGAGGCGGCAGCTCCAGTCACAATAGTAAAATATGCGGATTTTCAGTGTCCTGCCTGCCGCATGGGATACCTGACGTTAGAAGAGATCAAGAAAAAATACGCAGGAAAAATCAAAGTGATTCATAAAAACATTCCTCTTCCGATGCACCCACAAGCACCACTAACTGCAGAAATTTACGAATCCATGCTGATCGTTGATAAGAGTTTAGCAAAGCAGTTCTACAACAAGGCGTATGATACGCTCGGGCAGTGGGGCAGTGACGACAAGGTTTGGAAAATGGCACAAGGCCTTGGAATTAAAAAAGCCGTCGTGCAAAAGGAACTTGCTAAAGGTGTTGTGGCAAAACGCCTCGCTGAAGACATGGACGAGCACCAACGTTTAGGATTCCAAGGCACACCCATGTACATGGTCAATGGTGTTGCCATGGAAGGCGCTCCAAGCTTTCAACAGCTATCCGCTGTGATCGAGCGTGTTTTGAAAAAATAGTTAGTGAAGCTGATTGAGTTGATCGAGAGTCCAGCTGCGAGTGGACTCGATGTCCATGATCGGGTGAAACTGAATCCGATGGATCATAAGATTAAATTTCGTTTTTTGATCGGCAGTAAAGGATCTGGTCTCTTGAAATCGAGTGATGTAGAGAACGAGTTTGCGTTTGAAATCGCCATAGTCTTTTACGATGATGGACTGGATTGCGACTTTGAGATCATCTAGATTTTGGATACGTTCGACCATGGGTGAGAGATTAGGATATCTTGCCAGCCCTGTCAAAAAGAAGCTGGCAAACCTAAAAATGAATTACAATGTGTTAATTCCCGTGGAATTACAAAGTACTGATGAGATCATTGTGAAGACTGTTTTCTTCTTCGTCTTTGATATTAACAACATGACGTTTGATTTTTTTGCCATTTTTTTGATCAATGACTTTAATATATTGGCATTCCGTAACGCTTACAAATCCATTCGCCTGCTTTGAGCACTGGGCATAGATAGAATTTCGAGCCGCTTGGTCTGATCGATACGATTTTTCGCTCGAGAATCGACCTAAATCACGCTCACCGTCAACGTTGCTCTCTGTACAACTGCAGCGGGCAATCATGCCCATTACTTCGCTAGTCTTCGCATGGACAGTGCTTGTTAAAGCAACCAGTCCGATAAAGATTAATACTTTCATACGTCCTCCAAGGTTCCAAATCCATATGCAAAGAGGAGTGCAATGTTAAAATCAATATATAGGATTTGAAGATGTTTTTAGCCCTAAAATGTCACTGCTTAGGGATTTAAAAGTCCTTAATTTGTTCCACCCACGTAGGGATGTCGACAAAGGGGTTCCGATTATTCTGGATAATATAGATATCATGGTTGTGTGTTGCTTCATCTATGTCGACTGGATCGTTGCTATGCCACTCGCGAAGGGTGGCCTCCTGTTCCGTATCGATAGCTTGCTTGTACCTCACAGCAAAATAAAAAAGCGCGCGCGCCACATTGCCTTTGACGTTGTCATGAGGTTCAAAAACCGTTCGTCCCAAATGATTTTTACCTAAGGCAGCACCAGGGCAAGGACTATTGGGATTACTTTGCACAATGCCATAGGGGTGATTTTTCCGCAGGGAGTTTACGCGCATGAATTCAGGAAAGAGAATATGCAAATCAGCTTTTTGTAAGCCTTTTGAAAAATGCTGGCTAAAAAAACTTTGCGGCCATGCATGTTCGGTATTTACTGCCTGATAGTCGGGAATCTGCAAGGGTCCAAGGGGCGACTGAGAGCCAAGATCACTGTTGGTGATTTCGATTTGGCAGTAGGTGGTGGTGAGAGAGTAGGTTTCGTAAGACAGGCCCTTTAGGTAAAGCTGGCCGAAGAGGTGTTGACGGGCTTTTTTGTAACCAACAGAGAGATGCTGGTTTTCGATACTGCGAAATAAATCTTCGCGGAGTTCGTTTTCAGGTGAGACTTTGTAGTAGTCGGGGGGCGGGTGGGCGCAGGTAAAAGAAATAAACAGATAAAAAACTGTAAATACAGTTGATCCTACCATAGACCTCCATATCCATCTCTCACACCGTCCGTTGGTGTTTTGCTTATTATGAACTAAATCCTAATAACTTTCCATAATTCCTTTGAGAATTGAGAAACGATCTTCGAAGTTATAATCTTTGCGGGTCTTTTGAGCTGCGATCTTGGCTTTCTGTACTCGCTCGGGGTCTTTGAGGCTACGCACAATCTTTTCTGCCAAGTCGTGATAATCACCCGGTTTATGAACAAGTCCGTAGGACTCATCGCGAATAATTTCTAGTGCACCCCCAGCCGCAGAGGCCACGATTGGTATTTCGCAGAGCAGACCTTCAACAATCACTCGTCCGAAAGGTTCTGGTTCTATGGAGCAATGAATAAGTAAATCCAGGGAATTGTAAACCACTTCGGGATGGCTTTGAAAAGGTACGAAATGAATCTTGTCGGAGCGGTTTAAAGTCTCCACCAGTTTGTGCAAGCCTTCGGTAAATCCCTTTTCACCGGAAGTGTCGTAAATTTGGCCACCGATGAGTAAAAAGTGGCAGTCATCCAGTTGCGAAAGTGCATGGTGGGCGGCTAAGACAAACTCTTTTTGCCCTTTCCACTTAGCAAAAACCCCGACCAGTCCTACCAGTCTGTGTTGCCGGGATATCTTAAGCAGATCATGTAAATAATTATTTTTTCTGGGAAAGTACTGAGTTTCGCTAAAACCACAATAAACGATATCGATGGGCATTTTTGGAAAAGTATTTGCAATAGCTTGCGAAGCCGCAACCCAAGTTATATTGGGTTTACCTTTGAACCATAGGAAAAACTTTTGTAGGGATCGCGCCCCCATAAGATCGCGAAAATGAATTACGATATGCGCGGGTAATAGCCAATTTAGTAAACACAAACTGATATGACATTTAATTCCGGTAGAGTGAATGGACGATGGCGCTTCTTTTTTTAAAAACGCTTGCAGACGGTAAAGATAAAGAAAGTATCCAGGGAGGCCTAGGAGGAAAAAATACATTTGCGATTTGACCGATTGGCGAGACAGCTGAGTCCACGCTGGGGGAAAAGGTAAAATTTTGTATTGGATCGAGTTTATTTTTAATTTTTCTACAAGTGGGCCCGGCTCCTTCGGAAGAAGCACAAAAAAATCTTGCGGATTGTTGCTGCGTTTGTAAAAGAGCAAAAAGTCGAGAAGAGACCTTTCCGCACCGCCGAGATGCGAGGAGACGCCATAAAAAATTAACTTTTTAGACACGCATCGCTCCTGTAATTATCTGCGCGGTTTTGAACCAGCTTCTTTGCGTCACCATTTGCAAACAATAGGTTGAAGCTGTGGCAAGCATCTGCGGGGTGGATAACAATTTAAAAAGCTGGCGTTCGATCTTTTGCAAATCTGTAGGATCCACTAACCACCCAGATTGTCCGTTGTCGATGGCGTCAGGAATACCACCGCTCGCACCGCCGAGACTTGGAAGCCCACAAGCAGCGGCTTCGAGAAATACCAGCCCAAAACCTTCAACATCAGGCAGTTCCTGTCTTGATAAAAGAATAAAAAGATCTGCAGCGTTGTAATGCTCGATGATTTCCCTCTGTGAAAGCGCTCCTAAAAATAAAACGTGACTCTGCAGGGAAAGCTCGGAAACTAGCTTTTTTAGTCGCTCAAGGTCCGAGCCCGTGCCAACGATTCGATACTTGAGATCAATTCCTTGTTTGATAAGCGCTGGGAGCGATCGTAAAACCATGTCGACGCCCTTATAAGGATGAAGTCGCGTCACAGTGAGAAGATTTTTTGTGGATCTGTGAAATCGATCCTTTGCAGTTGTGGGTGATGGTTGAAATACGTTTGTATTGATTCCGTTTGTCGCAACGCAAAGTTTGCTTTCCGTCAAATTTGTAATTTGCGAAATAAGATCTTTAGTAAACCGACTCACCGGAAAAATTTTTTCGGCATGCAAAAACGTTTTGAGCTTAAGCCCGGAGAGAAACTTTTTTCGCAGGTAGAGCTTCGGGGTCTTTTCACTTTCCACAATTTCCATGGCGTGAGCGGCGATATAATAAGGACTTTTTGGCGCTCCGAGCCTTTGCGCAAGGTACACGGAGGTTGCGTCGGGAAACCACAGCGGACAAAAAATAAAATCTGGTTTGAGATTTTTTTGCATTTTCCAAACGGCTTTTGTCCATCGTGGAAGAGCAAGAGCGGCCATCTCGGGAGTTTTGATGCGCGTTATCTTAAACGGCGAGACAGCATCGTAGGCCGCAGCGCCTGGTGCTTGGCGTGCAAGGATGTGAATGTCTAAGTGGTATTCATTATGTAGCACGGTCATAAGCTCATGCACGTAGTGCGCAACGCCACCCAGCTGGGGTTTAAAGTCGAAACTAGGAACCAGAATTTTTTTTCGTTTCGAGGGCTGTGACATCATCCTAGATGGAGGTTTCGACATGAGTCGGCAGATTATTTGGCGGATTGAGTGATTGATAAAACTGCAGATACTCATCCGAAACCACGGTCCATGGTCGGCGTTTGGCGGTTTCCACCGCGTTCACGCCATATCGTTTTTGCAGCTCAGGCTGTTTAATCAGACTTTCTAGCTGCTGAGCCATAGAAGCTGGGTCCAAAATGTTTTCGATCAAAAGGCCGTTTTGTTCGTGTTCGATCAATTCCGATCCGCCGGCGCTGGCTGAAACAACACAGGGGAGGCCCGACGCCATGGCTTCAAGAATCACCAGACCGAAAGGTTCGTAAACCGTTGGGAAAAAGAAAAGGTCGCTTGCCCAGTAGTAGTCGCGAACATTTTTACAATGTTGAATAAAATGAACGTGATCGCTGATTTTTTCTTCTGCCGCGATTCTTTTAAGCGGTTTGATATCGCCAGCGCCGACGGCAATGTAGTGAATGTTGCTAAGCCCTGAGCTTTTTAGAATTCCAATTGTTTCTAAAGCCAGCGGCACGCCTTTACGTTGATTGAGTGCACCGGTATGCAAAAGCACGAATGCGTTTTTTGGAATGCGCAGTTCGCTGCGGATCCTCTCGCGAGCCTCTAAAGCCTCAGTTGTCGTAGCAGGCGAAAAAAACTGCGTGTCCACGCCGTGATATATTGTTTGAATATTTTTTTCGGGGATTTGAAAGTTTTGAATCAGCTCTTTTTTGATTGCATGTGAAATCGCAATATACTTTTTGTTTTTTTTATAAACTCGCTCTTCGAGCCAGATATTAAAAAATTGCAATATTTGATGATAAACACTTTTTAAAAAAGACGAATCTTCATCGAGGTTAAAATCAGCCTGGAGGTTTTGCCAGGTTTTATGTAAAAATTGAATTTGAAAAACATCCGGATCCCAAGTGGCAGTCCCTGTGCTCTGCACCCAAACTTTTTCATTTTTACGAATTTGCGCGAAACGAAATACAGAACGAAATCCGTACGAAAGCATCTTTAAAATCACCGGGCGGCGAAAGCCCGTGTACTTTACGAATTTTACCGACGGCCACGGGCGATGATCGGTGAATTGATAGGCGTGGATTTCAAGCGGTGTATTCGCATTTAAGCCATAAAGAATTTCCAAATTGGATTTGTCTTGCCCGCCCCAAGGGTGGAGATCATGAATGGCGATAAGCAATTTTCGAACGGCTTGCATGCTCTCAGTGTAGAGAGTCTTTGCGGTTTTTCAATGAGCTTGTAACATAATATTTGTTTTCGTTTTCACCTTTTCCTTGCGCAGGAACGCGGTCATAATTTGAAAATGAAAGATAAAATTCAACTACTCAGTGTTGGGCATTCCTACGTTGTGGCTTTAAACCGCTCACTGATGCGAGAGCTCAACAAAAGCGACCACATCGAGGTGACGGTCGGAGCCCCGCGATTTTTTGCTGGAGATCTGCGGCCCATCGAGTGCGAGCCTGAACATGCGGGAAGCAATCTCCAAGTGGTGGATCTGCCGTGTGTTGCCACATCGTATATTCATCTCTTTTGGTACAAACAGCGCGAATTGCGCAAGCTTGTAAAGCTGAAAAAATGGGACTACGCCTACGTTTGGGAAGAACCCTATATCTTTTCGGGATTTCAACTCGGGCGAGCATTGCGCAAAGAAAAAATTCCTTACTCGTTATTTACGAATCAAAATATTTTCAAAAACTATCCATGGCCTTTTTCACTTCTCGAAAAACAAACTCTACAAGAGTGTGATTCTCTTTGGGGTTGCGGGCCCCAAGTGCTAGAAACGTTTCATGCGAAAAATTTTTCAGGCCACTCAGAGGTTGTTCCCTATTTTGTGAACACCGATCGTTTTGTGCCATTGACGCAGCAACAGAAAACCCAAAAGCGCATAGAGTGGGGCCTACAGGACGTTAAGACCATAGGTTTTATGGGAAGATTAAACAAAGAAAAGGGGCTGGCGCATTTTTGTTACGCCATCGAAAAACTTCCGCGCGAGCAAGAGTGGCAAGTTCTCATTTTGGGTGATGGACCGATGCGCGGGGAGCTTGAAAATTGGGTTGTACAAAACAATCTACAAGCACGTGTTTTCTTGAAGCTAGTAAAGCACGAAGAAGTTCCACAGATTTTACCAGTGATGGATGTGCTTTTGTGCCCCAGTCAGACAACTACGTTTTGGCGAGAGCAGTTTGGCCGAATGATCATCGAGGCCTTTGCTTGTGGAGTGCCCGTCATTGCAAGTGATTCAGGGGAAATTCCGTTCGTGGTTGATGATGCAGGGCTTATAATTTCGGAGTCGGATAAAGAGGCATGGGCCCGTTGTCTTGTTGAAACTTTGCACAATGAAAACCTGTTGGAACAGCTGCGTGCACGCGGATTCAACCGCGCAAAGACTTTTTCGATCAAAACTGTGGCGGAACAGATCGAAAAAATCATTGTTGCTCGTTTGTTGAAGACCAAGTAGAACCGCCGTATGACACAAACATTAAAAAACCAACACGTTCGAAATATTGTTTTAGATATCATCCTCACTCTTATCACCTGTTTTTTGTACAACATCTACGTACAGTACAAGCAGTGCCAGGCGGTGAATGACATGTTGAAAGAGTACAAATACAGCTTTGCTCAGTGGCTGATTTTTACCATCCTCACCTGCGGCCTCTATCATATTTATCACGAATACCGAAAAAGCTCAGATATCGCTGTGCTATTAAAAAAAGATCCAGGCTCCGCAGGCCTTATAGCCGTCATTTTAACCTTCTTTGGATTGAGCATGGTGAACGATGCTATCCAACAGTCAGAAATTAACGGCTTTTATGGTAGCCAAGGTCTTTAAAAGAGTTTTTCAAATCGGTTTTCTTTTGGGGTGCTTTGCCAGTGCGTTCGCGTGGATGGCCGGTTGGCGTCCATCCATCGCATCGGTTGAGAGCTTAAGTGCCCAATCGCCTGTAGCCTGCTTGTTTCGTTATTTTACAGAATGGGAGTGTCCGGGCTGCGGCCTCACGCGCGCGGTGATCGCTTTTTTCTCTTGCGACATCAGCCTGTCTTTTTATTTTCATCCACTGGGACCCATTGTTGGCTTTCTGATTTGCTATCTTTTTGTCCTATCTTTTAGAAAAGATTTTTGCGGGGCTCCGCAAAATTGGGTAAACCACAAGCACAGTTGGAGTTTTTTGCTAATTCTTATAGCATGGGGAATTCTGCGCAATTAACATTATCAGATCCTCCAGGTTTGATATCATCAGATCTTCCAGATCTGATTTGTTTGGATCTTACAGATCCAAACATACCAACAGATTCTTCGGATTTGATGAAATCAGATCCTCTGGATCTGGGTAAAATCGTCGACGAAGAACTTAACTGAACACGAGATCCTTCGCTGCGCTCAGGATGACGAAAGTGGTTCATCGTAATTTGCTCACCGTCAGCCAGGGATTGCTTACCGTCAGCCTGGAATTTCCACTGTCAGCCTGAGCGTAGCGAAGGATCTCGCGTATCTTTTTTTTGCGTTTTGTGCCTCGACCTTCATCGAGCATCGGGTGGTAGAATCTTGCGAAAAAGAATAAGCTTTATGAATCAGGGGGATTTATGAACTACAAACGTGTGCAAGGGTTGCCGTGGCAGATTATCGAAGAGAAGGCCGTCATTCTAGATCCTCGCAATCAAAAAGTTCATGAATTAAATGAAGTGGGATCGTTTATTTGGGAAAAATTAGACGGTGAGAACGACTCGGAAGTGATTTCGAATCTATTAGTTGAGGATTTTGATTGCGAACTTTCTATTGTAGCTACAGATATACAAGAGTTTTGTGAAGGGCTTGTGGCTGAAGGAATTGTTGAGACGCTCAAGCCAACGTCGCCCTTTTAAATTGCAATCGGTGGCCTAGCGCCAGATAAAAGTTCGTTGTTGAAAATTCCCCCGCCATAACTGAATTAAAGTAATCCATGGCGTGATGATATAATAAAAACTCATCTTAATAGCTTCATCGACAGTAAAAGAACATCCGCGCAACTGCTTGGCTGTGTACGCCACGCTCAACAACACCACTGCGCTGGCGATAAAAATGAGTCGCTGTACCGACGGGGTGGATATAAACCAAGCGACCAGGCCGGTATGAACAAATAAAAAAAACCATTGAAAACGCTGAAGGGCCCTCCAACCTTGGCTTTTAAACATCTGCGAGTGTTTTCTGTACAAATAAGGAATTAGACGAGCGCGATAGGCATTAAATAAAAGTCGATCCACGTCGGGATCCGGTACAGGATGTTCAACGATGCTTAAGTTATCGAAAACAATTTTTTGTCCGCGGTCGAGCAGGGTCCACGCAAGATCCGTGTCTTCAAGATAAAAGGGGAAGTTCAAATCGAAACCGCCACAGTCTAAAAAGACATCTCTTTTGTAAAACATATTACAGGTTTGGTAACCTCCGGCCTGCGAAAGCCTTTGCAACCCCTTGTAGGTGTAGGTCATTTTTTCCGGTAAAGGAATTTTCGTCAGTCCCTCGATGGCCTGACATTCGGTATTTTTTAAACGCAGGCTTGCTTGTTGTAACCAATTGCGGTCGGCGATGCAGTCATCGTCGATAAAAGCCAACCATGGGGCCCGCGCCGTTTGAGCGCCGCTATTTCTTTTGAAAGAGGCGCTTTTTCCACCGTAGGGGTCACCATCAGCCGAAAGAATTCGCAAGTTGAGTCTCGTCGACGGCAGATTTTCCGGCCCAGAATCGTTTGGCGATGGAACAAGAATCACTTCGAACTGTTCGGCCGAAAGCGTCTGGTGTTCCAAAGATAAAAGAAGGGCGCGCAGTTTTTCGGGGCGGAAGTGTGTGGGAGTAATTACAGAGAAAATCATAATCAGATCTTAGCCTTAAATTTTTAGGAATACACCTGGACCAAAGATGGATTCAAGGATGATCCGCCGCTAACTCCAGAGTAAACTTCTGTTATGAGCCTTTCAAATTTGCGTCCGCTTGTTTCCATTTTGGTACCCACACACAATCGCTGTGACATGTTGAAAGAAACTCTCGCGAGTGTGTTTCAACAAAGCGAGGGTTTGGAGTACATCGAGTTGATCATTTCAAACGACGCTTCAAGCGATGGCACCAGGGACTACTTAAACACTTTAAAAAAAAGCACAAATGCATTCCCCATTTCGATTTTTCATCACGATAAAAATTTGGGTGGCCCAGGCAACTGGAAATTTCTGCTCGAACAAGCCAAGGGTGAGTTTGTTTATTTGTTAAGCGATGACGATCATATTAAGTCTGATTTTTTGAAAGTCTACAAAAACATTATCGATCGCCATCCCGACGTGGATATTATCTACAGCGGAATCGAATACTGCGACGAAGCGATGCAACCGCTTTGTCAGAGCCAGATATCATCGGTGCCCGGACTTGTAGGCGGCATTGATCGATTGAAGAATCAGTTGATCGCCAACCACATGGTGATGAGTTCCATATATCGACGGAATATTTTCTTAAAAGCCGGAGGCTGGGAGGCCAAATACGGCACATGTTTGGACGGTGCGGCCTTTGCCAAAATGTGCACACAAAGTCGCAACACTTTTTTTGTGGAGGAGACGTTGTTTTGCTATCGACTGGGCTCGCAAACATGGTCTTCGTTCAAGCCCGAAAAACAAAAAAAACAGTATCAAAGCTTTCGTTTAATCATCGAAGATATCGAGAGTTGGGCGACACGATCAGATGTCGGAAACTTAGCATTTTACAAATCATGTTATGCGGCCCATGCACAGGGTGTTTTGAATATGCTCGATTTAAAAATGGTGCACGGGGAGATCGCGGCAAGAGATCTCAAAAATCTACTAGCAGACCTGCAAGCTGTCTTTCCTGAAGCAACGAGTCTTTTTAGCTACTACAAAATGCAGATAGTTTCGTATTTAGGAGTGCGGTGGCTGGAGCGTTTACGTGTTTGTTTCGGCAAAGGCATCCGCGGTAAAAGTGTTTTTGAAAAAGGATTTGTTCCACAAGGAGAAAAACCATGAGCTTAATAGGTCTGATTCCAGCCGCCGGTAAAGGGACGCGCCTCCATCCATTGCCTTTTTCAAAAGAGTTGTACCCGATTGGTTACCACGAAGTGCAAATTGACGGCGAAAGCAAACTGCGACCAAAAGTTGTAAGCCAGTATCTGGTCAATCACATGACGCGAATGGGAGTGGAAAAAATAATTATCACGTTGGGACCAGGCAAGTCTGACATTATGGATTATTACGGATCGGGAAGAACAACCGGGATTCCTATTGTTTACAATTTTCAGAGTGTAGCACGCGGAATGCCTTATGCCTTAGATTTATCATTTCCGTGGATCACACCTAATGATGTGATTGTATTTGGCATGTCTGACACGATCATTGAGCCCGAAAATTCCTTTGTAGATCTTAAAACAGCTTTTGAGAAGCTAAAGCCGGACTTGATGCTAGGATTGTTTCCCACTCAAAATCCCAAAAAATTTGGGATGGTCGATTTTAACGGGCAATCTAATCTCGTAACGGGCACGATCGATAAGCCTAAGGACACTAAGCTCACTCACATGTGGGGTTGCTGTTTTTGGAATTTTAAATTTGCACACTTTATGCATGAGTTTTTAAAAACGTGCACAGTGGCCGAGGGCAAAGAGGTGGTCTTTGGTGATGTCATCAACCAGGCCATTCAGCACGGTCTTCGCGTTTGCGCACAACCCGTAAATGAAGGGCGATACATAGATATCGGGACCATTGAAGATCTTGATCAAGCGATCAAACAATTCCACTTGTAGGTTTGAGAACGCAAAAATTTATTTGAAGATCAGGCCCTGGCCAGTGGGGAGCGACATGACTTGTTTTCCGTGCTGGTGGCAAAACTCGTCAAAGCCGCGTTTTTGGCGTTCGTGGCCGACATTATTATAATCATCAAGCACCACAATTCCTCCGGTGCTAAGCTTTGGCCAAAAATACTCGATGGCTGCTATCTCGGGAGCTAACGCATTCATATCGAGCGATAAAAAACAGATTTGCTGGCTTGGAACTCGCGCCAGAGTGGCTGGCACTTCACCCTTTACTATGACCACATTTTTAAATTCATGAAAATTTTGGACTACGCGGTCGTAACACTCTTCGTATTGATTGCGGCGAGTCTCATCTTCTGCCAAACAGTGTTTTGGAGTTCCCTGATAGGTGTCTAAGAGATAAAATTTCTTTGCTGTCGCATTTGTAAACCCAGTGTAGTGGACGGCTGCGCGGGCCATTCCGCCCTTATTAACTCCGCACTCCACAAAGTCTCCCGGGATGTCCTTGCAGTGGAAGGCGCTCCAACAATATACGTACGCGCGGTACTCAGGGTCCACGAGGCCCCAGGCTCCCTCGAAGGAACCCGTGGATTTTGCCAAGCGGTAAGCTTCTACGAAAAGCGGATTTTGAAGCGTATCTGAGTTGTGTTTTGTATAGAGGCCATCTTTTTTGAATGTTAACGGAGCACCAACAACATCAAAAAACTCGGGGTAACGGTAATATCGGTAAGCCCAAGTCAATCGAGGATTTATCAATTTTTTTAAAAAGCCCATCATTTTTTAAACACCCTTTGTTGAAAGGAAAAAATAACATTTTTTAATAGGATTTTATTTTCTGTGCTCAGCAACAGGAAATAGCTAACCGCAAAAAGCAGACTAGTACTTATCGAGCCTGCGATAAAAAGTTCGAACCACGAGGTTAGGCGTGGAGATCCGAAAGTAATAAGATAGAGGAGAGTCAAACCCAATGGTGGGACAAGAGGGCTCAGCCACGACAGCGTGAGTTTTAAAAAGCTCATATTAAAAGTTCGGCATAGAACAGTGGACTTCCAAAAAAGGCTTATACCCACGTAGCCGATAAGAGTGCCGTAGAGAGGGCCTGTAATACCAATATGTTTTGTAAGTACGATTGAGGCAGTAATGTTGACCACGCCTTGCACAATGGACATGGTGATCATTTTTTGCGAAAGATTACTTGCGGCAAAACACCAAGACCATAAGCTTAGAATAGAAAATAGGGCTGCATTGATGGCCGTTAAATATGTAACTGTAGAGCCTGAGAAAGTTTTTGGCCCTGTCCACAAAGTGACAAACGAAGCGTTCAGCAAACAAACAACCGATAGCGCAATACCAGCGCAAAAGGCGATAAGTTCAGTGAGGTTGATCACCCGCTCGTTGAATTGCTGATGCTTGCCCTGGTAGTGCAGTTCGCTAAGAGCGGCCCACGAAGAATTACTCAGATGTTGCAGTTGCTGCTGCATCATGTTGCCAACTTTTTGGGTGATAAAAAATGCGGTTACGGGTCCTGCTCCCATAAAAAAAGCAATGATGATATTGTCCGACATCAACGAAATGCGACCGCAAAGTTCGTTGATAAAATGACTGAAGCGTTGATTTTTTAAAAGTTGTTTGGGTGCGTGCGATGTTTGTTTGGATAAAAAATGCTTAATAACTTCCGGAGCAAAAGCGATAAGAGCCGCAAACGAAACAAACAGACTGCTGACGTACGCGATCACCTGCCCCCAAAGGCCCCACTGCCAATAAGCAAAAAGCGTACACTGCACTAGAAAAATGATATTGAAAAACACAAGCGTCACGCTGACCAGATAACCTTTTTGAACAGCTTCGAGATACGCCTTAAATATCTGACTGACTAAGAATAACAGCGAAATTGACATGATCAGAGCAGATAGTCGCAGTTCATTTTGCAGTTGAAAGCTTACGGGAATTAAACGGTCGACAAAGAAGAAAAAAAGGATAAAAAAACCGACCTGCGCCACGAAAACATAGCCATAATTTTTGAGAATGAGCTTGAGCGTGCCGCGAACGCTTTCCGCGCCTTCGGCAGAAGCTTTAGACAAAAGCGTCAGACTTGCCGAGTAAAGCCCAAACTCCAAAATGCCAAGATGGGACAACCAATCGAGAAGCAACCGATAAGCTCCGAAACGCTCATCACCAAGAGAGTTGAGAATCAACGGAGTTGTTGCCAGGCTCAGTACCGTGGCCACGATGGTGCGTGAAAAGCTGGTAATAAAGTTAAGAACCGCTCGGTTAGATCGCATGGGTACCTTGATTGTAGGGTGCTATTGCGACAGAGAGTAGCAGTGGAGTGTGGCCTAGACATTTGTCTAAACTTAGATTAAACGGAAAAGCTTGTGAAAATACCCTTTTACTCTTTAACCTACAGCGAGCTCTGCAATCGGCTTTCGGGCGAAAACCTCCCTCTTGAGGGGGCGCGGCAGATGTTTAATTGGTTCTACAAAAAAGGCAAAAGTAATCCGTGTTTGTTACATAATTTTTCTCGAAAAAATTTAACTTTCGCCAACGATCAATTAAGTTTCGAACTCCCGGCAGTTGTTGAAACGCAACAAAGCGACGACAAAACTGTAAAATTTTTATTCCGCTTTGTCGATAACCGCCAAGTTGAGGCGGTTTTAATTCCATTTCAAAACAAGTACACCGTATGTCTATCGTCGCAAGTTGGCTGCTCGATGAAATGCTCATTTTGCTACACGGGAGCTCAAGGTTTTACCCGACATTTAAAAGCCGACGAGATTGTGGGGCAGTTTGTTCAAATTCAAAATTGGCTAAGCCACCATCGCCCTTGTGATGATCGAATTTTAAATATTGTATTTATGGGGCAGGGCGAACCTCTGCATAATTTCGATGCAGTGAGAAGTGCGTGCGATATTTTTTTATCGCAACATGGCTTGAGTATTGGCTTCCATAAAATCACAGTCTCCACGGCGGGTTATTTGCCAGGCTTATTGCGGTGGAAAAGCGAAATGCCCAACGTTAACATTGCGCTTTCCCTACATTCGGTAATTGCCGAAAAACGCAATCAATTGATACCACTGAATAAAAGTTTTCCGCTTGAGCAGCTACTACCGCTTCTTGATCAAATTCCCCAGGAAAAAAAGCGCTTTGTCACTTACGAGTACCTCGTATTAGACGGTTACAACGACAGTGACGAAGAGGTTCACAAGGTTGGCGAGCTTTTAAAAAATCGACGCGCCTTTGTGAATTTAATTCCGTTCAATCCCTATCCAGGGTCACTGTACGGCCGTCCTTCTGAGCAAACGCTTATACGCCTGCAGCACATATTAGAGGGCTATAAAATTCCCGTCACTGTGCGAACAACTAAGGGTGAGCGAGTCCTTGCCGCCTGCGGACAGCTGAATACAGCTCAATAGTAGTAACTATTTTTTGTTGTGCTCGAGGATTTTAAAATAAATCTGTTCAATATCATTGACGGTTTTTTCTTCTCCGCAATGAGTGGCCAAAAGCTTGCGACCATCTAAACGCAATCTCTCCTGCAGCTCGGGATCCATAAGAATTTTTACCGTGCGCGCGATGAGGCCCGCGTTGTCCTCGCAGAGCCCCATGTGCACCATATCTTCGGCTGGTATGCCTTCAGCTCCTTCGCTGGTTGTCACGACGGGCACGCCAAAAGCGAGCGATTCAAGAACTTTAATTTTCATTCCGCTACCGCGAACGGGGGCGTAGAGCATGACTGAAGCTTCTTCAAAATAAGGTTGAATATCCGAAACATTTTCTAGGATTTTAACATCCTCTAATTCGAGATAGTCCTTGAGAGCTGCTCTTGCCGACCAGCCTACGATTTTTAATACAGCATCAGGGACCTGTTTTTTAATTTCGGGCCACAGCTCACGCAAAATACGCTCGGCTGCCGACACTGAGGGATACCAGGTCATACCGCCAATCAAGGTAATGACGGGGCGTCGGTTGTGGCGTTTTTCCTTCGGAATCCATGGATACAAGGAGAGATCTAAGGAAAACGGGACAGTGGTCACTAGGGGGCGTTTGGAATCCCATTGTCGGATGGCCTCCGTGAGGCGAGGGGAGCAGGTGCGTATAAACGGATACTTCGACAAAATAAATTTCTCTGCCAAAAACCAACTTTTGTAAAGTAAGAGGAATTTCAAGCTTTTTGGACGAGACGAGCCTAAGTCGATGGATTGCAAGAAATGCACATTGATGAGGGTTTTTAGTCTATATTTAAAACCTATCCAACCAGCCCACGTTTGCTCGACATGAATGATGTCGTAGTTTTCGGGCTGAAGTTCAGCAAACTTTTTACGCGACTCTTGATTGAAGATATAACGATGTGGAGCAACTAGCGTTTTGATTTTATCAAAAAAACACTGATTTATGGCAAACGGGAAGATAAAAAAGTTTTTCCGCGCGGCAAATATTTTTTTTGCCTTTTCGATGTCCGACGTCACCCCGCTCACCACAAACACGTCCACCTCATGACCGCGCTGATCAAGCCCCTTAAGTAAAACGTGAAACCATCGGCTGCCAGCATTTCCAAATGGAAGAGGCGGTTCGACGAGAATCATAAGAATTTTTAGTTTTTTTAAAGGCATCGATTTATCTTTGTAGATGCTGTAATGCACGTCAACAAAGAAGACCTTTGTCCAGCGCTTGCGCGCTTTTCGCCTTCGGCAGTCTAGCGCTTGTCCGCTTTCTGCGGAGTTCCCTCGACCAATACTGCTCAGATGCTATGCCGCTGCGGTGGAGAATGATAGTGTGGTGGAAAGTGCGTAAATTAAAAGTGGGCATCAACGCCCGAATTCTTGATACAGAGCAAGTGCGGGGTTGGAGTCGTTATACGATCGAACTGATTCGCGGGCTTGCAAAGAACAATGTGCAAGTTGTGCTTTTATCTGACAAGCCAATCAATAAAAAATTATACGATTTTCAAACTGTGAGCCTTGTTTGTCAAAAGGGCATCAATTACTTCGATTGGGAGCAAAGAGTCCTACCCAGGCTCGCCGCAGAGAACGAACTAGACATCTTGCACTGTCCAATTCACTACGGACTTCCACTGATGGGACAAACTAAAAAGGTTCTCACATTGCACGACGCAATTGATAAAGCTTTTTACGAACCGCAAAAAAGTTTTTTTAAAAAATGGACGTGGACTGAAAAAAAAGTGCGGATGTATCATTGGATGTCGCAGAATGCGGCAGACGCGATTATTACAGTGAGCGAACATGCTAAAAAAGACTTAATCAAATATTATAAAATTCCTGAAACTAAAATAAACGTCATTTACGAAGCCGCAGATATAAATTTTTCTCCGAAGAACGTAAAGCCTCTTGAGGAGATAAAGCGCAGATATCCGTCGTTCGTAAACGACTCATTATTTTACATCGGTGGTTTTGAAGATCGAAAAAACATTGAAGGTCTCCTGAAAGCCTATGCAGCGTCGAAAAGAAGCAAAGTGCTTTTACTGGCCGGCGAAGGCAGTCGCGCCGTTCGAGGCGAAAATGTAGTGAGTTTAGGATATGTAGATGATGAGGATTTACCAAGTCTGTATTTTTACTGTTCGGTGTTTATTTACCCGAGTTTCTATGAGGGCTTTGGTTTGCAAGCCGTCGAGGCGATGCAAATGGGAAAACCAATTCTTGTATCGGCAAACACCAGTCTTCGCGAGGTTGTTGCGCAAAACGAGTGTACCTTTGATCCTTACAGTCATACGAGCATGCTACAAAAAATAAATTGGATTTTCACCGATGCCAATCTTAAAAAGCTCGCCCAAGAAAGTTTTGAGCGTGCGCAATTTTTTACGTGGCAGCGATGTGTCGAACAAACTCTAAATGTTTACAAAAAGGTTTTAGCATGATGAAAAGTTTTTTGATTTTTATTTTTCGCACATGGGCAAGGACCGGCTTAGCTCTCGGATGGCTCTATCAGTGTGTTGATCAGTATTCTTACTTGTTCAAAAATAAAAAGCGCTTAACAAAAATTCTCGGCGACACCAAGATGGAATGTGATCTGCGAGATCATATTCAGCGGCAAATATATTTTTTTGGAGCTTACGAGCCGATCGAATCTTTTCTCCTTCACTATCTGCTCGAGGAAGAGGATATCATTGTCGATGCGGGAGCGAATATTGGGTTTTACACACTTCTAATGGCACAAACTGTAAAATCAGGAAAAGTTTTTGGATTCGAACCCGTGCCTAAAAACTTCCAAACACTGAAACATAATATTTCTTTGTCGCCCCACATTCATAAAATCCAAATTCAAAACAACGGCTTGTGGCACGAAAAGGACCTCCTGCAGTTTTCATTGGATGAAAGCATGGAGGACAATGTGGGATCTTTCACAGCTGGAAAAGTGGAACATGCGCTGACGCGTGAGGCGTGTGAGGTTTTTCCGCTTGATGATTTTTGCAAAGATTTTATCAAACTTGATTTTATCAAGATGGACATCGAAGGCGCGGAGCTCTCAGCCTTAAAGGGCGCTCAAAAGACCATCGAGCGTTTGCGCCCGCAGTTTCTGATCGAGATCAATCGCAAGGCTTGTGAGAGATTTGGCTACAGTCCCGACGCGATTTTTGAATTTTTCAAAGTGCGAAACTATCAATTTTATCAAGTGGGAGACGTTGCCGAGAGAAGCCGATGGATTGATAGTTTTTCACACATCGAACAGGCCAACGTTTTTGTGGTGAACGAAAAACGCCAACATAAAATTCTCAAAGACTGGAACTCCAAAGAAATAAAAAAACATTTCATCAGCCTCCAGCACTAGCGGCTAATCCGGTGCCAGGTCCTGTTTCTGTCCGGCATCAGGCGCGCCGGACAGAAACAGGACCTGGCACCGGATTAGCCGAGGCGGTCGTAGATGGATTCTAACTGGGTCATCATTCTTTGTGCGGTGTAGTGGGTTTGATAGCGTTTCAGAGCGACTGCCTGCATTTCATGGCGACGTTCTGTGTTTGTTAGCATCCACGTTATTTTTTCGCTCAGACTTTCTGCCGAACGTGCAGAAAAGAGGAGTCCGCATTTCTGATCCTCGATAATTTCCAGCGGACCGCCTTCATTCGGGGCGATCACCGGGCGTGCCACCGACAGCGACTCGATAATACTCAAGCCAAATGGCTCGGGTTGCAAAGACGCATTGATCACCACATCACCCGCAGAAAAAGCCAATGGTACATTTTTTACGGCGCCTACGAAATGTATCGGCAGTCCTTGGGCAGAGGACTTTAGGTGGTGCACATAGTCCTCGGAATCAAAGGTGTCGCCGTAAATCATTACGAAAAAATTTTGCATACGCACTTTACGTACTGACTCAATCAACAATTCCACACCTTTCCATTTTTGCAGCCGGCAGGCCATGGAAAATATCACAGCGGTGGCGGGGAGATTATGCTTTTGCAGCAAGGCCGCGCGCAATTCGCTGGATTCCTGCTGGCTATGGGCGGGCTCCGGTGTGCCGAGATCAATTTTTTCAAAAAAGCGGTTTTTAGAAAGTAAAACAGCAAGATTTTTTTCCAGGCGTTGTTGCGTCCTCAGTGTGTAATCCGAGTTTATTAACACACCTTGATGGGGAAGCAGCGCTGCAACTTGGTCCATCCACCCCGAGGCCGGGCCGTGTTGAAACCACACATGTGGGCATGCGGTTGTTTGAGCCGCAACACTCGCAAACAGGGCACCGTAGGCCATAGTGGAGTGTGTAACGTGAATTGATCTCTCAAGAATTTGTCGTTTGATCCAGTTATGGGTGGCAAAGATACTGCTGATTTTTGAAAGCCGCGGTCGTTCGGGAAGAACTTCATGGGTGGCGTTATTTTTTTTCAACCATTCGGCGAGCGGGCCATCCTGAAAAAGCAAATAGGTAGACGAAAATCGTTCGGAGTTTTGAAAGGAGAAAGTGGTTTTTAAAAATGTTTCAGCTCCACCTAGACCAGAGGATGGGCAAATGTAGAGAATATTTTTTTTCATAATATTATTCAATCACTGGCCGTCTAGAAATTCAAATGCTGCTTTTGTAGATTTTAACAATTGTTTACAATTTGAGTATGTCAAACGCGCTTTTAAAAACACCCGATGCCAATGAAAACCTGACGCCTGCAGTTCAACAGAGTTTGGGAATCAGCCATGATGTCATTTATCAAAAGGTGCACGAAGTTATCAAAACCTACGGTCCTGCACATGGACAGTTTTTGGATTTTGGAGCAGGCCAAGGGGATTTTTTAAAAGGCATGGTAAAGAGTGCTTTCAAGTTTATGTATCACGGCGTGGATTTGATGTACTCCAAGGTTGACGGGGTAAACTGGTATGTTCAGGATTTGAATAAAAAATTACAATTTAAAGATGCGCAGTTCGACGTAATTTCGTGCATCGAAGTGATTGAGCATTTAGAAAACCCACGGCAAATTGTGCGCGATCTAGCGCGAGCTTTAAAACCTGATGGTCTATTAGTACTAACCACTCCTAACAACGAGAGCTGGCGGTCCATACTTTCCTACGTTTTTCGCGGACACTTTGTGGCCTTCACAGACTCTTCTTATCCTGCGCATATTACAGCACTAAATCAGGTAGATATATATCGTATTCTCAAGGAGTGCGGCTTTAGTAGAATGGAAGTGACCTTCACCGATTCGGGGATGGTTCCATCAGCACCCAAGTATACGTGGCAGAAGATATCCTTGGGTTTGCTCAAGGGTCTTAGATTTAGCGACAATATGATTGTCGTAGCCCAAAAACAGACAGCTGAAAAGCAACCAGCCAATCAAAGCCAATTGTAAGTGGCTCCAAACTTAGCGGATGCGAAGCACCACGCTTAACAGCAGCGCCGCCACAAACGAGTTTCTTGAAATAACTCCAGAAGTAAAAAATCAGTTGGTGTTCGCTTCGATGAGCACAGCACTCAGAATAATACTTGCAAGGGTAGATGCGAAGATAGCAACCGTAAAGGCGTTTTGGCTTATCCATGGTTCGTCGGCTGGAACTACAATGATGTCGTCAGGCTGTAGCGTAAGATTGTTATTATACTCGCCATGGATCAATTGGCTGAGATCCACGTTGATACGAGTTTGTTTGTTGCCCTGCTGGCGTTTAATGGTGATTTGATCGATGATCGCATTATCATTTGGTCCCCCAGCAAAAGACATCAATCCAACAAGATCCGTTTTTACGGGAATGTGATGGATGCCCGGCTTTCGAACGGCGCCCCAAAGATTCACCTTCATCATTACCGTTCCCGGTTCTTGGCCCGACATAAACTCACTGCCAGATGTAAAGCGGCTGTAAGTTTCGTTTTGCAACAACTCAAAACTCGAAACGAGATCTTTTTCTCGAGCAAAAGCCACTGATTGCGTACTGAGAAGATAGATGACAATGGTGCAGAACTTTAAAAATTTTTTCATATTAGCTGGTCTTTCGTTTTATTTTCTCTAAGAACGAAGTGATATCCTTGGGGTCAGAATTTGTCTCAACAATCGGCGCCAAGTTAGTTTCTGCCTTTGAGTAGTTGTGATACCCATAGTAATGGAACCGAGACGTGCTGACAATCGCCTTATTAATGATTCCAAACACTCGTTTGTAGGAAACTTGTAGCAAGTGATTGTAGGCATCGTTCAAGTGAATTTTCTTGGTCTCGCGGAAGTTCGCAATTAATATAGGAATATCACTGTAACTGCTCATGATGGCAGCATCTACCGCGGCAAAAACCGGCGGGCAATCTATAACGATATAATCATATTCGGTCTTCAGATAATTTAAAAGAGCTTTGAATTTTTCGGCGCTCAACAGTTCAGTGGAGTTGGCCGTGCAGAAACCGGCTGGTAAATAATCAAGATTCGAATGTAGATTCCGTACAATTACATCATCCAGTGTTTTCGCAGTATTTAGTAAGTCAACAAGGCCATACTGTGGGTTGACATTAAAGTAACCATTCTGCGAAGGTCTGCGAAGATCCGCGTCAATCAACAAAGTTTTTCGCTTGAGCTGGGAAAGGCAAACAGCGGTATTGGCTGAAATAAAAGATTTGCCTTCGCTGACCGAACTGCTCGTTATACTGATAATCATGTGATTTTTTTTGTACTTGTATCGGTAAGACTCAAGCCGTGCCCGAATGTATTTAAAAGCCATGGATTCGATGGACTCGGGTACTTTTACGCACACAAGTTTGTTCGGATGCGCAAAATCTTTTTTTGCAACCTTCTCGATGAAGGATTGAATCAGTGGAATTTCGCCAATGAATTCCAAACTGCAATCACTTAGATCTGATCGGTGTTTAATAGTTGGATCAAGAGCTTCAATCCCGATAATAATGCAAATACCTAGAAAAAGAGAAATCAAAGCCGAAAAGATTAATTTGAGATAGATATTGCCTTTTGAGTTAGCGGCAGGAATTTGTGCCACCTGATCAATGCGAACTTCTTTCTTTTGTGAAATGCGTTGAATATCAAGCTCTGTCAGTTTATTTTTTAGATTCGTGTAGTTCTCCGAATCCAATTTTATACTGTTTTCTAATAGGAGCAATTTTTGTGCTAGAAGAGGGATTTTTTCGATCTGCCCTTTTACTTCTTCAGAGGCCTTACCGACCGTAGAGATCTTGGTTTTGAGCAACTCATTTTCTTCTTTTAACTCGTTAATCTTCTGTTGGAGCTTTTGCGGATTCATGTAGATGAAAAGATTGTCTTGGCCGATTTTGTTCGAGTACACTTTGAAAGCTTGATAGGTTCGGGCAATCTCTTTGTCGATTTCTTGCAAACGAGCGGCTTGATTTTTATCCTCTTGTGCATTGATCATCGCTTTTTCGCGTTTCAAAAGCTCAAGTTTTCTTTGAAGTACGATCGTGGTTTCTTTTACGCCATACGATGGCAAGCTTTCTTTGGCGCCAGAGTCTAAGCGGCTTTTTTGCCCATTTTCGAAGAAAACAATCATTTTTTGGTTTTCTTCAAATTGCAAACGAGCAGTCTCAAGCTCCGATGAAATCCGCGAGTATCGTTCAGCGACGAAGCTTGAACTGCTATCCGTGGAAATAAGGCTGTTTTTTTTCCTGAATTCAATAAGTTCAACTTCTGTGGCGCGTAACCGATCTTGGGTTTCGGTAATTTTATTTTCGACGAAAGTGCGAATTTGCTCAATTTCTTGGATCCCACGTTCGTTAGTGATACCCACAAACTCTTCAGCTGCAATGTTTGCAACGATATGGGCGGTTGCAGGATCCAAAGTTTTAACTCGAACAAAAACAAAATGGCTGTAGTCTGTATCGTAGCTAATCATCGAACGAATTAACGAAACGATTTCTTCCGAGTTCATTTTGCTGTTATCAATCGGCGCATCGTTAGGTTTAGCGGTTTTCGCGAGTTTGGCAGTCCAATACTGCAGACTAAAAGGGGATGCGCTGGAGAGAGGAGTTAGATTTAATTTTTTAAAATCTTCATGATATTTTAACTTTTGCGCGACCGACAAGAAAAATGAGTCGGAGCTCAAATAACGCATGTACGTTTCAACTCGCTCCCCCTTATTCGATCGCCCAACCTGGTGGTTCAAGAGATACTCGGCGGCGGTGGGCTCTTCTAAATTTTGAACAAAAAGCGAAGACGATGCAGTGTATGTGGTGGTCTGAAAAAAATGACCCAACAGTGTTCCGCCGGTTGCCAGAAAAAAAGTGAGTAAAATAAATCCTTTTTTTGCCTTCAGCACTTCGATTGAAGCCACAAAAAGTGCACGTTTTTCAGAAAATTCCTGAATACGGCTGGGATTGGCGGATTTTCTTTTTTGATCTTGTGTGTTTTCCATAACTTAATCCTATATCTTCATTCCTTGATTTTCATCAGAAGATTAAATAACCAATCCCATAGGCCGGTACTGAACATCGCCGATGTGCCCACAAAGGCTTGCACGGAAAATGAGAAGGATGTTATAAATTGTGTAACCATAAACATATATTTTAGCATCGGTATTTAAATGAGAATTCTTAATAAACCTGAATATTTTTATCGACCTGCGAAACTTGCAAAAAAGATTTGGTCCTGTGTTCGACCTAAGCCCAGTAAAATTTCAACTGTTGAAATTCTTGGACAAAAGTTTTCAGTCGACTCTGGAGAGACCATCGGTCGCGCACTGGTAGACTTTGGGCTGTACGATCTGGCTCTCACCGAAACAATTTGGCGACTAACAAAAACCGGAGACAGGGTGATTGATGTCGGGGCTAACATTGGTTACTTTAGTCTGCTCTTAGGATACCGAGTGGGCTCCTACGGAATGGTCCATTGTTTTGAGCCTCACCCTGGATTACAGAAAAAATGGCAACAGCATCTTCGTAAGCGTGAACAGTGTGTTCTGCATCCTGTGGCACTTTCCTCGCAAGACGGGCAGATGGATCTTTTTATACCAATGGACTTTGCGAAAAATGAAGGCACGGCGAGTTTAGAGAAAATCGAGAATTCGAAGATTGTGCAAGTTCCCGTGCGAACCTTGGACGGAGTTGTTCGAGATAAAAAGATCCAACTGATAAAGATCGACGTTGAAGGGCATGAACTTGAAGTATTTAGAGGAGCTGAAAAGGTACTTTCAGTGACAGAACACATCGTGTTCGAAGACTTTCTGCATTCAAAATCGCCAGTGATCAAGTTTTTGCGGAGCAAAGAGTTTAAAGTGTTCCGTCTCTATAAGGGATTTCGTGGTGTGCAAGTATTGAATGTTGACGAAGGTGAGAAATTGCCTTTATGGGAACCGCCAAACTACATCGCGTGTCGTGATGAAACTGAAATGCGGAAAATTTTGACCGAGCCCGGCTGGAAATGTCTTAAGTTTATGTAAGCATTTTCATTCCTGGAAGAATGTCTTTTTTCATTAAATAGCGCCTCCACTCTAATAATTTGTTTTATTGAAATCTATTTCATTTTGAGACGTGTTCTTTTTTTATCCTAGACGTCCAAAATTCCCCTGCATTTTTTTACCTTTGATTTGAGATTCAAACCAATCCAGGCTTGTGTCGGTACACCGGTTGCCCCTACCTTAATCAGACCATTTACCGCAAGGAGAACATGATGGAACCTGTAAAAAACGTAGCGCAGTTATCAATTGGCAAGGAAACTAAAAAGCATGTCGAAAAAAATCGTCAACGATTGAAGAAGGTTTTGATTGTGGATGACGATTTAGATTTTGCCGATCTTTTAATGCACAAGTTAGTTCAACAGGAGCCACAAATTAAATGTATTAAAATTTCTGATCCCTATGAGGCCGTGATTTCGTTAACCGACCAAAGTTTTGATAAAATCTATATGGATCAAAATATGCCGGGTCTCAACGGCAATGTTGTCATCAGGGAAGCTGATCGTTTCATCGACTATGATACGACGTCTCAGATGATGCGCTCACCAACGCAAAAAACGCCAGTCGTTTTAATGTCGGGGAGCGATCTAGACAAATTAGATCCAAAATTCAGTTTTTTCGAAATCGCAGAGAAAATAAACAAGCGAGAGCTTGCTGTTTTTTCATAGTCGCTGCTTAATCTTTACAAGATAAGCCGTTTGTCTCCGTCATCTTTGGTTCTGGCGATACGGAGATTTTGTATTTGATAGACTGGTCTCGGCTTTCGCTTAAGATAAGGATGACGGCGGCTTTTTTTAGGTGAGAAGAGTGTTGAGGTTGGGTGAGAGCCTACGCATTGCTCGGATGACGTATAGCATGCAGGATGATGGACGGAAGGTACTATGCGACATTGTAGGGTTGTTATTCTGGCGTCCTATCGCAGTCAACCGCGAAGCTTATCCAGTACACTGTTAGAAACTTTGTCGATGACGGAGACAAGTCCATCAGTAAGTTTATCCTTGAATGACTTCTTCACTGTAAACGAAATTTCTTTGATATCGCGATGAGCACTTTGCTTAAAGAGATAGTCGTCGGACGTGCCCAGAGCATCAACGAGATTTAATTGTAACGCTGTTTGTCCGTACCAATGCTCGCCAGTCGCGATGCGTTCGATGTCCACCTTAGGGCGAAAAGTTTTGATATGTGCCTTAAAGAGCTCGTGGGTTTCTTCAATATCTTCTTTAAATTTTTCCAAACCCTCGTTGGTCACTTCGCCCATCAATGTCAGGGTCCGCTTGAACTTTCCAGAGGTTATTTGATAATAATCAACATCGTTTTTTTTCAAAATTTTATTAAAATTTGGCACGCTAGCAACGACACCCACGGAGCCAATGATCGCAAACGGAGCCGCGATAATTTTGTCAGCCAGGCAGGCCATCATGTAGCCGCCGCTTGCTGCTACTTTATCGACACAAATGGTCAGTGGCACTCCTGCATCTTTAATCCGTTGCAGCTGGCTGGCTGCAAGTCCGTAGCCGTGCACCATGCCTCCCGGACTTTCAAGATCGAGAATAACTTCGTCTTTATTGGTAGCGACTGTTAAAATGGCAGTGACCACCTCACGCAATTGAACAACCGCCGAAGCGCGAATATCGCCATCGAAATGGATATAAAAACTTCGGGGACGAAGCAGCGGGGTCTTCTCATCTTTGCTCTGCGTCTTAAGTTCTTTTTTGAACGCTTTTTTATCGAGAAAATTCTCAAGCAACGCGTTTTTGTATCGCTTGAAGCGCTTGTTCAAATCTTTTACAGATATTTTGTCGTCCGATTTCTCTTTGATCGCAAAGGAAATAATAAGCAACAGTCCCAAAATAATAATGGCTGCTTTTATAAAGAATCCAAAAACGTCGAGGCCCCAGGGCAAAAGATGATTGATCCATTCCATACCAGATTTTATAAGCAAAAACTGGAGTTTTGTCGAGCTCTATTCCAAGATTGAGTATTGTTGATCAAGCTCAAAAAAGAGCGAGATTTAAACAGGGCAAGCCTGGAAGATCGAGTTCTAACTAAATAAAGCGAGCATGATAAAAGGAGATCTAGGAAAGAGCGACTTTGGTAGAGTGAGACCTAAAGCGAGCGAGTCTAAAAGGTCGAGCGAGTTTTCCACAAAGAGAGTTTAACAGATTTATTGATTTTTCTTATACTCTCCTTGTAAACTGCCGATGGTAATTTGATATGTTTATGCATCTATTGATCATTCATCTATTAGGTCTTTCCTTTGCGTCCACGATGCAAAGCTATCAGGAGCGCGAAAAAGCGTTCTCAGACTGGCAACAAAAGCAAATCCAGCAGCAAAAACTGCGTCGACGTGATGAAGACAAACAAAAAGAACTTCGGCGCGCCCGCGAGTTGGACGCCAATCGCCGCCGCGATGGTTTTAAGCGAGTTTACAAAACTATGGACGCCCAGGAAATCGAGCATCTCTCTAAGCTTGAACGATTAGAAAAAAATAGAAATTCCACACGGTGGACTTTCGCCAAAGATCATCAGGAAGTGCTTCGATACTACGAAACATATATACTTCCGCTCAAGAAAAAGGAATACGATCTTGCCGAACCCGAATACATGAAGGTTCACCCATGAACGCCGAAGTTAAAACGATATTTATTCTGCTCGTTGTCTATCAACTAAAACACTTTTTGGCAGACTATATATTCCAGCACAATTACATGCTCAAAAAAATTCGCCCAGGGTGGAACTTCATCGCACCACTTGGTTTACACTGTATTGTACATGGGGCGATGACGTTAGCGATTTGCCTTTATTTTAGACCAAGCATGTGGTGGTTGAGTTTAGTGGATTTTGTATTTCATTTTACTACGGATCGCTTGCGCTCGGGACCGCGCTATCTGGGGCGTTATACCGACATCAATCGATCTATTTTCTGGTGGATACTAGGTTTTGATCAAATGATCCATCACCTAACGCATTTGCTCCTAATCGCCCTACTGCTATACAGTTAAGCAGCTTTACTTTCGGATTGTAAAATTTTCTTGATTCAACTGATGGATGAAGCGATCCTGCCCGTGCCGTAAACTATTCCGGGGGCGATAAAATGGGTAGATGGATCTTGTTGGGGTTGTTGTTTTCGTTTGAAGCCAATGCCGCAAAATTGAATTTGGGGATATCGCAAGACGCGATCAATGTAGAACGCAGCGATGCTTCGACAGCTCGGGGCTTTTCGAAGCTCAAAGTGCGAGGTTTCGAACTTTCGAAAAAAGTGGGCGAGCCAGAATTGCCGGTCAAAAGTCTTCTTGTCTACGGGGCGCCGAAAGATATTCAAGTGTCGATCAACTATCGGCGATCGTTTGTTCTAGAAAAACTAAAGCCAATGCCTGTGCAGCAACAGCCCTGTCGTTGTGCCGATGACGTTAAAAAATCGTTTCAGTACAGCGCACGCGCGTATGCTTCACCTCAAAGCCACACAGTTCAATCTTTAGGTTGGTGGCGTGGGCAACCAATTTCACGCGTGGATATTCCACTTGCGAGATACAATGCCAACGAAAACGCCATTTATGTCGCTGAGGATTTGCAAGTGGAGCACAACGCCGTTGAATTCGCAGTTGCTAGAGCAGAATATCAAGATTATCTGATTGTCGTTCCAGCACGGCTGGTGAGCGGCGTGGTTGAGTTTTCAAAATGGAAAACCGCACAGGGTTACAATGTCATCATCGAAGCTCTGGAAACTCCGCAAATCACTTTGGATGGCGTAGCCAAAGTCATCTCGGACAACTATGCAAAAAACGGAATTGATTTTGTGTTGATGGTGGGCGATGAAACGGTTTTACCAATGCATAACGTTCCTACTTCGGCTGGTCAGGCGACGACTGACATTAAGTATTTTACTTTGGACGGAAGCGGTGACTATGTTCCCGACGTTTTTTACGGACGAATTGTGGCGACCACGGCTGACGAAGTCGCCCAAAACTTAGCAAAATCTGTGGAGTTTGAAAAATCGGGCACAAAAAACTCCAAAGGCGTATCACACGTGATCGGCATCGCCTCGGATGAAGGCAGTGGCCCATCAGATGATGAATATGTACGTTCCATTGAGGAAAAACTTGCTTCAACATTTGGCTACGTAAGCACGCACTTTTATCAGGGCGATCAGAAATCAAATCCGACTGAGCTCAACAAAAGCTTAAGCTCAGGCGCTGCGTGGCTGTTTTACATGGGGCACGGTTCGGGAACGTCGTGGCCAAGTCTGCGCCAAGAGTACTATGTAGAAGACATCGCCAATTTAAAAAATGCGACGCAAATTAAACCCATAATCATCGATGTGGCCTGCGCCAATGGACGACTCCTTCCGGGATATTTGGGGTCGGCATTCACAGATCAAACAAACAACGATGCGCATGGTGCAGTGGCTTACTACGGTGGAACCGTGAACATTTCATGGCATCCGCCAGCTGTTATGGCACGCGGAATAGCTTTTGAGCACGCTGATAAAAAGTTTAAACATCTCGGTGAGGCCTTGTTCGCGGGGCAAATGTATTTAGCAGCAAACTGGGACAGTCAGAGTGATATCGTCGATAACTTCGAGTGGTATCAACTGCAGGGCGATCCAGCGCTGCTTATCCAAGAGTAAGAAAACGGTGCCGCGCGAAAGGTACTGTTTAAAAAGGTACGGCGTAAGCGCTACGCCGTAAAAACTACGCCGTAAAAGGTACGGCGCACATAAACGTAATTGAAGACATGCGGTGACCTGAACGAGATCTGCTCGTGAAGAAGCGCTGAAGGCGTCCTTACCACCAGGCCATACTGCTTGGTTGAGATCTGCACAAAAATAAGAAGGAAAGTTTAAAACTTCCCTTCTTATTTCTGTCAAGCGTTGTCGCTTATTCTGAGCGGCTCACATCGAGCCGCTTGATAATTTTATCTATTTACAATTTTCAATACTTGTCTCGGCAAGGGGCAAGCTCGCTACGTGTTGAAACACGACGCCGCGAATTGTTGAGGACACATGTTCCATATAATTGCGCACACAGCGGCCACCCGAAAGGTGTAAGACTTCTTTGCGAACAACTCTTATTTTAGCTGTTTCTTCGGGTTTATGCAGATCGTGGAAGATCGAAAACCGATCGTCAGTTGTAGACCCCCACGGTTTGTCTTTGGTTTTACAAAGCCCGGCGTTAATGCACGGCCCGGGTGCGCCGGGAGATGTGTGGTCAAGAAAGGTCAGATCGTCAATTTGCGGAACTGCGATTTTAAAGGAATTAGCTCCATAATCGCCAGTTAAACACAGCACAGTTTGTGGATTAAGGGCTACGTCGACGGTGTACGTTTGATCTCCAACAATTATCACTTTATCGCCCAACGGAAACTCTATTTCGTCAATATCAATAGATTCAGCACCAGCAGCGACAGAAAAAATTAAACTCAAAAAAACCAAACTCTTCATTATGTTCTCCCTTAATTTGACCGCCCCATGCGGCAAAAACAAAGTAGTTTTTTTTTGAGTATAAATATAATGAATTCAAAAACGCTTTATGATAAGCAGAATGAATGATTAGCAGAATGAATGATTAGCTCCGATGACTTAAAATATTTTACTGAAGTTGCACGAGTGGGTCACGTGACCCGAGCCGCCGAGCGCTTAGGAATTACCCAGCCGGCGCTGTCGCATGCAATAAAAAAAATAGAAACCGACATGCAGGTAACCTTGCTGATTCGCTCCAAGAAGGGTGTGCAGTTGACTCCCGCTGGAGAAATCTTACTTCTTTCGGCGCAAACACTTCTAGAGCAATGGAAGTCGGTCAAAGACGCGGTTCATTTAAGCATCAATGCACCACAAGGATTGATTCGTTTGGGGTGTCATACAGCTGTGGCTCAGTATATTCTTCCTGACGTTCTGTCTCAATTGCTTGAGCAGTATCCTCTTTTACAGTTTCAATTGGTGCACGGCTTATCCAGACAAATGACAGATTTGGTCAATGCGGGTCAGCTTGAGGCAGGAATTGTGGTTAACCCGTCGCGGAATCCCGATCTCATCATGCGGCACCTATGCGACGACATTGTTACAATGTGGCAAGCGCCAGAGTGTAAAAATTTAGATGTGCTTTTTATCGAGCCCAGCCTATTACAATCGCAATCAATACTAAACAAATTGAAAAAAGAAAAATTAAACAAGTATCGGCTGATCGAATCTGCAAGTTTGGATGTTATCGCAAAGTTAGTGATTGGGGGCGCGGGGCGAGGAATACTTCCTCAAAGAGTTTTACAATCGGCAGGAGGGCATCGGTGTGCCATCGTAAAAGGGGCCCCCTCATTTTCTGATAAAATTTATCTGATTTACAAAAACGAATTTCGCAGCGTTCAGCGTGGGAAAGTTTTTGTAGAAACCATAAAAAAAATGCGGTTTTAAAGATTTCTGGTTTTGGTGCCGTTGGTGATGCTTTTTGCGGCATGGCATCCAACATTTTTAGAGTCTTGTTAGGTAGCCGGATGTAACCTTTTGCTGCTTGCCTGGATCGCGCCAGTCATTTTATATTGAAGATTCAAAAAATGAAATCACGCAGAGGTCTCATGTTCCTAATACCATTGTTGATATTTTCCGCGTCGCAATTCGTTATGTCCGCCGAGCCAGCCTCGAAAACAGCCTTGGAGCTCATCTCGAAAACAACTTCGCTTGAAGTTTACTTAGGAAGCGTCAAAGAAAATAATCCATTGTTCAAAGCCGCAACACTTAAAAAAGCTGGCTTCGCTGGCTCCCAGCGTGAAGGGGATTTGTATTTTAAACCGCTGCTGCATGGAAAAGCAGCCGTTGATTCCAATGCTGGCTTTCCCAATCAACCTGGTTTTTTTTATGACGAAATTCGCACAAACTCCTACAATTTAGGCGTCTCACAAGAGTTTGCCTTCGGTTTACAGATGCGGCTGAACTACAACGTTTATAAAACGAAGTTTTTTAATGCGGGTTTTGGTGCGACCCCGCTGGCATTTGAAAATTGGAATGCGATTCCGAGTGTGGATTTGGAAATTCCTCTTTGGAAAAATCTGTTCGCTCGTTCTTCCCGAGCTCAAAGAGATGTCGTATTAGCGCAAAATCGTGCGGAACTCGAAGCTGCAAGTCTTCAACAAACCGAAGTTTTGATCAACGCCCAGCTTGCTTACTGGCGCCTGGCAACGGCGCAGTCGGTGGTGGGACTGCAAAAGGAAGCCTTTGCTCGCTCGAAAGAGCTTTTTGATTTTATTCAAAAAAAGGCGCGCTTGGATCTGCGCGATAAATCGGATGTTCTACAAACCAAAGCAGCGTATATCGCTAATGAACTCGATCTCAAGTTAGCACTCGATGAAGAGCGCAGCGCTCAGAGAAATTTCAATCGCTGGCGCTTTTCGACGCCTGACGAGACCGTGCCGGCGTTAAAAGCCATCGACGTAGATAGCTTTGATCGCACAACACTTTCTGCAAAACGCCCTGGCGAACGCATGGATGTGACCATTGCTCAAGAGCAATCGAAGCTGAGTAAGGCTGCGGCAATCATGGCTGAGGAAAGAAACAAGCCCGCAGTGTCGTTAGTGGGATCCTACGCGATGAATGGAAGAAATGACCTTAGTGTTTCTGATGCGATTTCAAACACGAACACGTCAAACAGAAATAGCTATGCTTACGGTGTGCAGTTCACGGTACCGCTTCACCTCAGCGCATCAGCTGACGCGCGTGAGGGTGCTCGTTTGCGGCAAGCGGCGGCAGATGCTGATCTCGAATTTAAGAAAAAAGATCAGGACTTGCAATGGGCAGATCTCGTTGCAAATCATCAAGAGGCATTAAATCGATTGGATCTTCTAGGTCAGATTGTGAAAGCTCAGCGCGAAAAATTGCAGGAAGAAAAAAGGCTAATTCGGCTGGGTCGATCGTCACTATTTAATGTGCTAAATTTCGAGCAAGATTACTTGCGGGCGGAGCGTGCTCGCGCTCAGTCATTGTACGAAAGCCTCAGTCTTCGTTTGCAGGGTCAACTTTATACTGGGGGAATGCAGTGAGTTTAGCAGAACTGTCCATCAAACGGCCCATTTTTATTTCGTGTATTATAGCCATGATGCTGGTTGTGGGAACAGCCGCTATTTATAAAATCCCTGTGGATTTGTTTCCCGACGTGAACTTCCCGATCATTACCGTGACAACGGTTTATCCTGGAGCAGGTCCAACGGAGATAGAGACTCTGATTACAAAACCGGTCGAGGATGAAGTCTCAACTATCTCGGGACTGAAGCGTTTGACCTCCACGAGTCAAGAAGGCTTTAGCCAAGTGATTGCAGAATTCACTCTAGAAACCGATATTAAGTTTGCCGAGCAACAGGTGCGCGACAAAGTGGCGCTCGTCAAAACTAAAATTCCGACAGAAACTGAAGAGCCGGTGATTCGAAGAATCGATCCTTCCGATACGCCCGTGCTGCGTATTGCTGTTGAGGCCGATCTTGAAGATGGCAAACTGTACGATCTTGTTGATAAAAAAATCAAAGCGCAATTGCAACAGGTTAAAGACGTTGGCCTCGTGTCGATTACCGGGGGCCGCAAGCGAGAAATCCATGTACAGCTGGATCGCGAAAAATTAAAAGAACGGCAGGTTTCGGCGGGGCAAGTGGCAATGCAGCTGGGAATGACGGGCGAGAATATTCCCGCTGGTAAAATCAACGAGGCTGCTAAAGAGACGGTGTTTAAGAGTGTTGGCGAGTTCGTCAATCTGAAAGACATATCAAACACTATTTTATCGTTATTTTTCAATGACTCTTCGGTGCGGGTGGCAGACGTGGGAGTTGTCAAAGATTCCCTGCAAGACGAAAAGCGCCGAGCCTTCGTCAACGGAAAAAAATCGCTTTTTGTCGACATCTACAAACAATCGCGCACAAACACTATTGAAGTGGTGCGCGGAGTAAAACTTAAACTGCCAAAAATTGAAGAGAGTTTAAAGACGGCGGGTGTCGATGTAAAGTTGAGATACATTCAGGATGGCAGCCGCGAAATTGATGCTAATATTTTCGACGTTAAAGAGACTATTTTTCTCGGAATTTTACTGACGATTTTGATCGTGTATTTCTTTTTAGGCAGTGTGCGCTCGACGATAATCACAGCGCTTGCTCTTCCAAACTCCATCATCGGCGCATTCATTTTAATGGCGATGTACGACTTTTCGATCAATATAGTGACGTTGACTGCGCTGGTTTTAGCGGTGGGTCTTCTCGTTGATGATGCCATTGTTGTGCGTGAAAATATTTTCCGACGGCTTGAGCTGGGCGAGGATCCATTCACGGCGTCTGTGGAAGGTACAAAAGAGGTGCAGTTGGCGGTCATCGCAACCACACTCGTGGTGATTGCAGTGTTTGCGCCAGTGGCGTTCACTGCGGGCATTGTTGGTCAATTCTTGAGGCAGTTTGGTTTGACGGTGTGTTTTGCAATGGTGATTTCACTGTTTGATGCGCTCACGGTGGCGCCGATGCTGTCGGCCTATTTTGCGGGCGCGCCACATTCGCAAAAGCCATCTGGAGGATTATGGGATCGCCTCACACAGCCGGTACTAAGTCGTTTTGAAAAAATGCAAAGTGGGCTGGAGCATTATTACGAAAGGCTTTTGCATAAAGTTGTCAAACGGCCGATTACGGTGCTCATACTTGCATTGGTAGTTTTTGTGCTTTGTATGTCGACCGTGCTCTTTATTCCAGGAACCTTTATTCCTCCACAGGACAACGGTGAATTTGTTGTCGATATGGAACTACCTCCCGGAACGAACCTCGAAGAGATGTCGAGAGTAGCCGAAGAGATTGATGGGGGTGTTCGCCAAAATAAAGAAATCGAACTGACGAGTTTAACTGTAGGTGGCTCTAACGGTGAGCCGCAGACGGCAAGTTGCTACATACGTATGATTGATTTTAAAAATCGCACAGTGAACACCTCCGCAATGAAAGACCGTGTGCGTGATCAGCTCAAAGGTTATACCGATGTAAAAATCCAGGTGAAAGATTACGATCCAACAGGCGGAGCTATGACACGGCCTTTTACATTGGCACTTTTGGGAAACGACCAAAAGGCGCTGGAGGAAGTGGCTAAAAAGTTAGTCGATGAATTAAAAAAAGAAACAGATCTTAAGGAAGTGGATAGTTCAAACCGAGCGGGCAAGCCGGAACTGCAGTTTCGCCCGCGAATGGAAGCCTCAGAAAGTTTGGGGATCAATTCGCGTTCCATCGGTGCCGAGCTTCGCGCCCAGGTCGAAGGCGTGAAGGCTGCAAAGTTTCGCGAATTGGGCGAAGAGTATGACATTCGTGTGCGTTTGCAAGAGGATCAAAGAAATTTGCGTGATTCCTATCTTGAAACCTACGTTCCAAACATCAATCAACGGTTAGTCAAATTACGAAATGTGACCACGCTTAATGACGTGATCGGGCCGGCCAATATTGATCGTCAAGATCGGTCGCGAAAAATCTTAGTCAGTGCAGACATTCGAGCCGGAGGGGATTTAAATGCAGTTATGGCTAGAACATCAAAACGTTTAAGCGACGGAGATTTAAAACTCCCAACCGGGATGAGCTACCTTTACGTGGGCGACTCGGAGAGCAATCAAGAAATGGGGTCATCACTCGGTGTGGCGTTGATGTTTGCGATCATTTTTATTTATATGGTGTTGGCGAGTCTTTATGAGTCTTTTGTAACGCCACTAACAATTATGCTCGCACTTCCACTTGCACTTGGCGGCGCCTTCGTTGGACTGCTTGTGGCAGGCGAGTCGCTGAACCTTTTTGCGTTTTTAGGAATCTTTATGCTCCTGGGTGTGGCCGCTAAAAATTCGATTCTGTTAGTGGATTTTGCTAAAAATGCAATGGAAAATGGGCAAGATCGAATTTCGGCAATCATCGCTGCCGGAAAAACCCGATTGCGACCAATTCTTATGACATCAGTCGCGTTGATTGCAGGAACTTTGCCGCTTGCTATCGGTCTTAACGAGGCCTCCAGTCAGCGCACCAGCATGGGAGTGGGTTTGATAGGTGGCACCGTTACATCCACACTGTTAACTCTTGTGGTAATCCCAGCCGCGTTCTTATTTATTGATGGCTTTCGTGAATGGATCGAAAAACGTTTTCCGGCAAATCGTTTGGCAAAAATATTCTTGAGAAAACTCAACAACCCAAAATCGGAGACATCTGACGAAGCGAACTGACGTAGGAAATTTCAGACGCGTTTTTGTAAGGATAATCTATGGAAGAAATCGAAAAGTTTTTTAAATGTCCATATTGCCTCGAAAAAATCTCAATGCTGCTAGATCTTTCAACTGATGGTGAACAGGTTTACATCGAGGATTGTGAAGTGTGCTGCAACCCCATTCAACTTCGGTTTACTTCCGAAGAGGGAAAGATGCGCGGATTTCAGTTCGATAAGGCTTATGGTTAATAATAAGGCAGATTCGCATTGTAAAAATCGTGCACGTTCAAGAACTCATAAGCTCGGGGCAAATTTGAACATTGGGCTTACTGAGGTTTTGCTAAACTGCTGTAAGATGCTTGTAGGTAGTAAAATAACTTGGCATTATTAGTGCACTTTATCTATTCAGGGCTTGTGCCTTAGACATTCACAAAGGAGCAAATATGATTTGGACAGTATTTATCGGATTAATAGTAGGACTAGTTGCAAAAGCAATTATGCCGGGACGAGATCCAGGCGGTTGGATTGTAACAATACTACTAGGTATCGCCGGGGCGTTCGTCGCCAATCTTTTAGGGCGAAACATGGGTTGGTACAACGACATGGAAGCTGCTGGGTTTATTGCCTCTGTTGTGGGTGCAATTTTAATTCTTGCAGTTTACCGTATGGTCATCAGCAAAAAGCGTCTAGCTTAAGTAAGTAGTAAGTTAATTTCAAAAGATTAGTCGCAAAGGCCGCTTCCTAAATAAAGCGGCCTTTTGCTTTTGCGGCATAAATTTTGCGTATTTTCCCATCATCGTCTTCATCGTAAATATCGCCGATGACCTCTTCGATGAGATCTTCCAGTGTCACAACGCCTAAAATTTGCCTGACTTCATTGATCACAATAGCCATGTGGCTTTTTTTATCTTGCATCATCCGCATAGTTCGCAACACAGAGTCGGTGCCGTACACGTGCATGGTCGGTCGAATGATCACAGCCCAGTTTGTTTCTCCAGACTCGCGGTAGGCGATGAACTCTTTGGTATGTAGAATACCAATTACTTTGTTTTCATCTAAAACGGGCAACCGAGTGTGCCCAGATTGCAGGACGGCCTGAAAAACTACGGCTATCGTGTCTTGTTTATTTACGAAGTTTGTTTTAGTCCACGAAACAAGGGCGTCTGTGATTTTTTTATTTTCAATCTGTGCCATGTTCAACATAAGCGCTTGATGTGTGGGGGAGAGCGCATCAATTTCAATTGAAATGAGAGTTGAGGGTTCGGGGATTGATTTTTTACGAAAAAAGATTTTGAGCAAAATTTTCGTCGACCATTCAAGTCCGGTAACGACTGGCGAGAGAATTTTATCGGCGATAAATAAAACTTTTGCACCGGTTAAAACAATCTTCATTGGATTTCGTAACGCTAAAGTTTTAGGAACAAGTTCACCTATGACCACATTAAGATAGGTGAGCGGTAGAACAACAGCAATGACCGCTAAGATTTCGGCGTGTAGAGGAACCATTCCAAATTCGCTTATTAAATAAGGCTCTAAACGATCAGAGGCACCAGCTCCTCCAACGGCAGCGGCAATGGCACCGACGAGAGTGATTCCAACTTGAATTACAGACAGTGAACGCTCTGGATTTTCTCGTAACTTTAAAAGTTTTTTTGCCGAAAAATTGCCTTTTCGGGCTACGCTGCGAAGCTCAGGTTTCGGCACCGAAACAAAGGCCATTTCATAAGCTGCGAAGACAGCGTTTAACGCAAGACACGTACAGATAACTAAAATCTCTTCCATTGGCTGTGATTCTAGCGAGTTGACATCAAAATGCAACTGGATAACATGAATTTTTGTCGCACAAATCAAGAGAACGGAAAAGATGCTAAATAATAAACGAAACTGGATGTTGTTTGTAGCTGGGATCGTACTGGTTGCTTTTTATTACAAGGCAGGCCCAAGCTTTCTTTCGCTAAGTAGTACGCAAGTGCAGTTGGCGTCTTTAAAAATTATTGTGCAAGAACACTTTGCAATCAGTGTGTTGATGTTTTCACTCATCTACATTATCACCACCGCGCTTTCGTTTCCTGGTGCCTCGGTTCTTACGCTTCTAGCGGGAGCTCTCTTTGGGGTGATTGTGGGGTCGATACTCGTGTCTGTTGTTAGTACTATTGGTGCCACACTGGCGTTTCTAGGGACTCGGTTATTATTCAAAGATACCGTGCAAAAAAAGTACTCCATGTTTTTTAAAAAGATCAACGATGGCATGGAGGCCGACGGCACATATTATTTGCTAAGTTTGCGACTGGCACCAGTTGTGCCGTTTTTTATGGTGAACATGGTGATGGGGCTTACTTCGATATCTGCATTTCGTTTTTTTTGGATTAGCCAGTTAGGGATGCTGCCAGGTACGGTGGCCTATGTTTATGCCGGTCGCAATATCTCCGAACTCACTTCATTGTCCGACGTGGTGACCGTGGAGGTCACACTCGCACTTTTCGGTTTGGCAGCACTACCGTGGTTTGGTAAGGCCGCCATGGAATATTTTCGGCAGGTAAATATATACAAAGCGTACAAAAAACCGAAACGCTTCGATTACAACACCGTAGTTATCGGAGCAGGCTCGGCGGGGCTAGTAAGCTCCTACATTGCGGCGACTGTAAAAGCCAAAGTCGCGCTCATCGAAAAAGATAAAATGGGAGGCGACTGCCTGAACTCTGGCTGTGTGCCAAGTAAAGCCTTTATCGCTTCTGCTAAAATGGCCCATGCAGTTCGCAAGGCGCAGGATTTTGGAGTATCTAACACAGCAGTTTCTGTTTCTTTTGCGAAAATTATGGAGCGCGTGCATTCGGTGATAGCAAAAATAGCACCTAACGATTCTCGCGAACGGTACACGCAGCGGGGTGTTGAATGTTTTTCGGGCGACGCAGAAATCCTTTCACCGTTTGAAGTGAAATGCGGCGATCGAGTATTAACGACCAAAAACATAGTTATTGCCTCCGGTGCGGAGCCCATCGTCCCAGCAGTGTCTGGTCTGAAAACCTATTTAACCAGTGAGAATTTGTGGACACTGAAAGAACAACCGAAAACATTGCTGATCGTTGGTGCCGGTGCCATCGGCTGTGAGCTTGCTCAAGCATTTTGCCGATTAGGAAGCCTGGTGACATTGATAGATAAATCACCAAAGATATTAAATAGTTCTGAGCCCGAAGTGTCCTTGATGTTAGAGCAAATTTTAACTCAGGAGGGCGTCGTCCTTAAACTGAATACTGAACTTGTCAGAATTGAGGAAAACAACTTTGCAATCGTGCTCGATGAAAAAGAACAAACAGAAGCTATTCATTTTGATCAGGTGCTGTTTGCAATTGGCAGACGGGCGCGAACCGCTGGTTTAGGACTTGAAAAACTCGGCATCACTTTAGACGAAAAAGGTTTTATCGCGCATGATAAGTTTTTAGCCACACGCTTTCCAAATATTTTTGTTTGCGGCGACTGTGCGGGGCCATTTCAACTCACTCATGCAGCCGCTCATCAGGCATGGTATGCCACGCTAAACGGTCTTCTTCGCCCGTTCAAACAATTTGCAGCTGATTACCGAGTGATGCCACAGGTGGTGTTCACGTCGCCCGAGATCGCACAGGTGGGACTCACCGAAGCCGAAGCGCGAGCACAGATGGCTGACGCTGAGGTGACCAAGTACTCCATCTCGGAACTCGACCGCGCGATCTGCGAAGGTGAGGAAAACGGCTTTGTTAAATTTATCACCGGCAAAAATTCGGATCAGATTTTAGGTGCAACTTTCGTGGCGGCGCATGCAGGAGAGTCCATCAGTGAAATCGTACTGGCGATGAAGCACCGCTTAGGTCTGAAAAAGATTTTGGCCACAACCCATGCCTATCCCACCTGGGCGGAAGCAAATAAGTTTGCCGCCGGTCGCTGGCAGACTTCGAACGTTCCCCCATGGGGCCTCAGATTTTTAAAACGCTACCACGCGTGGAGGCGCTCTTGATAACAAAGAATACGTCCTCGATATTGTTGTTCGCTACACTGGTTATCCCTCTAGACTCCGTCAAGGACTGGAAGGAGTTGAAGTTTAGAAATATCAGGCCCAATGCAGTTGCCTTCAGCCAGACGGGTATTGAAATCAAAGTGCACGACTCGGCAAGTCCCTTGATTTACAGTTTTAATGGAATAAAAACGATCTCCGAAATTCGTGCTGAAATTGAGGTTGATGGGCAAATCATCGAGCCCAAAGGGGATGTTTGGAAAATTTTTGAAGAGGACAGCGCGTTCCGTTTCGGAGTGATTGTCGAAGGCAATAGAAAACTAGAAGGTATGACGGCGCTGTTTGCGCCCCAATGGGTAAAAACGTTCTTTTCGATGGCCCCAAAAAACTCCGGCCTTGATAAAATCTACTTTTACAATGTCACCCAACGCGCTGATCTTCTTGGAAAGAAGCGGCAGCATATCAAAAGCGACCTAATCCACGAGGAGAATGTCGTCGTGGGGAAATTCGAAGGTGCGAGTGCAAAATCTGGCAGCTTCGAAATGGCGAAATCCAACACATCAAAGATCATGATGATTAAAAAGTTTGAGAGCCCCAAACGCGTGGCAGGCATTTGGATCAGTATTGATGGCGACGATGCCAAAGCAAAGTATGTGACAAGGATCAAAAAAATCGAGATCTTGTTATATGCCGAAAAGAATCAAACGCTTGAGAAAACAAATGCCTTATAAAGCACTTTGCTTGATTGTTTTATTTTCGGTTTTCTATGGTGCTGAGCGCGCCTTTCCGTTTGCCGCACATCCGCGAACTTCGACAATAAAGAATCTTTTCCTAGGACTACTAAGTGGAGCGTTTGGGCTTTTACTTCTTTATATGTTTTCTCGCGTTTTTATTTTAGATATGAAAACTCCTGCGAGTTTTTTTAACTGCATTTATACTTTTCTATTTTTGGATCTTACAAGCTATGTAGGGCACAGATTTTTTCATAAAGTCCCCCATCTGTGGAGGTTGCATGAACCTCATCATAGCGAAATTCATCTGGAAGCATCTACAGCCTTTCGCTTTCACGTTTTGGAAACTCTGATATCCGCTGGCTTAAGACTTTCTCTCATCTCTCTTTTAGGATTTCCATTTTCGGCAGTACTTCTGTTTGAAATTCTTTTCCAGGGCTGCAATCTCTTCCAACACGCAAACATTAAACTCCCAGCAACGGTCGAACGTTATGTGCAGTGGATATTTGTAACGCCGTCTATGCATCGTAAACATCATGACGTCGAAGAGCGGTTACAAAACTCGAACTTTGCCACAGTTTTTTCATTTTGGGACCGACTCGGCGGAACATATAAAGAGAATACTTCGGATATGACCACGCGATTCGGAATTGAGCGAGTGCGAAGTGAACTGTCGCTGAAACGTATCATAACACTTCCTTTTACGCCCCAACACAAGAAGTATTAAATTTACAAAAAAATGCACGTATTTATCAACCCATTTTTAACTCACTGATGTTAACGTGGTTACTTTCGCACGCTGTAATTTTTTTGTACTCTGCGACCTTTACTTTACCTCCACACATCCATCGTTTAGGTTCGCTAGAACGGTTTGCCAGGTGTGTCGCATCGAGATCTTAAAAATTGGATGTATTCATGAAACATTTTTCTCGTTTAATTTTAATTTATTTCATCATTGTCGATGTGAGCACGGCATTTTCTAATCAGTGTCTGAATATTTTTAGTGAGAGAAGTGTTTCAGATCAGATCAATATTGCTCCTACGGCCCTAGAGCTGGAGGAGGCTGCTAAAGCTGCAGTTGCACACGTGCAGAAATGGCTCATTGTCCATGGTCGGAGTTCTATTTCCTTTCGACCTGCGATGCTCGTTGGTCTTTGGCGGAAAAATGGAATTTTTAGAGATCACGATTTTTGGACTGAGATTTTTAACAATCCTGAATCTTTTCGAGAATTGCTAACAAGTTGGTATGGGAAACAATATCCCACTCAAGTCGAAACCCTGTTGGCGTCTCTTCCAGAGCGTCTGGCTCCGTTGGCCCTAGATATTAGCATCGTAGTCAGAGCACAGGAATTTATAAGATTTGCAGTACCTTATGTTAGTTCTCACCCCGAAGTCAGCATCATGGAATTGCGAGCTGCATTTTCTATGGAATTAGGAGTGGCGACTTTTTACAGAGCGGTCACTTTTTCGGAACCTGATTCATATTCAGAAATAGATCGTGGAATGCCTTTATATCCGTTGCGCCTTAATGAGTACATCGAAGGTGGACTTACCCCTAGAACCCTTTCGTTTCTGCCATACCAAGCCGAAGTCTTTCCTGTACACCCAGCTCCCGGAATGGCGCAATCAAGACTGGAATCAGAAATGAGAGAGTGGGCATGGTTTCTTGAACTGGGTCCGCAACATGACATGTATAAACGTATTCTGGAAGCTGGGGAGGGGCGTTTCAGTCAATCTATATCATCTTTTGATTATGTTGCACTTTTTGCGGCTAAAACATTTGGGCGTGGTGATATTGCACTTTTTGAATTGGAAATACCTATCCTCGAAACAGTTCCTGCGAATGATATAACTAAAAATTTTGGCCATGCTCAGTTTGAGTCTAACGGGCAAACATTTTATATCGATGCCCCAGGGGTAGAGCATTTTTATTTAGGTACTATTTCAGCAAAAATTATTAAAAAAATAACCGTCGTCGAGAGAGAAACAGTGATGACCAAGGATTACAACGAAGTTCAATAATTCGGAGACTTCCAATCGTACGCCACAGGACATGGAAAAAAGACTAGAGCCGGTCTCAAAAAAAAGCCTATTGTGGCTAGCAAAAGTTTGACTGCCCCAGTCTTTGGCGTAGAGCCATTTAAATGTCACTGGTTTGAATAATTTGACGAATGATTGTTTTCTGATGGATAGGGATCGTTTAGATATACATCGAGGGCCTCAATCAAATTCGATGCGCTGGCATCCATGAACACACTCCCATCCAATAAGTGGAGCCATCCCAATTGATTTCCCGGCGCGACAATTCCGCTGAGGGGATTATGTCGCGCCAGTTCCAATCAAATCACCGTCAGTGGACAGTCAGAGGTTGATAGTCGATCCCGTACTGCTCCGCGATCAATGAAAAAATCAGAATCTGGTAATAGCGGGCGGCGTGGTTCCCTTCGACAATGCGGTGGTAATCAAACCGCTCATCTCCAAGTTTTTGTGAAAGCGTGTAGGCATAGTTCGATTCGATCGACGAATCTCCGTCAACCCGATCATCTAATCCGCTGGTAAAAAGATTGAGTCGAACGGAAGACGGGATTTGATCGATCTGCTCGGCGGGGTTGAGTCGGCTGACATAGTTGTTGAACTCCCCATCGAGGACGTAATTTCCATGTCTGTCGATTTTCGGGTCCAAATCCGAATGCGCGATCCGCCCAAACCAACCATTCGCGAACATATCGCGAACATCAATGATGGGAACCACGGAGTTGATCATGCCAAAATGTTGCGGGAAGTAAGAGGCCATCAAGAGCGATGTCAATCCGCCCCAGGATCGGCCCATTAAAACAATCTTTTCCGGTCCCACCAAAAGTAAATTTTGGAGATGCTCACTCGCTTCGGCGATGTATTTCATACTTTGCAAACGATTGGAAGCTCCGTCACGGTACCACGTAGCGCCGCGCTCTCCACCACCGGGCAAATCGACGGTAAAATAGGCGCCGCCCAGATCAATCGCCATGAGCACCTCCCGAACTTCCGGCGAATTTTTTATCGAGATCCAGCCATAATGCCGGATATAAACGAACTTGGGCTCATTGTCCTTCCGAGTGTAGAGCCGACCCGTAATCTCTCGTCCGTCGCTTGCCGTGAAGCTAATCAATCGTTGTTCCATTTGTTGTGAGTCAAAATTCATGGTAGCCAGGTTCGGAAGAACTTCGACATTTCCAGCTGCGAGATCAAGTTTTAACTCCTGATTGCCTAAAAACACGTCGGCATAGGCCGCTGTCGACGTCGTCGCGCCCGGAGCAAATTTAAATCTTTCCAAGTCACCATAACTCGTCAGTCCAAGCCCGCTCATCGAAATTGTCTTTTCAGACTGATCCGAAAGACTTCGAATCACAAGCGAAACGTTCTGTTCAGGAATCGAGTGATATTGGAGAACCAACTGATTGCCGGCCAAGGTGGCGGTGTGCAAAACTTGATTGGGCCGCGCGGGGACAATCTCCATCACGCGGTTGTTGTTTTTGATATCAACGGCAACCACGCCGTAGGTGTCACCGAACTGGCTCGTCAAAGCGAAGACTTTTTGATCGTAAACGCCGAGCGCGATTCCGACGAACTGATTGCGAGGATAAGCGACTTCCCATAGATAAGTTCCGTCTTGCTGTTTGACGCCTTTGTAAAGCGAAAAAGTCGTTTTAATACCGACACCGGGATTGAGAAGACGATAAGCGGCCAGCGTGTGGCCGCCGTCAATGTCATACAGTCCAAAGTTTTCGGCCAATCCGTGATCGAAGACCAAAACGTCTTGGCCGAAAACATCACGGTACCGCACTTCAGTGATCGGTTGCTTACCAGCCGCGACATCCTCCTTCGAATGAAAGTAGCTGTAATAAAAACCGCTCGAGCTTGTGTTCCAATCGAAATTTTGCATCCGGGTCTGTGCCGGATCGTTGAGCCAGATCTGCGGATTGGTGCTGATCGCAACCACATTCCACTTCCATAAATCCTGGCCCCGGTAAGATATGTAGTAGGCCACCTTTAAGTTGTCTGGGCTAATCACAAAACCGTCGATGGAGTATCCCAGTTCCAATGTCGACCCGTCGACAAGCACCGTAACCTTGCCCTCAATATCCCGCCAATTCAACTTTTTGTCGGCAATATAAATTTCTCCCTGACTGAAGGAGATCGACCTCGGAGGTGTTTTGTTAACAAGCTCGGCGTATCGAGATTTGACGAGCTCGTTCACTTTTGCTTCGACCGAAGCCGAAGAATTTTTAATGAAGTCTTCCGGCGCGGTATCAAGGGCGAAAGCGCCGGCAATTAATAATAGCAAACTGGTGATGATTTTAATCATGCAAGTCTCCAAATAGTTTATGGGGTGGATTTTTTCCGCGGGTCAATTCTATGGTGTCGAGACGATCCACTTTTTCGGAATCAATTTCAAATGAAATTCAAACGACGCGGTGAAGTTTCTAAAATTTCAACTATTCAAACAAGCGACGGTATAATATTTATGTGATTTCAGTGAAGTGGATCCGCCAAATGTCGCGATAAAACTTAATCCTTCTAACAAAGGGCTCCGTCATCTGAGCTGTGGCATCGTCCAAGTCACCGTTAAAGGCTCTGCTGGTGGCAAAGCCCGCTTTGTTGGTCAGGCTGCTACCCATTTTGATGGGTCAATATTCAGTTCTAAAATGGTATATCGACAACACCCACAGGCTCAATTTATCAGAAAGACTAGGTTTTTAGCCTAACCTCGCAATTCGGGCATGAAGCCAGCTCAGTTTTCGTCGCTTGGTGTTGTGGATTGGTTTCCTTTTGTTCAGTAACTTCCGAAGCAGTTAGCCAACAAATAGGTTAAATGAATTTGTTACCGTCCAGCTAGCTAAAAATCTAGCAGTTAAAATACTATTCACAATAAGCCATAATAAACCGATAAATAGGTATGTTGATTGGTTTATTTTTCATTTATTTTCTTTTTGCAGACGCGAATCATGACACAACAGAGATTACGAATAATAATAACGGTGAAACTTATGGAGCACGTCCATCGCCTTATTATGCCTGTGCCGGACCGAGAATAAATTTAACAGGACAAGTTCAGACCAGCTGGATTTCGAGACGCGTTCCAACCGAAGATCAATCGGGAAACCAAACAAAAGATTTTTTTGTAGAATTACAAAAACGCATCCAAGCGAGAGCGCAAAGCAATTTAGATCTAACAAATGATATTATTAGATGCTTTAGAATTCCAAGAACAGAGGCTCGAACGCAGGATTGCCAAGAGACAAGAAGTTGGATCAATCCAGCTCAATTTCCGCCACCACCAGCGAGTAATCTTCCAGAGTCTTTAGCCTACCAAATACGTCTCGCAAGAATGAATTTGGCTTTAGCTGATTCCAGTCCAGGATTTTACGATTCATTTACACCGAACACATCCTTAGATGCTTATGGATTTAAAGCTATTCCATGGAATTCTTTAAATGCGACAGAAACTCAAGCTGCACAAGATTATTTAAGTCGTTATAAAGAAAGTTTTAAATCTGTACATCATCTTACAGAACAGCAGTTCCAGTCACTTTTAAAACCATATGATCGATTGGCCGTAGAGGGACAAGTTTACTCAAACCCCATGAATGTGAGTGATGGCGAAAACCGCTATCGTGTTTTACAATCTGAGTTGAATCGTCAAATGACTCGTGTGAGAAATCAACATTTGAACGTGTATCGTGGAATTTTGTCTCAGTATCCTATCATAAACTATTTGAGTTCAGATAATCCCAGCGTAACAGAGGTCGTTGCTGCCGCAAATCGTATTAAAATAAATGCGGAAAATGAATTGAATATCATTAAAGAACAAGGTGAAAATTTAAGAAATACTACAGGGCAGCGATTTACAAACGATACTTTAAATCTTTTAGATTATCAGAGCATTGTAGAAGAAGTTTTAATGGATAGACCCGATTTTTGTGCAGTTGCGACAACCGCTCAAGGGGCTCGTGATAAAAGAGACTTGCGGGGAGCTCTCATGATGGCACCTTTACTTGCCGTCTGTTTATTAGCGCCACCACTCGCCGGTGTTGCCATAGGGATTGGAGTGGGGTCTGCTTTTGCGATTTCCTCTTACACTGATTATAAATCTCAACAGCAAGCAGCCTATGCAGCGCCACTGAACGACGGCTCATTAAGAGCAGATCAAGACACTGTCGATGCGGCAAGAACTCAGCTGATTACAGATCTCGTCATGATTCCTGTTAGCGGAATCGGAGCTGGGACGACAGGTCAACTGAGGCGTTTGTTACCTTTAAGAAGAGGCCCTTAATATTATATGAGCCTTTAATCTTCCTCAAATAATTCTGAGGCGAGTATTGTTTTATTTACTGTTGTACCTGTACTTCTTCAAATGGAAGTTCACTGTTCGCGTTGGATTCACCAGCAGATGCAGGACTAAGTAACAATCCCCCGAACGCCAGCATTCCACCTACGACCATAACGGTGCCAACTGCTCCATTAATTCTCATTCGCCGTGTAGTTACTTTAAGTCGGTCTATGCGACTGAGTCGCATAGCTTCAAGTCGTCTTTGATCAAAAATTCGAACGTCTTCGATCGTATTCAATCGTTGATTAATACTTACTTTTTGTCCATCTATAATTTGTTCGTAACGAGCTGTAGATCCAACAAGTTTGTTGCTGATCTCATTCGAGAATGGTTGATTTGTCTCCACAGCATTGTTTATAATATTAAATTGTGTATCGCCTGCATCACGCGCTAGAAATAAGCCGGTAAACATAACTACTTCTGATGCGAGTAATTGATTAGCTAATTCACCTGCAAAAGTTGTTGTACTTACAAACAACAAAGATGCGCAAAGTATGCAGTTCAAAGTTTTTTTAGAAAAAGACATATGACCTCCCGATCAATAAATGTTACGAATATATAATATGCAGTACTTGTGCCAAAGCATTTAGTTTTTCATATCTATTAAAGGCACTACGTGCGGCTCCTGCTGTTTAGTCTTTAGGCATAGTAGTTGAAGATTCAACAGTTTCTTCCCTCTTTCTTCTTTTTGTGGGTCAATCAGGTTGGTTATAGATCCACTTGAGAGCGTATTTGGAGTTCAAATAGCCACATCTTTGCAGGATCTTCAG
>JAYUQP010000066.1:0-70462 GCA_043757265.1 Bdellovibrionales bacterium | reverse complement strand
AAACTTACGACCAAAGTGTGCGCGAAAACCGCTTACGAATTCCTGCCTTCGGGATTGTGGATTGGACCGGTAGATACGAAATGAATAAAAAAACTCAGATTTTTGCGCGTATTGATAATTTATTGGGGCGAGATTACTTGGTTTCGTTCAAACCGTTTGGCGCACGTCCCGGAAAGCCCCAGAGTTTTATGGCAGGCTTGAGTTTTAGTTTTTAATCTTTATATTTAGCTTTTTAGAGTAAATTTCCTAAATACATTCCGCCGAACCCGCGAAGCTCGCCCGCTTTCGTTGGGCAGATCATACCATACCCCGTTATTGCAGATGATGTCGTGAGTGTAATCTTATTTAAGTCAAAGCTAGTTGAAACTAAGGGAACTTCGGCGAATCCTTGGGCAGATAGACTTGCCGAATCGCAACTTAAGTCATCATGACTGGCAGGTTCAGAACTTATTCTATAAAGCTTAGCGCCATCATACTGAGATCCCACAAGATGTGGTAAGAATCGGAAGGAATAGGTGAAGGTAGGGGAAAGTGTTTTTGTGTATTTTTTAATTTGGCCTAGATTATTAAAAAACGTAAAAGCACCTATCATGGACTTAGCACTGTTATTTCCCAGCCCATTGAATTGCTCTGCGTTAAGCGTTATTTCATCTATATTGTACTGTTGAGCGCTTCCGCAAAAATTTACGCCGCCATACACTCGCACGTCACCGCTCGATCCTGAAGGGTCGTATTGCATTAATGGTGTGCCAGAAATGTTTGAAGAAATCCGATTCAAGGCGGTAACTGAAGTGTCCTTACATACTTTTTTATTAGCATCGATAACGCCAGGAGCGAAAAAGAAACCCATGACAAGGTCAGTGTCGTCCTCATCTTTTTGCTCCCAACCACCACCCCCTGAAATTAATTGAAAGTAACTGGCTGGACGAACAACCCTTGCAATCTGTGGATTTGAAGCTACATCTGCTGGCAAAAAATCCTGATCAAGCCTGATGTTTGACAAAAGCGAATCGCCACCTTCTACTTTGTATGAGATTTCGAAATTTTTAGAGGCAAAGAAATCAAACCATCCGTTGTAAATGTAGGATTTTAGAAATGTAAATTCAGGTTTACCTGGCTCGGGAACGATGTTGATATTTACAACTCCCGTTGGGCCAACGTTATTTCCAGTGAGGTACCGACCTGTAATGTGGCCCCCTTCAAATTGACCGAGACTAGAAATCGTCATGGGTACTAAACTCGTAGCTCCAGCAAGATCTGCAGTGGCAGTTCCATACTTGATTTCGATATCGTCGGAAGAGCTCGAGTAGGCTGCGAATACCTGAAAAAATCGTTGTTTTCCCACTGGCACTTCGATTTCTATTTCTGGTGTCAGCTCCGTTCCAGCCTCAGAAAAGTCTCCATGCTCTTTTTTTGCATAAATAACCGAGGGAATGCCTTCGCCGCTAATGTTCACCGCCATAAATTTAAGACAAGTCGAGCAAGCGAATGCTCCGAGTTTTTCGCTGGGCGGTAACGAAATTGTAATGGTAGATTTTTCCTCCGCTGCGCGCTGGCAGGCGACGGCGCTGAAAAATATGAGAATGAGAGACAGTTTCTTTAAATTTGATGTCATACAACAACCTCGATAAAGGCTTATCGAGCGATTTTTAAAAAACTTAAACACCATAGGCTTAGCTTCGAGTTGACGAAATTTTTGTCAAATCGAGACAAAAAATCAGGTAAAAATCCGAAAATGAGACTGAACAAGCTCCTCAGTCAATGTGCATTTGGTAAGAAGTTAATTTTGAACCTTGCGGTTTGATAGTTGAAGGCTCGGTGTCGACCCATGTGGAACGGAGCTTTTTAATTTGTAAGTGGGAGCCTTGCGGCTGGCGCAAGTTTAGAATGGGAGCCTTGCGGTCTGTTGATGGGAGCCTCGCAGACGGTGCGAGTTTGAAATGGGAGCCTCGCAGCCGGTGCGAGGCTCTTTCACAATACTCATCAACCAATAAACTGATCAACGCGATCCATTTATCAGCTGATTAACTCACCTGCCTAATTAGGCGGCGTGAAATCGGGTTTCGATTTTTTTGTACTGCTTGGCAAACATAAATGTTTTTGCTGTGTACGTTTTTTGGTATTTAGAAAATTGCTTATCTAAAAATGTGTAATAATTTTTATACAACAAATTTCCAAAAAACTTGCAATACCACGTCGGGGAAGCTGACGGAACATACTCGTGCGAACGGCAAAGTTTATGAGTGTGGGCATTCATTAAACCCCACCATTTGATCGCCTCTGAACGATGAATAAAGTTGCCAACAAATACCGGCTTTCCAGTATGAGTCATACCCACCTCGAAACCTTTACCTGCAGGTTTGCAATACGCCTTAAGAGTCATTTTACCGAACTTGTGATTCTTCATTTTGGTCATTATAAGACCTCCTTTGTAGAAACATTATCGGTCCATCCTACAAAATGAAAAGTCTGGATTGGTTTTTATAGACTCGACAAACATCAAAGTTAATTTTCTGACACTGGGAAGAACAGATCCTTCGCTCCGCTCAGGACGACGGTATTGTTTCCTGAGGGACCATTGGATCGCACCAAGAGCGCGTTTATCTTCAGCTCGCGACGGAAGCGAGCTTATATCCAGCCCGCGCCGAGAGCGGGCTAATGTTCAAGCTCGCATGTTGGTAAATTGTAGGGGCACGCCCACATCGGAGCGCTTCATCAGCGCGATACACTCTTGCAGTTCATCAATGCTTTTTGAAGTTACGCGCACAAGATCGTCGTTGATAGCCGCTTGGACCTTTAGCTTTGAATCTTTTATTTCTTTGACAACTTTCTTGGCGGCTTCTTTTTCAATCCCTTGCAGAATTTTTACTGTCTGACGCCACAACATCCCGCCCGCCGGCTCCGCCTTTTCAAAAGACAGGGCCCGTATATCAATTCCTCGACGATGGGCTTTGGACAAAAGAATATCTTTGATGGCGTTAAGCTTGTAATCGTCTTCGGCCAGGACGACGAGAGTTTTACGATCCCATTGCACCTCAAACTTACTCCCTTTAAAGTCATAACGCCCGTTCAGTTCTTTTTTAGCTTGATTGACGGCATTGTCGAGCTCTTGAATATTTAATTCGGAAACAATATCAAACGATGGCATGCCATGCTTTACCAAACAGTTTGCAGCGAACTCAAGGTTTTTATTTCGATGGAGACGGTGATTTTGGCTCGCGCCCTTTTTCGATCTCGGAGGCTAAATCGCGGACCTGCTTTTTTTGCTCGTCAGACAAATACTCTTGCATAAATTGACTGGGATTTTGCGATGCTTGGGACACAATCTCCTGCATCTTCTTAGGGTCACCATCGGATTTTTTTGCCAGATTCTCTAAAACCTTAGCTGCGAGCTCATACATTTGCTGCTTTTGGGCTGCATTGCCTTTAACCAGCATCTCAGCACCCGCTTCTCCCTCTTTAAATTTTGGGTTTTCCTGAAAGGCGTTCTCCCGCTCGCTTGGATCTTTGAGAGCTTTCACTGTTTTCGCTAATGCCTCTTGCGAGGTCGTATCGAGATCGGCCCCGGCCACATTCCACGCCAAAAATATGATTAGAAACATTTTTATGCTTAGCATGTTTCCTTATCGCCCAAAGGTTGCCAAAACTTAAGATGCCGCGAAGTTGGGCAGCGCACATATCTCCAAAAACCACGGAGCAGGTGCGCCTTGAATTCTCAGCGCAGGCCTCTACGCTCACCTAGTACCATTTAATCAAACTAGGGGGTTTCATGTCTCATTTTTTAACGTCGTTCATAATTTGTTTAAGCAGCTTTTCAATCCATGCCTACGATAACGGATTTCATGTGCAATCGCGTGGGCTCGAAACCTGGATGCAACTTAAGTTCAATCCAGTGGTTTCGGCAACTGCAGCCGATATTTTGTTTGTCATTGACGATTCGGGGAGCATGGCTTCGCACCAGCAAAATTTAATCAAAAACCTTGAGGTTTTTATCAATGCCGTGCCGCAAACCTATTTGCAAGTGGGCGTGATCACTACGACTACAAAAACTTATTCGCCTACCAATGCAATACGTCCCGGTCACCTGATTAATGGCGTGCATAAGAGCGGCGATCCGCAGTTTATCGAAAAACTTAAAAAATCTTTACTTGTTGGCATTAATGGCGATAGCGAAGAGCAGCCCTTTGCGACTTTGGCCCTCGCGCTCAGCGAGCCGTTGATTTCCACAGTGAATGTCGGCTTTTTACGACCAAACGCAGATCTCTATATCGTATTTTTAACCGACACCCAGGATCAAAGCGCAATAAACGAAGATGCGCTCTATGCGCAAATCAAAGCTCTAAAACCCCAACAAACAGTCACTTCTCTTGCCGCAATGGCCTCTATAAACCCAAGTTGTATGGGGGAATCCCACGAAATGAAAACGCTACCTCCCAAAATTCAATCTTTTGTGGGTCTCACTGGCGGATCGGTATTTTCTATTTGCGATGATTTTTCAAAAAGTCTTGCCGAGGCGATCAAAGTGTCGGTGCTTACTGAAAACACGCTGATGCTCGTTGGGTCAGAAACGCTCAAGACTCCCGTCTTCACTACAATTCAGGTTGAAGTGAATGGTAAGAACTTCTTGCCGGGCGATATTTTGACTGGCTGGATTTATAATTCCCAAACAAAAATAATCACCTTCTCAGACGCAATCCTCACAGAATCCGTATCTAGTGGACCCATCGAAGTAACGTATAAAGTGCAGTAAACTCAATTGACAGGCGGTCTCGAACCGGAGACCTTCTGGGCTGATGAACCGACAACTTTTTGATTTTATTAAATCGTTTTTGATGCCCATGCTCGTCGGAAAGACTGGAGTGATGTACTTTGGTCTTAATTACTCCCAATTTCCTGGAGATGGCTTCGGTTACGGTCTTGTTGCTTCTATGCTCCTTACTATTTTTTCATTGGTGCGGCTGGTTTATAAGTACCGCAATGTCGAGGATATTTAAATGCCTTCAATCGAACGACATTGATCGCCATTACGCCTGCATTGTAAAATAGACAGTATCGATTTGAATTTCAACAACTCAACCTCCCCAAAATCTCTTCATCTTGGCCCGCGTGCGGCAACTAACTTGCAATGACCTCGATGTGAAACATTTCCCAAGGAGTTCAAGTGCAAATGATCGTAAAAATATTTTTAGTTTGTTTCGTTTCGTCCATGCTTCAGGCAGCAACCGCCGACTCTTGCACCGATGGGACCATTTATCGACACTGCCAAAACCAAATGACAATTTTTTATGAGGCCCTCGAAAAAGCAAGTGAACAAAACAAAATGCTTGTGGTCACTCTGGGTTATGAATCGTGCCCTTGGTGCCAGAGTTTAGCTGCAATGTTTAATGATTTCGATTCTCAACAAACCAAACAGGTTTCTCATTTAGAGTTTGTGGAGATTGCAGCTTATTCGTACGATAAATTCACCCAAGCTTTTGCCGAAGTTCCTTCGGGGTCGGCGCTTGCCCAACAGCTCATTTCCCGACTGAGAACTCCCATCGCGATCGCAGGCTACCCTGTGATGTTTGTGGTGAATCCAAAGACTGGCAAAGCAAGCCTGATTGAGACTGGGGGCCTCGAAGCCAATGATGAAGTTAACGGCGTTTATGGGCACGACAAAAATCTTGTTATCGAAGCTCTTTTTCGCGGGCGAAGTGAAACCTTATCTGTGGAATAAATCCCACACCGAGGTTGGAAGTTTCGCTTGAGAAATTTACGAAATGACTCCTGTAAAGCTTCCAATTTTTTAGAATGTAATTGTCTTTATCGTCGTGTTCGTATACAGTTTTTTTCATGAGTAGCTTTGTTTTCTCGATCTTTTTATTTATCTCCTGGTGTTCGGCGAATGCTCTCTCGCCCATGTACGAACCACAGGTGTTAAGCAATACTGTGGATCCATTTATGTTGGGAGTTTGCGAAGGAATTGCAAGCATGTCCATGATCGTGACCGAAATGCAGCTCAACCGCGCCGAAAAAAATGTCATGATCTTTAGCATCACCACTGAAGAAAAAATTCGGCAAGATTTTTATTGTTTTCACTGCGAAGGCGCAAAGCCCGAGGATGAGATTATTGTTTTAAGTTCTTTGAACGACGAGAAACTCGCGTGCGAAGGCCACCAATAGTGTGGTCTGCTGAATCTCTGACCGCTCTTGTCTCACTTACTTTTATGGAAATTGTACTGGGCATCGATAATGTTATATTTATCGCTTTGCTGACAGGGCGGTTGCCGGCTGCGCAGCAAGCGAAGGCTCGAAACTTCGGACTCGCAGTGGCGCTCATCAGTCGCTTGCTACTTTTGTTTTCCTTAAGCTGGCTCATGGGGCTCACCGAACCGCTTTTTGAAATTGCTAACCACGGATTTTCATTTCGCGACGTTGTTCTGATCGCAGGCGGTGCATTTCTCATCGCAAAAGCGACCAAAGAAATTCACGACAACGTTGAAAACACTGGCCACAAAATGCAGATGAATTCCTCGGCGAGCAATGTAGGACTGGTCATTATGCAGATTATGGTTATTGATATCGTGTTTTCTCTCGATTCAGTAATCACTGCTATCGGAATGGCTCAGGATCTGACAGTGATGATTATTGCCATGGTTATATCAATGATCGTAATGGTCGTGTCTGCCCGCTTCATCGCCGAATTTGTCGAAAAACACCCTACGGTTAAAATACTGGCCCTCTCCTTTTTGATTTTGATTGGCGTCTTTCTAACTCTCGAAGGTATGCAATCCCACGTCGAAAAGAACTATATTTACTTTGCCATGTTTTTTGCTTTCGCTGTAGAGTTAATAAATATGCGGTTCCGTAGAAAAAGTAAGGCATCATGAAAGTCACTCCCGGACAGGCTTTAGATATTCTCCTCAGCGGAGGTATCGTAGCTTTGCCAACTGAAACAGTTTACGGACTGGCAGGTTCTGCCTTTGATTACCTTGCCCTGGAAAAAATCTTCAAAGTAAAACAGCGCCCGCTTTTTGATCCGCTAATAGTGCATATTGGTTCAAAAGCGCAGGTGTTTAAAGTAGTGGACACCTGGCCGCTATATTGTCAAAAGCTCGCCGATGCGTTTTGGCCGGGCCCCCTTACAATCATTACCGAAAAGCACGCGGACATTGGCCCGCTGGTGACTGCTGGTCGTTCTAGCGTGGCCGTACGTATGCCGCAAAACTCGTTGTTCTTGGAGCTTGCAAACGCGGTGGGTCCTCTTGCTGCCCCAAGCGCAAATCGCTTTGGCAAGACAAGCCCTACAACCTCTGATCACGTGGAAAGCGAGTTCCTAGGACAAGTTCCGGTTGTCGACGGAGGCGACTGCGAAGTAGGCATTGAATCAACAATCATTCGCGTGACTGAACTGAAAGACGAAACTCTTTCGGTACTTATTTTGCGCCCCGGTGCCATATCCGAAACCGACATTCTAAATTGTTTGTCGATTTACTACAAAAAGTTAGAAGTAAGTTATGGAACATCGAAAGACAGCCCGGGTTCCCTAAAGAATCATTACCAACCCGACGTGCCTCTTATCATCGCACAAAATTCGATTCGCTGGAACGAAGCGCTCCACAAAGAAATTTGCATTTCTCTAAAGATAAAAGATGTCGCTAAACCTTCATTCTGGGATTTTTCTTCAAGTGATCCTTTGATTGTAGCAAGAACACTTTACAAAGAGATGCGAGAAAAATCAGAGGAAAGTAAAAAAGGCTCCTATATGTTTCTTACCTTGCCAATTGCCTATACAAAACCCCGCTGGGTCGCCATCAAAGATCGTATCGATAAATCTTGTACGGCAAAAATTAAAAAAATTGCCGGGCTACCACAAATTTTTATCAAGAACCAATCCAATTGAGAACACGCTATGAGCACACCCTACTTTAAACCTAAATGGAATCTAGCAATCGAAGCCGATGACTTCGTGGTAAAGATTGCTGACTCGCTAGAAGACTTAGAAAAAGCACAAAAACTTCGTCATAAAATTTTTCTCGAAGAAGGCTTAGGGCAGGTGCACGAGACGGGACTGGAATTTGACGCCTTCGACAGCATCGCAGACCACCTGATGATTATTGATCGCAGAAGTGGCGATGCCGTTGGCACCTACCGATTGATCCACTCTTCGGAGGCTCCACGGTTTTACTCACAAAGCGAATTTTTTTTGGACGAATTCTTACAAATAGAAGGCGCTAAACTCGAAATGGGACGAGCCTGCACCCATATGGATTTTCGCACTGGCCGCACTATGGATTTACTTTGGCAGGGACTTTCACTTTACATTTCATTGAGTAAAACCCGCTATCTGTTTGGCTGCTCCAGTGTAAAAACAACCGATGGGCTCTACATGTTTTCGATGATAAAAAGCCTAGCCGATAAAGAACAATTAAAAATGGACTATAACATCTACCCTCTCCCAGAATTCCGATGGCCGAACGCGCAGGCTATTTTCGATACGGCTCCGCCGCTTAAAGGCTACACCAAGGAACTTCCACCCTTACTCCGATCGTACTTAAATGCAGGAAGTTTCGTTTACGGATTTCCCGCTTACGACAAAGACTTTTTGTGTTTTGATCTCTTTACCATTCTCGATTTGCAGCGACTAAATAAAAAATTTCAAACTCGTTATAATTTAGAATCTTTTTTACAAACAATTCATTAGTCCCAATTTTCCGACCCAATTTATCAATCGAGCAGGGCGAATTTCCCACAAAAAAAAAGCCCGCCACGTTTCCATGGCAGGCTTGATTTTTTAAACATTCATAACGACCGAATACTAAAGGGATTCAGTTGAGCTAGATCCTGCGTTCGGACCAGTGCTCACAACAACATCCACACGGCGGTTTTGTGCGCGGCCTTGTTTGCTTTTGTTGGAAGCGATTGGCTTTTTATAACCATAACCAACAGCTCCGATTTCCTTAGCACCTTCAACACTGGATTCAAGATACTTGGCCACAGTTTCGGCACGCTCAGACGATAGCTTCTGGTTGACCGTAGCATTACCAGTAGAGTCTGTGTGACCTTCGACCATTACTTTTTCAGCTGGCAACGAATTTACAATGGCAGAAACTTTAGCCAAGATATCCAAGGACTCTTGTGACAGTTCGGCACGGCCAGAAGCAAAATTCATCGTTTTTAAACGGATCACAAGATTGCGTCCCTGTTGAAAAACTTCAGCTTCTGATTTTGAAAAACTTCTGCGAGCATCTTCGAGAGCCTTTTGCAAAGTCACAGCTTGCGCCTGTGCATTCACAGTTTTGCCAAGCGTAGATACCTGACCTTCAGCTCTTTCTAAATTACCTTCAAGATTTCCGATTTTGCGATTCTGATCAACCAATTGCATAGCAACAGCTTCGGTGGTTCCTTTGCCATTCTTTTTAGAAGCGCCCATAACATCCACTAGATATTGAGCAGAGTAGTTTGCCTTTTGAACTGCCTCGTTGTAGGTCTCAGGAGTCTTTACGCCACTTGCTACTGCAGTTTCAGCGGCACGAAATGCGATGTCAGCTTGCTTCAAAGTTTGAGGAGCTCGCTTTTCAGCACCTTCATCCTTACTTCCTTGAATCTGACTACGAGCTTTGCCGAGCAAATTGTTTTGAATCGTAAGAGTTTCGAGTCCTAAATAGGCACGCTCGAGGTAAGCCACGCGTTCGGCAGTAAGATCTTTATCCAAACGGTCCGAGGCTTTTTCGATCTCACGATCAAGTTTTTTCAAAGTCTTGTGCGTGTCTGGATTTTTAGTAGCCCCTGCATTGATTGCACTCGTTCGTGCAGTTAATAGAGGTGTAACATGCTGTCTACGACCTTCAGCTATTTCGTTTGCTTTACGCAAATACGATGTCGCGTAGGCAAGCGACTCGATCACTTCGGCTTGATCTTGATTGGATTTTAGATCGTTCTTGGCCTCATCTAAATAGTCTGCGCCTTTTTCAAATGGCTCAGGAGCGAGCACATCGGTATTTGCGGCGATCGCCTCTCCATATGCAGTCTGAAGTTTTGCCAACTCTTCGGTCGGATTCGAAGTTGCCGGAATATCAGCCTTGTCCATCTTGCTTGCGCATGCAGTTAGCATAAGCGCTGTGGATAATGTAAGAACTGCAAACTTCACAGTCTCACCCAGGGTTTTTGTCTTCTTCATCATTTATTTCTCCTTGTTTCTATTTTCTTGTAATGTGCTTTTTTGAGCACAACTTAACATTTTGCTTTATTTTCATCACGTTCGCATTTTACCCAATACGTTCACAATAAGTACGCTGCTTTTTAGGACTTTCTTGACTCTACCACTGAGTAGAAATATCTAAAAATGCCAAATACTTGCTGCTAACTCTCGATAAGCCTCACTTTCCACGTGCAGCAATGCTCGTTTTAAGAAGTCTTGCTACACGACCACATCTCCTATCCTTGCGATCTTGGTGCCACATTCGAAAACGAAATAAATAGAAAGAATTTCAAAAAGAGTGATGTGTTTTAACAACTAAGATCCATACAGCTCTTTTTTTTGCATACAAATAAAGACGCACTTATTGTGTGATTTCTGTGCGCAACTGGAAATAAAAAGGCCTTGTATGCGGAAAATCACGGCTTTAAAAACTGCGCCCATTCTTCTGCAAACGCTTGTTGAATGAGTTCATTATGAGCATCTTTCGTGGGCCTTTCAGAAATGATCACCTGATGATTCTGTAAGGCGTTTTCATTCCCGATAAGTGCTCAAAGCAATTCAGACTTTTATCCAACCTGCATTTTATGGTGGTCACATCATTCCAATAATCTATCGCAAGAACGTCGTAGCCCAATGAAACTGCAAACTTTTGGAGCGCGCGAAAGTCTGAGAGTGTGCTGCCGGTTCCGCCAAGAGTAACGACAAGCTTTCCATTTCTTTCCTGATCAGTTTGGTAAACAAGATGCTGCCCTTTTATTTTCTTTGTATTTGGATTGAGAACGCTGGGATCAAGTTTGATGGGACCCGAACTGGCGCACGCCGAGAAGCAAAGAGCGAACAGAGTTAGAAAAAAATAAAATCCCCCCAAAAAATTCTACTTTTTCAGTTTTTCGAGTACTGCAAAGGCCGGATGAGTTTTGGGTTCATCTTTGACGTAATATTTTTTATTGTTCTCTTGGCGCACTTCGCAGGCCGCCTTATCCAGACACTTCGGATAGGGTGAAACAGCCAAGGCAAACATATCACCGATGAAATCTGCCATTTCCAATTCGTGGTGCTGAACAAAAGTGACTTCTTGTTTGCTGTCGACATTTAATCCAGTATGCGGAGCATGACCCTTCTGGTCGGCCTTGGTTTCGTTAACTATAAACTCAGTAAACTTATTTTTAATCGGTAGAGAAATATCCTCCGCACAAAGCGAGCATTCCTGCTCCTGAGAAATCATGTATGTTCCCTGAGCCGTGAAGATGTCTCCCGCTTTTTGGATAAAAACCTTGAATTCGAATTCCTTTAGGCCTGCAACAGCCTGGGCGACTTTTTCATCGATGGCTTTTTCGTCTTTCGATTTGACGGTAAATTCATGACCTTCTTCGCCGATATCTAATAAATTAATTCTCATTTTATGACTCTTTCAAAAAAGTTTTCGAAATTAACTGAAATTTTTCGTCGAGCTCGCACACCAAGGGCACCCCGGTTTCGAATTCAAACTCAACAATATCTTCGTCCGATATTTTAGCGAGATGTTTTACAAGGGCTCGCAGGCTGTTCCCGTGCGCGACGACGAGCACTCTTTGCTGCTTTTGCAATTGAGGCAGTATGGTTTCCTGCCAATAAGGAAGAACGCGCTCTACGGTTTGTTTTAAGGCTTCGCCCTGAGGAAGCGGCACTCCTGTGTAACGGCGGTCTTTGGCAAAATCGCTGTTTGTTTCAGCCGTGGGTGGTGGGGGCAGCACATCGTAGCTTCGGCGCCAGATTTTTACCTGCGCTTCGCCAAATTTTTCCTTGGTTTCTGTTTTGTTCAAACCTTGCAAACCGCCATAATGGCGTTCATTAAGTCTCCATGACTTGTATTGGGGCAACCACATCTGGCCAAGCTCTTCTAGTGCCAACCACGAGGTTTTTATGGCTCGCTGAAGAACCGAGGTGAATACCACATCGAATTCAAACCCCTGACTCAACAGAAGGCGGCCTGCTTTGCGAGCCTCGCGTTCACCAGTATCTGTAAGTGGAACATCTACCCAGCCGGTAAAACGATTTTCTAAATTCCATAAACTTTGACCATGACGTACAAGAACTAACTTCATGGCCTGGAATATAGTTAAATTTTATGGATTAGTTAAGACATAAAAAGGCGATGCCACAGCATTCTGCTATCGGGTCTTTCATCCTAAAAACCATCGCCCGTCCCAATTAGAGGCTAAGAGACTTTTGCTCTGTCAGCAAAGCCTAACGCACTTGGCTACTACAAACCATACCTTAGTCTAGCCTTTCGATGTTCCCGTACTTCATTTCGGCCTTCACAAGAAGGGATTTAGGGTCCGAAGAGCTTTCGAGACTCTCGTCCACGGCTCCAGATTCAACGGAAAGATCGTAAATGTAGGCTCGATCCTTGAGTGGTTGAAGGAAAACTTCGCCGTTAATCATTTGAATTTCCACCGAAGCCGCAATTTTGCGGACTTCGATCTCTCCATGTAAACCTTCTATCCGAAGGTTTTTTGCTGGCACTGTGATATCGCAGTCAACGATGGCTGAAGAAAAATCTAAGCGCACGGAAGCGGTTTCGGTATCGTGCTCCAGGATTGTATTTTTGCCAACCCCATCACAATTCCAGTTAATTTCCGAGCCGACCAAAGAATAATCGATGCGAATTTCGCCCGAACCAAACTTGATGTCGATCAGGCGAACTGAATCGTCGAGCTTCTCTGCACCCTCTCGGCTGCCCAAGGAAAATTCCGATTTTTCTGAGTCCAAATTTTGTGAATTGCTTCCGGCGAGATATTGAAAAAGACCCAACACAATGCTGCAACAAAAAATGGCGGAGATAAACCCTAATGCAAACCATTTTTTGTTCATGCGCGCACCTATCTTCCCATTCGATTGCGACAGTAAAGCTCCGGCCATTCTTTAATGCAAGCCTGAAACAAACTTTCTGTGTCGACATTGTGGCGATTCATCACTTTTGGTTCTTGGTAAGGTCGACCTGCTCGGCTTGCCGGCTGTCTTGTAGACGAGGACGACGAAGAACACGCTGTTAACAGAGCCAATGAGAATGCAAACAAAACCAATTTCATAGAAATCTCCTTAGAGAGGATCAAGCTATCTTGATCGGCGCTAAACAAACTATCGGCGCTTTTAAAGATCTAGTTAACTGTCCAATGGTATAGCCACGGTCTCTCCTCCGGAGCTGTCAATTGGTCGCTCCTTCAGAGCTCCCCTCGAAGTTACTACAGGAGCTTGCTTCGAAGCTCCCTCCGGAACTTCGAAAAGACAAACGAGTTTGGTTGGCTTTTCGAGATAGGACGTAGGTCCGCTCGCTATGGCGACTCTGGTTGTTTGAGTCCAGAAGAGCCTCACCTAATGCATGCAAGGAATCTAAAGTTACCCTGAGCTGCAAACGTCTAACGACAGTGCGACGGATGTTCGGGAGCTCCGTAAGGAGCGACCTTGTAACAAGCATCTCGAACTCGCCCGAAGGTGCATAGTTTTTACGACAGTGTGGCAGTCGTTCGGGAGCTCCCCCAAGGGAGCGACCCTTAAAGGGTCTCGCCCATTTTTACTTTGCGGGACTCGCTGGGTACCCAGTTCATTTTTGCTTCGGTTAGAAGTACCACTGTGCTTCCTAAGTTGAACACACCTAGCTCGTCTCCCACTGCCACAGTTTTGCGCGGGGTGTATTCCATTAACAGCCGTCGATTTTTAAAAGGATATTGATTGGTATGAACCGAAGGATCAAACGGAAATGACATGCTTCCCACGTTTGTGGCGCCCACCATAACCAGAATAGCGCGGCCCTGGGGAGTTTCGATGCCAATAGCCACGCGTTCATTCACGGCGAGGACGCCCGGAATGTTGCGCAGACTCCAATAATTGACTGGCCACAGTTCGCCGGGAAATGTTTTTAACCAGCAGACCTTGCCCTTCATCGGCGAATGCACCCGGTGGTAGTCTTTTGGGCTTAAATAATAGGTTGTGAAAGTGCCCCCTTCGAGGGAGTCAGCCCATGGTGTCTGCGGCAAAAATTCTTCTAAGGTGTACTTAATACCTTTGGCCTGAATCAAAATTCCTTGCACAATTTTTCCGCTTTGAGTGATCCGGCTATCGCAGGGATGAATTCGTTCTCCCTGAAGAGGGCGAGCCTCTTTTTTAAGTCGACGGGAAAACAACTCCCCTACGCTTTTGTATTCGCTGAGGGGCTTTTCAGCCTCGCTCATATCTAACCCTACCAACGAAGCAAAAGCTTTCACCGACAGTTGGGCAAACGGAAGGGGCCATTTTTTGTAGGCAAATGCGCCCACATAATGGCTCAAGTATTTTTTAGGCAATGAAGGCATCACTGCACTCATCACCTGATCGCGTATCAACTTTGTTAAAAATTTCTTTTGCACGAGCACGCTCATCCTAAAAATTGTCCGCCATAACTCTTCGTCATTCTTGTCCAACTTTTTGGCCAACATGATCAACAGTCATCATCAGTCGACGGGTTGTAAAAACTATGTTAGGTTAAAACACATGAGTAAAATAATCAAAGACTTAAAAATCCCCCTCGGAGAGGATTTACAAGAAAAATTACAACTTCTTGAGTCAGATTATAAAGCCCATCGCATACTCCGAAAGTCTATCGATGCTCGCGGAGATAGAAAACCCGAATGGATCTATTCGGTGGAAATCTTTACACAACAGGAAACCCCTCCCTCCGATAAAATCGTTGTGGAGAAAAAAATCTCCTCGCCTGCCTTTCGACCGATCATTATTGGCGCGGGGCCCGCAGGACTTTTTGCGGCGCTACGGCTTATTGAACGCGGCTTTAAGCCCATTCTTTTTGAAAGAGGCTCGGCTTGCGAAAAACGGATCGTTTCAATAAACAAATTTTGGCGGTATGGCACGTTGAACCCAGAAGATAATGTTTGTTTTGGCGAAGGTGGCGCAGGACTTTACTCCGACGGGAAATTGATTACACGCATTAAATCTCCTCACATTCCATACGTCATGGATCGGCTTGTTGATTTTGGCGCCCCTAATGAGATTAAATATCTATCGAATCCGCATGTGGGATCTGATCGTATTCGTAGGGTGATTCCTAAGCTCCGCGCCTATTTATTAGCCGCCGGATGCGACATTCATTTTAATACCCGCATCGAGCGAATTGTTTTTAAAAATCAAAAAGTACAAGGCGTGAAAACGGCCGAACAAAAAGAATTTCAATCGCCCGTAGTTATATTAGCCACTGGACACTCTGCAAACGACATGTTCGATCACCTTCACGAAGAGGGTGTCACCCTTGAGGGCAAATCTTTTGCCCTCGGATTACGCATTGAACATTCCCAGGAGTTGATAAACTCCATCCAGTACGGCGAATACAAAGAACACCCAGAGCTGAAAGCCGCCAATTACAAATTAGCCCATCACGATTCCACGGACGACATCGGTGTTTATTCGTTTTGCATGTGCCCTGGAGGTTACGTTTTATCATCGGGCACGGAAACCGATGGCGTTGTTTCCAATGGCATGAGCAACTACAACCGAGGCTCTCCTTACGCGAATGCCGCAATTGTGGTCTCGATTAATCACGAAAAACTATTTGGCTCGGATATTTTTGGCGGCATGAAACTTCGCCGCCAGCTGGAACACGAATCGTTTATCCGTGTGCAAGAAAATAAAGGAACCAAGCAAATTCCTACCCAGGACGTTTTGAGTTTTCTTTCGCAAACCAATTCAAAGAATACATCTACGAGTTCTCCCTCTGGGGCTACACCCATTCGGCTGGATCGTATTTTACCGGCGAGCATTTATATGCGCCTCAGTGAAGCTCTTGAAATTTTTGACCGGAAGATGCGCGGTTTTGCATCACGACACGCGCAAATGCACGGAGTCGAAACGCGGACTTCGTGCCCAATCCGCGTCCCTCGCTCCAGCGTAACGCTGCAATCGGTTTCGCATTTTGGACTTTTCCCTGTCGGCGAAGGTGCAGGCTATGCCGGCGGTATCACCAGTGCCGCCTGCGACGGCGTGCGTACGGCAGAGGCAATCGTAGATCAATTTGGAAATTGACTGTTTTTTGCAGATCAACTTTAGGTTGATCTGAGAAATCACCAGTAGATCAGTTCGGAAATTGACTGGTCTTTGCAGATCAACTTTAGGTTGATCTGAGAAATAACCAGGAGATCATTTCTGTGCAATAACGGCGCAGTTTTGCAAACCCATCTGAAACGGTAACTCAATTGAAAAAGCCGGCCGAAATTTTCTATTTATCAGCGTCGCGGTAATTTAGCCCTGAGTCGATGCAAATTATCCGAGAGAACTAACGGCGTTGCAATTGGCATTGACCAGTTTGGACGGTCGTGGTGGGATCTGGGCATAGAGGAGATTTTCATGCTTTCAATTTTACTTTTCGCTTCATCTTTCATGTCTTTTGCAGAATCCTATTCCATCCTTCGTTTCGAACCCCCGCGAAACAATCTCGCAGTCATTGCAACGCTCGATGCCACTAAATACTCTGTCGGAAATGAATTTGTGGTGGAAACCCCGCAGGGAAGTTGTTTTCTTGTTGTTGAAAAGATTGTCACCGACTTCATCTACGTCAACACTGAGCAATGTCAGAAAGAATATATTTCAAAGGGAACAATTGTAGCCCCTCGCCCAAAAGTGATTGTGGAAAGAATCGTCACCTCCGAACCCAAAATAATCACTGCACAGATGTCGACCGATAGTATTTCTGCGGACCTTGGATATTTAGACCAAGAGTTTTACGAAACCTATATAAAAGACCGCCTCTCTGCGACTTTTTCGTATCTCACGGGCAGTCGTCTCGATGGCGAAGCCCAACTCAACCAAAACACAACCATCGGGGATTTTCGTGGTTCAAACACCCTTTCCCTGGGAGCCGAATACTTTTTTTGGAAACTCCCCTATAACTTAAGCCTCTCGGCTGGCGCTGCCTATCAGTTGCCGCGCTCTTACGGTCGTTTTTCATTGGGCGGCGCTGGAGCAACCCAAGCAGGAAATTTTGGCGATGCTGCAAAAATCAAAACTCTTTCTCTGTTTTCTAATTTGCGCTATCAGTGGGACGAATCGACTTACGGATATTTTGGCCTCAATCATTTATTCGTTAGCAGTTCGGGCTTTGCAGGTGAAATGAATGGTGACTTCGGGTTTCACTTGGGCGGAAGGTATTATATGTGGCAAAATATTTTTGCTGACGCCAGCTTCAATTTTTATAACTTGGACTACGAAATCAATAATCAAAAATTTGATTTCAGCCTCTCCGAGCTTGAAATCAAAGCTGGTTATACTTTTTAAATCTCGGAAGTCCGAAAGTTGGAACTCATTTCAGGGTTTCATTTCTGTGTGATGAAATCTTAAATTTTAAAACTCTTCTTTTAGGATATGTTTGCAGTGTCGAATTTTTGCCAGCAACTGCTGGGAGAGGTCCAAATGCAACAAACACACATGAAGCAACCCAACGGAAACCAACCTAACGAAGCGCCCCGTATTGACCCTGCGACCCCTCAACAACCTGCAAATGATCCTCCCCCCAATGAGCTGCCCGAAGTTGATCCCGATCCGAACGAATTTCCGCTTGAATCCCCTACGGCTCCCGACACTGAACGAAAGAATGAGATTCGGCTTTAGGAGATTTACGGCGCGCCCATACCCGCGCTGAGCAATTCCATGTCGCGGACCCGTCTTCCTTGTATCGGGGCCAAAAACCACGCCATGGACTATTGGCGAGGTAGCGAACTTTTTTCGTAAACATCGCCTTTATAGTTTAGTCGAAGTCTTTTTTAACTTTTTTGCCTCTGCAACATGCGCTATGCTTCTGATGTGGGGGTTTCATGCCATTAAAATTTTTTATCCTTTTTTGCCTTCTGAGTGTTACAGCTTGTACCTCTTCAAATTCCAGTCACCGTGGCATCGCGTCCGAACATGACTCCGAAGTAACTAGCGCTCAAACAGACACCCCGGGCAGCGAAAATTCCGACATCCGTGTTGTAATGGATATTAACCCCGCTGTTCAAAAGATGATTGTCTATCGAGGAGCCCAGGTCGCTTACACGTTTCCGATTTCTTCGGGCCGCGGAACTTTTGATATTCCAACGAACTTTAATAAGAATCCAAGTTGCTCAACAACGACGCCTGGTAGCTTCCAAGGGCAAACTCTCCGCGAAGCGCATTACTCCAACACGTGGCTCACTCGCAATCCAGAGACCGGACGGTACGAAGACGGCGCATTAATGGCACACAGTATTTTTTATAATGGTGGCGAGGCTATCCATGCAGCAGGTACAGAAGAAGCCTCTCAAGCGCTAGGACCTAAAACGCCAGAGCAAACCAGCACGGGATCCGGCGGTTGTGTTCGCCTTTTTCCGTGGGATGCGCGAACTCTTTTTGACGAAATCGCCGCTTGCGATCGTTACGAGACCGAACGAGTTTGCGTTGAACGCGAAGTGACCCTGCCGTCTGCACGTATTAGTGGACTCGATAATTCCGTGGTCCAAGTGCCTCGCTGTCTACGTTTTGAAAACCGACGACGCTGCGTGGACTATACCTCTGCACCAGACTGCTCTCCAACAGCTCGCCCGGGCTGGTGCCAAGATCCAAAACAATTCACCGTCGCTCGGCAAAGCCGGAACTTTAACGTTCAAGTCACTGATTCACGGCCCCAGGCTGCGCGTGATGCGGAGCGGGCAAAGTGCGAAGCAGATAGACTTACATTTAACCAAAGAAAGACTGAGTGTTTTGGCAGTATACTTAATTTAGATCCCCATACACAAAGCACCGCATTCCAGCAGGAGTTCGATCGACTCTCTACCGCTCGAAGAGGCGAGCTCAGTCGCATGTGTAACGAAAGACTTTATAACGAAGCCGTTGTGGCTCGTGGCGGAAGTCCAACCACAGCTGGCGCCACAGCAACCACGCCTGCCACGAATAGTGCCGAAGCTCCTCCCCTGTCTCCAATTCCACCGCGTAGACCATTCCGCGAGACCGGCCTTGGACGTTGGTTCAACCGAACCTTTGGTGGCCCACAATAAAATCAGCTCACTTTGAGATGAACTCTCTGTTTCATCTCAAAGTGAAAATCAATCTTGTCAAAAAATGTAAATAAAACCTCTATTTGCCTCAAAACATTACATTCTCACCTAAAGTCCAGCCTCGCGATGCCGATGAGATGGATAACTCAAAGGGGGAGTTATGATGAAATATATAATAATGGTAGGTCTTGTGGGTCTTGCGGTGGTTTTTCAAAACTGCTCAGATCAATCGTTTTCTGCAAAATCAGATCTTAATAAACCAATGTCGGTTGAATCCGAACAATTGGTGGAAGAAGAAATTCCTGAAATTATCAAAGACGATGTGAACAACGTTATCGATAATGAAGAGGATAAAGAAATAAACGAGGACACGATTGTCGATAGAGATGTCCCAAGAAATCCCACCGACAACGATGACGATGACGACGTCGTAACTGTAGAAGAAGATAAAGACGATGACGACAAGGTTGTTGATAAAGAAGAACCAATAAAACTTGACGACAATGATGATGATGATGACATTGTGACTGTCGATGAAGTGAAAGACGATGACGACAAGATTGTTGATAGAGAAGATCCAAAAAAACTTGACGACAATGATGATGACGACGACATCGTAACCAAAAACGAAGATAAAGATGACGACGACAAAATCGTTGACGAAGACGGGTCTAAAACTCGGGTGTCTTGTAAAAATCGTAAAGACGGTAATGCACGGTTTGTGTGTATTCTCGCAGGCCCTGGAAAATCAATGCATGTAGCTGTGATCGACGGTAAAATCGTCGCCAACAACTCAACGCCTAAAACGGCGTGTATGAGCGAACGCGCCTGTATGGAAATCGTGGGTAAAAAGATGGAAGTTAAATCAGTAGAAAGCCGCGGTTATTGTAAAAACGGAACACCACAAGTTCTTATGTTTACCGATGCCGAAATCCAGAGTTTGATGGACAAATTTCAGTAGTCTTTCCTAAACTCTCTCCTTGAGATTCCTCGACGACTCAATTCACAATTGAGTCGTCGTTTTGTTTGTCACATGAACTTTCTGTAGGCTCCTCAATTTTCAGAGCTGCTTTCGTCGTTCCAGTCTTTAAGTGCCTCTTGCGCCAAACTCACCGCCGCCTGAACAGTCGTTTCTGGTAAATTGGCCTCTCTAGCTTCGGCATTAAGCGCCTCAAGCGCTGCAGCCTCATCTGATAGGGGCTTGGCTTCAGTGTGTTCTAACAGCGATAGCTTGGTTGCCGGAGATTCGCCATCTGTTATTTCTGCGGCTGACAGAGCTTTAGCGTCCGCGAACTCCACTGGCACCGAAACTGTCGCCAATTGGGCAGCTTCCTCGGCCTGTTGTTTTAACGCCAACTGAGACTCGTAGCGCTCGAGCCATTTCACATCTTTATTTTCAACAAGCTCGCCCACGGCCATCGCCTCGCGAATATCTTCGGCTTTTTCACGATCTCGCTTATCTTTTTGGCGGACTTTTTCTTGCTCGAAAAATTCCGACGAAGTGTCGATCGAATTTAATCTTTCCGTAATAAGGCCAAGCTCTTCTTCGCCCTCAGAGTAAGAGGTTGCGGTGAACGAGTTTGCAAGGCTCGACGTAACATCACTGAGAGTTTCCTTTTCTTCTTCCTCGCCAATGCCTTCCGGCAACAGTTGATCAATTTCTGACAGTGATGGAAGTTCCTGGAGATTGCGAAGCCCAAAAATTTCTAGAAACTTGCGCGTTGTGGAATAGGCCATGGGTTTTCCAGGTAAATCTGTTTTACCTTCGAAGCTCACGAGGTTTTTTTCCATAAGAGCCCGTACAAGGTGCCCCGACTCGACGCCGCGAATTTGATCCACTTCATTTTTTATAATCGGTTGTTTGTAGGCAATAATCGAAAGCACCTCTAAAGCTGGTCCACTTAAGCGGAACGGTCGCGCTTTGCTAATTTTTTTTAAAAAATCCATGTTGTCGAGTTTTGTGCGAAGCTGCCAACCGCCAGTCACTTCCTCTAAGCTCACACCCCGTGACGGATCAGCGTAAATACTTTGGAGCTCTTCGATCGCTCTTTTGAGCGTTTTGTTATCCACATTGGTGTTTTGAAAAACCATTTTCAGTGTCGCTAAACTGACCGGCTTATCAGATGCAAAAAACAAACTTTCTAAGATGGAAAACATTTGCAAGGTGTCGACAAAAACCTGCTCGGTTGTCGCTTGGGCTGTACTGCCGCCATCAGCTTCGCCGCCAGAACCTTCGATAATTAGACTTTGTTGCTCTTCGACTTCATTATCAAACATCAGCATCCCTCTCAATATTTAATTCTTGCTCAGCTTGCAAAATGTCTTCATCGGTGGCGGCGCTTGCCGGCACAACAGCATTTTGATCTGTCTCTTCCGTATCCAAACTCACTTTAGGTATTTCCGCTGCGGCATCATCTTGGGCCTGTTCAAAGATCTGTTCGGCCACTTGCTCCGCGTCCAACGAATTGTATTCCTGCACCCGCTCGAGCATGCTCGCATCGATAGTCCGCTTTGCGGTCACATAGATATCTCCGTACACTTCCGCCTGAAAAACGGTAACTAAGCCCATTTTACCAAGTTCAAGTGCAGCTAAAAACGTAATCAGCGTTTCGCTGCGAAAGTCCTCGGCCTTATTCACAAGATCTCGAAGTACTACTTGCTGCCCAACGATCAAACGATCTTTGATGAGCATAATTTGTGCGGCAACCGATTTGGCTTTGAGTGCCACACGATGGACTGTTTTTTTAATATTTCGGATCGCTCGTCGGTAATGGGAAATCAAGGAGAACAAACCACCGTCTTCGATGATGATGTCGGATTCATCTTCGTCCTGCGGAAGCTCTTCCCGCACACCGCGAATCCATAGGTCCCGGCCAAGAAGCGGTTTTGCGTACAGCTGCTTTCCAGCATCCTGAAATCGCTGATATTCCAAAAGTCGATTGACCAGTTCTTTTCGTGGATCTTCGATTTCAAGGAGATCGCCGTTTTCGTTGTATTGAGGAAGGAGCATTTGCGATTTGATTTGAATTAATGTGGCGGCCATGGCGACAAAATCACCGGCGGTCTCCAGATCCAACTCTTTCATCCGGCGGATGTATTCCATGTACTGCGTGGTGATTTGGTAGATATTAATATCGAAAATATCCATTTCTTCTTTTCTGATGAGATAAAGAAGAAGCGGAAGAGGACCTTCAAAATGGGGTAAGTGAATTTCTATGCTCATAAGCGCTCCACCAAGCTAACAGCTTCCACTAGAATCCAGTTCACAGGCAACGCCAATATACGCAGGCCCCCGAAAATGACCAAAAGCAGCAAACTCCACTGCATGATGTCCTGTTTGCTTTCTAACCATAAGTCCCATTTAAGAGGTAAAAAGCGTGCGAGCACCTTTCCACCATCCAGCGGATGAATGGGGAGAAGGTTGAAAAACGCGAGGTAAAGATTCAAAGCTAAAAAAGTGTAGATCATTTTTTGCATCTGCAATGAGGGAACAAACTGACTCTGTTTTAAAAGAACAGCTAAGAATGCTAATCCAATGGTGAACAACAAAACATTAGACATGGGCCCCGCAAGCGCCACCCAAAACATGCCGTTTCGTGGATTTTTTAAATTGCGGGCATTTACCGGCACTGGCTTTGCCCAACCGAACAAGGGAAGACCCGGCATCAGAATCGCCATGATTGGTAAAAGAACAGTTCCAACCCAATCGATGTGCACCATGGGATTAAGTGTAAGGCGCCCCATCACCTTTGCAGTGTTGTCGCCAAGCCTTTGCGCCGTCCATCCATGCGCGTATTCGTGAAAGCACAGTGCGAATAGAAATGGAATGTAGAAGGTAATGACGTCGACAATTTTATCTGGTGTGAACATACCAAGACTGTAAAACAAATATGAAGAGTCTGTCCAGAAGGCAATGCATTGGTGAATCTGCCAAGGTCTGAATGCCTGTTTTCTCAACATGAACCGTTGGTCTCTCGAAAGGTAGCGTTGTGCATTTCCTTGCAAAGCCAACTGGGAAGGAATCATCTCCGTCGAGGATCAGTAAAAATTCCCTTATTCGAATGCTGTTTCGGTCGTTAATCCCTATTTGTGCAAAAATGCAGTCACTCATCACGAGACTTGCTAAACAATGACAGCTTTTTTTACGAGGATTTGGGAATCTTGAGGCCTCCAAAAAGGCCTCAGCAGATCCACCGAAAACAAAACGCACTATTTTTGTGTGCAAGTCATTTCGTAAGTTTTAAATGCAGAATTATCATCGCTAATAGCTACATTTAGTTTTGTATTGTCCTCACTAAGAACTAGGATAGCATCGATGTTCGCCTTCCACTCAGTGCCCTCGGAAGACTTAGTGACGTCTTTGTTGAGGATAGAAAAAGTACCAGCACTATAGATGACGTCAGCTGCATCCAAAGTAAAACCGGTTTCGTACGGCATAAATTCGATTCCGTCCTCAAGAATATCAATTTGATAAAACCCATCACCCATTTTCTCAAAATCTCCATTGGTGCAGCTGATTGTCCAAGCCATAGCTTGAGAGCTCACAGTTAGAACTAAAAACATTAAGCTAAACATGCGATTCATAGATTCTCCTTTGTGTTTGTTGTGGCCGCACTTTAACCAACGGGAAATAGGAAACAACCTTTTAGGATTTCAGTGATAGATTTTACAAACCCCAAACACAAAACCCTTAAAACCAAATATTGAGCAACCAGCCGAGCACTAGAATTTGCGGCACTGTTATAAGGGGAACCAGTGCAGCTATTTTCCATGATTTTGTCGTTTGGCGAAGAACTAAAAACTCAGTAAAATCTGTGGCCACACCTGCCATTAAAAATATAAATGCGTTGCCAGGAGCATGGGCCACGCGCACCAAGTCTGCGGCGAGCGGCACCGAGCCCTCGGAGCACACTTCAAGGCCCGTGGCTGCAGCCAAAGTCGCTAAAACGCCTTTGAAAGTGGGCCCGAAGTATTCTATGAAAATCTCAGGTGGCACGAAAGTGGCTACGAGCGCCGACAAAATTGTTCCAACCAAAATCCACTTGAGAATCATCTTCGATTCGCTAAATCCAGCTTTCAAAATTGAAATAAAGTACGCTTTGCTCCACTCGATTTTAAAGGGGGGAGAGGTAAGATGCGCTCCCTGGAAGGCGTTTGGATTGGGTGGCAACAGTCCCCTAGATACGAGTTCGTCAAAAATCCATCCGGTTAAAATGGCGATGACCATGGACATCACTAAAAAATACAGCGTGAGATTCCCGCCAACGAGGCTGTAGAGAATTAACGTTAGCGAAAATGAATTCCATGGGCTGGCTATCAAAAAAGCAATGGTTTGCCCAAGACTTGCCCCTCGCTCATAGATTTTAGCAGCAATTAGGAGAATCCCATGATTGCAAAGATCAAACAGCGTCCCCGCCATGGTTGCTTTGAACAGTCCACCCATGCGAGACTTTGAACCGAAGTACATCATCACCATTTCGCGAGGAATTTTTCCGAGCACGCCCACCGCCATAATGCTAATGGCAATTCCCCACCACATGTCGTTCATCAGCTCAAAGGTTTTGTGCTGAAACGTCGAAAGCCAAGTGAAGCCCGCATTGAACTGCAAAAGATGCAGGCCGTAGGTGGTTGCCACAATCGACAGACTTGCAATGTACAGCCAATCTTTTTTGTGGGGTGCATGGCAATGGTCTTCGTGATGATGCCCATTCGACATTAAACCAGACTCTTTGTAAAACGTTCGAGAAATTCGTTCATCTTTTTCTGACTATCCTGCTTATTTTTGCGCAAAAACGCCTGCAGTAAAACCGCCGCTCGCGCCCGTAAAATCAGATTTTCATCCAGCCAATTAGGTTTGGTCAATAAAGTTTTTGTTAATATGCATCATTGCCAACAGCAGTCGATTTCATTAGGATGACGGTTTTCCGAGGAGGTCCTATGTCAACGACTGAAATTCGTTATGCTTCAACTGATTTTACTGATGATGAAACAGCCTTTCGTCACGCGATTCGTGAGTTTGCAGAATCTGAAATAAAACCAAAAGTACATAAAATGGACAGCGAACAGCAGATGGATCCGGACATCGTGAAACAATTGTTCGAAATGGGTGTGATGGGTATCGAAACGCCTGAAAACTACGGCGGCGCTGGAGGCTCTTTCACCATGGCATGTATCGCGGTGGAAGAGATCGCCCGAGTGGACGCCTCCGTCAGCGTTCTTCTCGATGTGCAAAACACACTTGTTACAAACGCTCTTCTCAAGTGGGGCTCTTCTGGCATCAAAGAAAAATATCTACCACGACTGGCTAAAGAATGGGTGGGCGCCTATGCTCTCTCCGAAAGTGTTTCGGGCTCTGATGCTTTCGCGCTAAAGCTTCGCGCTGAAGATAAAGGAGATAAATTCGTCCTAAACGGTCATAAGCTTTGGATAACGAATGGTAAAGAAGCGAACCTGTTTATCTGCTTTGCCAACCTTGATCCTGCAAAGGGTTACAAAGGAATTACGGCTTTTATCGTTGAAAAAGGATTCAAGGGTTTCACTGTTGGAAAAAAAGAAGACAAGGTAGGAATTCGCGCAAGCTCCACGTGCGAGCTTCTGTTTGAAAACTGCGAAGTGCCAAAAGAAAACATTCTCGGCGAAGTTGGCAAAGGTTACAAAATAGCCATCGAAACTCTCAACGAAGGGCGCATCGGAATTGGTGCACAAATGGTTGGAGTTTCTCAAGGAGCTTACGAGGCTGCCAAAGGTTACATTCAAACGCGTGAGCAATTTGGTAAAAAACTTTCCGAACTCCAGGCTGTTCAATTTCAGTTGGCCGAAATGCGCACCCAGCTTGAGGCGTCCCGCGTGCTGGTGTACAACGCCGCCCGCCTAAAAGATTCTGGCAAAGATTTTATTAAAGAAGCCGCTTTTGCAAAATTATTTTCTTCGCGTGCTGCGGAAAAAATCACGTCGATGGCGATTGATCTTTTTGGCGGAAACGGATTTACAACTGAGTATCCAGTCGAAAAATTCTGGCGCGACGCTAAAATCGGCCAAATTTACGAAGGCACTAGCAACATGCAGCTACAAACCATAGCTAAAATGGAACTTTCTTAGAACGGGAAGACTTGATAGCGCAGGGGCTTACTTACTGAGCCCTTGCCTTTTTTGGCTTCGCCCACCGTAAAAACGCGAAGGGAATTTGTTTTGTTCCCCTTTTGAACTGGCATGCCTAAAGTGATTACAACCTTGTCACCAGGTTTTACGAGACCATGGGAAAGTAACAAACGCTCAAGCTCATCCATCAGCTCATCATTCATATGAAAGTGCTTGATCGGAAGTGTTTGCACTCCCCAACAAAGTTCGAGGCTACGAAGCGTATGCGCTTCATCGGTCGCAGCCACCAAACTTGCCTTTGGTCGAAAACGAGATATCAAACGTGCTGTCTTACCCGTCGTTGAGAGACATACAATCACGCTAGCACCGAGAGTGAGCGCGCATAGAGACGCCCCCACCGCAATGGCTTCAGGAATCTCATCGATTTTGCTATCTAAATTTATTTTGTGGTAAATTTCGTCTTCTTCCTTTTCAACTTCCATAATTAAATCATGCATGGTGCGAATGGCCTGGGCGGGATATTTTCCGCTCGCCGATTCTGCGGAAAGCATCAGCGCGTCGGATCCATCGAGCACAGCATTGACCACGTCGGTGATTTCCGCTCGCGTGGGTCGTGGATTGTCCTTCATGCTTTCGAGCATTTGGGTGGCTGTAATCACGGGTCGGCCCATCTCGTTGCACATTGTGATGATTTTTTTTTGCAAACCGGCCAGGCGGGTTTGGCCCACCTCAACAGCTAGATCTCCTCGTGCCACCATGACCGCATCGCTCACTTCGATAATACTTTCTAAGTGCTCGATGGCCTCGGCCATCTCGATCTTTGCAATCACGCGAATGGGATTGGGCGATTTTTTAAGAAGCTTTTTTAGCTCAACGATATCTCTGGCCTGACGAACAAAACTCAGGGCCACATAATCTATACCTTTTGTAAGTCCAAACTTAAGATCGGCCAAATCTTTTTCGGTCAAACTACTCATGGGCAAGGATGTTTGCGGCAAGTTCACGCCCTTGCGATTGCGAACAGTACCGCCATGGACCACTTCACAGATCACTTGAGTTTTTTGAATTTTTTTTGCGCGAAGTTCAATCAGTCCATCGTCGATAAGAACTGAGTCGCCGACGCGGATGTATTGGTGTAGGTTTTGAATATCGATGGGGATTGTATTTTTACCAGAAGCTTCAAGGTTACCAACGATGGTCACCTCGTCGCCGTCTTTGAGCAAAATATCTTTGATTTTGCCAACCCGAACCTTAGGCCCTTGCAAATCCTGCAACAGCGCCACCGGGGCTTTTAAAGTCTCAGACAGTTTATGAATCGTTTTAATCACCTTTTCGTGTTGTGCGTGATCGCCGTGGCTGAAATTGAGCCGAGCGACATTCATCCCCGCCATGATGCATTTTTTAAGCATCTCTTCGCTTTCAGAGGCAGGTCCAATGGTTGCAACAATTTTGGTTTTTCTTTTCGCTAACATAGTCTCAAGAGTACGTGGAACCCTTTCCAAAAGGTACGTCGTACCGGATAGTTAACCCTCGCGTCATAAAAAGGCATGGCGGACGGCATTTAGGTACGCCGTTCCTTTTCTTAGATACTAGCGTCAATAACGGTGATCGGAGGAATTCAAATTCATCTGGACTATGCATTCATAGATATCCGAAAATGACGCTGGCATTCAAGAAAAGGAACGGCGTACCTAAATGAGAGGGAGTTTGATAAACGGGGGGGATGAAAACTGCGCTTAAAATTCCGGCAATTGCTGGAAGTGTACACTTGGGTTGTTCGGCTGAAGAGCGGGCTCGCAAACAGCAGGTTCAACTCTGCATCGAAATTCACTTTGCTAAAACGCCGCGCATGCTCACGTCGGACTCTATCGACGATGGGCCCTGTTACGCGGAGATGTCGGGTGTGGCGCAAAAAACCTTTGCCCGAAAGCAGTATGCGACGATTGAGCACTTATGTTTTCAATCTCACCGGGATTTGCAAAAATATTTAAAAAAATGGAAATGTTTAAAAAATTCACAACTGATCACCACGCTGACCAAGCAACGCCCTCCGATTAAGGAGATCGTTGCGGGATCTGTCTTTGTCATAGAATCTAAAATATGAATCAGTATGTGCTTTCCGTGGGATCAAATCTTTCTCCCAGAAAAACGTTTTTGCAAAACGCGCTCTTGAAACTTTCGGAATTTGCGAAAGTTCGAAAAATATCTCCCCTTTACGAAAACCCGCCGCTGCTACCTGAGAACGCCCCAGATTTTTGGTATCAGTTTTTTTTAAACGCAGCTGTGTTGATAGAAACCGAACTCTTACCCGGGGTTCTGCTTAAGCGGCTTCACAATCTCGAGATCGCGGCTGGGCGCAGCACAGAACGAGCCACTTGGGCTCCCCGCCCGCTCGACATTGATATTATTTTGATGTTTACGAACAACGGAGAGCCCCTCACCTATAGCAGTGCTGAATTACAAATACCGCATCCGTCCTGGGAAAAGCGAAACTTCGTCGTTACTCCCGTGATGCATCTTTTGAAAAATACAAAGATGGGATCAGCGCTGTCGTTAGTGCAAAAGCACCGCGAGCTCAAAGATCCACTTTGCTCTTTTGCAGCGATTTTAAATGTGACGCCAGATTCGTTTGCCGATAATCACAAGCCGACAGAAACCTTACAGCAAAAGATGAAGCGATTGCTAGAGCTTCACCCTGCCGTGCTCGACATCGGCGCCGAGTCCACACGGCCTGGCGCCACGCCAGTATCGCTCGAGGATGAATGGGTGCGGCTAGAGCCCTTCTTGAGCGAATGGAAAGAAACTCGAAGTGCGTATCCATTTACCCAATTGAGCATTGACACCCGTCACCCGCAAACGGCGGAAAGGGCGTTACAATACAAAGTTAGTATCCTCAACGATGTAAGTGGTCTCGAAACCTCGCGCATGCAAGAGGTGGCTTGCGAATACGAAGGTGTGATCTTAATGCACTCTTTGAGTGTTCCCGCAAATCCTCAAACAACGCTCAAAGCAAATGCAAACCCCACCTCTGAATTAAAAGCATGGCTCGATCGAAAGCTGTCGACTCTATCGACTGACCTTGCATCAAAATTAATTTTCGATCCAGGTATTGGTTTTGGTAAAACTCCGCTTCAGTCGCTGTCGCTTCTTCAGAATGTAGCGACTTTTCGCGCTTACAATATTCCACTCTTAATTGGACATTCACGTAAATCATTTATGAGTATGTGGAGCAAAGAAAAATTTGCAGAACGTGACTTTGAAACACTGGGTGTATCATCGCGCTTGCTTTCGCAGGTAGAGTTTTTACGTGTTCATAATCTTGAGGCCCACCAGCGCCTGCAAAAATCTTTACTCGCCCTCCGAGGCACCTTATGAACCGAAGTTACTCCGAATGGGTTCACTGGCTTGAATCACGAAATATCATGCCACAACTTCGCCCTGGAACTGTTCACACAAAACTCGCCTTGGAAGAAGCTGGACTTATAAGTCGTGTCCAACCACAAAAAGTAATCCACGTGGCAGGCACTAATGGCAAAGGCACAACGGCAAAAACCCTTGAATCTTTACTGCTCGCACAAAATAAAAGAGTTGGTCTTTACACGTCTCCTCATCTTGTGGACACCACTGAGCGTTTGCGCCTTGATGGTGAGTCGATCACACACAAACATTTTGTACAGCTTTGCAAAACCTATGAGGGCCTTATCGAAAAGTGGAATCTTTCGCACTTCGAAAGTCTCACCCTGTTTTCAGCAGCTTTGTTTTTTACCGACGACTCCATAGATTATGCGATCTACGAAATTGGTCTAGGCGGCACCTGGGACGCGACGAACGTGATTCCGCATAGCACGAGTGTGATTGTAACTTTAGGGTTCGATCATCAGCACATACTTGGAAAAACGCTTAGCGAAATTGCAGACAATAAATTTGGTATCATACAAAATCGCAATCGGGTATTTCACCTTCCGTACGACGAAAATATAACCAAACAGCTAAATCAAAAGCTAGAACTTACCCAGTCTGTTGGTACGTGTATTCGCCCACCGCAGGTCATGGTACAAACGAAAAATATTGGACTTCCAACATACAATATTCGATACGAGGAAAATATCTATCCCCTTGCGCTTCCTGGCCTTCGAGCGGCGGAAAACATGTGGCTCGCGGTAAATATTTTTGAGTCTATGGGCTTTTCAAAGTTAGAGGGCTTAAAACAGCTAGCCAACATCGAGTGGCCGGCACGCATGACTTTGTTGCAAAAAAGAACAAAATGCCCCGTCTATCTTTCAGGTGATCACAACCTACAAGGGTTAGAATCGCTCAAGGAAATTCTTAACAACACTCACTACCAGCGCTTAAAAGTGATTTTTGGACTTTCCAAAAATCGAGCGCATCAGGAATTTTTAACTTCCCTTCAACAGCTACCACGCATGGAGCTCGTGTTGACCAAACCGCAGTTTAACGGGATTGAACCGCAAGATTCCAGCCTGCCCTATTTTCCAAGTGTGATTGAAGCTCTCAATTTTACATTGAACACAGCCAGCGCCGACGACTTAATTGTTGTTACAGGCTCACTGTATCTTTGTGGCGATGTTTTGAAACAAGCCAGTGAAGTGCATACTGAAAACGACGTTTGTAAACATCCGTAGAGAGATAATGACTCTGACCCCAAAACGGCCACGTAACTCCTGGCTTTTGCAAATAGTCGGCAATGGTGACGTAACCATCGTGCGGACCCCAGTAGTGCAGCTGCTGCTCACGCTTTTTTTCGAAAAAATGAAAATATCGCTGCGGACGAATGCCCACTATATTTACCATCTCGATTTGTTCTTTTATTTTAAGTGGACCATAACAAAAACCGTTACTTCGTCCCACTTCTGGTGGAACGGCATAATCATCGTTGAGGTATTTTTTTATTTTGTAAAAAGCATCACGATCAGACGGCGGAAGCGAAGTTCCGTAGGTCATCCCCGATACGTTCAACCATCCGATGATGTTAGCATTGATTTGGATGCTCTTTTCCAATACCAGACGCATCTCAAGACTTGCTAAACCGTGAGTGATCAATATCACATCACGACCCGCCCAACGTTTCATTGTTTCTTGATACGCATAGGCATTAGGAAAGATCGAGCGACGATACTGAATTTCGGGAAAGGCGCTATCAAAACCCATATCCGCGGCAACATTTTTGAGTTGCCACTGGTAACTCTCGTTTGATTTTCGCGACTCCCACGGATTGTGAACGAACGCGGCCACCAGTACATCGCGGTTTTTGGCGTTGTATGTGGATTGGGTTTGCTCTGCCATTTTTGCAAACTCGACAAACGCCGGTTGCTCTTTAAAAGTCTTATACAAAATTCCACAGGCAATATCGTAACCAAAAGATTGTTGAGTGTGATAAACATCAGCCGCGGTCAGATTTTTTTCCGTCAGCTGATTCCAAATTTTTTCGGCGCGATAATTGACTTCGAGATCGGTCATAGACCCCCACAGTAATTATTGTTACAAACTGTGGGGAAATTTTCAACTGAGCCGCACATTCAAGACTAAGGGCTAGCTAGCGTACTGAAGAAACGCACTGTTCCTCATCCCCGCTATAACTCCGGAAAAGGTACTTGGTACCTTTTTACCAGGTTTACTACTGAGTGGCGGCGTGTTTTTTCTGCATGTCGTGCTTTTGCGTGTTTAGCTCGGCTTCGCAAATTTCAACTTTTTCTTGGTATTCATCTTCGCGCTTTTGCAAAGTTCTTTTGTACTCTTTAAATCTTTCAATGCGATCTTTTAAAAACTCTTCGCTCACACCAACTATTTTGTCTTTATCGTCCAAACCGATTTTGAACTCTTCCTCTTTATCAGTGACGCGATCCATGGGCTCGGTCCACTTGAGCTTGCCGGCGCCGCCATTCTTGGGGTCTACAGTGTCTTTACGACATGTCTTTAAAGTTCCGTAGAGTCCTTGCGAACCAAATTTGCGACTTCCGTAAACGCGATCTTCCAAACTATAAACATCAATTTGGAGCCTACGAAGCTCTTCGGCCATATTCACTTTTTGCTGATAGATCATATTGCCGTCCTTGACGCCGATTTTTTGTTCAGGTGTTAAGTTTTCACTTTTCTCTATCGACGTATCTATCTTTTCGGCTTTGTGCGGGTTGGTGCTACACGCCGTAAAAACCAAGAACCCGATTGCGACTAAAATTATTTTAAACATAAGACCTCCGTCTTTTTAAAAGCTATTGCTAGGCTATAATACACCCATCGCAAGTCACCCGAACTGCGCTGAGTGGTTCGTTTTCGCTTCTGAATTTCGTCCCATTATAGGACTCAGCGACAAAAAAGAAACCAGAATTCTGCTTCATTTTAAAACGCTGCCCCTTTTGACGAAAGCCTTTCTCATGTTATACTAGAGATATGAAGTCTTTAGCTATTTTGCTTCTATTTCTTGCATGCCAGCCTGTTTGGGCACAGGGATTTTCTCCGTCGTCTCCGACGCAAGAAGCTAAAACTTCGCGGCGCTGGAGTCTTGCGCAGTGGATGGAACAAAAGGGCAAAGTTCAATGGATGGATCTTTGGCTAAAAACACCCTACGACTCTGGAAGCTCGCGCGGCGGTTCCCGGGGCCCCTGGATATATGATGTTTATTTGGGCGGCGATTACAATCAGCACGACAGGGAGTCGCGGGGATCGTTCTTACCTCTCCCGGGCGAAGGGGATTTTCGTTCGGTCGCTTATCATGCCGGGTTTTTCATGTCGGTCTTTGGAATCCACGCCAGGTATGATAACAGCGTAACCGAGGACCGAACTATCTTGGATGGGCTGTTACAACTGAGACTTTTAGGAATTTCAGATCAGGCCAGCAACATCACGCTTTTTTACGGCGTTCACCAGCAAGACTTTCTCAACGATCAAGTGAATCTTCCGCAGGCTGGTGGGTCGGTAACTTTCTATCTCGTCAATGCATGGGCCGTCCAGGCACGCTATCAGCACTTTTTTAGCGCGGAGTCAGATGCCGGTAACGACATTGAAGGCTATCGGTTCGAAGGTACAACATGGGTTGAGTGGGGCGGCGTGCGATTTTTTGGCACCTGGTTTCACGAACCCACCGAATATGTAACGCCCACAGGTGACCTGCGCATTTCACGAGACGGTGTCAGTGCCGGTATTCGTGTTTATCTTGATTTTAAAAAGTAAATCGACGAAAACCACACCTCACCACTTATTATATGGCCGGGGGCAAAATGGAAAAAATTTGGCTAAAAAATTATCCTAAAGGCGTAAAACACGACGTCGACATCAATACGTATAGATCCATCATCGAAGTGTTTGCCGAAGCTGTCAAAAGCTACGGAGAAAAGCCGTGTTTCACCAACCTCAACCACACCATCACCTATAACGAACTTGATACCCTCTCCGATCAATTTGCGTCGTACTTGCTCAATATATGTAAACTCAAAAAAGGCGATCGCATCGCTATCCAAATGCCAAATCTTTTGCAATACCCCGTAGTCCTTTTTGGGTCCCTGAAAGCGGGCTTGATTGTGGTGAACACCAATCCCCTTTACACCGACCGCGAAATGGAACATCAGTTTCGCGATGCTGATTGCAAAGCTCTCGTGATCGTAGATCTCTACGCACATCTTTTGCAAAAAATTATTTCGCACACGGATATACAACATGTAATTATAACTTCTGTAGGCGACATGCTACCGTTTCCTAAAAAGCACATTGTTAACACGGTCATTAAACATGTAAAAAAGATGGTGCCTGATTACTCGTTGCCACTTGCGACTCAGTTGAGCTCGGCGTTGCATGCCGGGAGAAATTTAAGTTTTGATCAAGCAGATTTAAATCATGATGACATTGCTTTCCTTCAGTACACCGGCGGAACCACGGGTGTGGCCAAAGGGGCCATGCTGACACACAAAAATATTATCGCAAACATGATGCAAACATTTGAGTGGCTCAACCCCCTCTTAAAACGCGGGGAGGAAATTGCTCTTACTCCTCTTCCCCTTTATCATATTTTTTCCCTCACCGTGAATTGCCTTACCTTGATGGCCTATGGTGCGCACAACATTCTCATTACAAACCCGCGAGATATTCCGGATTTTTTAAAGACCATGCAGAAATATAAACCCACAGTGATGTCGGGTGTGAACACTCTCTTTAATGCGCTCATGAATCACAAAGATTTTTTAACTCTTGATTTGAGCCAATTAAAAGTCAGCGTAGCAGGGGCCATGGCGCTGCAAGAGGTTGTTTCAAAGAAGTGGATGAAACTAACAAACTCTCCTGTGGTTGAGGGCTACGGCCTTACCGAAACATCGCCAGTCGCCTGCTGCAATCCGATTGATGGAACAGACAAGGTGGGCACTATTGGATTACCTTTCCCGTCCACTGATGTAAGATTGATCGATGACGACGGAAAAGAAGTGGCTGCCGGAGAAATGGGCGAGCTGTGTGTGAAAGGTCCACAAGTGATGTTAGGCTACTGGCAGAAACCAGAAGAAACTGCAAAAGTGATGGACGGCGAATGGCTCAAAACCGGCGACATCGCCGTAGTTGATCAAGATGGCTTTTTCAAAATCGTAGATCGTAAAAAAGATATGATACTTGTTTCGGGTTTTAATGTTTATCCGAACGAAGTGGAGGACGTGATCGCCTCGCATCCAGCCGTCCTCGAAGTGGCCGCCATTGGCATACCCGATGAGCATTCAGGCGAGATTGTTAAAATCTTTGTGGTTAAAAAATCGGACGTGACAGGCGATGATCTCATTGCGTTTTCGCGCAAAAAACTCACGGGTTACAAGGTTCCTAAAAAAGTAGAGTTCCGCACAGAATTGCCAAAATCCAATGTGGGAAAGATTCTGCGCAAGGATTTGCGAAAAGAAGAGTTGGAAAAACGCGGTCAGTAGTTATTCGCAGCAAAGAAATACGTGGATGACGTTTGAGTCCGTAGCTTGGAAGTCTGCCCATTCAAAATTTTTTTAAATAGAACCTGAAGAGATTCGACAGCACTCTATTGCCAATTTTGCATCTTTTGGAACGTGATATTCGTTGTAGTCTTCGTCTCCCGAAACGCTAAGTTCTAGAGCGCCACAGACCTGCGCGATCAAATTAAGGCGAAACACCGGGAATGAAGATATTTTTTCGAATGGCCTCGATCAAAAGATCGCGTTGAATGGGTTTGGTTAAATAATCTGAGCAACCAGACTCGAAGCAGCGATCGCGCTCCTCGCGCATCGCGTGGGCGGTTAAGGCAATAATAGGTTTAGAAAAACCAGTAGCACGTAATTTACGTATAGCCTCATGCCCGTCCATCTTTGGCATCTGAATATCCATTAACACTATATCAGGAGAATTTTCGGTCGCTTTTAGAACGCCCTCACGTCCGTCATCCGCAGTGAACACCAAAGCACCTGTTGCTCTAAGGTAAGTTGAGATCAACGTTCGGTTGTCCGGCGAATCTTCGACAAGAAGGATCGTTTTACCAGAAAAAATTCCGCTTTTGTTAGGAAGAGGACGTACCAAAATCTCCACCGGTGGAACAATCTCGAATCGAATCATTTCAGCACGAGCACTTGGCGGAATTTTAACCGTCACGACAAAACGACTTCCCTTGCCAAGCTCGCTACTATCCAACCTGAGATCGCCACCAAAATGAGTGGCAAGTCGTTTCGATAAAATCAATCCCAGCCCTGTACCGCCAAACTTTCGAGTGAGCGATGGATCTGCCTGACTGAACGCTTTAAATAAGTGCTTCATATTTTCTGGAGCGATACCAATACCGGTGTCGGTCACAGTGAACTGAAATACATCGTATTCGAAATTAACATCTGTAGTGACTTGACCTTTGTCGGTAAATTTAACGGCGTTCCCTACAACGTTCGAAAGAATTTGTTTCAAGCGCAAGGGGTCCCCAATGACCTCGTCTGGAATCAGTCCATGTACTTTGAGCTTAAACTGAATTCCTTTTTCTGCAGCTTTTAGAGACATCACCGCGTCGAAATCGGTAAAAAACTCGCTCATGTTAAAATTTGTGTTTTCAAAAGTTATTTTCCCAGCTTCAACCTTCGAAAGATCTAAGATGTCGTCGATAAGCCTCAAAAGATGTTTTGAATTGCGTTCGATGATCATCGTAAAATTTTGTTTATCGGATTCCGAAAAATCCGGCTTATTCAACATTTCAGCAAAGCCCGTAATAGCGCCGATGGGTGTTCGGATTTCATGGCTCATATTTGCCAAAAACTGCGTCTTTGCTTCGTTGGCTTGCTCGGCAATAACTCTTGCCTCGTTCAGCTCCTGCACCAAAACCTTTTGATTTTGAATGTCTGTGCACGTGCCAACCCAGTAGGAGATTCGCCCCACTTCATCACGCATTACCTTACCGCGTGTCTGAAACCATCGGTACGTTCCATCAAACCGGCGAATTCGATATTCAATATCATAAGGATTTTTTAAACCCACTGCATCCATCCAGTGCTTGTGAGTGCGTTCGCGATCTTCGGGATGAATATTTTCAAGCCATTTAAAACCCAGCTGTTCATTGGCATCAATTCCAGTGTAGTCCTCCCACTGCTGGCTCAAGTAATTGCAATGACCATCGGGCAAACACGTCCAAACCAGCTGCGGAATCGCCGTCGTAAGCGTTACATATTTGCGCTCACTCTCAAGTAGACGCTCATTCGCACGAACTTGCTCGGTGGTGTCCCGATAGAATATGGCAACACCTTGCTCCCGCGTCCTGTAAGCATGCACCTGAAGTACCCGACCTTCATAGGTTTCCTCGAAACGGTCGGCCAATCCCGTTTGCGCGATGGTTGCATAACGGCTCAAGAACTTATCCCGATCTGGAGATGGAAATAGTTCTTGAATTGTTTTTCCAAAAAGCTCTTTTCCCAAAATCGCAAAAAAAGATTTCGTCACTGGGTTGGCGTAGGTAATTCGCCATTCGGTGTCGACCATAAAAAAACCATCCGTGGTTCGCTCAAGCAAATCATGGAGATCTGCTTGTAACTCTTGTTTTTCTACTTCTGCTTTCTTTTTCTCCGTGAGATCCAGAGTAAGTCCGTCAAAACTCAGAGGCTTGCCGGAATCATCATAGGCCGTCCAGCCAATGGCTCGAATCCATTTGTACTTGGCTGGGTTTGAAGGGTGAATGGTTCGGTATTCGATGTCATAGGCTTTTTGCGTATCGATGGACTCAGCAATGGCGGCTCGTGTGCGGTCACGATCCTCGGGATGAATGTGCTCGTAAAACATATCGATGGTCACTTGCGCGTCTTCTGGGATCCAAAAGTGCTCTTTTGTGATTTTATTCCAATTCAGAGTATCAAACGGCAGGTCGCAATACCAAATTCCTAAATCAGTGGCGCTGGAAACGCGCATAAGTCGAGATCCAAGATTGTTGATTTCCGTCGTGCGCTCTTGAACTTTGCGCTCTAAGTCGCTGGCAAACTTTTCAAGATCTAATTTTCTTTGTTCGGAAAGCTGAGCGGACTCTGCAATTGCAAACAGCGTGTGGCGCAGACGAAAAAGATAAATACCAGTCCCAACGGAAGCTGCTGCAGTCACCACTTTCATTGCAGCAGAAAGCCAGTAATCTGGATTCCATAAAGTCCAAACTTCCATAAAGTGAGTGGCCCCGCACGCTCCGATAAATAATCCAAAACAGATCACTACGGGACCAAACGGAATGCGGATTTTCCGCATCAAACTCCAGAGTGTGAATGATATTCCAACGTATGCCAGGCCGATCATGGTGTCAGTGACCACCATGGTCCACACCAAAAGGGAATCGGCTAGATAGCAATGGATATGGGGCATAAACCCGGAATTACTGAAAATGGACGCAAGCATCAAAGCAATATATAAAAACAATTTACGGTGTCAATACCTGAGTAAAATCAATGAAAAATTTAAATTGTAGCAACCTCAAAGCGAATCGCAAAGATGAGCCAGGCACTGAACAAGCTGCCCATTTCCACCGCGTTCAGACAGTGCCCCCGATGCACTTCCCGTCCACGAGTAAATATCCAAATGTGCCCACGGAGTTTCGCCCACAAAAGCCTCTAAAAATAGGGCTGCTGTCACTGCCCCACCAAACCCCTCATGTGCATTAGAAAGATCTGCGACTTCTGATTTCAGTTTATTCTTTTGAAAAGGATCGAGAGGCATTCGCCAACAGTTGTCGCCTGCACTTTGCGCAGATTTTGAAATCGCCTGAGCAAGTTTGTCGCTATTGCAAAATAACCCTGGCGTGGTTTCACCGAGAGCTACTTTAATCGCACCGGTGAGAGTTGCCATGTTCAACACCCATTCAGGCTTCGTTTCACAAGCGAGAGCCAACGTATCACATAAGACCAAGCGTCCTTCGGCATCGGTGTTATGAATTTCAACAGTTTTCCCAGATCGTGTAGAATAAACGTCGCCCGGGCGAAATGCATTTTTAGAAATGGAGTTTTCGGCCAGAGCGAGATAGAAGTCCGCGTTGATTTTCGATTTGCTCGAAATTAAATAGTGCGCCAGTCCTAACACAGAGGCTGAGCCACCCATGTCTTTTTTCATGTCGCGCATCCCACCGGCCGTTTTTATGTCCAGCCCACCAGAGTCAAAGGTGATGCCTTTTCCAACAAAGCTGTAATGTTTTTGTTGCGCGTTTCCGCGGTAGGAGAGTTTTACAAGGGCCGCTGGATGCTCAGAGGCCTGGCCCACGGCTACGTGCAAATGGTGGCCCTCTTTTGCAAGCTTGTCTTGATTCCATGTTTCGACTTTGCACTTGGTGTTCTTGAAAAGCTCTTTAACAAAATCGCTGTAGCTTGTGGGATTTAATTCGTTGGGCGGAAGGTTAACAAGATGTCGCGACAGATTGACCGCTTCGCCCAAAATTTTGGCTTTTGCCAAAACTTTTTTTGCGTCTTTTACACCTTTGGCATTGATGAATATTTTTTTTGCGTCCAGATGTTTTTTCGGCCAGTAATTTCTGAAGCGATACTGTGCCATCTCGATTCCGCAGACTATACCCGAAAATTCGCTGGCGTCTTTACCCACATAATGAATTTCAATATTCTCAAAACTGCCGGCATCGCGATAAACTGCACCCATTGTATCGCGAGCTACGGCGAAGGGGGAGAGCTGGAATTGTCCGTGGTGACCCATCGACTTAGGAATCTCTATGTTAACAATCCAACACGGCCCCCGGCGTCCCGAAAATTTCGAAATCAACGGCGATTTTTTATCTTTGGGTTTTTGCCATTCGAACGGAATATCTGAGATCACACGCGAACTGACAGTCTCTTTTGCGCCAAAAAAATAAATCTGTGCGAGCGGTGCTGACGTCTGGGTTTCCCCCCACTGGCAATCCGATAAAATTGAATGGGTGTGGAATCCCAATAAGCTGTTTGACATCATAGACTCCTCAGATAGACTTTTACTTATGCACCCTCTGGCAGGCTCTTGTCTTTTACTTTTGCTGAACCTCCTACTCCCGGCAAGCTCTTTTGCAAAAGAAAGTAACAAAACGGTTCAGCGCACGATCATAGGGTTTGGTCCCACCGCTTATAGTAATCTTAACTCGCGCGGTGTGGGCACTCTATTTACTCTCGGCTATGTATGGAACTTGGATCCGCAGTTCGATTTACAAGCAGCTTTAGACTTTGGCATCTCTTTTAAGCACAACGATGTGCGCTTTATCGTTCCGCAAGTAAAAGGCCGTTACATGTTAAACGACGACCCCGAAGCCAATTCATCCTGGTATGCCGGTGGCGGCCTTGGCGCAGGCTACTCGAGCAACCATGTAGACAGGTCCTTCATTAAAGACTCCATAGTAAGCTTTGTTGTGAGTGCGGCTTTTGGCGTTAAATTTTACCGAAAAACTGCCATGCCCTTATTTTTCGAACTCGAGCACACTATGTTTATCGAAGAATCGGCGCATGGGACTCCGATTTCCACGTCGATCAAAGTTGGAATTTATTTTCCCGGTGGTAAAAAGAGATAAATAAGTATCGTCTCCGTAGTTGTGACGATTGCTTAGATTCGATTTAACTCAATTTTGAACGTTTCGGTTCACTCTTTTACAATTGTCTCACAACTTTTTTGTGGTTTGCCAAATTGCGTTATACCTTTGGCCAAACCTCGTCTTAAGGAGATGAAAATGAAAAGGTTAATTTTTGTAGTGGTTCTGTTTTTAGGATTTTCGCAGCAAGCCCTTGCGTGCTCCATGCTACCTTTCGGTTTCGACAAATTACAGTACGATGCTGTTATTGAAGCAATTGGAAACAATGAAAACAACATGGAATCGATCATTTCGATAGTTAAAAAACACGATTTCTTGTTCGAAGTTACTATGAGCTCCGAAACAGGCGAAACCGTTAGCGTTTATGAACTTACTGATAGTGGCGAAATGTGCCCAGTTCTCACTGCAAGTAAACTAAAATAGGTCCTATTATTGCAATTATTGAATTCGTCGCTCGCTGCACAAACGAGCGACGAATCTCTATGGTATCCGAATTTGTAACTCCTTATTCCAATCTCTAATCTATCTTCCACATTCCAATCTTTAATCTGTCATTCCGATCTCTCACCCGTCATCCTGATCTCTCACTCGTCATTTTGATCTCTCCCCAGCCTGTCATCCTGAGCCTAGCGAAGGATCTCCGCTTTATTCTCTTGAGCCAGAGTACAGAAGTTCACAACGTGAGCAGAGAATCTCTTCTCCATCATCCTGATGTATAGCGAAGGAACTCGCCGCCATCCAGAGAACTACGAACAGCTCCGTGTGCAAATCTTTATTTAGTTTCAAAGCTCGTGCACGACTTGAGTGCGAGATCCTTCGCTGCGCTCAGGATGACGGATTGAAGATCAGGATCACCGATACTTATTTATTTTTTCAATTCTTTTTTTTGAATTTCCCAAAGTTTGAAATATCGGGTCATCCAACCGACGGCATCAAAAAATGCGGCGAAAAAACCGGGAATGCCATCGAGAAATCCACGCTTTATAAAATAGCGTCGAAAAAAACGATTTAACGGTTTTGCCAGCAAGTATTTCACCGTATTCTTAAAATTCACTTTTTCATTTTGTTGATGCAAAAACTGCGCTTCAAACGTGGAGTAAAAATCAAATTTCTTCATAAATTGCGAAATCGTTAAATATGGATAGTGCTCCATTGCAACATCCAGAGTGCCGACTACTCCGTCGACCATCAATCGCTCGTGCACGTGCTGGTTTGCAAACGAAGCGAATCCTCGTTTAAAGATTCGCACCTGGTTGTCTGGATACTGACCGCCGTAACGTAACCAGCAGCCAAAATAAAAGTTTTTGCGCGCAAGCTTAAAGCCTTTGGCTTCGGGGTTTTGCTCAATTTTTATTTTTAAATCCTCAATGATTGCCTTTGGAAAACGCTCATCTGGGTCAGCGTAAAATATCCAATCACCAGTTGCCACTTCGAATGCGGCAGAGCGGTTTATGTTTGCATTCGCATGACGTTTTTTTTGCAAAACGCGAATTCCCAGGTTTTGCGCAAATTCAAAAGACCCGTCTTTAGATTCACAGTCCACGTAGATGACTTCGCTTGCTAATGCTCTCAATTGTGGAAGAAGTTCCTGAATGTGTTCAAACTCGTCGTTACCGATGCAAACAAAAGTGAGTTTCATCGCGCCACCTAAACAAACATAACAAGGCAGTAGGTTTTTTTGCCTTTTCGAATCACGACCATTGATTGGTAGAGCAATTGTTCTTGCTTGATTACAGCGTCTTCTTTTTCGACACGTTGATTGTTGATATATACACCGCCGCCCTGAACATCCTTACGAGCCATCCCTTTGGATGTCGCAAGCTTACATTCCACCAAAAGATCGACGATAGTGAGTGTGGACATCTGGGCTTTTGCAACCTTGCTGGAAGGAGCTTCGCTAAAAACTTCTAACAGTAATGGCTTATCAAGCTCGCGAAGATCGCCGGAGAATAAAGCCTGCGACGCTTTTTCTACTTTCTTAAGCTCATCCTCTCCGTGCACAAAGGCGGTCAGTTCGCGAGCAAGTGCTAGCTGAGGTGCGCGTTTTTCGGGAGCTTCGGTCATTTGCTTCTCGAGAGCCGAAATTTCTTCTACGGATAAAAAACTAAAATAAAGAAGCATTTTTACAATATCGGAATCTGGAATACGGAGCAAAAATTGATAAAACTGATAGACCGAGGTTTTTCGCGCGTCGAGCCAAATATTGCCTGACTCGGTTTTTCCAAATTTTCCGCCGTCAGCTTTGGTAACGAGCGGAAAAGTTAAACCAGCGACATCTTCTTTGACGGCTGCACCTTGGGCTCGCATCTTGCGAATGAATTCAACGCCTGCGGTGATGTTGCCCCATTGATCCGACCCGCCGATTTGTAATTGGCAGCTGTAGTTTTTGTTGAGCACAAAAAAATCGTAGGATTGTAAAACCATATAAGAAAATTCGGTGAACGAAATTCCCTGATCGCTTTCGATACGACTTTTTACCGATTCCTTCGCTAGCATATAGTTGACCGAAAAGTATTTTCCCACATCGCGCAGAAAATCGATGAAGCTAAATTTTTCCATCCAGGTCGAATTGTTTACAATCATCGCGCCGTGGGGGCCCTTAAGGTCGATAAACTTTTCGATGACCTGACGAATTCCATAAATATTTTTTTCGATAGCCGTCGCATCAAGCAGCTGCCGTTCCTGCCCCTTACCGCTGGGATCACCAATCATTCCTGTGGCGCCGCCTAAAAGTAAAATAGGCTTGTGCCCTGCCTGCTGCAAACGCCGCATGGTCATCAGCGGCAGCAAGTGGCCGATGTGTAAACAATCGGACGTGGGATCAACGCCGCAGTAAAACGTTTTAGGAGTGGCGAGCCATGTTGAAAGATCGTCATGGGTTGATTGATAAACAAGCCCGCGCGCGGTTAGATCATTAAATATCATAGTGTCCATCTAACCCTTATGTCGGAATGTAATAAGACCATGAGTGGGATCGTAAGGAGACACACCAATGGTGACCCGGTCGCCCACGATCACCTTGATTTTAAAACGTTTCATTTTTCCACAAAGCCGAGCGTTTACCTCGACTCCGTTTTCGAGCATGACCTTATAGATTCCGCCACCTGTGACATTGGATATCTTCCCCTCGAGCTGTATTAAATCGTCTTTTGCCATTCATTAATTAGTACTTGAGGAAATTATAAAAGGCAAAAAAAAAGGGGATTTGCATCCCCTCCTTTTCTCAATTTGAAAGTTCTTTTTAATAAGAACTCATGGACTGCGCGGCCTTGTTGAGATTTAAAATCCCCCCAGATACCGTCTTGCCCTTCATGGAATCAGCTGGAGTGACGGTTTTTAACATCACTTCTTTTAACGCCAGCGCAGCACCTGCAGGATCCATCATATAAAACGAACTAAAGTCCGTAGACGCAGCACTGTGCATGTAAGCTACAGCTCCAGCTACGTGCGGGCTAGCCATAGATGTTCCGGTCATTGTTCCGTAGTCGTCGCCCGTAACGGTCGAGTATATACCTGTACCTGGAGCGCCGATGTCGATCATCTTTACGCCGTAGCCAGCGCTGGCGTTACGTTTTCCATCTTTTTGGGTGTTGGTTACAGCAATAATATATGGGCTGTCACAACCTGTTGGCACATCGCCTTCAACATCCACGTCGATGTTTAAGTTCGCAGTTGCAATGGCATGCAGAATTCCAACTTTGCCCATTTCATTGTAGATGTCATTCCAGGCTGGGAATGATCCGCTTTTGCACTTTCCATAATCAACACCAAAACTTGAGTTTGTTGAAACAACATTGGCGCCTTCTTTTCCGCCTGAACTGATCCAAAGTTGTTTTTGCTTAAGTACATAGCCGTAGGCTTTTAAAACAACGGACGTTGAGTTTGTCGCGCCATTGATAGCCATTATTTTTGCACCCCAGTTTATTCCTGCAACTCCGATGGCATTGTTTCCAATGGCACCGACAGTCCCTGAAACATGAGTTCCATGCTCGTCTTCTGTGACATCGCCAGAATTGCTGTATGCATTCCAACCATTGATGTCATCAACGTAACCGTTTTTGTCGTCATCTTTTCCGTTGCCTGGAATTTCGTTTTTATTGACCCAGATGTTCGCAGCTAGATCTTCGTGAACCAGATCTACTCCGCCATCAACCACCGCAACGACAACATCGTTACCAGCAGGATCGAGTCCTCCGATTCCAAAGCCGCCCCAAGCTCCTACGGCATCAATGCCCCAGTTGGTAGCATCTAATTTCATATCCCATTGTTGGGAAAAACTTTTATCGTTTGGCACCTGTCTGTTGCCCACACGTCGGCTGACTGGGTGATCGGCCTGAACATAGGCAACACCGCGCTGTTTTCTAATAAACGTTATTTCTGAGCGAAGCGACCCTCTTATAGAAGGCGTTTCGATAGAATAAATACCTAATTCTGGAATCAGCGCTTCGACTTTTGCCCCTGGTACAATCTGTTGAGCGCGAACTGTGTCTGATTTCCCTTCGATGCGAACGATCATTTTGTTTGATGCAAATACATTCATTGTAAAACACGTAGCAAATAACAATACGAATAAACTTCTCATGAATCCCCCCGTTTCCATTCCCTGGATATTCCAAAGATACATTTCCTTGGCGTTCAGAAAGTGTACCTAGACTTTTGTAAGGTGCTCAATGATTAAATTGAAAAAATTTTATGGTAGGTGATTAGCCAATCTAATGACAGATCTTACAGAGCGTTAAGCTGGTCAATCCGAGCACTTAACAATTATTTAATAACTTCCCAAGTGCTTTCGCTCGCTGCGTCACGGACATCTACGCCCATGCTAAGGAGCTCACTTCGGAAAGCATCGGCCGCTGCAAAATCCTTTATTTTTTTTGCTTCCCAGCGTTTCGCGACGAGCTGTTCGATCACGCCGACGTTTAACTGCTTTTGTCGAATGAGCATTTCATCCAGCGAGCGTAAAAAATCCTTCGGCGGCTCTCCAAAGAGCGCCATTAAAGTGCCATTTTCGCGAATAAAATTTAAGAATACGGCAGAGAAAGATTGAACGTCTGGGGTTGTCTTTGTCACAGGCTTTACTTTTTGGTTAAACATGCGGACGATTTCGAAAATATCGCCCATGGCCTTTGCCGAGTTGAAGTCATCATTATAGGCTTCGATCATTTGCGCCTGGGCTGTTTGCACACTTTTTACAAAGTCTTTCACAGCCGGCGATTCAGTGATCACTCCAGTGCCCACATAATCCTGCGCCAGTTTTAACGCTGAATAAATTCGCGCCAAGCCAGATATGGTCTGCGCAATGGTGCCTTCGGAAAATTCACTCTCCGAACGGTAATGCACCGACATCACAAGATATTTAAACACTTCGGCCGGATACTCTTCCAAAAAACTTCGCATGGTGCGGATATTTCCAAGGGACTTCGACATTTTTGCGCCGCTAAAAGTAAACATATTGTTGTGCAACCAGTAGGTGGCGGAAGGCTTTCCAGAGGCGCCTTCGCTTTGCGCGATTTCGTTTTCGTGATGCGGGAATATCAAATCCATTCCCCCACCATGAATATCTATTTGTTCGCCAAGAATATCGCGAATCATGCACGAACATTCAATGTGCCAGCCCGGGCGGCCGTTGCCCCACGGTGAAGGCCAGCTGTCTTCGCCCGGCTTAGCCGGTTTCCAAAGCGAAAAATCTAAGGGGTCTTGCTTTTTTGCATCCACTCCGACACGCGACCCCGCCTCCATGTCGTCAATGTTACGATTGCTCAATTTGCCATAATCTGCAAACGAACGAATAGAAAAAAAAACTTCACCCTGAACAACATATGCTTTTTTGTTCACGATCAAATCTTCTATCAAACGGATAATTCCATCCATATGCTCGGTGACCCGCGGATTGTGGTCATGCGGTTTTAGCCCAAGGGATACGAAATCTTTTTTGAATTCTTCGATATATTTTTCGGCAATAGCTTTTGCCGTGGTTTTTTCCTGAGTGGCGCGATTGATAATTTTATCGTCCACGTCGGTAAAATTATATACGTAATTGACTTGGAAGCCTGACTTCTCCAGCCAATTACGCACAAAATTGTATACAACTGCTCCGCGAAAATTTCCCACATGCAAAAAATCGTAAACTGTGGGCCCGCAACAGTACATTTTAACTTTGCCAGGCTCCAGGGATTTAAATTCTTCTTTTGTGCGCGAAAGCGAGTTGTAAACTTTTAGCATTATTACATTCCGAACTTGGCGTTAAACATAACAGCCATGCTGTTATAAGATACATCGACATTGTTATCCAATCCAATATCAGAAACAGTCGTCATGTAACGAAATTCACCACCGAGCATAACGGTTTCATTGATGGGAAAATCTAATCCACCAAACAATTGAAGACCGAATCCCGTTCCTTCTCCTGAGGTTGAATCAGCATCGAATTGACCGAAAAAAGCGCCCGCGCCACCAGTTAAAATGACCCCGCCCATTGGCGCAGTACCAACTATGTTAAATGCACCCGTCAAAAAGGTTGGCTCAGCAGTTGCTCCAGTGACATCGTATTCGTGGGCACGATAAGCTAATTCTACTTCACCATACACATCGCCCATAACATCAAAACCGTAAGCCAAAAGAATTGGAGTCGCGAATGTATTATCTAGATCAAAATTTCCAGTGCCTGGAGATTGAACTTCAACCTCACCACCAATATTCATTCCTAACCCTGCTTTAAAATAATTGGCCGATGCTGAAAACGTTGCCAAACTCATCGCAATCACTAGTACTAACTTCATTCAAAACTCCTTCGTTGCCCGATACATTTTCGGGGTTTGCTTTTGTTTGTCGGAGTCTATTTGGTTTTTGGGAGGACACAAGAAATTACACAGCGAATTAGGCCCGAATTCGAAGCCAGTTCGCAGATTAGAGTCACAAACTGGTGCTTAAAACATACACAATTTTATAAGATGTCCAGGATACGATCTTTTAACTGTTCATCATCAAATTTCGTCACGCAATTACATGCCGATTTCACCGTCAGGGAGATAATCCGTTTTTGAGTGGTTAAAACCAGATTCGGGCAGATAGAAGAAGACTCCAAATGTTGTAGTTTTCGTCATCGAATATAAACAGATATTGGATTTCTGGGCCAATGGAATAGCGTGGATCGATAAAAACCGAGTATCCTGTCGCTACACCAAAAGTGGTTTGATTATTTGTACCTTCTCGGCTTCCGAGATCGAACACAATTTTCGTAGTGCCGAACAAACCGCTTATAAAAAACACGCTGGAATCTAAGGGCGATCCGTAAGGATAAAAGCTCACTTCGGCGAGCAACGGAAAATAGCCTATAGACTCGCGCTGCTGATTGGCTTGATAAAAATGCGCCAGCGCTCCGAAACTTACGTGCTCATAAAAAAGCCAGCCAAGACGCCCGCCGTAGGAAAACGCAGTGTCTTTTCCTCCATAAGGACCTGAGGAGTTCGACGTTCCCACATTTGCCCCCATATGAAACACCTGGGCTTGAGAAAAATTAAAAATTTGGAAAAGAAAAAACAGCAGCACATCTTTATGCTACAGACTCGGTTCAAGATTACAAGTGGGCATAATTCACTTAAATCTTTTTACAACAGGTTTGCCGCATATTTGCAAATAGCAAATGCCAAATGGCAAATGACCGGGGCGAAAACTTTTGTTATAGTTGTCACATGAATTCATTTCGCTTTACGGAAATTTTAGGAAATTCGCAAAAACTTGACGGCGGAGCGATGTTTGGCAATGCTCCGCGCACGGTTTGGCAAACGTGGATTGCTCCCGATGAATTGGGACGAATTCCGTTGGCGTGCCGGGCACTGTTAGTCGAATTTTATCATACTGAATTAGGATCGCAAAAAATTCTTTTCGAAGCCGGAATCGGCGCTTTTTTTGACCCTAAAATGGCCGAGCGTTTTGGTGTTCAAACACCAGACACCCATTGCTTACGCAAAAGTTTGCTAACATGCGGAGTTCACCCCGACGAAATCACCGCGGTTGTTTTATCACACCTGCACTTTGATCATGCCGGAGGCATTTTACCAACATACGCCGAAATTGAAAACGGCGATGATGGCCTGATTTTTAAAAACGCTGATTTTATCACAAGCCGCGAGGCCTTTGCTCGAGCCAAAAAACCGCATGCGCGGGACCGAGCTTCGTTTATTCCGGGCCTGGTGGAAAAGTTGGAAAATACAAAACGTCTGCGTTTGATAGATGGGCCTGAAAAGTTGTTTGAGGATCGACTCGAGTTTACTATCTCTCACGGGCACACGCCTGGACAGCTGCATTCTCTTTTTCATGGCCAAGAGTATTCGCTATTTTTCTGCGGCGATTTGATTCCTGGGCTTGCGTGGGTGCACACTCCGATCACGATGGGATACGATCGCTTTCCCGAAATGCTGATCGACGAAAAGCAGCAGATTTACGAGAAATTACCTTTTGAAAAAACCTTATTTTATTTTACTCACGATAACGAGGTTGCGGCAGCACTTTTGCACAAAGACTCGAGTGGAAAAATCAAGCCGGCCCAGACGTTTAAAACTCCTCTTCGCAAGGAGTTTTAAATTATTTGCTTTATTTTTGTGGGCAGAAGTAATCGATGTTGTATTGACCTTCTTGTGGCGGTGAAGAAAAAATCAGCTGACTGTTTTTGATGCTGAAATTTGGAACCATAATACCCGTCGTTGCAGACACCTTTACATCCGGATTGCCGTCTCCATCGATATCCTTGGGAACACATTCTAGATCATAAGTTGTTTTTGCGTTGGCCACGGTTTGACCAATCAAACTTAGCTGGTTGCCGTAGTCGGCTTCGCAAATACTACCTAGTACACCATTAGTTAATTTCGTAGCGGCAGCATAAGCTGTTCCGTAGTAATGCTCGCCTGTTGTGGCTGCTGCCTTACAATCTGTGTCCCCTGGGCGAACGATGATCGAGTGAAACTGAAATATTTTATCATCGCCCCAGGTTTCCGAAACCAATTTTACAAGTTCGGAACCTTTATTGATTGGCTGTGCACCAGATTCATTTTCATCGGTGAGCACAACAGCTGATAGCGCCGACTGGTCACGAAAAAACTGCTGATGGGCCGGTTGCGCACTGGAGCCTAAGCTTCGCTGAATGGCGCGTGCCGTTCCGCGGATGCCCTGCTCGCTCGAACTTCCTGTTTCACTTCGTTGAACTGTTTCGGCAAAATATTGACGAGCCAATGCAGTATCCAATTTTGAGTTTAATATGAAACTGCCGTCTGGAAACTTTTGTAAACGTCCGTCGCCGTACGTGTGGTGATCGGGATCCGTTGTTGTGACGGCGATCTGCCAGTCAAAGCCTTTAACACGATCGATGAAGCTTGCAATCTTGGTTGCCATGCTTTTCTGTTCATCTCTCATAGACTGTGAATTATCAACAACGAAAAGAATATCAAGTTGACGATCCGATTTTGTCACACCAAACGACGTTTGTTCTTTTTTAAATTTCTCAAAAAGATTCCACGGAAGATTCTTTCGATCCTGCATGCCGTTTTCGTCGGTTGCGATGATTTCGAATTTGTGTCCACCAATTTTTCCACCAGGTAACACCAAGCGATCTTTGTCGCTCTTACACGGGATGCGTGTGCCATTCCATGCACAATGAACTTCGGTGATGGGCGACGACCCAGCTATTACGCGGTATTCGACAAAGAGCTGATCAAAGATAGACAGGTCACCCTTGGGTGCTTGCACCACAAGAATCGCCGGTCCCTGCTCAGGAGTTGGGACATCCTCAGCTTTCTCAACGCTACTGAATTGTTTATCCGAACATGCTGCCAAAAAAACCAGCAGTGCATTCATGATTAAAAAACGTATGAGAATTTTCATAGCTTCCTCCGTTATCCATTCATTGACTCGTTTACCAATTGGCTCGCCTGGCTCTCGCGTTTACTAATTGGCTCGCCCAGCTCTCGCGTTTATTCGCTTTCGCTTGCGTAGTGGGCTCGCTTCACTTTTGCAGTGTTGGTTCGCTTCTATCGCTTGTGTAAATCTATTGCGCATATCTCCAGACCGTTTCGGAGGATTTGGTTTGGCCTAAAGGATGTGCAAAGGCGTGAGTGTTTGAATTCTAACTGTTAGCATTTGGTCCGACTCGACTCGACTTCCACTGGACGAATGGTGGATGCGCTCTGGACGTCCTGTTGAGAATATTGGCGAAAAAACGGAGCAAATTTCTAGCACCTGGGCGTCGCGCCGTGCATTAAACGGTGTTCTCCCTTTTCACCTTTTGATATTAGTGAGATACACTTTGGTCCTGTATTGGTGGTATGGCCGAGTGGCTAGGCAGCGGACTGCAAATCCGTGTACGGGGATTCGACTTCCTCTACCACCTCCAAATTTTTCTCCAGCAAAATTTCCTCCATTCTCTATTAGCCATTTTCCTTTTCACCGCCCACGCGAAATTTCTTCGATTACACATGCTGGCAACTTCATGGATTTATTGAAAGCAGATCTAGATAGAATGGAAAAAGGCGAATTCGCAAGTTGCGAGACTACAAATTACAACGACCTCTGCTTGAAATGTTGGTGAGCAGCAAAAAAAAAGCGGTCAAAGAAGTGGAGTGGACGCCTTTCTACGGCGCCATAAGTTAGCAAAATAGCTTCAATTCAGGTAGTCAGATTATCCAAGCGATGGAGCCTACGCGTGGCCCAGACTTCTAATCCTGAATGCGGAAGAGATAGCCGTTCGCAACGAAGTACAAAGAGGTACCATCTGATGTAAGTAGCTTAGGTTCGGAACTAGCGAATCCTTGATCAATGTCGTGAACGAGCCTGGTCGAATTGCCTACCGGATCATGAACATACAGCTCTTCTCCAACATCAGTGGTAGCAGTAAAAAAGATTTTGTTATGGGCTAAAGTGAAGCGGGAGGGCTTTGAACCACTGCCCCCAGAAACCATGTTAGCGAGCATGGAAATGGAATTTGTTGCAGGATCGAATACACCAGGCTCGCGACCGGCCCCGGCAAAATTTCCAGAAAAATAAATTTTATTTCCTATTGCCGACATTTTCTTGGGACTTAAACTAGTTTCACCCGGGTAATAATCTAAAACCATGGAGTCGGACTGCGACTGTATATCATAGCTCCAAAATTCCTCACCAGATGTGTCGTCACCATGCGTAAAATAATATTTGTTATTTAAAAATACATAGTCATCAGCATTAATGAGGCGACCTTGCAAATAAGGAAATTTGTTTTCTTCAGCAAGAAATATTTGAGAATTTGTGGAATCGTAATAAAAATATGAATCGACATCTTTAACTGTAGCCTCAAAATAAAGTTTATCCTGAACACTTCGAAAACGACTAGGATACTCCAAAGTAGAATCGTTAAATTTTAAATAACGAAACTGAGCACTAGCCACATCTAAAGCGATCAAGCTAGGTATATTTCTGGTCAAATCAAACTTCTCTAAAAACAATTGGTTATCAAAAGAGACTAAGGGGAATGAATTGCCAGCCGTGCCGTCGATATCGCAAAGACAGACTAAAGAATCTGTTGTTGTGTCGTACTTATATATCCTCGTACGATTTGACTCGTCCACAGCAGAGAAATAAAGAGCCAATCCATCCACGTTGAAAGAATCAGGCCTAGAACTGTACGGACCCTTAAAAATATCAGCAATTAAAGTTAGTTTATTATTCATTATATCGTACTTTACAAGCTCCACACCTTTTCCAAATACCTCTAAAGACATAAATAGTTCATTGCCAATTAAAGCTTCAGCTATCGGCCTAAGGCTAGCTTCTATTGCCGATGATACAAAGGGGGTTTGATTTAATGATGAACTTAGAAAATCGTAGGAACGCATTCGGAAACTCACATCTTCTACGTAATACAATTTATCACCAAAAACATGAAGCAAATTTTGCGTTGGATATTGAAACGATGCCAGTTCAGAAATAGTTTGGTCCGACGTCATTTGCATTACTTTTGGGCCGTGAGCTGTGACTACAGCAAAATACATCTTGTTATTGTATCGGGCAAACCCTTTGGGACTGGAACTGTGCGCTGTCCCTGCACCGCCGGTATTTTGTCCGAGATAAATGTCTTGTACCACTTGAGCTTTATTCCTTATCGAATCGTAAACCCAAAGTTCATTGCCAACCGGGCCACCCTGGCCATCTGTTGCACTAAAATATAATTTTTGATTGAAAACAAAAAGATCTTTTGGATTGGAAATCTTTGATCCGACAACTTCGCCCGCAACTTTGGTAACTAGCTTACTCGTGGAAGAATATTTAAAAAGCTCGTCTCCAACCGAAGAGTCTCGCAACCCGAAATAAAGTGAGTCATTGTAAACGGTCATAGGCGTTGTCAACTGAGGGAATCTACCAGGTACAGTTAAGGCAACCGAAACGGCATTTGTCGTTGGATTATATCTAAACAATTTCGCAGCTAAATAATCAAAAAAATAAAGCGCATTGTTGTAAACAGTCAAATGTCCAAGACTGCTGTCAGAGTAAGCTCCAGGATGGCTACTAATTAATGAATTCGCAAAATCAAACGATTTTAACACAAACGCCGCACCATCTGTTACCGAGAAAAAATATAATTTATTGTTATGGATAACCAAATCGCTAACTCCTGACCCTTCTAGTCCAGGATTCATATCTGCTACCATTGATAAAATGCCAGAGACGAGATTGAGCTTCCATAATTCCACACCGCTATTGCTAGTGTACGCAGGAAAATACAACACCCCATTATGAACGACGTGAGCTTTTTGACTAAACTCCAAGCTTAAAGATATGGAACTAACTTTTGTTAAAACGTTCGTATTTTGGTTAAACTTGTAAATAAAATTACCATCAGACTGATTAGATAAAAAATAAAACACACCCGCATTAAACGTTTTATCAAAAATGTATGATCTTCCATTATCGAAAAGGGGCGAGCCATCTCCGTTCATGGAAGCCGTCTTTAGATTTGCTGATGTTTGAAATTGTCGAAACGTACCAAGTGGCGCCGTAATGTCGAGGTTTAATGATTCCACTGGCTCCGAAACACAAGCAGAGGCGTCCAACGTAGACTGACTTGTTGAACTTGAATCCGAACCATTTCCACAGTTTTGAAAGAACAATAATGCAATTGTTAATAATAGTGCTAATGCCAATTTCTTTTTACCCATCGAAGTGCCCCACAGTATCCAATGCGCTATTTATTAGAAGTTGCAGCTTTTTTTTCATACATATACAATACATCTACCTTAACTTAGGTAAGGCATTCGTTGATGGATTCCAAATCGTAAAATCCCAATTTGAGACAGGCCGGGCACCCGAATTAAAAAATTCACTTAGCTGTAATAGCTCCGTCAAATCTCGAACCGCTTGTGTTTCGAGCACGTAAATCGGATTCGTTGGCACAGTTGAATTTTTTAACCAATAAAGATTTTGCGCTTGGGTGCCATTTTCAGCTCTTTGAATCAAAGCGCCATTTTGAGAGGATGCACTCATATCACCAACAAAAAAACTATTCTCGATCGAACTATTTGAGACTAATGAAGATACAAGCCCTCCTATGCGCATAGTACGACTTTGTGATCGCAGTTGAGCGTTCGCGTAGGAATTTTTTATGCTTGTATTATGTATTCTGCCTGCGATACCGCCCAAATTGCTAACTTCGATGGCTTCGGCAAAAAGTTCTCCAGCAAAATAACAATTTTCGATTTTTGATGAGTCTGTAGTACCATCTTCTGTACTAAACAGTTCTCCAACAATACCTCCCACCACAGTACTATATTGATTTGAGGCTGCCTCTAATTTACCTTCAAATGAGCATCTAGACAATTGAAGTCTACTGCCGAAACCACCAACGATTCCCCCGGCTACCAGGTCAATTTCTCGAACTGAAACCATTGCTTTGACATGTGTTCGTGCATGAATATTGCTCATCTCTATGCTATCTACTCGGCCGACTACACCACCCACATTGTCTGTGCCTTCGATGAGTCCTGAAACAAAAATATTATCAATCCTTGTACCGCTAGCCCAACCTATTAGCGCGGCCACACCTCGTTTTCCGTCGTTCAAACCATAGACATCAACGTTCTGTAAGCGAAGATTTTTGATGATTGCGCCAAGACTGGTTGTTCCAAAAAGCCCTACACTGTAGTAGTCACCAAGGCTGTACCGTATCTTCAAGTTTAAAATTTGATGTCCTTGTCCATCTAATGTGCCTTTAAATCTCGTAATCGGTTGCCAGCCGTCTCCGGATCTCCAACTTGCCGTAACACTAGCGTCAATATCTTTGATCAATTTGTAATGACAGTCTACTCCCTGCTGGATTGTTTGCAAACAGGCAATAGAGTCTATTCCGTATGGACTCTCTGGAAATCCTGTTCCTCTCTTGGTGCAAGAAACAAGATTTGCGTTTCCACAGAACGGTTTTTGGATTCTATCTTCGTAGCTCTCTTCGATGACCTCTTCGATTCCGTCTTCGTCGATTGCATCTGGCGGAGTTACAGATGCAGAAGCCGCTGTGCTTTTAGAGCTGAACGATTTTGACCCGCAGTTTTGAAAAGAAACAAGAAGTACAGTCAGCGAGAAAGCGACAGCAATCTGTGGTTTGAATGACCATTTCATAGGTTTCCCCCAAAAGGTATTTATCGGCTGAAATCACCTTTACTTAAGTGAGGATGGCTAAAACTTAATCAAAATTTAAATTTTCTCATTAATAGACATTCAAAGCGGTAGTTTCGACTCATTCACGACCGGTATTTATTGACTTCGGAGTTGGATTTTCGAGGGCTTTTGTTACATTTGAAGAATCTGTTTTTCATATACCGAGAATAGATAGGCCTATTCTAATTAGAAGATTTCGACTGCTCGCCTAGGTTTAGTACACCAAGTTATCTTACATCATCCAATCCAAGCGATCGAGCATGCGCGGGGTTGATTGATGACTTCGCGTTTTTGGTGTGGGGGCAAATGATGTGATTTTGTCGGCTAAGATTGTAATTTGATCACCGTAACGTTGAAGCCTGCCATCCACGATCAAAAACCGCGACGATCTAAATATCTTTTTATAGGCGTCATAAATTTCGGGCCGTAAAACTAAATCAATAGTTCCAAATTCGTCTTCTAAAGTGATAAATCCAAATCCTTTGGCGGGAGGTGGCCGCTGATCAACAAGAAGAATTCCCGGAAACGAGACTGTTTTGTTTTTACTTATGGTCTTTAAAAGTTTTGAGTGCATCGATGGCAAATGTGGAAGCTCTAACCGCAAAAGCTTCATCAAACTTCCCTGCAAACTGTAACCGGTAACACGGTAGTCAATCACCGCTTCTTCTAGTTTTGTCATTGGATCAAAAATCGGCGCTTCTTCTGCGAGCTCAAGGGACTCATCAAACAGGCTTAGTTGATTACTAGGCTTATGCCGCCCCAGTAGATTTTTAAATTCCAGCGACTTCCAAAAAGAATGGCGCCGATCGATGCCAAAGCATTCAAAGCCATTGGCAATGGTGAGGTTACTTAAAACCTCACGATCAAAATGTGTGCGTGCGATAAAATCCTCGATGGACTGAAAAGGTCGCTTTTTGCGCTCGCTGACCAACTCTAAAACATTCTCTTCGCGAATTTTGCGAACGTTTCTAAATCCCATCCTGAGGGTTTTTGGGCCCTCCATGAGCGCATCCCATACCGAAACATGAGGATGAATGGGCAAAACTGTAACTCCGCTGTTTCTCACCGCCTCGTTGATTAAAAAATCCACATGATAAAATCCCATGGGCTGCGAATTGATCAGCGCACAAAGATATTCTGCGGGATAATGAGTTTTTAAATACGCCGACTTAAATGCGAGTGAACCGTAGGAGGCAGCATGGGCTTCGGGAAACCCGTAACTTGCAAAGCCTTGAGTGCGATTTAAAATATCTCGAGCCAGCTCCTCCTTAATTCCTTTTTCTAATAGTGCCTTATACATTTTTACACCTTGGCTCTCTACACTCGAGGCGCTACGCTCTTTTCCCAGCGACCGGCGGAGTTGATCCGCATCGGCCGACGAAAACCCACACACATCCATGGCCATTTGCATGATCTGATCTGGAAACATCGCTACCCCATGTGTTCGCACCAAGATTTTATCCATGGCTGCGTTACCACTTGTAAAAGGACGGCCTCGCTTGGCCTCGTCTCGGCGCTTAAGGTACGCGCGGCTCATCCCCCCCTTACTCATACTGGGGCGAATGAGCGCCACCTGAATTGTCATCTCATAGGGATGGCTAGGCCGGGTGTGCGGAAGCGAACTCATTTGCGCCCTGGACTCAATTTGAAAACACCCGGCTGTCTCAGCCTTATGTATCAACTTATACGTCGCTTCATCACTGATCGGAATATCCTGCCAGTCCATACCAATTAACTCGGTGGCTTTTCGAATCACCGTAAGAAAGCCAATGGATAAAATATCAATTTTCATCATACCTAAAGTTTCAAGATCATGTTTGTCCCACTGAACAATAGTGCGCCCGTCCATAGCGGCAGGTTCGATAGGAACAGTTTCCACTAGGGGCTCGTCGGTAATGACAAAGCCTCCTGAGTGAGTGCCAATGTGCCTGGGAAAGTTTGCAATCTCCTGGGTGAGCGTACCAACAAAAATCCCTCGGCTTGCGTACTCTCGCGCAAGCTCGGTAAAACGCTCGCGCACGACGTCGGCTTTAAGCGTGCCAACCTCCACCCCAATGGCTTTGCAAATTTCGCGAAAGGCGCCTGCATCCTTGTAGGTATGGATGGCCGCCACCATTCCCGCGCGATGCCGTCCGTATCTGGTAAAAATTCCTTGAATCACTTCTTCTCTGCGCTCGTGTTCAAAATCCACATCGATGTCTGGCGGATCTTTACGGGCCACATTGGCAAAACGATCAAACAGTAAATTGTTTGCAATGGGATCGACGGCTGTGATGCCGAGGGCATAACAAACAATGGAACTTGCGGCAGATCCCCTGCCCTGAAATACAATTTTCTTTTCGCGCGCTTCTTTAAGAATGTCGTGCATCGTAAGAAAGTAATCCTCCTCGCCGCGTTTTGCGAAAAAATCCAATTCTTTACGAATTTGTCTATCCACCTGGTTTGAAATAAATCCTTTGTATCTTTTCTTGGCCCCCTCAAGAACCAAATCGCGAAGATAGCTCTTTGCCGAATGACCTTTTGGCACCGCCTCCCTGGGGTAATTGTATTTAAGTTCCGAAAGACAAAACGTGCAGCCTCGAGCAATCTCTTTAGTGGCCTCTAAAGCTTCAGGCAGATCTTCGAAAATAATTTCCATTTGCAGTGGTGATTTTAAATAGCGCTCTTCGTTACCAAAAAGTTTAAAACCTGCCATATCTAACGTTGTTCCCTCGCGAATGCATGTTAGACAGTCCTGAAGTGGCCGCCGCGCAGGATCGTGATAGTGAACATCGTTTGTGGCGACCAGCGCTAGGCCGTAGCTGTCTGATAAGCGATAGGCCTGAGCATTTCTCTCGTCATCAAGTCCGTCGATGTAACGGCAAAGGGCTAGATATAGTTTTTGGGGGAAAATCTTTTTTAAAAAAAGAAAATTATTTTTTTCATTATTCTTTAAAATGCAGACTAGCTGGTCTGAACCTGCAAACTTTCTGGTGAGAAACTGCAGTTCGTCCAAGGTGATGGACCCCTCGCCTTTTTCCTTTCCTGCATGCACTTGGGTTATAATTCGGCAAAGCAATCCCCAGGCCGCGCGCGTTTGCGCAATCAAAGTAATGGGTGGATACTCTGCCACTGTGATTTCGGCACCGCAGATCAGTTTAAAGCCTGGAGCATTGTCGCGCATCACTTCATACGCTCGAGGGAGTCCGTACACGCCATTGATATCGCTAATTCCAATAGCGTGCATTCCCAATTCTACCGCGCGCTGGATGTACTCGCGGGAATCTGAAGCTCCTCGCAAAAAAGAAAAGTTTGATTTACAAAAAAGCTCTACATACATAGCATCTACCCGTAATAGCCATGCAAAAAAAAATCCCGAGCCGGAGTTTCAAACACCGAAACCTTTTGATGATTTTCGAGCACCACTTGAAAATAATTTCGGTCGTAGGTGTTTTTGATTTCAGCCTCTGGTTTTTCAAACCACCCGCCAGTTATACGCTCGATATTTTTATTCCATTTTAAAATTCGATATTTTTTCTTTTTAATATGCACATAGCCCGCGGTGACTTCGATTTTGATGGGATAACGACAAAGGTACGTTGCCCTTTCGGGAACTACACCCTTTAGGCTTGGCGCATTTTGTTGAGCCACATGCGGCGAGCCATACACTTTTTTCCAACTGCGCTCTGGCCGCCGATCCTCGGTAAGCTCGGCCTGAAATATATTTTCTTTGCCAATCAGCTCAATCAGTTGATTATGAAGCGAGTGAATCTGCTCGGCTTGCTCCTCGGTGTTGTCGAAAACATTTTTTTGTCCTCCCTCGTAATAAACTGTTTTAGTTACGGTGAGCTCCACGCTCTGAATGGGCGATCTCACTGGCTCTTTTTCGAATTCCTTAGATAAGCGCTCTTTTAAAATCTTCAATGTTCCCTTGGTAGACCCTTGCGGAGCAAAAAACTGAAAATTAAAAATTCGAATGGGCTTCGGAGTGGTGGAAAATTTTTCGCAAGTAATTTGGACTTTTAATGCCATAGCTTTTTTCTTTCTGGCATAGAGTCTTGAAAAAATGCGGTCGAGCTGCGATTTTAATTCAAAAAGAATAGGTTCAAGCTCGCCATAAAACTCAAAAGATCCAAAATCTTTTTTTTCGCTAATCACCTCGTCTGGTTGCCACAGCGGCCAGCCGACAAAATCGCTTATTGTTATTCGTTGATGGGCAAAACGACCCACAATTCCAAATCTTTCGATCAGATTTCCCACCGGAATTTTTTTAAAATCTTTAATTGTTTTGATTCCGAGGTCCGAAAAGGTACCCACCATTTTTGCTATGGCTTTTTTTAAAACCTCATCGCGGTTAAAGGGGTCGACAAAATCCATCAGCGCCACCAAAGGCAACTCATCCACGGTGGCTTTTTCAAACTTTGCCAGGCACAGAGAATCTGTAATATCTCGACCGACGGCTACTGTTCCCTCGCAGGACGTGCGACGTAAAATAACTGCCGTGCGCGCCAAAAAAGTTTGTTCCGAATACAACCTTTTGCATTTGCCGATTTCAATAAAAATCGCCCGCTCTTCGCGAATGGCAATCTGCGGACTGAGCCGCAAAAAATAGTCGGCGATCTCCTTTACGGGAGTCGCCTTATGAAACCAAATGCAGACGACTCTCATTCCGGCATCCCATGCTTTTGCCGTGTCACATTGATATCCAGTCCCTCGTCTGAAAAATTAATTGCCATTTGCAGGGAGATGGGCCACGCAGAGTTGAATTGCTCTTTTGCTAAAAAAAACAAAGTGCTTTTTGATTTTTCTGCCAAAAGCTGAAACCTTTGAAAGATTCTCACCTCGTCAAAGACTGTGGGCGCAATGATAAAGGGATACTGACCACTTTCTAGTGCCAGCCTCAGGGGCTGCTGAAGATCGCCTGAAGTATTAATAAACTTAATTCGATGGAGTGAAAGCCCGCGCTGGTGAATAGCGGTGGGGTTTGCCACCGTTTCCCGCTCGCACCAAAAGATAAAGGGCTCTTGATGAAGTTTAAAAAGCTCTAATAGCCACTCCGTCCGCGCATTACCCATAAGTTCTACGAGTGATCCTTTGGCTATCCCTGGTGAAAAATTTGGTGTCTTCCAAAAGTCCTTTTCGAGAGTTTCAGGAGACGACGTGAGTTTTCTGAGGTTTTTAATGGCTTCTGCTTTGTTCATGGATCCTTATTTGGTCATTCTTTTAAAATATACGGTAAATGTACGGTATCAGTTAAAAGCCAGAGAGTGCCTCAGTCAAGGGCACTTCGATCTTCTAGTCCCCAATGAAACGTTGCTCTTAAAAAAAATTTGGCTCTACTTACTCTTCTGCTTATTTATTAAGCACTTCTTTGGCTCGAGCAGATGCCCGTGCCCTTCAACCACACATCAGTTATATTCCTTGAATGTGCGCTAACTACACCTTCCACGCCGACCAAAATGATCTGCAAAAATATTTTGAACAGCTAAAAATCGACGAAGCTTCGCCTTTTCAACATGTCAAAGAATCCATCTTTCCTTTTACTTACGCTCCGGTAATCGTTGCCCACAATGATAATTTAATTCTTACTGCAAAAAGATACTCACTCACGCCTGCTTGGGCAAAAACTCCAAAAGTAAAATGGGCCACGTACAATGCGCGAATGAATAGAACCAATCAAAAAGAAGGAAAGGGGCTTGAACATATTTACGAAGTGCCCACCTGGCGCGAACCTTTTGCAAGGTTTCACTGCCTTGTTCCCATGAATACTTTCAAAGAATCTTGCCACGAAGGCGAGGCCGCTGGTCATATCGTTAAATTTGCTTCAAAAGAAAATAGCTTGCTGTTTGCCGCAGGCATCTACAGCGACTGGATAGATACTACGGGCGAAATACTTTCCACCTTCGCCGTAATTACAACCGATCCTGATGACTACATTAAACAAATTGGTCACGATCGCTCGCCTTTATTTCTTTCACAAGATAGCGGCATCAAATGGCTTTCTGAATTTAAAAACGGAAAAGCAGCTTACGATTACTTAGAGAGCGAAATGACTCGCCCAATATTAGATTACGAAATTGATAGAAAACTTAAAGGTGTTACTGGACAGCTTAACACGTAGAGAGTTCGTTGAGCTCTAAAACTTGTTGAGCTCCAATGTCATGTTGAATGTCGTACAAGTTAGCTACCCTAGGCTTTGTTAACTCGCCGACATGTTCACTATTAAATAATAAAATCGTTTTGACCGTCTTATAACGAATCCTTGAGCACAGAAGGTTTGCTATTCTCACATTAATTTAAGTGCGTTGTGCCGCCGGAACTGAGAGCTTTGTATTTCTGCCTATATTACGAACAAAACGCTGTTTAGAATGGGCTTTTAGTGATACAAGTTCTTCGAATAGTTTAGCAAACGCCAATCAAAGGCACTTCGAGGACTTTTATGAAAGACTTTATCCCGCCCCAACCTGAAAAATCGTTTCGCATCACAATTGATTTGGATCGAGCGCAAAGTCGTTTGGATTCGTGCCTTCTTGCCGCGATGAAATCACAAACTCAGCAAACTGCTCTTCAGCAAATGAGTCGCAGCAAATTTAAACAGTTGTTCAATAATGGACACATTCTGATTAAAGGGCAACGGGCAAAGCCCACCTCAAGCCTTGCTAAGGGAACCACCTACGTTGATATTTTAGGATTTTGATTTTTAGATTTTCTTTGAAAGCATAGGAACTGGCCAAAATGACCGAACAGCGCTTGATCGATTTAGAAACTAAAATTTCTTTTCAAGAAGTTCTTATCGATGAGCTGCAAAAAACTGTGAACGATCAGTACCTCTCTCTCGAAAAAATAGAAAAAAGTATGAAGCTGTTAACCGACAAAATCACCGCCGGTGATGAATCCACACTTCATAAAAACGAAAAACCGCCCCACTACTAATGACCACAATACCCATTGTCTTCTCGGACGAGAATATTTTAATCGTAAATAAGCCTGCTGGACTTTCGGTGCATAACAACGAGGATCCGCAAAATTTATTACAGGTCCTTGAAAAACAACTGGGCATAAAAAAATTACTGCCTGTCCATCGTCTGGATAAAGAAACAAGTGGAATTCAGATTTTAGCATTGAACCCAAAAAATGCAGGCCTGTGGGCTAAGCAGTTTGAAGATAAACTCACTCGCAAGCTGTACTGCGGGATTCTTAAAGGAACACTGCCGGAACCTTCAGGCATCTGGAATCGCCCGCTGACAGACAAAGCAGAGGGTCATAAAAATCCGCAAGGAATGGCGAAAAACCGCGTCCCTTGCGAATCTCGCTTTCAAGCCATTAAGAGCAATAATTATTTTACGTTGTGCGAATTTAATTTGATTACCGGGCGTCAGCATCAAATCCGAAAACACACAGCCCTTGCTAATCATGCCATTGTGGGCGATCCCCGTTACAATAGCCCTAAGTACAACGAAAAAATTGCGCAGCTGTATTCACAAAAACGTATGTTCTTGCATTGCAAAAGCATTGAAATCTTCGCCCACACTTTTGTATCAGAAATGCCGCAAGAATTTGCATTGCTCTTTAAGTTCTAAAAATTTTGATCAAGTTAAGATATCTCCAAACGACAACACCATTCTTCTTAAGCTATTGCTAAATTGTAAGTTGCAGGCGCAACTGGATTCATGAAAAACATTAAGTTATACATGATAATTTAAATTTAGAATGAGGGTATCGATGAATGAGCTAGATAATTTACAAGAGACTGAACCGACAAACAGTCAAACTGAAGAAAACAGACTGACCTTTGAACGAATTATAAAGGAATGTCCTACCGCGATGTTGAGTTCTATAAACGCGGATGGAAACATTGTGTCTCGCCCCATGCACACAATTTTAGACGCCGAAGACAAAAACATAATTTGGATTTTTACCAAATTCGAAAATAATATTTGCGATCAGATACAAGAATCAAAAGAGGTGTGCCTCGCTTACTCTGATCCTGCTCGAAATTCCTACATGAGTGTTGTCGGCATGGGGAGTTTAGATAACGACAAGTTAATCATGGAAAAGTATTGGAGTCCTATCATGAAAGCTTGGTATCCCGAAGGGCTTGGCGATCCGTCTATGGTTTTAATAAGAATTTCGGCAAAGTCTGCTGAATTCTGGGACGGACCGAGCAGCAAAGTTGTATCGCTTTTTGGAATGGCAGCAGCCATTATTCAAGGTAAAGAATACCACGGCGAAAAAGATGCCGTGGGTAAGGTCATGTTCTAACAGATACGTAATTTGTTGAAACACGTTCTAAAACGAATAGTCTATGGCGCGTTTAAAATAATCTGGAACATCGGCTTGTACTGTAACGCGCTTGCCGCTAAACGGATGAGTAAACTCAATGGAAAAAGAATGTAGCAAAAGTTGACTGCGAGCTGACTTTTCTTTGCCGTATTTAGCATCACCAGCAACTGGGTGACCTGCTTCGGCCATGTGCACCCGGATTTGATTCTTTTTTCCGGTAAGTAAATTGATTTTGAGCAGGCTAACGTTTTTGTCTTCTTTCAAAACGGTATACTCGGTTACTGCGAGCTTTCCTTTTTCCGTATCAGTCGTCGAAGATACGACATAATCTTCGTCCTCCACAAGATAGCTCGAAATCGTATCGTGTTGTTTGGGCATCTGCCCGCGAACAACCGCATAGTAGGTCTTCTTGGTCGTTTTCCAATTGTCCTTCATGAAATCCTGCACTTCGGGAGTTTTTGCAAAAATTAGAACACCCGAGGTTGCTTGATCCAGTCGGTGAACCACATAGACCGATTTTTGTGAGCGAGCGTTTCCTTTTCGCACATAGGAATTTAAAATCTCGTGAATTGTGTTTTCTTTTTCCCAAAGAGCGGCCACTGTCAAAAACCCAGCTGTTTTATTGCCGATGATCAAATCCCGGTCTTCGTACAGAATATCGAAACCTTTGGGTCGGTGTTTTTTTGGAATCTTTGGAATATTCACCTGAATATTCTTACTTCAATGGGGGATTTTGGGCAAGAGCAGCTAAAGTGGTCGCATTTGCCATTTTGCCTGGAGCGCTTTCGAATTTTGAGGTATATCGAAGCAATACTTAACAAAACAAATGGAGATTTTATGAAAAAAGGAACTCGGGCCCCAAAAGTTGCACCACCAAAAAAAGAAGGCAAACCTTCAAAAAGAGGCCCTAAAACTGCCGAAACACGACCCATCCCCGCCCACTCTGTCCGTAAATAATTAACTTCCCGTCGTCCTGAGCAAAGTGAAGGATCTCGGTTTGGGTCACGGGACAATTGGCAAGACTTCTTAGGTGGGAGAAATGCTTTCGTCATCCTTGAATCGGTTGAGATTTTTACTGATAATGGCTAACCGGTGGCGTTCCAGTTCTTTTGCAAAGTTTGCCATCACCCACGCGTGCAGAAGTGCTTGGCTGTATCTATAGATGAGCCACGGCAATCTGGGGCGATAGCGATAGATCGAGGCAAAAACTGTCTTATTATTTGTTCCTTCGCGAAACTCAAGCCACCCTTTATTGCGAGTAAAAACCAGCCACCCCCCCACAACATCAAATGCCCTCCGACGTTTGAACTCAGGCTCATCACGAAGGCGAAGCTTGAGCAATGGAAAACGAATATTTACAAAATAAAAAATCACAAGGTCGTCCACTTTTTTTACATTGAGGAGCGAGCGAAAAAAACGCGATATCCAATTGCTGTAATGTTCGGCAACGTCACTTGCCGACCAACCACCCGGCAGCGGTAACCGCTGCACCGACTGAACTTCGTTGATGCGCTTCTCTTCGTCCTTCCACTTTATTGTTGTTGTGTTTGTTGGTGTTTCGCTGAGTGGTGTTTCCTTCACGCTTTGAAGGAGAGACTCATCAATGGACGTGTAGTCCACCGAGTATTCATGCGTGAGTTGCTTTTCGAAACGGGCAAGCATGGACTGTTCGAGACTTTCGATAAGCGGATACACGAGCTGTTTTGGAACGCCGGTGATTATGCACACCCAGAACTTTGAAACCCAAAGAGGTATTAGCGGAACGTACCACATTTTTCGTTTAAGCCCCAAGGCCTTGACTGTTCGCTGTAAAAGTTCGCGATAGGTAAGAATCTCAGGATGTACAACATCAAAGCTTTTTGATTCCACAGGCGGTTTTTGAAGCACTCGCAAGATCACTTCCAAAAGATCATTGATGAACACCACCTGCGTGGAGTTTTTCATCCACGACGGAAGCACAAGGAGCGGCAGACGCTCCACCAACCGCTGGAGGATACGAAACGATGATCCATTGGGCCCAATCACCAATCCGCTTCGAAGTGTTAGGACCGGAACACCCCATCCATTCAGCGTTTTTTCGACTTCAAGACGACTGGCTAAATGCAACGATAGATCGGTTTTATCGTGCGGGACAATGCCGCTCACGTAAATGATAAGTTTTAAATTGTTTCGAGCCGCAGCTCTCGCAAAGTTGTCGGCCAAGATAAAATCAAAATCGTGAAAATTTCCCTGCACAAGCCGCGAGGTGGGCTTGAGCATGGAATGCACAAGGTAAATACCAATATCGCAACCCGCAAGGCCACGATTCACCTCGCCCAGATTATAAAGATCGCAAGGGCGCATTTCTAATCGTTCTTGTTGCGATTCGCCTTCCCTGCGGCTCAGCCCAACCACATTCCAATCTGTATTTTTTATTATTTTATCGACAAGGGCCGAACCAATAAAGCCCGTCGCGCCCGACACAGCAATTTTCAAATTTGCTCCTTGAGTGGATGAAGCAACACCTTCTCATACTCACAGAATGGAGAGCAACTAGTTTTGTGCGGGCGACTTTTGTGCAGGAGAACGTTGTGGGACTTTTTCGGATTGTTGTTTTTGCAGTATCTCAAGTAGCTGTTGGTTTTGTTTTTGTAGCTTTTGGAGCTCCAACTGCATTGTGGCAAACTGTTGATCATGCTCTACGTCTTTTTGCGAAAACTTAACATGTAATTCTTTAATTGCCTCGATGATGTACCCAATAAAGCCCATGTAGTTGACCGATTTTGTTTGCTGCGCATCTTTTTTAGTACGCACGAGCTCTGGAAACACAGTTTCCACGTCTTGCGCAATCACGCCGATTTCTTTTCGCTTGTCAGGATCGTTTTTCATCACGAACGAAACACCTTCGATGGCCAAAAGTTTATCAAGCGCGCTGTCAAGCGGCAGAATATTTTCTTTCATACGACGATCAGAAACGTCGGTTAAAGTGCCTGAGTACTCAACGTCTCCAGTCACATCCAACGCCACTGACGGTGCTGCATTGAGAATTCCCACAAACCCGCTGCCGTCGATACGCATTTTTTCGGTCAAAGCACCACCTGCGGTGAGTGTTGAAAATCGAATCGCAGACGCGCGCGTGGCATGCGTTGCAGTCGTCCAAATTGCGTCGATGCCTGCCATGTCTTGGTTGACGGTGGTGGTGGTCTCACCCGCAAGCACGATTCCAGTTCCGTAGTTTGCTGCGGCGACTCCCGACGTATCATGACCGATGCGTAAAACGTTGGTGACCGCGGCTGTAACGGCGTCGTTTGTAACAGGATGTAAAGTTACGTCAGGAGTCGTGGTTCCGATACCCACGTTGCCGGCGGAGGTCATTCGTAATTTTTCAGTGCTCACAGCATTTGTCATTGTTGTAAAAGCAAGGTAGCTATCGCGATCTGTCGTGTCGTTTGTTTGTGCATTTTCCCAGCCCCAAATAAATTCGGAGGCAGAGGGGATCGACGCCTCCGAAAAACCTTCAAGGATAAAATTGATTCGACCTGCAAAACCGGCTCCCGGAGGAGTAGCATCGTTTCGGGAACGCCAAAAATTCGCCATACTTTGAGTATCGTTTGTATTATTCATATCCTCAAACCAGGATTCGTAAAAATTATTTCGAGCATAAAAGCCGTAGGACGATACGCCACCCTCGACCGACACTGTGGTGAGATTGTTATTGTTGTTAATTCTCATTCGCTCAGCTCCGGCGATACTGGCAGCCATTGTATCGGCAGCTGGTCTAAACCATCCCGTATCGGGATCACCAGCAAACGCATACGCCGGAGCAGCCACAGTGCCGTTAGCCGAAGACACTGCCGCACCACCGACTGTTGGCGAGACTATCCCTGCGCTAGAAACATTAAAAACATTTGAATTTCCCGCACTAATACCGATTGTGTTCACACCATTTGAGTAAAATCCAGTATCGGGATCACCTGAGAACGAAATTGATGGCGCAGCTACTGTACCGTTACCAGCTGCAACACTCGATGCCGCAGATGGCGCGCTCCAGGATAAAACACCGCTACCATCTGTTGTTAGCACTTGGTTTGCAGCTCCCGCAGTTGCAGGAAGAGTGAGTGCAAAGCTTGTGGTGATCGCATCAGGCGCACGAATCGCTACTGTGTCGGTTCCGCCGACTGCAAGTTCGCGCATAATCAACTGACCTGTCTGGCCAGTACCCGTTCCATTTGGTCGCGAGGTGATCGCCCCTGCGGCGTCGAGAATGGTTCCAGGAATTGTGGTTCCGATACCAATATTGCCATTTGACTCAATCCGCATGCGTTCGGCACGGGTGGCGACGCCGGTCGACATCCCAAAAATAATATTTGGACTGTATGCAGCCGCTCCCAAAGTGGAAACAGCACCAATGTAAGCATTTTGATTAAGAGCACTGCCGTTGACGGTCTGCAATTCAAGAAACGAAAAAGCATCAACTTCGCCCGTGGTATTCTTAATCTTCATTCCGATGTCAAAGGCTTGGCCTAGCGTATTTGCCGCCCCCGTGGCGATGTAGTCAGTCGAGCTTGAGGAATTGAGCTGTAAGGGGGCATTGACCGAAGTCTGAGATCCAATAATGACCTGCGGAATATTCGTATCGTACCAGCCAACATTCATTACCGTAGTAGGTGCGACGTCCACCGTCGCTCCAGCTCCGACCTGCGCTCCAGCTTTAAATAAAATATCTGAACCCGAGAAGCCTGCGTTACCCGTGTTTGTGCCCGTCGAAAGAATTAAATTTCCACCTTTTTTATCAGTTGCACCTACTGTGGCGCCGCCAGCCTGAATCGTTAAGTCGTTTCCGGCCGTATCGATCGTTGTGTGGCGTTCCATCCCTACCGTTTGAACCGACTGGCCACTTACGGAAAGAACAAAGCTCGGTAACGTAGTTCCAATACCCACGTTTCCGCTGGCATCAATCACAAAGGGACTTGTGTCGGCAGCTTGGTCGTTCACCAAGAACGAGTTTCCTGTACCTGTGTTTGTTAAGGAAAGGACATTTGTTCCAGAGGATGCTACGTCCGTGCTTGCATCAAGTGTCATCGCATCTGCAAAGTGAGAGAAATCTAAACTGTCATTAGCAATCGACGCCGCACCTGAAGACGTCCAACTTAAAAGTCCCGCACCATCAGTTGTTAAAACTTGAGTTGCCGTCCCTGCTGTTGGTGGAAGTGTTAATGAAAAACTTGTGGTGATTGCATCAGGTGCACGGATCGCTACTGTGTCAGTTCCACCCACGGCAAGTTCGCGCATGATGAGCTGACCTGTTTGGCCTGTGAGTGTGCCGTTTGGTCTTGCTGTGATTGCACCTGCGACATCAAGAATGGTGCCTGGAGTCGTCGTTCCGATTCCCACTTCCCCATCATGATCTATAGACATGCGAACTGTGGGTATGGATGTCGCTCCAACGTTATTAGGCGCCGTTGAAAAATCAATCGCCATACCACCTTTGGTGTCTAGATTGTAAGTTTCGGTGGCGCGCGGAAAAATGCCGGCGAGAAGCTTTGGCGTCTCTGTGACAAAATCTGTGTCCTTCGACATAAACTTAATACCTGTGCCATACAGCGCAGTCGTCGTATTTAAACTCCCCGAAACAAGATCAAGCCCATCCATTCCATTTGTGATGGCTGCGTTCGATCCACTGGTTGAGCGAATGCGGAGAACGTTTTTAACCTCTAACTGCGTGCCAGGATCGGAAAGACCAACCCCAACATTCCCACCCGAAAGCACACTGTTACCGTTTGAATGAAGTCGAACTGTTGCCGTTCCAGTTGAGTCCCGAACTTCTAAAGTTCCATTGGAGCTCGCTGACTCAGTTATATTAAAGAGAGACAACCCTGTGCTGCTGAAAACATTTATTGGCGTCGTAGAGATCGCTGAGGATCTTACTTCTAATCTCGAACCTGCTGTTGTTGTTCCAATACCTACGTTCCCACTCGCATCAATCACAAATGGGCTTGTGTCGGCGGCCTGATCGTTCACTCGTAATGAATCCCCCGTGCCCGTGTTGGTAACAGAAAGTACGTTTGCGCCTGTTACACCGATGTCAGTGGATGCGTCTAAGACCAACGCATCCGAAAACTTATCAAAATTTAAACTGTCATCGGCAATTGAGGATTGATTCACCCAGCTTAATACACCCGTGCCGTTTGTACTTAAAACTTGTCCGCTCGCACCGGCTGTGTCTGGAAGAGTGAGAACATAGTTTGCGAGCATGGCATCTGGTGCTCTAACAGCAGCAGTGTTTATTCCATTTGCCGCGAGCTCCGTAAAAGCAATGGCTCCGCCGTCGCCGGCCACAACACCTTTTGGACCCATGTTCAGTTGACCGGTCATTGTATCGCCAGCTTTTGCTACTTTTTCCGAATCTAACTCGTTGATAGCAGACTGGGCGTTTGTAGCTGCGATATTGCCAGCCGCTGTATTTGGAATCGTCCCGAGTGCGAAATTAGCTTCATTAACATTGATATCAACTTCTTTGTTTGCTGCATCGAGGGCAACTGTGACTTTATTCGAGGCCGCATTGATATTTCTAAATTGTAAATCCACACCCGACTTCGCATCGAAGAGTCCAACGCCTGCAACGCCCTGGTTACTCGCCGTGTTTACTTCGCCTGCAGCAGCGGGAGTTGTCCAACTTAATATTCCTGCACCATCTGTTGTTAATACTTGGTTTGCAGTTCCTGCAGTTGTGGGTAATGTTAATACGTAATTTGTGGCAATCGTTGCTGGTGATTGGATTGCAGCATACTCGCCACCGGCAGCGTCGGCAAATCTTGCTTGAGCCTGCGTATTGAGTGTAATGCTTGTTGCAGTCGAAGCCCCACGACCGGTCACTGTAGCAAGCGTGTCGGCTTCGGCGGTAAGATAACCGTTGTTTGAAACCATGGCGTCTACTTCAGATTCACTCAGTACGAAATTTGTACGGGTCATTTTACGAAGAACTGTTGCACTTGCATCGTAAATTAAAATTTCATCAGCGCCAGCAACTACAGTTTCGGCTGTCGTGCCATTGATGTTGATACTTAAGCTGCGATCAGCAGAAAGATCTCCGCCACCGCTCAAACCGCTGCCGGCGGCAGTATTGATAGCTCTTGTTGTTGCGACTTTTTCGCTGTCGAGTTCGTTGATCGCAGCCTGGGCATTTGTTGCTGCAATATTACCAGCGGCTGTATTTGGAATCGTTCCCAA
>JAYUQP010000065.1:0-29171 GCA_043757265.1 Bdellovibrionales bacterium | reverse complement strand
AAGGGCCGATGCGGCTGAAAAAATCGCCGATGCTTTTAGCTTTGACACAAAAGTCCTCGCCGAAAAAGCCATTAGCGCTCGCGAGCTTGAGTGCTCGGTGCTTGGGAATCACACTCCTCGCGCCAGTATCATTGGCGAAATTATTCCACGTCATGAATTTTACAATTACGAATCAAAGTACATTGATGAAAACGGGGCTGATCTTAAAATTCCAGCAGAGGGTTTTTCTCCGGCGCTTGTGCAGCAGTTGCAAAAGATGGCCACCGATGCCTTTGTGTGCCTGGAACTTCGAGGGATGGCGCGCGTTGATTTTTTTCTCGATAAAGATGACGGGAAAATTTACCTCAACGAAGTGAACACGATTCCAGGTTTTACAAGTATTAGCATGTACCCTAAAATGTGGGAAGCTTCAGGGCTGTCTTATCCGAAACTGCTCGATGAACTTATTCGATTAGCCATTGAAAATAAAAAAGAAAAATTAAGTTTGAAAACCGAATATCAAAAGTAATACTTTGGTCTTTTTGCACGAACCACCGACGCTGGCTTGCGGAAGGATAAAGGCTCGCACTGCGAGTTCGCGGCCAAGATGTCTGTGAGAGCCTCGATTTTGTAATTCGAAGCAATACTGCGTGCACCTTCAAGTTTTTGCTCGCCGATCATTGCACATCCCAAGATATAAGCGATTTTTTTAGAAAAAACAGGATTGGTCTGCTTGGTCAACGCAATCTGCGCGAATTCAAGCCCCATCTTATAATCGCGAAACGATTCATCGGGATGTAAAGTCAAAATATTTGCAGCGTCGTATGCTTGTCGCGCTGTAAGGCTCTTGCGGTCGAACGCTTTGAGCACGGCAATGTTGAACCGTTCAGGATGTTTTGACATCCACATGACGATCGCATGCACGCGGTCGTTCTGCGTGATTCTCATCTGCGAAAATGTCACACACATCAAACCAACAAGCAGTATGGCGCGGGGAAGCCAGCGATGCTGATAGAAAAAATAAGCCGGATACGCAAGAATGAGGGGTGACAAGTAAAGGAGACTCACCAATCCAAAAGAAATACATAAACCAATGCCGCTGATACCAATCACAAAAAAAATCCACAACTTTCGAGAATTGCCGAGTTTGATCGCCTTGAAATAAACATCATTTTGTAAAAAGTTAAATAGATGCAAAATCAACGCAGAAAGAATGACAACAAAAGCCAGCGCGGCCAACCCGCGATTGACTACAGGTCGGTAGCTTACATTTACAATGTTAGAAAAAGAAAACCGCAATACTAAGACTTGAATAAGTAGTTCCTGAATTTTCTGTCCGCGGGTCATGCACTGTTATCGGCAGGCAATACGAGATAGCTTTAACATCAACGTACTTTGGAAGCTTGCTTGATATCACAACTCGCCTAACGGCGGGGTCTGACAAATGGGGTCTTGTTTTCGTAACAGGATTGCGTAATTGAGTCATTAGAGTGCATCTTTTTTGTAAATCACTTTGGCGCACGAATTCACAGACTTTCATCACCACCGTTGCACGGCAGAGCACACCAAAAATTAACGCGCTAGGAAATAAGGGTTTGCAACCAGTGCCGCTGCTCATCTGTAAGAAGCTCGTGTGGCGTCATCATTGAGTTTTTGAGACCATTCTCCGTCTCACTCGCTGCTTCGACGACAGCCTTAGGCATGTTGACGATGGCTTTTGCAATTTCGAAGGCCTTGAGATTATTTTTCTTCATCGTCTCCATCACCTCTTGCACAGTCACGTGCGGAATATCATCTTTCCAGCAATCGTAGTCCGTTACAAAACTGCAAGGCAAAAAAGCGAGGCCTGCTTCGCGGGCCAAGGCGTATTCGGGAAACGCCGTCATGCCAATGATGTCAGCGCCCCACGATCGAAATAAATTGGACTCCGCTTTTGTCGAAAAGTGCGGACCTTCCACCACGATAGACACTTTGTCGAAATGGCATTTAAAAGTAGCTTTGGCCGCTGCTTTTTTTGTTTCTTCGATCAAATTATGCGAAACCGGGATGGCAAGCGACGTGTGCGAAACAATGCCTTCCCCACTAAACGAGGAAATCCGGTTTTTAGTAAAGTTGATGTATTGGTTTGGCACAACCATATCGCCCGGAGGCAAATCATTGCGCAAACTTCCCACCGCCGAAAATGCCAGAACTTGGCGGGCCCCATGTTTCTTAAGAGCGTAGATGTTAGCGCAGTAGTTGACGGTGGATGGAGTGAGATTGTGGTGCAGGCCGTGGCGAGGTAAAAATAAGACTTCCTGCTCGGCGACAACGCCTTTTTTAAGTCCTTCGGAACATTGCCCAAATGGTGTTGATCGATCGAGGTTTTCTAATGCTTTAAATTGGTCAAATTTTTCGAAACCCGATCCGCCGATTATTGCCCACATAAAATCTCCCTCACCTGTCTTTTTTCCTGTACTTTTTTCCTGTACTTTTTTCCTGTACAGTCTAGCTGTACCTATTACTTAGAACACCGGCTTTTAATTCACTTTGCGAAAAATACTGATCATCAATGATAATTCCAGTTACAAGATCTACCGGCGTCACATCAAACGCAGGGTTGTAAACAGGCGAAGTTTCGGGCGCCCACTGTACTGCGGAAAATGCACCGTTAAAAGATCCCTCCACACCGCGCACCTCGAAGGGCTTTCGCTGTTCGATGGGAATTTCTTTTCCCGACGAACAGTTTTTATCAACGGTTGTCGAGGGTGCGACAACGTAAAAAGGAATTTTATGGTAATGGCACAGTACCGCCACCGAGTAAGTTCCCACTTTGTTTGCAAAATCACCGTTCATTGCAATTCGATCGGTGCCGACAAAAGTTTTTTGAATTTTTCCTTGCGACATTAAATAGCCAGCCATGTTGTCGCAAATCAACGTGTGCGGAATTTGCATTTGTTCTAATTCCCAGGTCGTTAGCCGCCCGCCTTGCAGCAGCGGCCGCGTTTCGTCCACGTACACATGAATTTGCTTTTTTTGCTCCCACGCTTTGCTGATCGCACCGAGAGCTGTGCCGATGCCCACGGTGGCAAGCCCCCCGGTGTTGCAATGAGTGAGCACACCATCGCCGCTTGCAATCATCTCACTTGCACACAGACTCATTTGCTCGCACAGCTTCACATCCTCGTTAAACAAATGGATAGCTGTTGCAAAGATTTCGCTTTCAGGAACTTTTATAATTCGGTCCACTGCGTTCATTAAATTAATCGCGGTGGGACGCGCGTCGCGCATTCGTTGCGCCTGTGCTAAAAAGACATTACGCGTGGGCTTGGTATTTTGGTACCAATCGGCAAGCGACAACGCTGCTGCCACACCGATCAGTGGGGCACCGCGAACCTTGAGGCTTTGAATCACCAAGATCATTTCTTCAGGATTATCGATGGCGATCCATTTTTGCACGAGGGGCAATAGCTGTTGATCTAGAATTGAAAGTTTTCCGTCCTGAAACTTGAGCGCGCGGGAAATTAAATTCACAACAGACGATCTCCCATTTTTTTCCGCATCTCGCGAAGTGCAGCCACTTCCTCGTCAGGCAGCGAGGTCAGCTGCCCTAAGGATTTTGCGCGCATCAAGATATCAGCCGAATGCTCGATCCGCTCCATGCCACAATAGGCTTCACGCAGGGACTCACCCCAACAAATCGCGCCGTGGCGACTCAAAATCATCGCGCGACACTCCGGTAAAAAAGCATGCAGATTTGTTCCCATTTCGATTCCGCCAGGGCGGGCATAAGGAACGATGGGAATTCTCCCAGCTGCTAGGATCACTTCCGACAAACATTCTGCTGGCAACTCTTCCATTTCGGGATACGCCACCGACCACGCGATGGCTGACGGCGGATGAGCGTGCACCACGGCTCGCGCCTGCGGGCACTTACGGTAAACCTCAAGATGCATCTGGCGTTCACCCGATGGACGGCCTTTGATAATATTATTTGCAAGATCGATCACCGCGATGTCATCAGCTTCGATAAATGCTTTGGGAACTCCTGATGGCGTTATTAATATTTCGCCGTCCGAAATGCGATAGCTTACGTTGCCGTCGGCGGCTGCCAGCATATTTTTTTTATGCAACAGATTGCAATAGCGAACGATAGCTTCTTTAACGAGTTGAATTTGTTGGTCATCATTCTTTTTCATAATTCTTTTTCAATTTTTTTCATTATTTGGTTCCATCATTATTTTCATAAAGTAATTTCATACCTGCGCGTTGTTGGATCTGCTGGAAGCATTTGACCTTGGTAGATCTGATTGAAGTTAAGGTATTCGATTATTTTTTGATAGTTGGTCATTTTATGCCGAGTCCACTCGGGCGCGATCAGCTCGTCCCAGCGCGAGGCAACGGCCACAAGACGATGCAGATACAGCTCAGGCGAAAGTTCAGTTAGAAATGCGCCCACCATTGAGCAATACTCATCAAATTCCACCGGGGTGAATTCTTTCTTGAAAAACATATCTGCAAGTGGTGTGTTTTTTAAAACATGCAAGTTGTGCAATTTTACATTGTTAATTGGGAGCTCATTACAATTTCGTGCTGATTGGCGAACATCTTCCAGTGTTTCGCCTGGCCAGCCAAACATCATATGCACTCCTAAATCAACCTTTGGGCATCTTTCACGAATGCGCTTAATCGCCTTGATGGATTGCTCTGCGGTGTGTCCACGTCGCATCCAATCCAATTGTTTGTTGTCAAAACTTTGCACACCGATTTCGATGGATAAAAAAGTTTTTTCGGAAGTTTCTTTCCAAAGATCTAAAAGCGCATCAGATAAGCAATCGGGGCGCGTTCCTACAACAATTCCGACCATGTCGGGCTGTTGCATAGCCACTTCGAAAGCATCTTTGATTTTTTGCAGCTGCGTGAACGTGCTGGTGTAGGCCTGAAAATAAACTAAAAACTTTTTAGAGTTAAAACGCTCCGACACTTTGGCTTGATGCTTTACTATCTGTTTTAATAGCTGATCTTTTTGACTTTCAGGGTAGGCAAACGACCCGTGCTCGTCGCAAAAAATACACGTCTTCATTCCCTTGATGCCGGCTCGATTGGGGCAGTCTTCCGCAATGGAAACAGGAACCTTAAAAACCTTTTGCCCAAAAAGCTTTTTGTAATAGGCAGAAATGGGGTTATAAGGAAGCAGTTCTGTGCCAAAACGCATAGCATTAACTAACGAAAACGGACAGCTCTGGCAACTAGTAATAGGCTCTAAAAGGGTTACAATGGCATTTGAGTTTAAAAATATAACTACAAACGACCAGAGCCCGTCTTTAAGTCTCCCGCCAACGTGGGAGCCGATGCATTCTGTGGAGGGCGCGTTTAGCGAAACCCAGTATATTTATCAACCCACGGTCGCTTTGGCGTTTAAACATTGTGGGGCTCCCTCTTTTATTTCGCTGGGTCTTGGGATCGGGTACAACGAAATCTTGATTGCTTGCGAGTCACTCGTGCAAAAAAAACCACCTACTCTCGTGCGCAGTTTTGAGCTTGTTGCTAAGCTTCGAGATTATTTTATTGCGTGGATAAAGCAGGACGCGTCTCCTTTGAACTCGGTGTACGATCAGATTCTTGATTTTTACGCTGAGAAGTATGCACTTTCAGAAGTGGAAATTTTGAAGCAGTTGCAAAACTTTTTACGGCAAGGAATTTTAAGCGTTGAGGGGGCAGTGGATTTAAAATCGGATTTATCTTTAGCAAACGGAATTCTGTTTGATGCCTTCTGCGGAAAAACCAGCCCCGATCTATGGACGCCAGAATTCTTAAATCATTTTTTTAAACACACTGCTGCTGATCCCTGTTTTATGTCGACGTACGCCTGCACAGGCGACCTCCGCCGGGCCCTAACTGCTTCTGGATTCGAGGTAGAAAAACGAAAAGGCTTCGCCTTCAAACGCGACTCCACCTTCGCCCAAAAGCTAGCTCCGCTTTAACAAAAAAGTCATGAATGCGTAGGCGCAGGATAGCGCCGCCATGCCGGTATACACTTTGCTCGATAAATAGGTACGCCGTTCCTTTTATGGTACGCCGTACGATTTTAGGTACGGGGACCGGAACGAGCTCGGCTCGTGAACGAGCGCCGAAGGCGTCTTTGTCCCCTTGCCGTACCTTTTGGTTGAGATTTGCGTCATGTAGCCGAGGCACCCGCATGAAAAGATACCAAGTAACATTTCCGGTGATGTTTGCCAGTTAAATGGATCTGAAAGCGGATAAAAACGCCGGTACCAGGTACCTTTTCCGGTGATGTATAGCATTTGGCTGTTAATGTGTAGACGGAAGATCAGTGGCGTTTCGAAATCCTGATTCGTGATTTTGGAAAAGCCTAGATTAGTAACGCTAAGGTCTGTGTCCTGCTTAGAAGGTTTCAATCTCGTGCATGATTTTTTCGAGGATAAAATAGGCCGCGATGGCACCTACGCCAGCCAACGTTGTGTAACTGATTGTGATGGACGTGGAACCGATGTTTTCACTGAACCATTGGTAAAAATCTGCGCGATACATAAAGAGAGAACTGGAAAGTAAATGATGGTAGTTCCAACCCAGCACGCACAATGCGCTGAAGGCAAAAGCTGGAGCAAAATCTTTTAACCACGCCAACGCCGGGGCTTTTGGAAGTTGTTCCATCACTCTTTGCGAAAAGCCATTGTCTTCAACGTGATTGTCCATCAAAAAATCTTCTAAAAGGGAGTCCATATCGTTCTTCATGTTGACCTCATTCTTCTTCTTACTCATCGCACCAAAAGCGATTTGAGTTTTTCTTTCGCACGCAGCGAGTGAGTTTTAACTGTACCTAGCGGAATGTTCATAAGCTCCGCCACTTCGGTTTGCGACAACCCTTCCATATATGACAACGTCAGAACCATTCGCTCTGTAGCTTCCAATTTTAGCATACAGCGGGCCATATCCATCTTCAAGTCCTGGCCAGTTTCGGCACCTGCATCAATCTCCTCGGGAAGATCAGTAAATGCTTCGCTTCGCCGAATGTGTTCGTAAAACACATTTTTCGCAATCGCAAACAGCCAGGTTATAAATTGCGACTGCCCCTGGTAACTTTGCATTCCACGATAAGCCTTCAGGAAGGTTTCCTGGGCCAAGTCATCAGCAAGCATCTCGTCTCCGCCGCACATCTTGCGAAAAAAACTTCGCAGTCGCGATTGGTTCTTTTGCACGAGAACCTCGAAAGCTTGCTGATCATCATCCATGAGGACTCGAGCTATCAGCTCTGCATCTGTCGACATCTTGTCACCCGTACTTATTTAAGTTCGGGTGTCGTAGCGGCAGGTGTGTCCGTAGCTTTTTGTTTTTGCATCATGTGAGATGTGTACATGTGAAATGCTCCCATCATGATGAATAGAAATCCGATGGCGAAAGCGATGTTGCCATTAGAAATAAGCGTCATCATTCCTGCAATACCGATTCCCCAAAAAATATACTTTGCACCCTGCATAGCATTGGCATCATAGGTCATTGGCCCTGCGAAAGGAGGTTTTGCTCCACCCACAGTCGAATTCATATTCGATAGCAGTTCGGGTGGAATAGGCTGCCCACTTTGCGCTAAAGCTTTTATAGTTTCTAAATAATCGCGACGAGTTCGAGATTTTGCATAAACAACGTACCCTGCAAAACCAAACGCGCTTAAAAATAGGACGATTGGAACCAGAACGTCTTCCAAAATGTCGGCCCATTGACTGGTTTTGTTGAGATTTTTGAAACTCGACACCACAGTTGCTACATCGTCGCCGGTTTCAGCATCTTCACTCTCATCGGAATCGACCTGACTGATCTGAATTCCGTTTTTATCTATCTTAATAGTTCCTTTTTCGTCGTTGATCTTGAAGTTGAATTTTTTTGATCCCAAAGTTTTTAGTGTGGAGCGTTCCTCGTCAGCACCATTCATATTCAGCGTGTTAGCAGGGGGATTTGAGTTTGTTTTGGTGGCTGACGTTTCTACAACAACCTTTTGAGTTTTCTCTTCTGCCAACGCAGGCTTTGCCAACAAAAGCAGCACAAAATAAACGTGCATGAAAGCTACAAATCCAAAACCCATAAAGGCCGATACATTTTTAATTATTTGAGTCATTTTACCCCTCCAACAGAGTGTCTCTTTACCTGTTAGATGCAGGAAATACGAAATCGGATTCAAAATTTGAAAAAAATTGTAATTATTTTTATTAGACACTGAAAACAAGAGCACGGCATCGCGCTCAAAAGAGCTACCGCACGCGACTACAAACCCAATGACGCACATCTCAACCAAAAGGTACGGCGTACCTAAAATTGTACGCCGTACCGAAAGTGAAAGATTTCGAGTTAAGGAACTCCTTCGACGTTCGTTCCTGCTCCCTATATCTAAAATAAGACGTTTTTAGTTCGGTAGGTTGAGGCAGATGACGCAGATCTTAACCAAAAGGTACGGCGTACCTTAAAAGGAACGGCGTACCTAATTGGTGGCAATGGACAAGGGTGCCTGCTCGTCTAATGATTCGTTTTTGTGCCCTTACCTATTTTATTCGGTATCTGATGAGGAGGGGGGTGTGGTCTGAGGATTCGTATTCGTGCAGGGTTCGGTATTCGATAACGTCGACACCGCGATAAAAAATATGATCTAGCGTTGCCGAAAAGATGCCCATGGGGTTTTCGATATCGGCACGTGATAGGCCAAGACTTTTTGTCTTCGCCAACAGATAGTCTCGGCGGTAGTCCGACCACGTATTAAAGTCGCCGGCAAAAATCAAAGCGCCTTTGTAATCTTTTAAGCGTGAAACGATAGCATCGATTTGCTCTGTGAAGTCGAAGTGAGTGATGTCGAAGTTCAGTCCGTGGAGATTAACGATCCAGAAATCTTTTACCGCCATCTTATATTGTGAGATCAAAGACATTTTCGGCGTGCCTGTAAAGGGTTCTGACCCCGGACTGCGAACCGGGATAGAAGCCATGGGTTGCCACTTCGACATCGTAGCAACTCCGGTCCATCCCTGACCGCTTTCAAAACTTTTCGCCATTGCCCAGTGGGTGTTTGGAAGCGCGCCTATGAGCTCAGCTTGAGGTGCATTGACCAAAAATTCCTGGGTGAGAACAAAATCGGAGTTTTTAACAATCCTATGTAGATCCTCGTAAAGGCCGCTCTTCTTTCCTTTATAAATATTCCATGTCACCAGCGTAAACTTTTGCGACGTTTCGACCACAACTGGAGCTTTGCCAAACTCCATCAACAGGTTTTCGGACATTACTAGTAGTGAAATAAAAAATAAATGAATCATGAAAGCCCCCGCTTTTTTTTCGCTCTGCCGCCGGTAGAGTACCGTTACCCCTGGTTTGCTTTTGCATCTTTATTTCGTTTTGATAGACGGAGTCAACTTTAACTCGGAAAAGATCTAGCTGCCAATCACACTGCGAGTTTGCCTGACCCGGCTCCTTTGCGCACTGCCGCCGGTAAAGGTACTTGGTACCTTTATGTACGTATTGCACGCCGCCGTTAGCGGGACGTCTTAATCGACACAAGCCTCGCTCGCAAACGAAGAGCGAAGGTCCTCTCTGCCGATGCTCCACAACGCTGTTGTTCGACAATACAGTGTTGAAATAACGAACAAACAGTTCAAAAAAAACTTTACCTCAAGTAACGCAATGCCGCCGCTAAAGGTACTTGGTACCTCTAGCGGCTCTGTTATTTCGCTTTGAGGGACAGGGTCAACTCGAACTCGGCGACAACTTCGCCGCGAACCATGGCGCGGGCCGTGATCAGCTTGTGGGCTCTTTCTCCTGTGCGCAGCACCTCATCGATCAATTCCTGCACGGCTTTTCCCTCTTCGCATACAAAGAGAGTATCGCCTTCGGCACGTTTTAAAAACTGTGACTTGAAATCTTTAAAAATAAATCCAATGTTTTTCTTGCTCTGAGCGATCTTATTTACAGCGTGCATTCCCACACATGTGTCTGCACCGATGGCCATCGCACCAAAATACATACTCCCGACATGATTTTTCACAATCTTGCGAAAAGGAATTAACACTTCGCAAACATCGTCATCCAAACGAACGATTCGCGGCGCGCACATAAAAAGGAGCGGCACTTTAGTTAATCCAAAGCCCCGCATGAGCCATGTCTTTTTTGTCGTGTCCGAAATTAAACTGGTGATTCTGTTAAACATAAAAGGCAGAATAAAAAACTATGAGTAGCAAAGCAAGCCCCATAAAAACGCGAATCACAGAATTATTCGACATCAATTACCCAATCATCGCAGCTCCCATGTTTTTGGTGAGCGATACAAAAATGGTGATAGCTGCAAGCAATGCCGGAGGCATCGGCACATTTCCCGCCCTCAACTTCCGACCCATCGAAAATTACCGAAAGGCCATCCGCGATATCAAATCACAAACCAGCAGACCGTTTGGCATTAACATCATTGTGCAGAAAAAGAATAAAACCCAGGACGAACATTTACAGATTGCTCTTGAGGAAGAGGTGCCGCTGATTATTACATCTCTTGGCAGTCCAAAAACCATCATCGAACGCGCACGCGGCACGAAAACCAGAGTTTTTTGCGATGTGGTGGGGCTTACCCACGCGCGAAAAGTGGCCGACCTAGGCGCTGATGGCCTCATCGCAGTCGGCAGCGGAGCGGGTGGGCACGCCGGCGAGACTTCGCTGTTTGCGCTTATCCCTAATCTCAAAAAATTTATTAGTCTTCCACTCATTGCAGCCGGCGCCATCGGCGATGGCAAGGGTCTGCTCGCAGCTCTCGCCCTCGGAGCTGATGCAGTTTACATGGGAACGCGCATGATCGCCACGCAAGAGTCTCCCGCGTCCCAAGCCTACAAACAGGCGATCCTCGATGCCAAAGCGGACGACATCATCAACACCGATCGCGTGGATGGATTTGACGGAAACTTTATTAAGAGTCCACTCCTCGACAAACTATTAAAGCCCAACGTGGTGGACAGTGTTTTAAGCCAGAGTCCAAAAGTAAAGCGTTGGATATCTTTGCTGCGTGCAGGGCGTGTGATGTTTGGCGGGGAAAATCAAAAACTTTCTTACAAAAGTATCTTCTCCGCAGGGCATGGCGTTGGAAGCATTGACGAGCTTTTAACCATCGACGCCGTCATCCAAAAGACGATGCTGGAATATAGCGAACTTAAAAAGCTTTTGCCTTAAACCCAATCCAAGGTACATTTATGCAATAACAAGGAGATGTTATGAAAAAATGTATCGCAATGATGACGATTTTATTTTCCATTTGCAATTTTCAAGCCCAAGCCCAAGCCCAAGTCCAAGCCAAAACAATCACTCACGAGATTTCAGGAACCACCACCGGTATCAACATTAAAAATATGGACGGTATGGTTGATTTTGCGTTGGTCATTCCTGGTATGGATCAACAAGAAATTATTAATTTCAATCTCGGCAAAGTGATCAGTCCCGTTAACGACTCCATCAAAGTGGTTTCTTATACGGTTGATCTTCCAAGTAATTTAAGTCTTCCTCAACAGACTGAAAAATATTTTGTCTCAATCAATTTAAATAAACCTGAGTTTCGCGCTTATGTTGAAGGCGACGGTGTTTATAACATGTATGCGCTTTATGGAAAATTCCCCCTCAACGAAATGGTTAAGGGATTTCAAAATGACCAATCGTTGATTGAGCTTGTTGAGTACATTGAGTTTTTGAGCGGAGGACTCAAAACAGTTCCGGTAAAAGGCAATGTGAGCGGCCTTAGCCTGTCTGCCAACGACTGGCCATTTACAGAAAGTTACTCTGTAAAGGCCCCTGCTCTGCCCATCGGCAAATCTTTAATTTCGTTTTCGCTTCTAAAAGAGAACAATTATTTTTACCCTACAGATATTAAAAAAATCGCCAGCGGCAAAACATTGGAACTTTCTACTCGTGCAGGGTCGGAACATTGGAATCTCGCACTTTTAATGAATGCCCCAAAACGAAGTTTTCGCGAGACGTTTGATGGCAATCTTTTAAGCGGGATGTTTGGCTCCTACTCTTTAGAGCGCGTTATTTCGCCGCTCGCGCAAGTCAGCTACCATTTTTCAAAAGCCGCTGCCGTTACCACACCATCCTTTTTACCGATGATTGCAACTCTGCGCTTTGATAAAACTCAATGGCTTGTGCAAGCCGCCGCTCCAGCAACAATAATCGGAGTTGCCCCCTACGCAACAACGCTGATTCTATCCGAGGTCAAAGCTGGCGGAACAGAGACTTTTCCTATCGACTTTAAAAAGGCGCTGTGGTCTTCACAGGAAATGGGCTGGCAACAAAGTTTTCAAATTCCGTTAGAGGCGCAAGTGCTTCTTCAATCTGGCAAAGATTATAGCTGGGATGTGATATATAGTGGCACTCCACAAACTGAGGTTGATGCGCAGATCGTTTGGGAAAAAATTTCGCACGTGACACGGAATTCGTTGAGCTTTTAAAGAGTTTTGTTTTTTGTAGAAGTTATGAACAGTTCGAGCCCATGGACCAGAAAGCTTTATCAACTGAGTCATCTTGAGACAAAAAACGAAACTCTCCACTCTTTTTATCAAAACGCTCACCTCGACCTCCGATAAGGAGTTGAGGTGATTTAATGAAAAAGCTAACTCCCCGATTTAACGTCCGCAAAGCATTTTTTATTTTTACGATCCTAGCAGCCTTAAGCCCCATTGCTTTTACCTTTCAAAACTTTAGTCGTTTAGATATTGAGAAAGACTCATCAAGCATGCACGCGGATCTCACCTCGGCATTAAAAACATCTGATGAAGATCACCGCGCTCAACAACTTGCGGCGGATGTGGACACGCTTCAAACAGTCCAAAAGAAGCAAAAGCGTAAACCTGCGGCCATCTACGACGGAAATGCGCTTGGCGACACGGATGAAACCATTGTGAGCGAATCTTCTGTTCGGGAGTAAAAAAATGCAGGAACCCCATACAAGCAAAATGGGGCTCTGCGCAAATTCAGACCAATAGGTGAAGCTTGTTCCACTCGAGCAATGCTCTCTCGCTACATAAGGGCATTTTGGAGATCCTAACTAAGCTGGCAGCGACCTGACTTATGCTTTAAAGGATATTATGAGTTCGTTAACCCTACGCCGTTGATATTGGCAGAGATTTCGGTTAAATCGTCAAACATGCTTGGTAAAAAATATACTTGGGAAGGGTTCGAAGAAGTTCCAGCTGGCTGTTTGCTGGAGCAGGTTATCGACATGACGACCGACATGGGTTTCGCTTACGAACGAAGCACGCAGTATTTCAGGGATTTTCACACCCACGACAGATTAAAAATCGTCTTTCCCCGCGGCTCAAGCGTCATGGAAGTTCGTACCAAAAATCCCCACAACAAACATACCGTTGATTATGAAACTATCCTTTTTATACCGAAAGGATTAACTCACGATGACGAAGGCATGTCCTCGATTTATGATACAGCAGCCTTTTTTCCCTCCAGTCAAATGGTTGAAGCTGCCGCTAAAAAGATGAATCTCACCCATGAGCAGGTCAGCCGACTTTCTAAAGAGTGCATCAAAGTCCCACGAATTCATTTGGTAGACGCTATTTTTCAAGCCTATTTTTTCGAACGGGTTGTTCTCAATAAAAACAAAAATGATCACGATAAAGAAGCTGTTCAACTGCTAGGACGGCGCCTCCTTGAAGAAGTTCTTTTAACAACGTTCTATCCCGACAAAGAACGATCCATGTATACCGATGTACCCGCGTCTGATGATCCTAGCGAACCTGTATCTGTACGAGCACTGCGATTTATTGAAGCCAATCTTTTTGAGCCGAAAGACCTCGAGGAAATCGCAAAAGTAGCCCATGCCAGTGTCTCGACACTGTTACGTAAATTCCGGGCGGATGTGGGCACGACTCCGTTTACGTACATAAAAAACCGACGACTTGAAGAAGCGCTAAGACTCCTAAAATCCGGCCAACACCCAGTCGGCGACGTTGCACTCCTGGTCGGATACGAGAATTTCGGAGCATTTTCTGAGGCCTTTAAAGAGAAATTCGGCGACGTTCCCTCGAGCGTAAAGCTATCGTAAGTGAAGAGTTTTGCGAATGGCTGGGCTCTGGGGCACACAAGACTTAAGTCTGCAATTTTTAGATTGAGCTTCCAGTCTCAGCGACGATGCATGTTTGCCAACAAAATACCGATAAGGACGCTGTGAACAAAAGAATCGACGTCGACACATTAACTAGCAAGCACTCGGGAATAAAAGGGATTTTTGAAACTCTCTTACGCCGCTTTAAGGTGGCGATGCATATTTTCACCATGATACCGGTTTACGCATTAGGCTGTTTGCTCATCGGGATATGTCTTACACCCAGTGTTTCTATTTTTCGTTGGTTCCAAGAAATTTCGAGCGCCCAACCAACATTTATCCAGAACTTCTCATTTGCGTTTTCTTTAGCTGTTGGATTTTTTGCCTATGGCCTGACACTTTTGTTCGTTGCACCTGCTCTGAATTTTTTAATGTTCACTCATCTCAAACCGTGGCGTGGACCCTACTACTCATTCGAAGCTCTTAAATGGTTTATGCACAATGCATTTACATACCTTCCACGCTTTACTTTTTTGGATTTCGTAACGCCCTCACCGCTTGGTAATTTATTTTACCAAATGATGGGAATGAAAATTGGCAAAGGCACAGTCATCAACACAACCTATATCTCAGATCCTTCGATGATCACGCTTGGGAAAAAAGTCACGCTTGGCGGATCGGTGACAATTGTGGGTCATTACGGCCAGGCAGGATTATTGATCATTGCGCCTGTTCAAATTGGTGACGACTGCACGATCGGTCTTAAAAGTTCGGTGATGGGCGGAGTGACAATTGGGAACGGTGTAAAAATCATGCCGCATTCTGTGGTTATGCCTAAAACCGTTATTCCTGATAATGAAGTCTGGGGTGGCGTGCCGGCCAAAAAAATAGATCTTCAAGGAACAACCGAATCGTCGGTGATCAAAAGATCTTCTTAAACAAAAGGCCCCAAATGGAGCCCTTTATCAATCAACTAAATGTCGACTACAAAACTGAAAAGTAAATTATCTCTTTTTGGTTTTGCTTCCGCCACAATCGTAAACGATCTGCCACTCTTTGAGAGCTGTGGTTGTAGTCGTTGTTGCTGTGTTTTTGCTAGGATCAGTCGCGCCGGACATAAGTGGCATTCCAAAAAGGCTTCCAACTTTTGAACCAGAAGTTCCAGCATCGCGAGTCTCAGACGCATTACCGCTTGTTGTTTGACCAACAGACACTTCGCCTTCTTCTTTCACTTTTACTGCAGCATCACCACAATTTTTTTGCATCATTATGTCGGCTTTCGCACGATCTTCTTCGCGATGCTCTGTTTTAAGTGCAATCACTCCACCTTGATTTGGCATGCGTTTTACATCGCGTGCGTAAGGTTGGTAAGGCATGGTTTGGCATCCAGTAAAAACTAATGCGACGAGTACGGCTGCTAACATTTTCATTTAAATCTCCTTTGATTTATTTTAAATTTATTAACTGTGCGCGAGACGGCGCGACGGAGTTGGCTCAAACATCTCTGCAGAATTAATTTCCGCTAGTTCATTACGGGGCGTACTATCAGTCAAATAAAATTTACATAGCCTTGCAAGTTTATCGTCACTTTTTGTGCGACTCCCACCTTCCCCTGCTTGTAAAATTGGCAGCTCAGAATGCTCAATTTTTGATCTAACTCGATTTATTCAGCGGGCGATAGTAATACGGTCGTGTCATTTCGATCGGCTTCATTTTGCCAACTCTATTTGGGCAATGCGGTAATCTGTAAGTCGCCTAAGCCGTTGTCCACGTCCAAAAATGAAGTGATTCCAAACAGCAAAGTTTTTTGCACAACCAAATCTGTTGTCTGTGTATTAAACTGTGTAAGTTTCAGCCCGCTTGAATCCACACTTTCTTTGATGTGGAACAAAAAACGAATGCTTTGAAAACTACTTTGAAGATCAACGATTTCGAACCAGGCGTCGACCGTGAATTTTCTCTGCCCGCACTCAACAAACCACCAGGGAAGGTTGGGAGCATGCGGGCTGCTTTCTTTGAGCGGAACATGACTGCACGCGACTGTTGGCATGCCCTCGGGATGAAAAACAAACCGTAACTCATCTTTTGCAAATCGTTGAACTGCAAAAGAAGGAACGCACAAAAATAGCATTAGACCCGACAGCAGCAAAGCCATGAAATCCCCCCGATTTTTAATCTTTGACTAGATTAAACGAGCTAAGCCTTGGCTTCAAACTTAAAAAAGATTGGGATGCACGGCCTCAGAGCCCTGCCATTCCATCGCACGCTTTCGAGTCCAAACACGCATCGTAGGTTTGCCAAGCATTTGCGGCCGACCAAATAAAATTGGAAAAATTAGTTTGTTTGTTAAAACAGGCATGGGTGTATCCACAGTCGTTATCTGTATTACAAATACGATTTGCATTGGGTCCGGTCGCGCAATAACTCAATGGCATTAGCGGTATAGACACAGACGGATTGGTGTATGTGCCAATTGAAATCATTCGTCGCACATATACATCCGTACCTGAATAGAGAATTAAGCGCAGAGCTGGGATGGCTCGCGCTATTGTGGCAGCAAAAAATGTCGAATTCCAGGCAATGGCTTGGTAAGCTCCTTGATTGCCCCCTGCTGGCCAGTCATCGTAGTTTCCGGCGGGGTCTGCTCGGATTGAGTTGGACTGACAAGGTGTTAGACCGGTCGTGCAATTTGGCTGATAATTTGGTCCGCCCGCTGCATTCACAACTCCATAAGTGTATTTGCCGGTTGTTGAATTAAAAGAAAACTGTCCTGTTTCTGGAAATGTGAGTCGACCAGCTGCCGAGTTAGACACTTCGATCAAAAGATTTTTCCACTGAGGGTCGACTTTGGAAATGGCATGGGCGGCGATGATTGCCTGCGAGTAACGACCTACGGAGTGCCCGCCGTTCGGTGTGAAGCCTCCGCGCATGACTCCATTCACCGTAACAGCTGTGCCATGTTTTACAATTCCCAAAATATCAAGGCCTTGTTGAATCGCCCGAATTATTAAAAGCTCTTTTTTTGCAAGCTCTTCAGGAGACGACGTAGCAAACATCAACAAAGCCAGAGCATTGTTGCGATTTCCCTGTGGTGAATATGCTGGGTAGCCGTTGTCAAGCGGGCTGTACCAATTGAATTTTGCGTGATGGACTTGTGTTGCGGGCCAGCTGTTACCCCAGTCTGCGTCGGGAAATTTCAGATCGCCCAAGGCTTTGTCCCAGCTGATTGCAACGCCATCACCAGAAGGGCGAGTTATCAACGGCAAATTTGGAAAAAAATTGAGATCCAATTGTGTAGCTGAATACAAAGGTTTGGTTTGCCCAAAGTAGGGCGGTCTTAAAACAATCGTGCCTGCCCGTTCGGGAACGCCTGGCAAAATCGTAAGTAAAGCCGTTTGCAAGAAGCACATCCGCGTGTCCCCGTTGGGCGCGATTCCTGTGCAATTGCTTCCAATCTCGGCGTCGGGATAATGGTCCGCCTTCCAGATAGACTGAATACCCTGGGAAGTTTCAATGACGTAAGGCTGCGCGGTCGAAGGGTTCTGTGGAAATTTAAAATTTCCCGCTGCAAAAAAACGCCCGTCGAGTCCAACCTTGTTTTGATCGTCGGGATTTACGACCCAGCCATTACGGTAATCCGCTTCGCCGGGAGTACCGATAACAGCCGGCGCCATCCGTGTTAGATGAACCGTGCCATTCACAGAGACGGGCGCCACCCAGAAGTCATGCTGGTTGGCAAATTTTCCGCACTTGCAATCGCCTCCAGAGCATTGGAACTCGAAACGAATTTTAGAGGTTCCAGCAACGTATTCCGCAAACTGACCCTTGCACGGCCGGCTAGCATCCGTACTTCCACAATCACAACCAGATGTGGAATCATCGGTGTTTGAGGGTGCATTGGTGCTTGTCTGTGCCGAATGCATTGAGTTTGGGGAACAATTCTGAAAAAAAATGACCAAGGCAAGAGCCGCGCCTGCTAAGGGTAGTAAATTTAAGAGTGCTCGAAGTTTTGCAGACATACTACAAGGCTATAGTTGCCCGCTATACACTGCAAGTGAATCTAATTTTGAGACGCTAAACTTTTCTCTTTTGCTGTCCAAACTTTTGACAGGAAATCTTTACTCTCACCGTTGGCTTCGAGAAGCTGATATAAGCATAAAAAACCCGAGGAGATTTTGTGAAATTATTGTTCGTAATTACCATTTCTTTTTTTACGCTGCCCACACTTGCCAAATCCACCTGCGTTGGACCCACTGAATCCGCATTTAATCTTGGAAGTAAAGGCATTCGAGTGCACGAAATTCTTGTCAACTATGATGATACCGTTACTTTTACAGAGGTTTTAATTATGAATCGCGGAAAGGCAGTTCCCGCAACCGAAAGAGACTCCGCAGGGATTTGTAAAAAACTATACAATTCGTCGGATGCAAAATTGGTGGACGTTTTTGCTGGGCCAATCAGGAACCTTAACACTGGAGAGATGGAAACACGGGTGGACATAACTTGTGATGGAGAAATTCCCGAGGCAGTTTGTCCTAATCTTTAATCGAAACAGAAAGAAGAAGTGTGCTGCGGCTTTTAGTTGGTATCCATGGTAGTAGCTTGATTGTACGTTGACGCCTAATGGTTCAAGTCCTGCCTCGGGTGGCCCAACTAAGCGGAGCGACCAACTTACAGCACGTAAAAACTTGGGGAATGAAAATGACCATACTTACGGTTTTAGAAGTGGTACCCAAGACAGGACTTGATTGGTCAATTTGTTCTCTAGCGCTCACGGGTTCAAGTCCTGTTTCGGGTAACACAGGAGCGGAGCGACCAATATCAGAACGTAAAAAACTGGGGATTGAAATGACCATAGTGGTCGCTTTTGAAGTGTGGTACCCGAGGAGCCATGGTGGATGAACCGTTGGTTTGGGTTGAAACACACCCAATCCAATGGCGGGAGCCAAGGATAAATCTCGCGGAGCTGGCAAAACTACGCTGGATTGAAGGATGGACCCGTAAAGAGCTGGGACTGAGGTATAAAAAGACGGATGGTGCGATACAAAATTATATTCAAGCATTGCGCCGTATTGATTTTAAGGCCGATGGACTTACTGAGAAAGAAAGGCGTCTTATCAAAAGGGTCTCAGTGCTTTAATATTAAATTAGCCGACCTTGAGTTTTGTTTTTGGCTTCACAGAGATGTCGAGTCCAAGAACATCAAGCATTTTAGAGAGACTCTCGAGGGTTGGGTTACCATCTTCCGAGAGGGCTTTATAAAGACTCTCTCTATTAAGGTTTGTTTCCTCAGCAAAACTTTTAAAACCACGCGCTTCGGCCACATGGCGGAGAGCAATCAAAATAGCTTTTGGAAAACCACGATTTTCTTCGATAGTAGCTTGAATGTATTGAGTTTGAGCTTCTTGGTCACCTTTAAGTGATTCAATCACCCATTCGTCGTAAGAAACACTACCTTTTTTACTCATGACTTTGCCTCCTATAATCGATCAAATATTCTTTAGCCTTGCGGATATCCCGCTCCTGAGAACTTTTATCTCCTCCGCAGAGAAGAATAATGAGTTCCTCACCATCAACTCCAAAGTAAATGCGGTACCCAGGTCCAAACGCAAGCCGAAGTTCACTCACACCATCACCGACAGGCTTTACGTCTCCAAGGTTCCCGGCGATCACTCCAGCCAAGCGAGCCTGTATCCGCCGCACCGTTGGCGGGTCTCTTAAATCCTTAACCCACTCATTAAACGGCTGTTTGCCGCTTTCGGTGGAATAAATACGAAGTTGACGGGCTTTTGCTATCACTGATTAATATGTAGCATATAAACTACAAAATAGCGAGAACTAACATATAAAGAAGGGTGCTAGCGTCCAAGGTCTTATGGAAAGGAATCTACTGGCTTTTAAATAGTCCTCCACGAGAAACGATATAATGGGGACTAATGCTTCAGAAGCCATATAATTGATCTATGGCCCGTCGAAGCAAAAGATTCCTTTAATGACCACCGGACTTAATCGTTCTACTATGGGGACAAGATGAAATTCTTTATCTCGATATTATTCGCAACGACGTCGCTTTCAACCGCCTTTGCAGATTCATTTAGCATAGAAAAAGATCTCTCCTACACCTATTCAAAGAGCGACAAAGAGCACCAGCTAAAAGCATGCCCAGATGAAACCTGCAATATTTTCCGTGCTCCGATAGCGACTCAAAAAGTCTTGTTGGAGAAGTTTGTCATCATTCATGACTGCTCGGGCTGGGGCCCTAACTATTCGCAATTTGAAAAGTTTTGCGAATCCAATAAGACTGAGATTCAAAAAATGACACGAGATATTGGAAACAAGAAGTGTTCCGATAAGAAATCGGATTCGCTGCCTAAATGTGTCCTTAGGGGAATGGCTGACGAGGGAAAGATAATTGTTCAGTCAGAACGCAGCGACGAAGGAAAAAGTTGTTCAACGACTTATCACATTGACGACATTCTCGAAAAAAGAGCTAAGCCAAAATTCCCAGTAAAAACTAGCTGTCAGTAATCACTTCGTTCATTCACGGAGTCCGTCACGAAACCCTCACGATTAACATCCTGAGGGTTTTTTATTTAAAAAGATCGAAGCCTTTGAATAAAAGTCAGTGCAATCATATCCACTTTTCGTCAAATATGAGTAAAAACTAAGAGTGACGAAATTTTAAGCTTAAAAAATTGACAATCCTTCAGATCTTACTTATTTCTGGCTTGTTTTTAATTTAAGGGGTGCGGTGTGCTAAATATTCTATTGTTTACAGTTTTTTTTATTTTAAATTCCAATGCGTATGCAAGCGATAATACGGAATGGTCGCGATGTGCAAAATTAACAGATAGTAGTTTTGTGCTAAATAGTTTTAAAATGTACTTTGATAAAAATTTAATAGTAACAAGTTATAAAGATGAGGAGGATTCCACAATAATTCAAAATATCTATATTCAAGATGATGTTTGTGTTAATCCATCTGATTCAGACAGCGCTATAGTTAAGGTGAGGCTTGTAAAACAACATTCTTTCGTGGCCTCTGTTATTTACATAAATGATTTGTATTTTTATTTTAATTTAAAAACGAATAATCTTCAGCAAATACCCATTATAACTGATCCCTCTGAGGCGAGTGTACTCTTAGACAGTAGTTTAACTGAAATGGAGTTTTATTTCTCGTCAGATTCAACTTCGCTTTTAAACGTTAGGTATTGGGGACTTTTAATGACTCCAGCACTAACAACTTTCACTTTACAAAAAACAATCCAAAAAAATACTGAACATCGCCTTGCAGAAAGTGATGATAAATATAGATTGGTTGATTTGCAGATTAAGAATAGTTCTCAAAATGGTTTTATAGAATTCAGCGGTCTTTACTTAAAATACGATTGGGCTGTTTACGATTTTTATCACGGCCAAGGTGGATACACTTACTTTACAAACATGGAATACCGCCAAATCGACTACGCCATTGATATTTTAAAAGGTAAAATTACGATAAAAAACAGTAGTATTGTATTTCAATACGAAATTGATGAAAGGTATAAGAATGGTTTCGAAGAAACCATCAAATATAATCAGGATACTGATGTAATGTTTTTCAGAGTTCCATATAATCTTTATTTTAGAAGATTCTTGAAACAATTCCCTAGACCTCCATATCCTCAGGGGTGGTGAGAGAGAGAAAATCAAATTCTCGAAGGTCTTCCAACTTCGATGACTTTTATTCCCCATCCAAAAAAATAAAACATACTACGTCCGATGAAGTCCACGGCGACGAGCCTGCTCGCGGTGGTTGTAAAACTCCTTGTCCACGATCCAAAAGTTCACCCCAAGCACTTTTAAAAGTGACATTAGGTTCTTAATGCCAGGATTGCCGCCCTTCCCAAGCATCCTATAAAGGGTCACTCTGTTGATTTTAGAGGCTTTGGCTATCTTTGCTGCACCAAGAGTCTTTACGACCAGCAGTAGTCCTTTTCTTAAGCTTGAGAGGTTGCCAGAGAAATCGTATTCCATACAGAGCTTTAAAAAAAAGACATACACGTCCTGAGATTTCAGACAATCCCGTAAAAAGTCTTTTGGTAAGGCTCTTGAGGCCTTTTGGCCCAGCAAGAGCACGGCATAGATTTCATGGGCAGCGTCTTCAGCTTTGAGACCTTGTTTGTGGGATTTTCGGTCGCGTTTGTACATATGCTGTTACATTAATGCAACAAGTGAGCGGTTGTCACGGTTCATGCTAATATTTCATTCCTTAAGAAATTCATAAAGATAAAATTATTTTCAATACAAAAAAATGAGCGACATTTTGCCAAAAATTATGAATAGCAATGTGTTTAATGAGATCTGAGAGGTGTTTTTTAGGCTTTTCTGTCCGATTACCATAGGTGAGGGGTCTACGTGCGCACAAAACGGGCCCCAAAAACCTGCGATTACTCCATGAGAAAATTTCTAGCAGATGAAAATTAGCTGATTTAGCTATTTTTCGTAATTCTTGCGCTTTCAGTTGAGAAAATTAAAAAATTTAAAATAAAACAAGGGAGGGGTTTATTGAAAACCGCTTTTGGTTCTCCTATGGCTTTTTAGTCATAGGAATAGAATTCGTACGTTGGCGGATGCTGGCGATGGGAGTGAACTTTGCGACGAATCCAGCATGGATTTTGGTTACAGCGATTCGCTTTGTGACTTTAGGGGGTGTGGTTTTGCTTATCGTAGTTCTTGTGTGGCCAGTCGTAGAATTATTTATTTCCTTTGTAGGACAAGCGATGGATGCTTCCTGGCTAAATAAAGAAGAATCCTACAAGGCGTCTGTGGTCGCTCCAGTAAATATAGAAGCGGAGCCAAAGCGCCAGCTATCCAAGACGCAAGAGCATGAAGATAGCATCAAGCAATGGCATTTACTTGAGGAACAACGACTTAAAAAAGAAGCGAGTAGGAACGCACTTATTGAGTCTCAGAAAAATAGATCATCGGCTGATGTTACAAAATCGGCTTTAGATGATTTTTAAACTGGCGTTTGCCAAGTGAGGAAAAAAATATGTATTTAACCGATCGTGATAAAAATCTTTTTAAATTTTTAGCAGAGATGGCGCTGATGACAACCAGTCAAATTAGGAAAAATGTGTTTAAAAACATTGCGACGACAACAATTTTACGTCGCTTAAGAGTTTTAGAGTCCACAGGCTATATCCAAAAATTAGAGGGGCTAAAAAACAACGAGCGAGGTTGGTATTTAACATTAAAAGGCGCTGAGGTGGTGGGCGTCATGCGCTGTAAAAGAAATTTTAACCGTTCTACTCTCGATCATGATGTGCGCTTGGTGGATTTGCGACTTGCTCTAGAAAGCCACGGAGTGGCGCACTCGTGGATTCCAGAGCATGAGATCAGATCCAAGATGGCGATCAAGTACGGACTACGCAGTATGAAGTCCCAGGTTGTGCCGGATGGGATCATGGGCGTTAGTTACCACTGCGTGAATGAATCCGTAGCGATCGAGCTTGAGCTAAATTACAAAAACAAAAGTCGTTATAGGGAGATTTTTAAAACCTATATGTGGAAAGAAAAAATCCATGCCGTTTGGTATTTAGTTCCAACGATCAATGTGGGAATTTACCTCTATAACTTATGGGTAGAGTATGTAGGCCGAGATAGCCGAGTGATGTTTTTGTTTTCGCAAATCGATGATGTCGTAAAAAATGGGAGCAATGCGACCGTGCGCCGTTTTGAGGAGTCATATAAAGTGAACGAGGTTTGGGCTTTAAAAGTGAAAGGCAAACCTGCTCAATAGGGCGCTCAGGAGGTGAGCATCGAAGTGAGCAGTGAGGCTGAAAATCAAAACCATCTAAGTCATCAGAATCAAAAAGAACTTCTCTTAAAGGCAGTTTGAGCTAAAACCCGCCAGTACTTCCTGACCTCCCACCCCCAACGATGTTGAGTGTTGGAGGTCAGGAAGTACTGGCGGGTAAGACGGTTTGGTAAAAAAAGAGAAGTTCTTAAAAAAGTTTAGTTATAAAAATTAAAAGGAGAAAAAAAGAGTTGAGATCCAGAAAAATAAAAAAAATGAAAAGGATCCAAGAAAATGAAAAAATCATGGGAAATAAAAAAATATGAAATAATCTCTATGCGAGTCGAATTTGAGGAATATACCCAGTTGCTTGAAGAAATGGCGGAGCTTGTGTATGGTTATCTTTGCCAGCTCCCCGAGAAAAATTCTTTGGCTCCTGAAACCAATACTGCGCTTGCAGTAGGAAGGACAGGAACCGATGGCTAGTCTAAAGAAACAAAGTTTCAAAATCGCTTTTTACATCAGAGTCAGTACAGAAGAGCAGGCGGAAAACCCTGAGGGGTCCATACGCAACCAAGAGGATCGTCTGCGCCAAGCGGTGGAATATAAAAACCGCATGGGCGACTTTGGCGAGATTAAGGGCATTTACACAGATGCGGGGATCTCCGCAAAGGACATGAAGCGACCCCAGCTCCAAGAGCTTTTACGATTAATTCGAGGCAAGGAGATAGATCTCGTTATGGTGACTGAGCTTTCGCGCTTATCAAGAAACACGCGGGACTTTGTCGGCATGTGGGACATGATGCGAGATCACGGCTGTGGGTTCACCTCACTGCGCGAAGATTTTGACACAACAACAGCCGCAGGCGAAATGGTCATTTTTCAGCTCATGAATTTGGCCCAGTTCGAGCGTCGTCAAACGAGTGAACGTGTAGAGGCAAACATTGCAGTTCGCGCCGCTCGCGGACTTTATAACGGCGGTTGTGTGCCCGTGGGATATAAAATCATTCCCGATAAGCCAGGTTATTTAGAAGTTGATGAGGAAATGGCAAAGCTTGTGCGAGCAGCCTTTACCGCTTTTTTAAAAGAAGGGGCCCTATCACCTGCGGCCATTTGGTTGAATAATAATGGCTACCGCCTTCGTAAAAACATGCAGGGCGGTGGAAGACTTAAGCGAGTGGGTTATTTTACGGTGGATAATCTCAACGCTATTTTAAGAAATAAAATTTACCTTGGAATCAAAGTTTACAAACATAAGGGCGAAGTGAAAGAGGCCAAAGCCGTGTGGCCCGCTCTTGTTGATGATGTGAGCTTTAAGCGCATTGGTAAAATTTTAGATAAGAACAGATGTCGTTACAAGCCCCACAAGGAGGGGCGCTTGCCGTATGTTCTTACTGGGCTTTGCCACTGCATGAACTGTAATAGCGGAATGCCTGGAAAATCTGCGACAGGCAATGTGGGTAAAGTCGGCTATTACGAGCACTCATGGGCAACAAAGAAGGATTCAACTCTGTCAAAAAAGATATTTAAGTGTGAGCCGCACCGAGTGCCCGCAAAAAAACTTGAGCCCTTCGTTCTGGAGAAATTTAGAGTTTTAATGAGCGATAAGTTTTTCATGAAAAAAATCCTTGAGAAGGTAAAACTCAAGCACGAGGTCAATCCTCTAAGAAAGGACGAAGAGCGTTTTAAGGCAAAAATATTTGGCATCAATAGCCAGATCGAGGGCCTTGCAGAACGACTCGCCGAACTTCCTAAAACAGTTTCAGCAGCACCTATCTACAAACAGATGGAGCTGTTAGAGAATCTCAGAAAAGAGAATCAAGAGGCGCTAGCCAATTTACGCACCACAGGCCGTACTAGCCTTGATCGCATGGTGAGTCTTGAGAAGTTCGAGGATTTTGCCAGTCACTATCAAAAGTATTTACTTGAGGCGACGGTGACAGAGCAAAAGCAGATGTTAAAAAAGTTTATTCATAAAATTGAGGTGGGTGTGGATTCGGTAAAAATCCACTGGATAGTAGATCTGGATCATTTTGATCGGGAACTCGCCCTTAAACGGGCAGGTTCTCGCTCCTCTGGGGGCGGTTTGTCCGATTTAGGCTTTTTTAAAGATATTGGTTCTTATACTTTGACAAATGGTACCCGAGACAGGACTTGAACCTGCACACCTTGCGGCACTAGATCCTAAGTCTAGCGTGTCTGCCATTCCACCACTCGGGCATAAAATTTTAATCTAACAAAGTCGTCGTAATTTTTTTCCATCGAGATCCTTCGCTTCGCTCAGGATTACGGTGGTTCCATCTCTCGATGGCTGTGTCTTCTCACTATGGCTTTGCCATCTTACGATGGCTTCGTAAACTTACTTTTTTATTTCGGCAATCAATTTTTTGTAATCTGGAGCGCGCATTAAATTTGCGAGTTCTTTTTCGGAATCCATTTCGATTCTCATCAACCAACCTTCGTTCATCGGGTCGTCGTTGATCAGGCTTGGATCGTCGGTGTGGCCAGTGTTCACTTCGATCACTGTGCCAGACACAGGAGCTAGTAAATCGCTAACTGCTTTAACGCTTTCAACAACACCAAACTCTTCGCCTTGAGTTACTTTTGCGCCTTCTTCTGGAAGATCCACATAAACAACTTCGCCAAGGGCATTCTGTGCGTACTCAGTAATTCCCACTGTCACAATATTTTCGTCGACCTGAGCCCACTCATGATCTTTTGTGTAGTAGTAATCTTCGGGAATATGAAATGTAGCCACTAGTTACCTCCAACTTGTACAAAAGGAGTTTTTACTACTTTTGCTTCAACCATTTTATCGCGGATCTCAACATAAACACTGGTGCCAACGGCTGAGTCAGCGGACTCTACGTAAGCAATCGCAATGGCCTTGTTTAAAGACGGCGATAAGGTCCCACTAGTTACCTCCCCGCTTTCTTTCTTGTCAAAGGAAAATACTTTATAACCATGGCGTGCAATGCCCCGTCCGACCACTTCAATTCCCACAAGTTTTTTAGCCAGTTCTTTGCCAGATAAAATCACATCTTTGCTTAAAAAATCCTTCTCTTTGGGTTTTACGACCCAGCCTAAGCCCGCTCCATAAGGATTTGTGGTATCGGTGATCTCTTGGCCAAAAAGCGAATATTTCATCTCGGTGCGCAAGGTGTCGCGCGCTCCAAGGCCAATGGGCATAAGCTCTCCACCGCTTTGCTTAAAAAACTCTTTCCACAGCGCCTCTGTTTGACCCCAAGGAACGAATACTTCCGCTCCGTCTTCGCCGGTGTAGCCTGTTCGTGCGATGTAACACTGACCGCCCGAAAATGCCTTCGCTGCAAAATGAAATGGCTTTAACGATTTAATATCGTCGCCGAATACTTTGCCGATCAAGCCCATGGCAAGTCTACCCTGAATGGCGATCTGTCCCCAGTTTTTAGAAATGTTTTCGATTTGGGCACCGCGATTGTGCTTCTGCATGTGGGCAAAATCTTTATCGGTATTTGAAGCATTCACGCACAAAAGGTAATTTGTGCCGGGCTCGATGCAGTAGATAATCAGATCATCAACCAAACCGCCCTGCTCGTTGGGGAATAACGAATACTGCGCCTGCCCCGGTCCAAGTTTGGCCACGTGGTTAGTGGTGAGCCATTCCAAAGTTTCTAACGCCTTGGGCCCTTTGACGCTAATTTCGCCCATATGGGACACATCAAAGGCTCCCATTTTCGAGCGAACATGTAGGTGCTCCTCTTTGAGGCCGGTGTATTGAATGGGCATCTCCCAGCCGGCGAATTCTACCATGCGACCACCTTGATCAACATGAGCTTGGTAAAGTGGTGTTCTTTGCGCCATTAGTGAACTCCTTGTTTCGTCATCGCAAGTTGAGATAATTTTAATGTGTTTTGCATGAGCATTGCTATGGTCATGGGGCCCACTCCACCCGGTACAGGCGTGCACGCTTCGAGATGACCAATCTCATCCCATTTTATGTCGCCGCAAAGTTTTTTATTTTGCGAAGTCGTTTGCTCGAGGCGATGAATTCCAACATCCACCGCAATGGCGCCAGCTTTAAAGTAATCTCCGGTAAAAAATTGCGGTTTGCCGATGGCCGCAATGACCAAATCTGCCTGATTTGTAAGAGTCTTTAAATTTTTGGTGCGCGAGTGGGCAATCGTCACCGTCGCATTGGCTTGGATCAGTAGTTGCGCCATGGGCAATCCCACAATTTGGCTGCGCCCAACAACCACTGCGTTTAAGCCTTCGAGGTCGTAGTTGTAGTGTTTTAAAATCTCAATCACGCCCGACGGCGTACACGGCGAAACAATTTGCCGGTTTTGAAAAAGCAAGCCCGCATTTTGTGCAGTTAAACAGTCCGCATCTTTTTGCGGCGCTATGAGAGAAATTACTTCCGACTCATTGAGATGTTTTGGCAACGGAAGCTGCACGAGAATTCCGTGCACCTTAGAATCCTGATTTAAACCGGTGATGATTTTTTTAAGGGCTTCAAAATCAATGTTCGCCGGTAATCTGTGCTCGAAGCTTGCAAAACCAAGTGCCTGACACGTCTTCACTTTGCTGCCGACGTACACCTGGCTTGCCGGGTCCTCGCCCACCAACACCACTGCAAGCCCTGGCTTGTGTCGCCCAGCTTGCGTTTCTTTTTGCACCTGGTCGGCGATCAATTTTTGCACTTTCGCAGCAACGAGTTTTCCGTCTAAAGATTTCATACTGTCATCTCGCTTTCCTTCAGAAAGACCATCTCGCTTTCATTCTGAAAGACGGTATAATTGATATTGCCCAAATTGCCAATAGGACTGAGGCGTTATTGTGTTTTCGCAGCCAGATGAACCTTGACCTGCCTGTCCCCTCACTGCTAGCTTTGCCGAATAAGTGGATCTGGCATAAATCAGAGCTGGGAGCTAAAGTTGAGCACAAAAAAAGTAAAAGTAAATTCCGACGGTAACATCGACTTCACAATGGGTGAAGTTCCCACCTCGCTCAAAAAGTTCCGACAGAGTCCAGAGATTGAAGGCTTCTATCGCTTTATCTACGAAAACGAACTTCGTACCGAAGCCTTAGACATTATCGAAAAGCTTCTTTCCGTTCGCAAAGACAAAACTAAAAAGAAGCCGGCATCAGCCGCAAAAGCTTAAGCTACGCAATCTCCCGTTTGATTTGAGTTTTATTCCGATGAAGTTTCACTTCGCCGTTCTTAGCAAAGTAAGGAATCTTTGCATCAGACGTTGGCCACGAGATCCTTCGCTGCGCTCTTACTACTGGACACATCTTTTAATTTCCGAGGATAATCTCTGTAATTTGGGGGTTACTTATGGATTCAATGCAGTGGGCAGACGATGTTTT
>JAYUQP010000064.1:0-29304 GCA_043757265.1 Bdellovibrionales bacterium | reverse complement strand
GCAAATGCCTACAAAAAATCCTCAGAAAACCCGCAAATAATTGGTGAGTATGCCATTGCACTTTCAGAATCCGGCAAACACGATCAAGCCGTATTGACCTTTCAAAAATTCTTTTCCCTCACAGAAGGGTCTCCCCGCCACATGGTAAAGTATGCCGAAAGTCTCGGTAAGGGCGAATACTATACAGATGCTAAAGAATGGTTTTACAAAGCAATCAAAGCTCAGCCTGAAAACTTAGAATCAGCTGAAGCAATGATGAACATGCTTACATCGTCGAATCAGTACGGCGAGGCCTTAAGCATCATTGGTCACTTTAATTTAGTGATTCCAAAAACACAAAAAATTTGGCACAATTTGGCCTTAAAAATTAAAGCTGACTTTAAAGCTTATCAAGAAAAGTATGCGATTAAAGAAATGACAATTTCTAAATTAGGAAATTATTTCTTTGCTCCTGCAGTTATAAATGGGTCGCTTGAAACACAGTTATTTATTGTGAATCCAGAATCTGTTTACACGACAGTGGATGCGCAGTACCTAAAAACTAACAATATCCCACACACGTCTAAGGGCGAAATTACAGTGACTGCTAACAACGGTCAGCAACTCACTGGAACTCGCGTCATCATTCCAGAAATCATGTTCGGTGCATGGTCTCTTAAAAACGTAGAAGCCATTGCGTGTGATAACTGTGCATTCCTAGCCGGAAAGACTGTTCTTAACAAACTTTCTGTTCAAGACACTCAAGTTAACAATACGCAGGTTCACCTTTTATCGATGAAAGAAAAGTAAACTTTTATACCCACACCCCTTGTAAAAAAAATGCCAAAACAAATTGCCAGCGACGATGAGTCCTGGCATTCTTGTTTTATGGCATCTTCTCGACTTTCCACCAATGAAAAAGCCCGATCCATTAACATCAATAAGCGCCACTTTGGTTCCATCGCAGAAATCGGCGCTGGACAGGAAATCTCGCGCTGGTTTTTCAAAGTAGGCGGCGCCTCAGGAACTGTGGCTAAAGCCATTTCTGCTTATGATATGGCATTCAGCGATGCCATCTACGGACCTGAGCCCAGCGGTCGCTATGTTGTTGAGAGCCGAGTGCAACGTATGATCGATTACGAATACAATTTGCTCGTAACACGGAGCAAGGCCGAGGTCCAAACAGATCGGGCTCTTTTTGCCTTGGCAAACACTGTGGCAGCAAAATCTCCTAAATACCGCGGAGATTGTCATGGCTGGATTGGTTTAAAGTATCAGTTGAGTCCCGGCGGGGAAGCTCACGAAATCATTGTGCATATCCGCATGCTCGATTCCACCAATCAACAGCAGCAAAGAACTCTGGGAATTCTAGGAGTAAATCTTCTTTACGCCGCAATTAACTATACCGACGATATCAAAAAACTCATCGCTTCTTTAGCCGATGGCGATTTGGCCGAAAGCATCGAAATCAACACCATTCGTTTGCGCGGCCCAGCTTTTAAAGACACCGATGTTTACGCGGTCAACTTGATACCACTTGAACTTGGGCTCACTCCGGCTGTTTTGATTCGTGCTGACGGAACTGTCAGCCACCTTGCCGAGGAACTTTACCTAAAACAGGTTCTCATTCACCGCGCAGAGTTTAATCCAATGACCTCATCGGATATGGACATGCTCCTGAGTGCGCGTGATCACTATTGCAACTCCAAAACCGAAGGCGAGTGCGCACCATTTTTATTGAGCGAACTTTTTCCAGAAGCGCTTAACGACCAAACCACTTCGCAGCTTTTGCATCGCATTCGCATGTTGCTCTTAGCAAAACAGAATATTTTGATTTCGCAGTTCAAAGATACGTTTCAACTTATGGAATATTTAGAAAAGTTCACAAAAGATCATATTCATTTTGTGTACCCTTCAAAACGTCTTATCGATATTTTTGAGAAAAATCATTTTTCATCTTTCGAAGCATTAGCCCGAATTTTTAAAGATCAAACGCGAATGTATTTTTATCCAACCCCAAGCAGTCATATCGAACCACAGTATGTGAAAGATAAAAAACAACCTTATTTTACCGTCAATAATTACGCGCCTTCGACGAAAAACCAGCATCTCTTCCAGCATCTTTTGGCCGATGGCTATCTTGAAGATATCAAGGATCATCACTGCGACCCGGCTCTACTGATCAGCGACGTCGATTTGCAACAAATGATCAAAGGCAAAAAAAAGGAATGGGAAAAGTTTGTTCCTCAAATGATTGCAAGTTATATCAAAGACAACGGCCTTTTTATTTAGAAATTAGCAAAGATCGATTGGCGACTATCAGGGTGTCGCGGCTTCTATAAGATAAAGCGCTGGCGCAATATTTTTTTGAAAGATTCCTTCGATGGCACCAGAGCCAATATAAAATCCACCCTCCCACTGACTTTGTGGATCCAATTCAAACGTGAATGCAAAAATTCCGTGCTCACCGTAGGCCCAATCACAGGTGTCGCCACTTGCTAAGTAGAGATCACCAGACTTCATTGGTCGATAGCCAGTCATTTGTGCCATTGCTTTTCCCATAGTTTCAAATTTCAACAGGTCAGAATTATTTGAGACTTTCCCTTCGACGTGGCCCCACGGCCATAAAACGAGTTTAGAAAACGTATGGTAACTCAACATCATTTCAAGTTGCGGAGTTTGCTCGACCCAATTTTTGATTGCCTTGGTCTCGCGGGCACTGAATGCACTGGCACCCCTGTAAGTTTCACTCGCGGGGTTTTGACTTGCGCCAGCACCCCCCCAACCGTAGCCATAATTGCGATTAAGATCCACACCGAAGTGACTCCCCACTTGAAATTCGCGATTTTTTCGCCAGTACTTATAGCTTCCTGTTGAAATGTCGAACTCAGCTCCATCGGGATTTACTAGAGGAATGATAAAGACTTCGTAATTATTAAAAATCGAAACAATGCGCGGATTTTTTTTACTGTACTCTTCAAGAAGATAACTTGCTAAACGCAGTGGAACTTCAACACTCACATGTTCACGAGCATGATGACCGCCCATAAACACTGTTGCGGGCTTTGCTTTATTGTCAGCCGACAATCGTATCAGCCAAATTTCTCTTTGCTCGATAGTTGTCCCGATCGACGTCAAAGTCATAATGTCCTTGTTCTGCAATGCCAGATTTTTGATATATGCTGTCATCTCGTCGTAGTTATGAAAGTCTTCGTCTTTTTTTGGAAAATCAAACGGCGACAAACCGTCTAGATAACTGGCTAGCAATTTTTGCTCGTATTGCATTTCGAGTAATTGCTCTTCAGTTCCTAAAACAATCACGCGGTCGCCTTCCACTGCGACGATATCGTAGCCACGCGAGGCCAGCTCGGTTCGTTGTTGTGCGTTTTGCGTAGAAATTTCGAGCCACAATGGTTGCGCGTAGAGGTTTTTGAGAAAAAACAATTGGCAAAAGACACAAAAAGAAAAAACGCCCCAACTTTTAAACATAGGTACCCCACTCTCTTTAGTGAAGACCCTGGACGTTGAGGCGTCCATGCAAAGAATGCAAACTAGGCAAAAGTCATAAGAAAGTATGAGTACCTTTTTATTTGTAGCCGATGAATGTTAGCACGCTGTTACGGGTTTGCCAGGTTTTGCCGCTGGAAAATGACTCGCCGGAAACACGAATATTTTTAATGCAGCGCTGCTGACCATCAACGTTGTACCAGCTGGATGAACTTTTCTTTGCAAAGCTTCTTTCCACCGACACATTTTCGCGCTGTCCGTTTTGGTACGTGATCCGTACACTGGTTACATACGCGTTTGCTTGATCGATACGAAAGCGCAGAGCACGCACTGGATCGTTTTTGCTCTTGGCGCAAACTGGAAAGGAAACAGAATCAGAAACACCTGTAGGCTTTAAAATCACGTTGCCTAATATCAACTGATTGTTGACGTGCTTCAAAATCACTTTGTCGTTATCTTCCCAAACAAAGTCGTCGTCTTTTTTGTCTTTGTTTTTCTGGTGAATTTTCCCAAGAATAAAACCAATAATCCCGATGGCAATGGCCTCGTCTCCATCAATTTTAGCCTGAACAGTCGCTGACGAAACCGCGAATAAAAATAGAACTAAAAACTTCTTTAACATATTTTCTCCCCCTTGTTTTGGCACAACTCTGACGGCGGCGCCGCAACTCTTATACCTCTGATTTGTAAGGGTTCGCAATAGGGAGCACCCAGGTGCTTTCTTGAAAACAATTATTCCTTATAAAATCCGGAGTGTTAGGATTCCGCATTTTTTTAATCTTACCCGTAATTCATTTGCATTTCACTTGGATCGTCCTATATTAAGAGCCAACTATAACTACCCACCAGGAGGCCCCTATGTCTTTTACACTTCCAGAACTTCCTTACTCTAAAGATGCGTTAGCACCGGTCATTTCGCCAGAAACCATCGAATATCATTACGGCAAACATCACAACGCCTACGTTACAAATCTGAATAATTTGGTTAAGGGCACGGAGTTTGAGTCGATGAAGCTTGAAGAAATTATTAAAAAATCGCAAGGCGGGATTTTTAATAATGCGGCTCAGGTTTACAATCACACCTTCTATTGGAACTGCCTGAAACCAAAAGGCGGCGGTGAACCCACTGGAAAACTCGCAGATGCCATCACTACAACTTTTGGTTCCTTCGCAACATTCAAGGAAAAGTTTACTGCGGCTGCTCAAACTCAATTTGGCAGTGGTTGGGCGTGGCTTGTGCAGAATCCCGATGGCACTTTGGCCATTGAGCAAACAGCCAATGCTGGATGCCCTCTAACTAAAAATCAGACTCCACTCCTTACATGTGACGTTTGGGAACACGCCTACTACATCGACTACCGTAATGCGCGCCCAAGTTACATCGAAGCATTTTGGAAATTGGTAAATTGGGATTTTGCTACACAACAGTTAAAATAATGTTCTTTTTAGACAGCTGAAGCTGAGTTTGTTTTGGACAATTAAAGCAGTGCTCGTTGAGGTCTATCGTCCGCAGGCGACTGGCCTTAGCAAGTTGAAAGAAAAAAAATCCGACTTAACAGGAAAGCTAGTACGTGAATTTTGAACCTTGTTCGCCTGATCTTTTTTTTCGCTCTCTCAAGACGCAAGATCCGCGTCTTGGCGAGCTTGTAAATAAAAATCTGCCGGGCGCTCATCACTACATTCTCGCTGGCTACCCGGATGACGAGGGTATTTCAATAAATGGTGGGCGAGTGGGTGCGAAGATGGCTCCTGATATTATTCGTAAATATTTTTACAAAACCACACCGACTTCGACCACTCCCAATTATAAAATTTCCGATATCGGAAATTTAAAGCTTATTGACCCGCTAGATAAGCGACATGAGCATGTAAAAAATGAAATCAAAAAAAGCCTGATACCCAATACCACATGGATCGGTTTGGGCGGCGGTCACGATTACGGATACCCAGACGGCGCGGGATTCCTCGCCTCTTGTCAGAGCGAGAAGTACAAACCACTGGTTATTAATTTTGATGCGCACCTGGATGTCCGTCCAACTGATCAGGGACTTTCAAGCGGAACTCCCTTCTATCGTTTGCTCACTGACACCTCCCTACCTGCTTTCGATTTTGTCGAAATCGGAATCCAACGTCAGTGCAATAGTCCTCAGCATATCGAATGGCTATTGCAAAAAACACCGCATCTTTATTTTTTAGATGAGATTTTTGCAGAAACCAACTGGTGGCAGGCGCTTTACAGTCGAATTGCACCGCTCTTGATTCAAAGGCGCCCTACTTACATCAGTATTGATATCGACGGATTCAGCAATGCTTGGGCACCGGGATGCAGTCAAAGTTGGGCGACCGGTTTTGAGCCACACGGTTTTATGGCTCTCTTGACGTTGTTAAAAAAACGACTCGACATCCGAACCCTTGGCATTTACGAAGTTTCGCCGCCGCTAGATGCAGACGATAAAACCTCAAAACTTGCAGCCTTGTTGCTGCATCACTTTATTCATGTCTAAAGCAACCAGTGCAGCTTCAATTAGTTTTGGAAGCGACAACCACTCAGGTGTGCACCCGCAGATTCTCGAGGCCATGTTTGCGTCGGAGGTTGGGACTTCAAATAAGTATGCCCCAAGCTACGACACGGACAGTGATTCAGCTCAGCTAAAAGAGTGGATCCAAAAAAACTGGGGGGCCGTGGATTCGCACTTAGTCTTTAATGGCACTGCTGCAAATGTGCTTGCGTTAGCCGCCGCTGTGCGATCGCACCATGCCATCATTTGCAGTGATATCTCGCACCTCAACATGGACGAGTGTGGAGCACCCGAAAAATTCGTGGGCGCTAAGCTTGTTTCCATTCCGCACAAGAATGGAAAAATTCCTCTGGCAGAACTATCAAGTTATCTTTTGCGCCGCGGAGATCAGCACGCAAGCCAAATCAAAATGGTTTCGATCACCCAGCCCACAGAGTTTGGAACTGTTTACTCATTGGATGAGCTCCAAACACTGCGCGAATTTTGTAACAAGGAAAAGCTTTTTTTACATATTGATGGCGCGCGCCTGGGCAACGCCTGCGCGCATCTGAAATGCGAATTTAAAGACATTTTGCAGTATGCAGATGTGGCAAGCGTTGGCGGAACTAAAAACGGACTTCTTTTTGGCGAACTGGTCGTGATCATGAACGACCAGCTAAACCACGAATTCAAATTTTTGCGCAAACAAGCGATGCAGCTGCCTTCAAAAACCCGCTTCATGGCACGCGCATTTTTAACCTACCTCGACACGCGCCTGTGGAGCAAAATCGCGACCCACCAATGCGGGCTTGCACAATACCTAGCAGAGCAGCTCGCGCCGGTGCTCACAGTCAACTACCCTGTGGAGTCCAATGCAGTGTTTTGCTGTATTCCAAAAAATCTTATTAAGGCTTTGCGCGAAGACTTCTTTTTTTACGTGTGGGACGAGCTCACCTTTGAATGCCGACTGATGACGTCGTTCTGTACAACTCAAGAAGAGATTGACCTGTTTGTCACAAAGCTTAAAACAATATTATCAAGAGGTGCACTATGAAAAAACCGTACCCAAAAGTGAATTACGCCGACTACTTGCGGGTTGAACAGATTATCAATCTGCAACACCCAAAAAGCGTCGAATATGGCAAGCCCGCCCACGATGAAATGCTCTTTGTCATCGTTCACCAAGTTTATGAACTTTGGTTCAAGCAAATTCTTTGGGAAATCGAAAGCGCATTGGCCTTGTTTTCTGCATCCACCATCGACGAAGGCCACATGCTAAAAATGGTGAGTCGCTTTCAACGAATTATCGAAATTCAAAAACTGCTCATTCAACAGGTCGATGTGCTTGAGACCATGACACCGATGGACTTTTTAGAGTTCAGAGAATTTTTGTACCCCGCATCGGGATTTCAAAGCCACCAGTTTCGTTTGATTGAAAATAAGATGGGTCTGATTCGAAGACTCAAATTTAACAACCAAGACTACAAAGATTTACTCAAGGACAACGAAAAACCCATCGTCGAAAAGGCAGAAGCATCGCCCAATCTTTTTGAATGTTTAGAAAAATGGCTCGAGCGCACGCCATTTATTACCACCGACACTTTTAATTTCTGGAAAAGTTACCGCGAAAAAGTAAACACGATGTTTGACGAAAACGAAACCGCCGTAAAAGCAGCAGCTCTCGACAAAGCCAGCGAAGAGCAACATCTTTCGGGCATTGAATCCTCCCGCGAAAGTTTTCAGGCGATTTTTGACGAAAACGCTTACAAAAAAATGCAAGACAACGGCCTTTGGCGGTTAAGTCATAAGGCGTTACAGGCTGCACTTTTTGTGCAGTTGTATCGGGACGAGCCTTTGCTTCAAGCTCCCTTTCATTTAATTACTTGTTTGCAAAACATGGATGAGAACTTCACGCAGTGGCGACAACGCCATGCTCAGATGGCCCATAGAATGCTCGGAGCAAAAATGGGGACTGGCGGATCATCAGGGCATAAGTATTTAGCCGCTGCCGCCGACAAACATAAAGTTTTTACTGATTTGTTTAACCTCAGCACTTTTTTGATTCCAAAGTCGCAACTGCCTGAACTTCCACAAGACCTCAAAAAGAAACTTCGCTTTCAGTATTGATGCCGAGGCGCAGGCCGAGAGCAAAACCCCCAGAGAGGACCTTCGGTCCTCGTTTACGAGCGAAGCTCGTCGCGGGGGGAAGGCGTAGCTAGATTAGCCGAAGCGAAGGCTGACGGCAAAAAGCGTAGCTAGATTGAGCCGAGGGGGTCTACTGAAGGATCACCGGATCGGTTACGGGATCCTCGACTGCCGGGGCCGTTGGCTGAGCAGGAGCTGCCGCAGCCACTGTCTCGACAGTTTGACTGGCGATAGCACACCACTGCTGATGTTTGAACAGCATCTCGGGATCAAACTCCACCAAAAAGTTCTGATCCCTTGCCTGAATCGCTAGGCGGTTCTCCGCAAGAACATTTTTACTATGATTACCTGATACGCCCGCCGTGCGAAGTGGAACTCCACTTCGTTGCCCCTCAAAGCGGGTAAATGATATGGCACTGGGCGAGGTTCCATCGGACGCTCCCAGATCAATCTCTTCGGTAACGCTTCCGGTAGTCATGGAAATTTTGTAACGAGGTTCGCCACCAAGGCACGAATAAGCAACTTGCGGAGTGCGGGCTGTCCCGTTGTGCGAAAAACGGGTGATGGGTGACCGAGCGAAAGCGTTCATCGGGCAAAAGGTATTAGCAGACGGCGTGGTTCCAACGGTCACCGGCCGATTCAACAGGCGGCAGGCGGCGCGCATTCTTGTAAGATTGGCTCGGTCGAAAAAGAAGTCAGCGGAAAAGTTACTAAAAACCAAGCGCAGCCGATTCTGGTTGGCAACATTGGGGGCCGCAGGAAACGTCATCAATTCGGTGTGAGTTGCCGTGCCATCTGTCGCCATGACCATGTGCCCTGCCTCGCCCGGTTGGTTCGAGCTTGGCAAGCTAAAGGCCATGGATCTTCCATCAGGGTGTTGAGTGAGAACCCACGGGTTTCCGTTTTTACAAGACAGCTGTGCACTTGTTACTGTTGCGTCCCCAGCAACTGTCGATTGCACTCTTTGAATCAAATTGACCACCGGTAAGGCGCACTCGGTAGGAATTGATGGCACGTTTGCCACGTCTCTTTTTGCATACTTCGAAGTGCTACAGCCGATCATCAGAAAAAACCCAACTGCCACCAAAATTTGAGCTAACTTCATTTATCCCCCTGCTTTTATTAATTTAACTGTTACCTGCAGCAAAAGATATACGACCAAAGAACAGGTCTAAGGAGGGAATGAACTTCGATTTTCGGTGTTTTTAAAACGAGTGCACATTCCATTTTTTAGGCTGCTCTTAACACAATCCTGACAAAAGCCTTGACCTAAGGCTAATAATTTTATGCAATAGAAATTGTGAGGTGGCGATGGTCAAAAGAGCAAAAGTAAAGTCGACTTTAATAACTAAGATAACAAAGTCATTGGCAAAGTTATTCTTTGTTATCTTGTTGCCGGTTCATTTCGCAAACGGCATTGAAGGAACGTTTAGCTACCAGGGACACCAACAGACACTGTCCACAGAGGTGGAGTCTGAATTTTTGGTAAATCTTCTCACTCCGCGGGTTCGAGAAGTTGCGTTTGGTCCGCTGCAATCGCTTACAACGCAATTTGAAGGTGAAAATCTTGTGCAATACGAGGCCGATCAGGATGTTCATATCAACGACTTGGTCTTTCATAAGGCAACATATTTTGAGTTTAAGGACTTCGTAAAAGTCACAGTGGGCAACCAAGATTCGGAAAATTATTTTTCATTCGTGATTAGTAACGGCTCCATTTCATCGATGGAAAGCGTTCAGTATGCAAAGTCCGATTCGGCTTACAAAACCCATTGGGTTGAATCTACACTGGAACAAAATTAGGGTGCGGTCTATTTTTGCATTCTTCGAATGCTAACCACTCTGCTTTACAGGCCTTCGACAAATTTCCATACTTCGGCCACGTGACCTGGCACCTTCACATTGCGCCACTCTTTAACCACCTTGCCGTTATCAACCACAAACGTACTTCGCTCCAACCCAAGATACTGTCGACCATACATGTTCTTCATTTTCATCACGTCAAACATTTTGCAAAGTGTTTCGTCCGGGTCGCTAATCAGATCGAACTGAAATTCGAATTTGGCTTTAAACCCTTCATGGGATTTTACTGAATCGCGTGATACTCCATAGATGGAGACACCTTTCTTTTTAAACTTAACATATTCATCACGAAAATTTTCGCCCTCCGCCGTACAACCGCTGGTGTTGTCTTTGGGATAAAAGAAAATCACGGCTACTTTCCCTTTGAGGTCGCTCGCCTTAATGGTTTGGTTCCCAGTCATAGTTAGGGAAAAGTCAGATAATTTCTTTCCCATGATTGCGCTTGGCGAGTTGGTCTTTTCGGTGGCTTTTGTTTTCGTTGTTGCGGCTGATTTCGATGTTGCGGCTTTTTTCACTGGCATAAATAACGTCTCCACGATAACAAGTTGCTGTGATCAAAAAGTATAGCTTAACCCAGGAATTTCAACAAAAAATACAATTGGCCCTTGAAAGCCACGGACATTCTTTCGCACAGCCGCAAAAAATTGCCAAAGCCGTATTAAAACTTTCCGACCACTATCAGCAGGCACGCCAAACCACCCCATGGAACGACCCTGACTGCGTAGCGGCCCAACTTGCCTACTTCCTGCCGCTCAATTTCGTTCGCAACAAGCGTGTCTTCGATGAGGCTGAAAAGCAAAACTTTCCAGCCACCGCCGAATACTTTTTGGATTACGGTGTTGGCCTGGGGCCAACCCACCAAGTCCTTCGGGAGTCACCGTGGAGAGATGGGAAGAAAGCTTACTCCGCTCTTGATCAGTCGCCCAAGGCGCTTGATCTATTCCTCAAAAACTTTCAGCCCCCGCCACTCGCTAAATGGGCGCCTTCGCTTTCGGATAAAACATGCGCGGCGTTTTCGTACTCCCTCAACGAGCTGCAGGAAACCCCACCGTGGTTTTGGAATCTTGCCGAAATCATGATCATCGAACCCTCCACTGGCGATAAAGGACGAAAGTTGATGCAGCTTCGAGCGCAGCTGATCGATCGCGGTTATTTTATTTGGGCCCCGTGCACCCATCAAAACAGCTGTCCCTTGCTCACTCAATCAAAAAAAGACTGGTGTCATGATCGTGTGCATTGGGAACAACCGAGCTGGTTTGAAGAAATTGAAAAACATCTGCCGATCAAAAATAACACGCTGACATTTTCGTATCTGCTCGCGAGCAAAACTCCTCCGCCGGTAGTAGACAACGGTCGCATCGTTGGCGATCCACTCAAGGAAAAAGGCAAGGTCCGCTGGCTGTACTGCCAAGGCCCAGAGCGCGAATTTTTATCATGGCTCAACAAACAAGGCGCCCCTCCCGACTGGCAACGGGGGGAATTACTTCCCACCCGCGAATTTGAAAAAAGGGGAAATGAGCTTAGATTTTCGGGGAACAGCGAATCTATTTAAACTTTAGTGAATTCTAAACTCGGTGGCATGTTTGAACTCTGTGACTTTCGATTTTTAATTTGAATTGCAATGATACCTAACGCAGCCATGGCAATCAGAGCAATCGCAGCCACCGTCATCACTGAATCATCTGCAGGTTGAACTGTGGACACATTTGACGTCGAGGGCATCGATGGGAGCTGATCTCCTGCATTTGGCAAACTTGAAGTTGCCATGCTGGGATCCTCGCTCGCCATCGATACTGGCTCAGGCGATGGCGGAATTTCTGGTAAAGTTTCAGGCTGGGAGGGTGGTGATTCTTTTTCGTTGATCATTCCTGCCGTAGTGGCCTCTGTGCCCGATGACGCCAATTGGGGCGAAGTCGGTTCGTAAGCCTTGGGTTCCGATCCGCTCCAGTAGCGAATCTTCAAGCCCGAAGGCAACTGCGCCTGTGTTTGCAAGGTGTCGTTTGTGGCCCAGATTTCTTTCCAACCATCTTCATGACCTAACACTTCGCGCCCGATCTTTTTTATATCGTCTCCCTTGCGGGTGACATAGTACTGTGGCGACATTTTGTTATCCTCAAAATAAGTCAATATCGTTCGTTTGTCGTCGGGGCGATTGGGCGACACGTAATAAACTTTATCGCCGGTCTCGACGCCCTTGGAAAGATGTGGGTTATCGGTAAAAAGTTGGCTTGTTTTATCTTCATTATAAATTTTTTGGCTGATGATTGCTAAATCTTCATTAGGCCGAACCACGTACACACTGTTCATTAAACGTTCATTGCGAAAAAAAGGATCTTTGTTAATTTTAGAAAGTGGTACGATTTCCTGCGCCGCTTTTACCGAAGGCAGAGGCGGATCCACTTCTGCCACTAAGGGATCTGAAACGCCGAGGTCCTCCTGCGGAACTGGTGGATTGATAACTTCGAAGCCGTCAGAGGATTCAGGGGGTGACGCTATCACCGCGCTTGAAATGTCGGCAGGGTTCGTCCCGGCAGCAACAACGGACTCTTGTGGTGCAAGGGGATCCACTGCGACTGATGGCGAAGTGCTTCCCTCCGGCGATGCGCCAGGGGAAGCCTCTTTTGCTATGTTTTCTTTTTCTAACTCGCCTTTGAGATCTTTTTCTTCTAGCTTTTCAGCGTCCGCAGGGACTGGAGATTCCGAGTCTTCCGCCAAGAATTCATCATCTTCGGCACTGTCATCACCAGTGGCACCATCCGTACCATCATCAGCCCCATCAGTGGATGCCGTTTTATCTGCAGATTCGGCATCTTCGGACGCATCTGTTTTTTTGGCTTCATCTGTTTCTTCTGAATCTTCCTCGGCAACCTCATCAGGGCTCTCAGCATCTTCAGCTCCCTCAAGCTCCGAATCCATTTCCTCTTCGAACCCGTCTTGCTCGGATTCGTTCGTTGTGCAGGAGATCGCTGTTAGTAAAACAAAGAATAATAGACTCAAAATTCGTAAAGACTTCATCTCATTATTCTATGTGCCCTACAAAAGGGACGCAATGAAAGCACGTTTGAGAGGAAGTGAACACCTACTTAAGTAGGTCTATGACAAAGGCGCGAGCCACGTCGCGGGAATTTTTCTGGCCGCCTTCGATCTTTACTATGTCTGCAGCAAGACCTTTGTTGGTCTCAAGTTTAAATTCCATCTCCCGACGAAGGAACTGCTCGATGTAGTGGCGCGTCCACAGGGATTCCTGTTTATGACGTTTGTTTTTGATTTGTGATGACGATGTTTGGCTAAATGTGCTCACCCATTTGCAAAACTCAACAACACCCACATCATACATGGCACTGGTTAATAAAACCGGGATCTCTATTTGTCGAAGGATGTGCAGCGAAGATTTTAATTGTTTTTCGGCAAGCTGTGCCGGAATTTTATTCTCGCCGTCGTATTTGTTGACGAGCACAAAATCAACTTTTTCTAAAATCCCGCGCTTAATTCCTTGCAACTCATCGCCCGCACCAGGAATGGCGACCAGGGTGTAAACATCTACTAAATCTGCCACCTGCGATTCTGATTGTCCCACGCCAACGGTCTCAACCAGCACCACGTCGTATCCAGCAAGCTCACAGGCTTTAATAGAATCATGCGTGGCCACACTCACTCCGCCTAAATGGCCGCGACTAGGAGAAGGTCTGATAAAAGCACTGTCGCTTGCCGAGAGCTCCTCCATTCTAGTTTTGTCCCCTAACACACTCCCTCGAGTGATTTCGCTTGAGGGGTCAATCGCCAGCACTGCTACCTTGTGATTTTTTTTTATAAATTCCAAACCAATTTTTTCAATCAACGTGCTCTTACCGGCGCCCGGAGGGCCGGTGATGCCAATACGAATCGTGGATAGATTTTTTGTCTCAACAATCAGATTGCGAACCAGAGTATCAATGGTGGACTGATCTTCACGCCGTTCACTTTCGAGAAGCGTGATCGCCTGTGCTAACGCCAGTCGACTTCCAGATTTTATTTGCGAGATAATTCCCGTTACATCGATCATTTATCGAGTCTTTCTAATAATTTTTGAGCGGCTGTGGTCAGCACAGTTCCGGGGCCGAAAATTTCGTGAACACCCATGTTGTACAGAGCCTCGTAATCGGATGGCGGAATTACCCCGCCGACGACGATGAGCAAATCTGTGCGACCCAAACTTTTCAATTCTTTTTGAAGTTCTGGGACCAAGCTTAAGTGGCCCGCCGCTAAACTACTCACTCCAACAATATGTACGTCATTCTCGATGGCTTGTTTTGCCACCTCTCTTGGTGTTTGAAAAAGGGGTCCGATATCAACGTCGAAACCAAAGTCAGAAAAAGCCGTAGCTATTACTTTTTGCCCACGGTCGTGCCCGTCTTGTCCCATCTTTGCAATCAACAACCGGGGAGCCCGTCCCATCTTTTTTCTCAGAACGTCGACTTTGCTTCTTAAAACTTCCACATCCTGTTTGCTTTTAGACATTTCTGCTCCATACACTCCGCTCGAAAAGCGGATTACAGCCCGATGACGGCCAAAGACTTTTTCGAGAGCTTCGCTGATTTCACCCACGGTGGCGCGGGCGCGCACAGCTTCCACAGCCAATTCCAGCAAATTGCCTTTTTCGTTCTGACAACTTTCAGTCAAAGCTTGAAGTGTTTCTTGCAAGCGGAGCTCATCGCGATTTGCTCGTAGTTCCTTTAGACGCTGAATTTGCTGCTCGCGAACTTTGCTGTTGTCCACCTTCAAAACATCAATTTGTTCTTTGTCAGGATTTTTAAAACGATTTACGCCGATAAGTGCTTGCCCGCCTGAATCGATGCGGGCCTGCGTGCGCGCCGCAGATTCTTCGATGCGCATCTTAGGAAGTCCCTGCTCAATGGCGCGCGCCATGCCTCCGCACTCTTCAATTTCACGAAGGTGTTCGCGAGTGCGTTTGATCAAGTCACCCGTCAGCTTTTCGACAAAATAACTTCCGCCAAATAGATCCACAACCTCTGTTAATCCAGATTCTTTTTGCAACAGCAGCTGGGTATTTCGCGCCAAACGCGCACTAAAGTCAGTAGGAAGAGCAAGAGCCTCATCAAATGAATTTGTATGTAATGATTGGGTCTGCCCAATCACCGACGCAGTGGCCTCTAAGCAAGTTCGTGCTAAATTATTGTAAACATCTTGAGCTGTTAAACTCCAACCAGACGTTTGACAGTGAGCACGCAGCGACAACGACTTCGGATTTTTCGGCGAGAATGTCTGCATCAATTCTGCCCACAGGATGCGCCCCGCACGGAGCTTTGCAATTTCCATAAAAAAATTCATGCCAATCGCCCAAAAAAAAGAAACCCGTGGAGCGAAGTCATCGATCTTTAAGCCAGCCGTCATTCCCGTTTTTACGTATTCCATTCCGTCAGCCAACGTGTACGCGAGCTCTAAATCTGCAGAGGCTCCAGCCTCATGCATATGGTAACCTGAAATACTGATGCTGTTAAATTTCGGCATCTTTTGTGAAGTGTACTTAAAAATATCCGCGATAATTCGCATCGAAGAACGCGGTGGATAGATGTAGGTATTCCGCACCATGAACTCTTTGAGAATATCGTTTTGTATTGTGCCAGTGAGCGCCTCGGGCGAAACCCCCTGCTCGCCGGCTGCGGCGATATAAAGGGCTAATATTGGCAGTACAGCTCCATTCATGGTCATCGACACACTCATCTGATCCAATGGAATATCGCGAAACAAAACCTGCATATCAAGTATCGAGTCTACAGCTACGCCCGCCATTCCCACATCGCCGAGCACCCGCGGATGATCGGAGTCATACCCACGGTGAGTTGCGAGATCAAAGGCAATCGAAAGACCTTTTTGTCCAGCTGCTAAGTTACGCCGGTAAAAAGCATTACTTTCTTCGGCTGTGGAGAAGCCTGCGTACTGTCGAATAGTCCATGGATTGGACAGATACATTGTCGGATACGGACCCTTCGCAAATGGAGGCAAGCCTGGATACGAATTTACAAAATCTAAGCCCTCGATGTCTTTTGCTTGATAACGATCAAAAATCGCAAAACCTTCGGGGGTTGTCCGCACTTCCTGCGGAGATGGGCTGTGCTTTTTCTGCGGTCGCGCCCAAGGAATCTGGGTGATGTCGATAGAACTCATACTCCCTCCAGCACAAGACTCTGCATCTCTTTGATGATCTCAAGAACATTCACATCTGTTTGCAAAAACTTATCTATTTTAGACAAGTCCTTGGCTGTATGAAACGACCACAGTCGTGCGCGCGATAGTTGACGGAGTTGCGGCACCCAGCTCTCTTCCATTTCTTCATGGCTCGGAACCAAAATGATGAGTTTCTCTTCCGCCATTGGTGGCCATGAAGAGGGGTCTCCTGAGACAACCTCTAAATTAAATCCCGCAACCGAGAATAATTGGGCAAGCCAAAGCATTTTTTTCTCACACACAGGTCCGCCGCCCTTTACCACCTTTACCCGGGGACCAATCCCCGTTTTTTGGCGATACCGATCACTGCGAATTTGCACAACATCCCAATCGTAACAGACAGAATTTACTACGAGCGGCTCTACCGTAAGGTAATCATCTGGTGACTTCGTTAAAAATAAGGGGTCGATGATGTCACCCAAACGCAATACTGAATTTACATCGACGGCGGCATCCATGGGACCATCAGCGATTTGCGAAACAACGTACTTGTTGACGCCAACAATTTCTTTTTGAAAATAGCAAAGTTGATTTTTTGAAAACTCTTCCTGGCGTTTTAGTTCCGTTTGTAACCAGCCCGAGCGAACAGCCTCAAACAGACCACCCTTTTTTTCAATTTCCTGAAAAAACATCCACGACTTTTCGCAGATGCTCTCCGTTGTGTTTTCAAATAGCAAAGCACCATCCAACATGTTTTGCACGCCTGATACAAAACCTTCTTGTTTTAAAATCAACGGGATATTTGTCGACAAGCGTAAGGCATCGGGTGATTTTTTTCGGCTAAGAGCATCGTAAGGTATGCACTTAAACCCCTGGGCTCCACCTAAAGCGGCCGAGAGTGCCATCAGAGTGATACGTAATAGATTGTTTTGCGTGTCGCGGCCCGAAAAAAAGCGCAGCGACGGAAGCGTATATATTTCGTTGGTGAGAACCATGTCTTCACCTAAAACTTCGCTCAGCCTTTGCCATAAAATCCTAAGGGCGGCTATTTTTGAAGTTTCAATTAATATATCAGTGCCCAAAGCAAGTCCGAATGAAAATCGCGACAACGCTTGGGCAGGAGCTATGCCCGCTGCTTCAAGCTCGCGAATTGTAGCATATGCCAGAGACAACATAACACCCAATTCAACGTGGGCCTCGGCACCCGCCCACTGGTAAGGCGCCGAGCTCAAGTAAAACCACACGACGTTCTGTGATTCTAGCGCTGATGAACGAAATATCTTATCCCAGTTGGCAAATGGTTTTTTGAGAATTTCCCCTCGCGTCAGACCAAAAGACAGTGGGCTCCAGCCCAGGTTGAGCTGATGGCCATGTTGCACGAGCTGTCCAATTTTTGCACTTTGCTCCTCAGATGTTAAAAACGGAAACGGCTGAGATAGGAATAGAGTTTTGCCGCGCAAACTCTCGTCGATGTTGATATCTAAAAGTTCGCGAAAACGAAAGCCCACATCCTCGTGATGAACCCATTCGCTCATACCTCGAGATACGAGTTCTTCATAATTTTGTACGGCTAGAAATTTGCTTCGCCCGTTGATCTGAAATGGTTCTGCGGAAGAGCCAATAGCAAAAGGATTTATTGTTTCGTTTCCAAAAATTTTTTTGCCAAAACGTGGGAGATCCGTTTTTTTTAACGAAGACAGGATTTCTTTTTCCCATAATTGTTGATCAAACTGCCACATATGGCTCGACTTTAGCAGCACGTCCCTAAAGTCTCAAATACTAATTAGGAACGCCTTGAGTATCGCTGATTCGGTGGACGCCCTCGTAGTAAGGAAGAGAACACAGTGGTCCAAGAGTTGGTTCGTTGAACAAAAGCTCGACAAATTTCTTAGTCACTTTCGACTGCCACCCGGCAGAGCTGGCCATCTGTGGTCGATTAGTAGCATCGGCGATCTCCATATCTTGATCGAATGGCTTCCAGCCAAAAAAGTTCCACTCTGAAGAGTTAACATTAGTTTTCAAGACATCGTTCCAAAATTGGTCTTGATTCTCAAGTATCCATTGTTGCAATTGTGGCTCGACGTATTCACTACATTGGGAAAGACGGCTCAACTCGTCGAGGATAAGCTTTTTATCAGGATCATTTGCAGGCAACCCCATCAAACCTTTTTCAAAAACTAGCTCCTGTTCGAAAAATAATCTATTGTACGACTTAAGGCGATTGGAACGTGTAAAAGCTGACAAGGCGCTAATGACTAGCAAGACATCTTCTCGAGTCGCTTCTAACCTCTGCAGCTGACCAGGAAACCATTCCGTTTGTTTTTTAAACGCGGCGATTTCTGCAAGTCCTACACCCTTGCCCGCATCGGTTTGCGCTGTTAAAAGCGATGGAACTGATTTTTTTAGAAAAATGTACTGTATTAAATTTTCTTCAAAGTTCGGGAACCACGAATACAGGGTTTTGGCCTCACTTTCGGGAAGGCCCGCTTTTATTGTTTCACGAATGTTAGGCACTATATGTCTAAGTCCCACGTTGAACTCGTCGACTGTAAGTATATCGTTTTCGTCTTTGTCAAAACGCAGAAACAAGCTCTCAGCGTATTGACTGATCGAGCCCATCATACGAAAAGCATCGGTCTCAAAAGGTTCGTTTACAATCAACCCCTGGCGCCCCGCTTTTTCAAGAAGGTTGAGATACAATTCTCGATCTGCGCGCGGGTGAGAGGCCAAGTATTTAATAAGTTTCGGGAGCGAAAAAAGCATGACGTCTTCGTGCTGCTCAGCAAAAGAATTGCGCGCACATAGTGCGTCGAATCGATAGTATCCAAAAACATCGACTGGAGGAGTTGGATTTCGACACTCTTTGAAATGATTTTGCATAATGTTATCGGACTTGAGACCAGTAGAAATTGCGATCTCAAAGTACTCAACAGCTTCGGCAAAGTTGAGCTTTTGTGGTTCGTTGGAGTGCGAGCCAAATAAATTAATCTCCATCAAGGCCATTTTTCCCGAACTTCTGCTTCGTGGATCGCCAAGCTTTAAATCCAAAGCAAGCGGCCTCAACCATTGATAAAACTCCTGAGCCTGTTGGGGATTTAAATAGTAATCGACCAAATTACTTTTTTGTCCATTGCTATTGAAAGGACGCACGAAAAGTTCGGCGAGAGTGTAAATACTATTGAAAATTACGAGATCTTTATAATTCACATTCGATTCGCCAATCACCACGTATTTGTCCCAATGAACATGGCCGACTCTCGATAAAACACGAAGCAAATTGTCTACCACGTTGCTGCGACGAGTTCGTTGTCTGTATTGTGAGTCAACAAAGGTGCTCTTCGGTCCACTGAAACTTTGTGCGTTTTCATTAATCCACTGTTGCCGTTCCTGCCAACCAGAAATGAAACCGCGAAGCACATCGATATTTTCAACACTCATAAACTGCAGATCACAAGCTCCACGGCATTCCTGCGTAGTCAACCAACGACCGAATAATTGAGGCACCATCTGGCGAAGTGTGTTTGCCTTCAATCCATTGTCTTCTCCGGTTTTTTCGTCTTTAAAACATCCGGTTCTTTCTAAAGTTACAATAAAATCCTGAATGTAACGGAGTGGTATTTTTTGTGAAGGCGCTTGCTGAAGCGCATTTCTCATCCCTATGAGTATTTTATCTTGTGTCTTGATAAGAGCGCTCACTTTGTCATTGGTAAACACATTGGGGTGTTTAGTGAGGCGGGCTACGAGGCCGGGAAATGTAAATATAGTTGATAAATCTTTTTTAAAAACTTGCTCATCATCTGCTATGAACTTGTGGAATTGCATATATCCCAAATAAAGATAGGACAGGTTATTCAAGGCATCAGGCAACTTTTGAATATCGACAGTGCCCTCTTGCCCTAACGTTAACAGCGCCTGCAAGGAATTCACAATTTCGAAAGTTTTATTCCAATGATTCACATCAACATCGTCGCTCAAAAAATACTTCACCAAACGAACGAGCCCATTGTAATCCAAATTTCCCGACGATTTACGCGGAAGATTTTGAAAGCCGGCAACAACTCTTCTAAACCGTGCTGCCGATGCCTCAAAGTCTAAAAGATCTACGTCTTGTTTTTTCGAAAATAGTCTCTTTCGGTCTGGTGTCAGAGTGATAAGCCCATCGTAGATAAAATCAATATAAAGCATCAGTTTTCGTACGTCGGTTTTGGTGACGCTGTCGGCATCTCCTCCAAGAAAAGACTGCTTTAATAAAAAAGCTTCTAGCATGAACTCAATTGAGTACTCATAGGAATCAAATGCTAAAGTTAAGAAGTCGTGGATTTCTTGTGGCGAATAGGAATCTTTCTTAGCGCCTTGAGTGTGTTCGACAAACAGCTTTACAGCATCCTTTAAACACGTCTTCATTTTTCCAAGTTCGGTGGCCATTTCTTGATCATCGCGCTGAAAATTAAAATACTCACGCAAGAGCTTGCCGTTATTCTTAACGCAAGAAACTCCTGATTTTTCACTGAAGCTCAAATCATAAATATTCGATTTTTTTGGCTCATCCTTAAAAAAATATGAGCACGAGGTAGTCACTATGAGAACCGCCCCTAGAACAATCCAATGTCTAGAAAACATATTTCACCCCCGCTTGAAAACGGTCTTTATCGAGATAGTTTACCAGAAGATTATTGTAGGGCTCATTGCTGGGACGTTCACCGCCGAAGATATCCATGCGTGCAAAAACATTTAAGGCCTCGAGCGGTGAATAAATTAGCTCCCACGAAATCAGAGTCGTCTCCGCTTGGTAATCGTAAGCGACACGTGCCTTTGATTTGAATAAAAATCCCTGTTCTCTCGGAAAAAATACAGATGTGAGTCTAAAATCCACAGCATCATCATATTGGTTTCGGAACGAAAAAACATCCAGTTGGCTTACTCCCGGGCCTTGCGGAGACACTTTGTTTTTAAAAGTTTTGAGAGCGCCAAATTCTACCGAATGAAATGAGCTTATCTGTAAAAACGTATTCAACCCAACCTTATACTGATCAGAGTAATCGGGATAATATTGAGATTTGATATCGAACTCGACATCATTTTCATACAATCCTGAAAGCGTTAGTCCCCAGCGACTCCCCTTATAACCGATGTCAAAAGTAGCAACTTTATGTTGCGCCACTTGTGGAGAAACTTTGATGTCGCCCGAGTTCGTTGGTGGAAGCAGCAAGACTCCATCAAACGGAGTCACAAGCTCATTTCGTTGTTTTAAAAAATAGCCCGTCCGCATCCAAAGACTTTCTCCTTCGGACTCGAGAAAAAGAGATGCACCCACCGCTGGACGAAAAACAATGTCGGCGATGTCTGGAGTATTCACTGTGTAGTTGAGATCAAATGCTGTGCCCGAAAGCGCCAAAATATCTACCGGGCGAGAAAACCAAGGGTTTCCGGAAGTGAGCTTTCCATCAACAATGCTAAATGATGGACCTTGAGTTGGTAGAAATAAAAAACTTCCAAACAGATCTAAATGCACATGCGGAGTGACTTTGTAAGTAGCAAAAGCTCCAGCTAAGCCTTGCATTTCGGGACGCGCGGCATCCCATCGAAACAGCGGCTGAAAATCGCCCATCATCCAATAAGTATCAAGCTGCGAAAAGTTTTTGATCATTCGACCAAAGCTGTATTCAAAACGTTCGCTCGGGTTAAAAGTGATATAGGCCTGCGGCACAATAACGTAGTTTTCAACTCTCTTGCCCGCAAGTCCGCCAGCGCCTAAATCCAAGTAAACTTTCGAAGTTTCTTTTTGACTGAGTAGTTTAAAACGGCCGTGGAGCTGAACGTTGTTGAGATCGCTGGAACTATCGGTAGCGTAAAGATCTCCCAAAAGGGACAAGTCAAAATATGGTTCAAACGAGACCGCAGATGACGATCTCGCACAAAAGAGAGCAATACCTAAAACCATAAAGATTCTTATTCTAATCAGCAAGCAATAGCCTCCACCCTCTACTAGGCAAGAATCGTTCCCACAGGCTCCAATAAGTCCCATTTCATAGCAAGAAAAACCGAAAAATAGCACGAAAAAGACGTAAATTGGCCGTAAATTGGCAGATGCGCTTAAATTATTTACAGTCTAATTTTTCAATACAAATTGCGCGTGTACATAAAATGGCAGTTTTTAGAAAAAACTCTTGCAGTTATTGCTGATTTCAGACTGCAGTCCATTCCGATTTTAGCTCGCTTTTAACGCACAAAAGGGTATTCAATAAGGTACTCCGGGTGTTGTTGAAGCCATTCCCGCATTCGTTTGTCTTGCGGAATCCAGCTTATATCCTGTGCGCGAAATGACCACTCCCAATCGCGCACAACACCTTGAGTTCTCAACCACCGAGCTTGCCCTTGCCCCTCATTCAGATCGACTTGGCCTGACAGATTGAAGCGCCCGAGTAAGGGCGAATACCCCGTTGATTTCTTAATATCCAGTTTATTTTTTGCTAGGAGTGCCGCATTCAAATAAACCTGCTGCAGATGAATCTGCTGGCGCGTTTCCAACTCCAATGCGGATGCAAACATCCAAAGGGTTGAATCGCTTCGATTTATATTCACTTCGTCTGCTGTGAGTGCAAGCTGCGGCACAGATAAAGTCCATGCCAAAAGCGCACGGCCTTTGTTGACACTCACAAAAGAATTTTTGTAGTTCTCAAATGCAATCTGTAGTTTTCCGTTTAAGCCCTCTCCCGAATCAACCGTCCACTGAATGTCGCCGTCCACAGAGAGTGGAGAAAGATCCCCAAAAAGCATGAGGTTTTGAATTTCTGGAGCAAATGCAATCTGTGGCACGAGAATTTTTGTTATCATTTTTCGTTGTCTTTTGTAGTATGCGGCCTCCACTGAACCGCGAAACTTTCCACCACGAATTTTTATTTCCGGCACAGAAAACGCAAAGGAGCTGTTTTCATATTTGAGATCCATTTGCATCTCATCGAGGACTTGCAACAATCGTTTGTTGTCATGAGAGAACAAAAGTGATGGTTCCCTAAAACGCAATCGACCGTCAAGTTTTGGTCCATTCAAAACGAACTGGCCATTTAAAGTCCCATAGTCTTTTACCACTCCGGACAGCGGAAGATGTTCCTTGCCTTTTATTATGCGATCCAATTGAAGCTCATTGAAGTGAATACTTAAATCGTTGAAGTTTGAAAGCGAAGTGACTTTCTTTGAATGAAATTCGATTTCTCCATTTGGCCCTGTGATCTTGCAAACTTCTAAAGTCCAAGGTGATGCTTGCCACTGAGTACTTTCGGTCTGCAAACTCAATCCGCAATTCAGCCATACAAATTGAAACGTCCATGGAGTGTCAAACCAACGGTTCACTACACTGAGTGGTAGGTTTTGGCTTTTTAGCGACAACGAAACCTTTTCTGTTTTGTCATACTCAAGTTCGAGGCGAAGATGTCCTTCGTAGTAAGCCCAATCTCCTGAGATAAGAATTTTCTGCGAGTCTGCTCGCATTTGCGCCTGAAATTGGGTTGCTACTGAACGGGTGGTTTTTCCCAAAACTAATTTATCAAATTTTATCTTCGCAACGAGCTCCTTATCAATGTCCATCGAAAGACTTCCCAGCCCTTGCAGATGCTTTTCTTTTAAAGTTTCTCCCTGAATTTCTATTTGTTTCAAATAAAAATGGCGCAGTGGCATCGAAATCAGGCGCGGCTGATGTTCCGAAAACCATTTTGTAAAGTGCGCAAAAATCTCGGGTGTTTTCTGTTCAGTGGGCGATGCAATAACGTCTTCGAAGTCGTCCCTGGAAGTGTCGGCACCTTGCGCCTTGGGCTCCGCATTACAATCCAAGGATTCTTGCAAGAGCAAACGGGTTTTTTCGACCTCGAGAGTTCCAAACTCAAGGCGCCCCAAAAAAATGCTACTTAGATTTAGTGGTAAAAAGAGCTCTTCTGCTTTGATGCTGTACTCGAAGCATCGCGATGTCCCCGTATGCGAAAGGGTCACTATCGATGCACCAAGCGTTGGCAGACCTGAGCGTGCGAAGACCATCACCGGACGAGTTACTTCTATTTTTTTAGCAGCTAAGGATCGTGAAAAGATAGCCCATTTTTCGTCCAATAGATTTTGCGCCCGGTGGCCCAGAAAATTTCCCAAGACGATACATAGGACAACAAGCATGAAAAACTTCTTGAAAGATTTTGCGGGCTCAATGGTGTTATTCATATACAGATTTGATTACTTAAAAGTGAAATTGACAACTTCGTACTCTTTGTCACCTTTCGGACTCTTCACATGAACTTCGTCGCCTTTTTTCTTGCCAATCAAGGCTCGTGCTAACGGAGAAAGTACAGAAATCAGTCCATTTTTTACGTCGGCTTCATCGAGTCCGACAATTTGGTAAGTCACTTTTTCGTCACCGTCCTGATCTACGATCGTGACCGTTGCACCGAAAACGATCTTATCACTTACAATCTTTGCAGGGTCGACAATTTCGGCACCTGCTAATTTAGTTTGCACATCCTGAATGCGTCCTTCGACCATGGCTTGGCGTTCTTTTGCAGAATCGTATTCCGCATTCTCGCTAATATCTCCGTGGGCGCGTGCCTCTTCGATTGCTCGAATGACAGAGGGGCGCTCCTCATGAATCAAACGTCGCAGTTCCTCCTCTAGAAGTTTTTTTCCACGAACTGTGAGGGGTAATATTACGTCATTCATTCAGCCTCCATAAAAACGGCTCGACTCACGTCGGCGTCCGGTACATCAAAATCAAACAAAAACGCGTTTATACCTAGGAACCTTCGAGAAAGTCAATTCGGCGCGATAAAATGCTTTAAGTTGTTTGAAATTCTGCCGAATTGACATAAAGACGTAGAGCGCCAACGAAGGACCTCATGAAGCTCAACTCATCCTCGACCAACATCTTGCGTAGACTTCTTACTGGGCGGCCAAACAGGCCGCTTCGTTCCCTCTTGAAACGCATTGAAACGGTAGATCTAGCATCGCTTTTAACACAGCTGCACACAACAGAGCGAAAAGTCCTTGTTGAAAACTTAATAAGCATTAAAAAAATTGGCACGGTGCTTACACAGATCCCCGAAAATCAACTGCGCGACGTTTTAACAAGTATCGATCATTCAACTTTCTTGCAAGTCATTCAGGCTTCAGCCATTCACGACAGCGCGTTTCTTCTCAATCACGTAGACGAGGATAAACGGACTGCACTATTGAGTGAACTTCCTTTTGCACTCAAAGAGCGAGTTTTGCAGTTTTTGAACTTTCCGGAAGACTCCGCCGGTAGAATGATGACCTCGCACTTTTTTTCGGTGCCAAGCCATACCTCAGCGCAAGAGGGACTGGATTTACTTCGTCAGCGGGCGCAGGAAGAATCTCTCTACTACATCTATTGCACAAATGAGGAACACAAGCTTGTGGGTGTGGTTTCCTTGCGGAATTTGGTTACGGCGCCGCCCGCAACTCCCATCGAGAAACTCGCAAAAAAAGATGTGGTCACGGTGAAAACCGACACACCTTCCGAGCAGGTAGCGCAGGTGGTTAGTCACTATGACTTTATTGCGATTCCCGTAGTGAACAACAAAGAAGAGATGGTGGGAATCGTTACCGTTGATGATGTTGTGGATCTTATTCAGGAACAGGCACTGGCAAAAATTTACGCGCGAGCAGGTCTGCAAGAAGATGATCGCGTTTATTCAAACGTACTACAAAAAGTTCGTAACCGCGTCCCATGGATGATGCTGAACTTAGGTTTGTCGGCTGTTGCCAGTCTCGTCGTCGCACAGTTTGAAGATATTCTCCAAGAGCTCGTTATCCTTGCTGTGACCAAAAACATTGTTGCAAGCACAAGCGGCAACACGGCCATTCAGTGCCTCACAGTTGTTACGCGCGGGATTGCCACGAACGATTTTCAGTTTATCACTTACGCAAAAGCTTTTTGGCGAGAGTTTACTGTAGGCAGTATCATCGGCGCTATCATGGGACTTTTTTCAGGACTTTTCCTCTATCTTTTTATGTGGAATGATGAACGCAGCATCATGGTCGGGGCAGTCATGTTTATTTCGATGCTCTCAACCTCTGTAGTCGGCGCGAGTGCAGGAGCTGGTGTGCCTTTTTTATTAAAAAAAATGGGGAGAGATCCCGCTATCGGAAGTGGAGTGCTTGTCACTGTGATAACAGATATTTTTGGTTTCTTTTCGTTTTTAGGATTAGCGACTTTTGCAATGAAACTTATGAATGCGCATTAATGAATAGGGAATATGACATCTATGTACGAGCAAATAGTTAAAGATATTCAAGCCGCTAAAACAATTCTTCTCACCACCCATCGACAATGTGATGGTGATGGCCTTGGAGCTCAGCTTGGCATGTATCACGCTTTGCGCGCCCTTGGAAAAGACGTGCGCGTCCTCAACGTTGATGCCACACCAAACAAGTATCGATTCCTCACACCCGACTCGTATATCCAGTATTATGACAGCCATCATGACGACATCCAAGGCGTTGCGCTCGCGTTGGTTTTTGATACTAACGACTATCGGTTGCTCGAGCCGCTGTATGCGGAAATCGAAAAAAAATGCCAAAAGATTTTGTTTGTTGATCACCATCCAGTATTGAAAACAGGCCCGGAGCCGACACCGGGATCGGTCATTAATACCAAAGCGGCTAGCACGGGCGAGATGGTCTACGACATTATCAAAGCGCTAGGTTCGCCAATGAATCGAGACATTGCGCGGGCTCTTTACACAAGCATCGCTTTTGACACTCAACTTTTTCGTTATGTGCGCAACTCTTATCGATCGCACGAAATAGCCTCCGAGCTTTTGCGCTATGAGACTGAACCGAGCATTATTCACAAACATATTTTTGGAAACTTTACGGCGAAGAAATATAAATATCTTTCTAAAGTGCTTTCTGAAATGGAATTTTTCTATAAGGACCGCTTGGTATTTTTACAGATCAGCAGCCAGGAATTATCGCAGTATGGGTTAAGCGCCGACGACAGTCGTGATTTAGTGGATATGATGATGAATATTGAATCGGTAGAAATCGCAGTCGTTATTCGCGAAGACGAAATCGGCCACTTTAAAGTCAGCTTGCGAAGTAAAGGTCACTTTGATGTCAATGCACTTGCCGAAACCTTAGGCGGCGGTGGCCACGTATTTTCCGCTGGCGCTTCGATTAAAATGCCAGGTGATGTTCTGAAGAAAAAAATCGTCGAGCACTTTGCAAAATTTAATAGCTAGGTACCTAACTGATTCCGTATTTTTTAAAGAGGGCTTCAACTTCGGGCAGGCAGGTTCCGCAACTGGTGTTGGCTGCACTTCGCACACGCACTTTTTCGATGGTATGAGCCCCGAGAATGATGGCGCGCTCGACGTGAACTTGCGAAATTTTTCGACAGTGGCAAAGTTCAGGATCCGACGGCGCGTCTCCCCACTCTCCGCGAATCTTTAAAATCAGTTCACGCAGTAGCAGTTGCTCTGGCGTTTTTCCCTGTGGGATCGGCAAGCTTTTTTTACTCACCAACATTTTGGATTTCAACTCATTCACTTCGGTGTAAAGAGCCAGGCGTCCGACAATTTTCCATTTCACATCGCAAAGTGTGTCACCATCGAAAATAACGGAAGCCTCTACCGAGTCTCCGCCGGTAATGACTGCGAAAAATTCAACAGGTGCTTTACGGCTCATATGATTGAATCTTCAAAATAGGGTTGAAACAATTGTTTTTGCGGGTACGACAGCCACATGCCAACTAAAAATAAAGAATAAAATGGATAAATCAACCATGCGGTTTGCGTAAAAATCGCAATCATGATTCCAATAATTGCGACAAATTCTAATAGTAGAAGGTGGATGGAATAAACAAGAAGCAGTGTTTCGCGCAATTTTCTTGCCTCAAATGTCCTCATCTTCGTGCCACGAGCTTTCATGTAGTTTTGAAAAAACCGAATCCCATAAACAAAGCTAATCACCGCCATCAAAGTAAAAACCACATAAATTGTGAGGGGTGCGCTCTGTGAACCCGGCTGGGTGATAAAAAATTCAAGTCCCCAAAAAGAAAACAGCGTCGCCTGGATTAAAATTCCAAAAAATACGACCCGAGCCGTTTTAACCGTCGCCGTTTGTTGAGATTCCAACTCGTTGATCCCTTTTTCCATAGATTCATGTTAGCAATGGACACTATGGACGTCCACCAAATCCCAGCTCGCAAAGACAATTACATCTACATGCTCGATGATACTAACCTCGACCATTGTGCCGTGATCGATGCTACAGATTTTTGGCTGATCAAAAATTTTTGCGATACGCAAAAAAAGCATCTCTCCGCAATTTTTGTAACCCATCACCACGAAGACCATATCAACGCCATTTCACAACTGTATGGCCTCTATCAGTGCGATGTGTTTGTTGGTGCACAAGATGCCTACCGAATCGCAGGCGGCACAAAACTCGTCACCGATAGCATGACGGTTGATTATGGACCGCATGCGCTAACTGTTTTTGCAACACCCGGACATACAACGGGCCACATTTCGTATTTTGATGCTCGCAATGAGCGCTTGTTTTGCGGTGACGTGATTTTTCGTTTTGGTTGCGGCCGTTTGTTTGAAGGCAGTCCACAGATGATGCTTGAGACACTTTCACGACTGAGTTTACTACCGGATACTACACAGATTTACTGCGCGCACGAGTACACCCAGAGCAATTTAGATTTTTGCCGAATTCTTGAACCGCAGAACGAATACCTAAAAAACTTTCAGCAATCCCCGCCAACCGTGCCGTTCAGTTTAAAAGAACAAAAAGACCACAGCCCTTTCTTTCGTTGGGCAGACACCAACCTTCGAGCACTTTTAAACACAACATCAGACGTAGAAACATTTGCCCGCGTCCGCGCCCTCCGCAATCGCTCCTAAGAGATACGGAGTACCTTTTCAGAACAGCCAAAAAGTACAAAGTACCTTTCCTTGCGGGGACCCTTCGGTAATAACGTGGCTCGATCCGTTTTTCTGAGCGTAGCGAAGAATCTACGCATTGAACAATTGAAACGAGATCCTTCGCTTTGCTCAGAAATAATGGACGCCCCCTCTTGCCAACGAGGGCTGGTTACCTCAATACAGTAAAACTGTAAACAAAAGGGGGATATCCATGAGGA
>JAYUQP010000063.1:0-3742 GCA_043757265.1 Bdellovibrionales bacterium | reverse complement strand
CTTAGCCCAGAAATAAATTGGGTTGGCTTTCATAAACCAGTTCAAAAAATTCTGTAACTACTTCTTCCTGACTTAAATTAACTATCCCAAATTTTTCGAGATAAGGCTCAAAGAATTCAATATGAGCTTTTTGCCAATACGCCAACGAGAGATCCCCTTCCCCCTCAGCAATCGCGATTGCCTCTGGAACTGAATCGAAGATATTATGCTCAACCCTAATCGTCTTTACTATGCATCGAGGGTCCCCGGAGGAATCCAGAATGATCCAAAGCGATCCAACTTTAGGGAGCTCTTCATTTGAGTAGTGATAGTCCTTAACCAGGCTGCTGCCAGCCGTCTTCTTTCCATCCAGGTAAAGCTGAAGTAGCTCCTCCGCATTGCGTTCGTCACCCGCGACGGAGGCCGACACTTTTACATCGAGCGAACGTTGCTCTGGAGATATTGTAGAAAAATAGTCATTTAGGAACTGTAATTCGAAAGGCTTAAGCGAAAGTTCGTATTTCATTTGCCACTTCTATTGATTGACTGAACAATAAACCATAATCAACGCCTAAGTCACTGCCAACAGGAAAAATCAACATGTTAAAATTCAAGGTTTTCCAGTCGGCCGCAAACCCGCTGTTATTGATCGTACTTTTCGGTTGTGCACACCACGGGAAAATTCCCGTGGAACTTAACGACATTCACTCGAAGCTCAATAAGACATCGGTTTTGGAGATACTAAGTCCAAAATCGGTGGAAGAGATTCAAGCGGCCCTACGTGACGCCAAGAAAAATGGGCAGTCGGTTAGCATTAGTGGCGGGCGCCACTCAATGGGTGGTCAGCAGTTCGGAGCTGGCACTATCCATCTCAGTATGTCGTCATTCAATCAGGTCGTTGGGTTTGATGAAGGCGCTGGTGTGGTGGAGGTCCAATCGGGAATTCAGTGGCCTGCACTCATTAAGTGGCTTACTAAGAATCAAAAGAAATGGGCTATTCGACAAAAGCAAACGGGTGCTGACCGACTGAGCATCGGCGGCGCGCTGTCATCTAACATACACGGGCGTGGCCTTAAGATGCGTCCAATGGTCGATGATGTAGAGTCATTTACCCTGATTGATGCGAATGGTGATGTCAAAATTTGTAGCCGGGCTGAGAATAAGGAATTATTCGGGCTGGTTATTGGCGGTTACGGATTATTTGGGGTGATCGGTACTGTTAAGGTTCGACTTGCGCCACTTACTACTCTCAAACGCGTGGTGCGCCTCATGGAAATAAAAGATTTCATTCCTTTGGTTACGGCCCGCATTCAGGAAGGCTACCTTTACGGTGATTTCCAATTTGATATAGATCCCAAATCAGACGGATTCATGCGGCGTGGAATTTATTCTCTTTACAAACCCGTTACTGCTCCAGTCGGGGGCCTCACTGCCGCTCAGAATGAACTTAGCGGCGAAAGTTGGACTCACCTGCTGGGGCTTGCACACACCGACAAATCTAAAGCCTTCGAAGTCTATTCAAAGTTTTATCTTTCTTCCGATGGACAGCTCTATCGCTCTGACACTCATCAAACCGGGGTTTACATTGACGACTATCATCAAAACTACTCAAAGGACGTACCAGCGTCAGAGATGATAAGTGAAATATACGTCCCGCGGGCAAAACTTCCTGCACTGTTCGCGCGGCTGCGTGAAGATTTTCGCAAAAACAACGTGGATGTCGTTTACGGTACTGTTCGGTTGATTGAAAAGGACACAGAAAGCTTTTTGGCATGGGCCAAGCAAAGTTATGCAGCAACGGTTTTTAACTTTCACGTGGACCACTCCCCGGAAGGAATCGAAAAAGCTAAAAATGATTTTCGATTGATCATCGATCGTGCACTTGAATTTGGTGGAAGTTATTTTTTAACCTACCATCGGTGGGCTACTCAAGATCAAGTGCTTAAGGCATATCCACAAATGCCTGAGTTTTTGCGCCTGAAGAAAAAGTACGATCCTGAAGAGCGCTTTCAAAGCGACTGGTACCGCCATTATCGCGAAATGTTCGCCGACAGCGGTAAAGCAAATTAATGTGCTCTAGGAAAGCGGGCATAATCCTCTGGGCCCTCCTCCTTTTATTTTTTCTACGTGTGCTCGGGCAAATCGTAGTCGCAATCTGGGCGCCGACGTGGCTTCCTCCGATGGAAGCCTGGTATTCTGGGCTAATGCCCTACCATTACTTACTGCCAAGCCAGATCGCAATACTCCTGCTTTTTGGGAAAGCCGCTTTGGATTTGACTCGAGGGCGAGGCTACTGGTTCAAACCCAAAAAGCATCTCGGCAAAGCTATATTGATTCTTGGAGTGGTTTATTTTCTTGGAATGATCCTGCGTTACTGGATCCAAGGACTCTCCATACCAGTTGTCTTTCACTGGGTTTTAGCGAGCTACTTGCTTGTTTTTGGTTGGTACAACTCTCAGGATTGAACCCGGTTCGTGCTCGGGTGTTCGCAAATATGTTTTATGAGATTTTTGGGGCTCCTTTATTGTCTTAGCCGAAAGTATTGCCATCCTGTGCCTAGCAACTTTCGAGGATCGGGCTCTACGCGAAGGGTAGGCAGTTTTTTCAGTATCGAAATAGGCCGTCTATGATGCAGGCCGCCTATGGTATTACGGCTGCTGGATATTCATTAAAGGAGCACTTCGATGGTCTTGAAAGCAGTTTCGTATCTCACCCTTGGGCTTTTTTCGTTTAGTGCCTTCGCCGTTGACGTTTCTCGATGCCCGGTGAAAATCAATTTTGCGGCAAAGGTCGAAAGAGTTTTTAAGAAATCTCTGTACAGCAAAACTCCCGGCTGGACTGAGGCGCAAAAAACTTTGATAGCGAATACTGACATTGAAACTCGATACGATTTAGTTGGCGATAAGAATTCGAATTGCCTGTATGTCGATCAGGACGGCAATCGCGCCACGCTAACCACCACTCCTTTTAGAGATCCAGAGATGGAAGAGCCTCTTCTCAATGACCAATTGATTTCAAATTTGAAAATTGGCGCCGCTGACTATGTGATTTTTCTTCCGATAAAATTATACGGTCGAAGTGGACTTGTGACCTACACTTCACCGTTCAGTGTGAAGATTAAAACCCAGCTGTGGAACGCAGATAGAAAGCGAAGAGCAAACTACGATTTGGGAATGGTCGCCGTAACGGTCGATTAATTATTCGGCGTCGGTCATCATATTTAACGCTATAGCGATTGGGCGGCGATGCATGAAGATCTCATACAAGGAAGCCATAAAGAGTCCCCACGCTATTCCTCCGCTAAGCCCTGCCAGAACATCTGTGGGATAATGGACTCCGAGGTAGATGCGGGAAATTCCAATGATAAGCGCAAGTACGCCACCGAGATAGTAGGCGTCTCTCAAATCAGTTTTGGGCGGGCGGACCCGAGGTCCAATCGCCCTTAATCATTGCAGCTTTTTTAGCTGTCTTTGGCAATGTCCACATCAGACACCAATCATTACTCGCATCTAATATAAATGAACCTTTGTTTTTCTTCGTACTTTTCTTGTCGACCGGCATGATCACTTTTTCGTTCAAATGATGGTGCAAATTAAAATCTACAGGGGAGGTGGACGAAAAATTCCAATGAATCTCTTCACCGCTTTGAAGTTTTGAGCAGACCTCGTGGGATTTTCCTGGAAGAACGACAGTATCAATCAGTGTTGCGAGGACGAGTATCGTAATTAGATTTCTCTTTGCGCATTCTATGTGAATCATTTTG
>JAYUQP010000062.1:0-10623 GCA_043757265.1 Bdellovibrionales bacterium | reverse complement strand
GTCAAAGTTTACGAAAACCAATTTATCAAGAGCACGCCCAGCAGCTCCTTAAATCGGGAAAAGCCTACTACGATTTTCGTACTGACGAGGAGCTTGATGCTCTCAAGCAAAAGGCTGAAGCGGAGGGTGGTTTTCACCGAACCTCGCGTCCCGAAAAAATATTTTCAAATGAAGAAGCTCAAATAAGAATCGCAAACGGTGAAAAAGCCGCCGTCCGTTTTAAAGTCGACGACATCCGCGATTATAAACTACACGATATTGTGCGCGGCGAGGTCAGCTTCCCCTCCGATATGGTTGGAGACTTTGTCATTCTTCGCTCAAACGGCATGCCGGTTTACAATTTTTGCTGCGTAGTAGATGACGCTTTGATGAAGATCACCCATGTGCTCCGAGCCGAAGAGCATTTGAGCAATACACTCCGCCAGCAAATGCTTTACGAAGCGTTCGGGTATCCCACACCTCAGTTCGGGCATCTTTCGCTCGTGCTCGGGGAAGATCGCCAAAAACTTAGCAAGCGTCATGGGGCTACAAGCTGCCACGAATACATGGAGCGCGGGTATTTGCCCGATGCACTTTTAAATTTTATTGCGCTTTTAGGCTGGGGTACGACTGACGACAAGGAAATCTACTCGCGCCAAGAGCTGATCGATGCATTTGCCCTCGACCGACTCAATCCCGCCGGCGCAGTGTTCGACGAGACCAAACTCAAGTGGATGAATTCCATGCATCTAAGAGCCATGGATCACCAAACATTGTGGAGCTTAATAAATCCTCGGTTGCGAGCTCAGGGGATCGAATGCCCGCAAGACCCTGAGTGGGTGGACCGCGCCTTAAGTCTTTTTAAAACTTCCATGGAAACTTTGGAAGACGCCATCCCGCGCTATCAGCCTATCGACGATCGACTCTTTAGTATTAAAGACGACGCGGCCGAAGTGTTCACGTGGGAGAGTTCACAAAAAGTTCTCACTGCCTGGAAGCAAGGTTTAGAGGCCGCTCCAGACTACATGACCACCGAAGACTTTGAAAAATTGCAAAATGGCATCAAAGACTCGTGCGGTGTGAAGGGTAAAAATTTATTCATGCCCATTCGTGTTGCAGTCATCGGTCAACCACATGGAGCCGAACTCAAAATTTTAGTGCCGCTATTACACAAAAACTCATTGTTAAAACGTGTTGAGGAGTGTTTGCAAAGATGGCCAAAATAATCGAACTGAATAAAAAGAGTATTAAAAGATTAGATCTCGCCGGAAAAGAAGCAAAAGAAATAGAATCTGAAAGAAACGACGCAAAAAAAGCGGCTGCTAAGGGCAAAAAACTTTTTCGTCTCGAAACGCCTTTTAAACCTTCGGGTGATCAACCGCGAGCCATTGAGCAGCTCGTTGAAAATTTTAAAAGCGGGCAAAACCATCAAACTCTCTTAGGAGTCACCGGGAGCGGAAAAACGTTCACCATGGCGCATGTCATCGAGCAGATGAATTCGCCGGCATTGATTCTAGCGCATAATAAAACTCTAGCAGCACAGCTCTATGTTGAGTTTAAAGAATTATTTCCCGACAATGCCGTGGAGTATTTTGTAAGTTACTACGACTACTACCAGCCCGAGGCTTATCTTCCTGCTTCCGATACCTTCATCGAGAAAGATTCTGCTATCAACGAGCAGATCGATCGAATGCGCCACTCAGCAACGCGCTCTCTTTTTGATCGCCGTGATGTCATCATCGTGAGTAGCGTTTCATGCATCTATGGTTTGGGGTCGCCTGAGGCTTACGAAGGCATGATGATTCACCTGATTGCGAATTCCGAAATGAAGCGCGATCATTTGCTTCGCGAACTTGTGCGAATTCAGTATCCGCGGAACGATATTGATTTCCATCGCGGCACCTTCCGCGTGCGTGGAGATGTGGTCGATATATTCCCGCCGTACGAAGAAGATAAAATTATTCGCGTCGAATTTTTTGGCGATTACGTCGATAAACTTATGTGGATGGACCCGCTCACGGGCGAAATTCTCCAGGAGTTAGATCGAATTGCAGTGTATCCTGGAAGCCATTACGTCAATTCGGATGAGCGAAAAAAATCGGCCATTGTAACCATCCAAGAAGAGCTGCGCGAGCGTCTTCAAAACATGTCTGATAACATGAAGCTGATGGAGGCTAAGCGACTCGAGCAGCGAACTTACTACGATATCGAAATGATCGAAGAGATCGGCTTTTGCCAAGGTGTCGAAAATTATTCTCGTCACTTCACAGGGCGAGCACCGGGTGAGGCACCGCCAACATTGCTTGAATATTTTCCAAATGACTTTATCACGTTTATCGATGAGTCCCACGCAACAGTGCCACAGATTGGCGGGATGTACCGGGGAGATCGTTCGCGCAAGATGACGTTAGTGGAACATGGCTTTCGGTTGCCTTCGGCCTTAGACAATCGCCCTCTCAATTTTCAGGAATTTGAAAAGTGTGTGGATCGAGTTGTTTATGTTTCGGCCACGCCGGGAACTTACGAATTTGAAAAGTCGGGTGGCCTCGTTGTGGAGCAGATCATTCGCCCGACGGGGCTGGTCGATCCTATCATCGAAGTTCGCCCAGTGAAAAATCAGGTGCAAGATCTGATGGAAGAAATCAGACATCGCGTTGACCAGAAAGAGCGTGTGCTTATCACCACGCTCACCAAAAAAAGTGCTGAGGATTTAACAAGCTACCTTGATACACAAGGCATCCAGGTAAAATATTTGCACAGTGATATCAAAACCGTTGAGCGCATGGAGATCATTAGGGATTTGCGCTTAGGTGTATTTGATGTGCTTATTGGAATTAATTTACTTCGCGAAGGATTAGATATTCCCGAAGTGAGTTTGGTCGGAATCACCGATGCGGATAAGGAAGGCTTTTTGCGTTCTGAACGTTCGCTCATCCAAACCATCGGGCGAGCCGCGCGAAACGTAAACGGTCGAGTTATTTTGTACGCCGACACCATCACTGACAGTATCAAAAAAGCCATGGCCGAAACCGACCGTCGTCGCGCAATCCAAACCGCACACAACGAAAAACACGGCATCACTCCGCAAACTATCAAGAAGTCGATTCCCAAAGGACTTATGGAAGTTTACGGCAAGGTAGCAGGTGGAGCTCCCGCTGTGGCTCTTGATAAGTTTATCAAATATCCCGAAAAGATTTTAGGCGAGATCGAAAAGCTTAAACAGAAGATGAAGAAAGCCTCTTTAGATTTGGAATTCGAAGAAGCCGCTCGCTACCGCGACGAAATCCGACGCCTGCAGCTCATGCAACTGGAAGTGATGGACTCAGGCAGCTAGTCGCCGTCGCAAGTGATTACGTCCATGCTTCTGATAAAGCGCCACCAGTTGCCAATGGCTTCGTGCACCCGGAAAATCCGGTGCCAGGTCCTGTTTAATCCGGTAACAACTCCTACTCCGATGGAGTCGGTACCGGATTAAACAGGACCTGGCACCGGATTTTTCCTTGGTTTCCTAATTTACTCCAATGCTGCTAACATAAAAACATGATGGTTATTACTAACGTTGTATATGTTTTAGCTTTTTTTACTGTTCTTTATTGGGTTGCTCGCAAGCGGCGAAGTCATGCTGGCCCGACTGAGCAAAATCACGGTGTCTACGATCAAGAAATTCTTAGCGCGGCTGAGCTCGCTGTAAAGGACGTGAATCTTCAAGAAGAGTTTGCAGAGATGTATGATTTGTTGGGTAGCTACTCAACCTTGCAAGCTTATTCAGAGGACTACATGATTCAGATCGTGCAAATGTTAGAAAAAAATAACATCACTGCAGATTTTCTGTTTGTGGAATCGGGACCTGCAGGAATGATGAGTTACACGCAAAGACAAGGCACTTTCGAACTCTACGTCCAAAAAGGCATGACTGAAGTTGCAGAAGAAAAAATCCGCAGCTTTGTCGATTCTACAACTTCGTCATCCTGAGCAAAGCGAAGGATCTGGAATTCTTTGTGATGATTAGGCGATCCGAGCAATTGATAGCGGGCTTGGACGGGATACCAAGTTTAATCAGCCTTCGGTACGAACTGGTTGCTGGGTAAGAAGCATTCACGTGCCTATAAATTCGGGCTCGCAAAAGTAACTTAATTGTAGTTTTCCCTGGAAGTAGACTTCGTAAACTATTTTTGTAACAGCGTCAAACGTTGGATCCGTTGTAACTATATAGCGTTGTTCAACACCGTTTGGATCATTCATCATCGACGTATATTTGCCATTCAAGTAATCTGGTGGAGCAAGCGGAATCTGGGTCGTTAAAATTTCAAAATTTCTTGTGCCTGCTAAACGATTTCCGCGGAAGAAAATTTCTGCGTTTAAATTAATACCAACAGCAGCTGCTTCTGTGTAGCGGACGAAATTGACTTCGCAAATATTACCCACACGTTTCACGTCAGCCGACCGCATCTGACTTCCCCGTGGTAATTCATATCGCGACGAAAAAGTAAGCACTGCGGGCCCGTCAACCGAAGGCACGCTATCACGTTGCTCGTTTTGGGTTACTTCGCTAGGTTGACGTCTGCTACTTTCCTGAGAAACAGTTGTGCAACCGAGCACCAAAAAGCAAATAGGTAAAACTAGTTGTTTCATAGTTTCAGGATATACCTCGATGCAATTCAGCGAAAGCCTACTGGCCCTTAATGCAGTGGCCGCAATGGACACAATTAAGATGGCTCCTGCTGGAGTTGACGGAGGCTATATGAAGGTCGAGGGCCGTTCGATCTAGTCTGTTTTTCTTCACGAAACGCTTTAAGCTATTGATATGGTAATTCTAAACTTATTAATTCTGTGTTTTTTGTCGGTAGCTTCTGATTCGCCAACTGTCACCGTGGATCAGGGTCTTAAAAAAATGAGTGTGGTGCTGAATGGAAAATCTCATCAGTTTCCTATCAGGGCTCCACAGGGAATGAGCTTAGACGGTGACCCCAAGGTATATTCGGGCGAAGGAATCCATTTAATTTTTAGCAACATGGAAGACCATGAAGTGGCGACCACTTTAGTTGTGGCGCTTGATTCAAATGGCAAACAACTTTGGGCGTTTGATACCGAGGCTTTTAACAGCTCTCCTCCGCTCATCGAAAAAAAGTACGTCTACCTTTCAGGAATAGGTAGAGCCTATAAGCTCGACGCAAGAACGGGTAAGGTGGTGTGGCGACACGAGGGCCTTTTTGAGGATAAAAACTACAGCTTCAATGGCGGAGAAGCGATCTCGCGAAAAAACGATCTGATAATCTTTTCTCCAACAGTCCACGTGAAAGATGCCACAGGAAAGCTTGTTGAGGTTGCAAAATGACCTCGAAAAAATCTGTGCTGAAATTTCTACTGACATTTTTTTTATTGCAAAACTCATTCGCTGAAACAACCGAGCCCGAGGTAATGGTGGTTGGTCCTGAAGAAGGTGAAACCTTCTATGCCGGTAGCGCACCAATGACATGCACGCTTCGCGCACAAAGAGGATTCCTGATTCGTCAGGGAGCTTCAACCAACTACAATAAATGTAGTGAATTTCAGATTAATTCGGGAAGTGTAGCGACAGTGGTGGGCCAAGAAGGCAACTGGATTAAATTTACTTCGGAGGAAACACGAAGCTGTCCTGGGGGAGTGGGATACACCTTCTTTCGGGCGTTTAACTCCGAAGATTTCCAACGTTATCAAAATGGCGAATGTGGTAGGTCAGCTCTCGACGGCGGTCGCACTCCAGTTCAGCCGGCGCCAGCCGCCTCTTCTGTAAATGCCACTAATAACCGTGGGCACGCATTTCCCTTGGATACCTGTCATGGAATTAAAAACGATGGTGGCCTGGGGCACTACGGGGCTCCACGTCGCCGCAATGGTCGCCGATACGCACACACGGGGACTGACTACTATGCACCCTGTGGAACACCAACTCGATCGCCGTGCGATGGAAGGGTGACCGGCTCCAATTACGGAAACGTTGCAGGGAACACCGTCGTCCTTACTTGCAATAATGGAGATACATTTAAATTTATGCATATGCATGCACGCCCGCCGAAAGCCCGAATGGGCGCGACGGTCACCAGGGGTTCGACAATCGGTGGTGTAGGCAATACGGGAAATGCGCGCAGCCAAGCCTGTCATATACACACCGAAACTATAATAAACGGCCGCCGCACAGATCCTCAGTCTTTGTGGGCGTGCTCCGGAGATTCTGGTCACTAGGAAGTAAAAACAAAAAATATGGGAAATTCTTCCAAAACACCAGGTGTAGATACCATCGCCCTTTGATTTCAAGCTTTGGACTCAGAACTGCATCGTCTCAGATCCATTCCCGAAGTTAAAACGCCTGCAGAGGACCAGATACTCTACGTAAAATACCAAACCGCCGCAAGTGAGCTTAAAACGATATATGCTTTATGGTCGGAAGAGCTCACTGAGCTCACTTCGTACAGCAATTTAACCCCGTACCAAAAGTCTTTAAAAAGTGACTCCAAATAGGTTGCTGTGAACGCCGTTAAATTGTTGGTGGAGATTTCTCTTCTCAAAGGAAAACAAAAACAGTCATTTGCGAAACTGATCAGAGTAGAACTTTAAGTTGAAAACGGAGATTATTTCCCTTTTGCAGATTATGAGGGTGAAAAACTCAATCAAGCCGTGTTCAACACAGAGGGTGAAGGAGCGCCTATTAAAAGCGTAGGTGCTTCAAAAATCAAACTCGATCTGAAGCGAAATGACAAATCCATCTGTGAAAAAGAGATTCACGTCGATAATCATCAAGCCAACAATACGAAGTCGCACTGTTGGCTTTTTGCTATCGAGTCTCCAGCTATTGTGGGACCATCAAGATGGAAACGGTTGCACTATCAGCAGAGTCCTGAGCTCCAGAAATTTCCGACGTTAGCAGCGAATCATTGTTTATCTGAATTTTTTGACTTAAAAGTTGTGAAACTTGTTCGTTGATGGGAATTCGATACTCTACGAGATAGGTGTTATCGTTATAAGATTTAACCTGGCTAAAAGTTCCCTTTTTGGTTGAAGACTCGATGAGTTTTACACAATCTGTGCCTTGGTAATCTTCAACCTGCATTAGAAATGTGTTACCTAAAAAGTTGAGATTTATAATTCGTCTTCCGTATTGCTCGCCGAAAGCGCCGTTGATGCATCCACTTGTCCAGTCTCCATCAACGTTAAGAGCCGTTTGTGGCTTTACATTCCCATCAAAGGCGGCGGCAATAGCATCTTCGGCATCGTCACCACAGGCGGCGAGATTAAAGACACAAAACAGACTTATCATTGAACATTTTAATATTTTCATTTGCACTCCTTTTTAAAGTTAAAAAGGAAATACACCTTGCAGACAAAAATAATCTACAAAATTAAATGTTTTCAAAAACTATAAAGTCACACTTTGTGCGCTTTTAATTTTTTTAACACAAGCGATAAGCTATATTCTTCAAAAAAAGAAGGTAGATGCAGATCAATGGGTTTTTTGATTTCGGTGACTGACGAGATAAGTAGACCCACGAGGCTATTATGAATTGTTTTAGCTGTGGCCCGTACGTCAACGTGTTTAAAAGAGGAGTCATCGATGCCATCTTGTATAATCTGCGCGATCCTTTCCTGGGCGATGTATTTTATATCAGAGTTTATAACTTTGTATCTTTCGTTCACTGCAGCGAAATAGTGCAGCATCAAATAGATTTTACAAATATCCGGATGCCCAAAAAAAACAGCGGTGGAGATATTCAAATAGCGACGCAGTTTTTGTTCAGGGGTGGCAGACTTTTCAAGTTCAGCTTCAGTTTTCTTTCGGGCGTATTCAAGCCAGTAATTCAGAACAGTAGGGAAAATATTTTCGATGCTAGTGAGGTACCTAACCACGGAGGCTTGGCTTACCTGGCAGTGCTCGGCAATGGCTTGAAATGTTGTTCCTTTCTCGCCGTAGTGACAGAGGCAATAGCTCGCACTCAAAATGACTTTAAGACGTTTGGCTTCGCCCTTTTTACCTATTGCCACAGAACCTCAATCACAATGGTTAAAATATAAGTATACACTCAATTTATACTTATTTCAATTTTGATAAACTATTGTAATTGATCATAAAATTATTACTCTGTTAAAAAAAAGTGAGTAATTGGTTACTTTTTATGCATTTAGCCGATTTTTCGGGTATAGATTGTGGCGATGAATATTTTTGCCAGTCAAAATTTTTCGGAGCTCATTTTGCTATTGCGTAGAAGTACTGCAAATAAAGTGTGCCGTTCGTATGCGGGGCTCGCAAGGCGGTTGGCTTTACGATCACCCCGAACAGTGGCCATGGTCGCAAAAAAACAGCGCCCACCAAGTTTTGCCTTGGTGAAAAGAATTTGTGATTTTTTGAATGCCTCACCAGCTGAACGAGATTTTTTATTTTTACTCGCAGAAAAGTCCAGAAACGATTTAAAGAAGATCCCCGCCGATGATGTTGAAAAAAAACTTAAATGTTATTGGAACTCAGAAAAAACCACGTTTGATAATTCGGTTTCGCTCGACGGGGTGAAAATAGAATTTCCATCGGAATTTAACCAGCAAATGCGTGAAAAATTCGCTCGGGCGATTGATGTAGTAATGACGGATCTTCACAAATCAAAAGACGTCGGGAAATGACATCATATACTGTGAAGTCCATGCACCAGTCGACAACTGCACGCGAAGTTGAGAAAACTTGGCTGGATTGGCTAAAGCCCAATTGGCAATTTGATCAACCGAAAAAAAGCTCATCTGCGCGTCTCTAAAAAAGTAGGGCTTCATCACTCGGTACGACTCAGTATCGAGCACACGGCTCGTATCGGTGGCTGGAAGCAAATAAGTCTCTGCGGGTTGTAGTGCGATGACTTGCTGGAGAACAATGGGTGAGTGGGAAGTGATGCCAAGGTGCACGTCTTCTTTATTAAGGATATTTGCCGCTTCCATATAAGCTTCTTGCGGGGTCATACTTTCTAAGACGTTGAGTAAAGTAGCTAGCTCTAATATTTTTTGGTGCAGAACTGAAAATAATAAACCGATGACATAATCAGGATTTCGAGCCGCTATGGCAGGATCTAAATTTGAAATCTCAATTCCATTTTTTTCACGATACGTGAAATGGCTGAGCTTCGAATCAGCGGCATTGTCGTATTTGCCCAAGTAATTAAAGGCAAACTGCGGCGGGCGAGGGGTTAAATACATATTCAGATTATTTGCTATGTTCGGGCGAAGACCCAGAGCGCGGAAGGCATTGTATGTTGTGTAGCTAACATACGACGAATTATCGATAACGACGATCGGAGATGCTTGTTCGCCTATACTGTCTCGGTAATGAAACTCATTACGTTTCGCGAGCATATTTCGCAGGACGGATTCAACTGCCTGGACCGGCGAGAGTTGTCCCTGTGAAATCTCAACGACTCTTCGAATCTGCTCGGAGGCTTTGGCAATATCATATTTTTTTAGCGCGTCTGTTAAGGGCACTAAAAAAAGTGCGTCTTCAAGATTTTTCCAGCCGGCAGGGTAAAGCGTATTCGGGTGCATGCGCGAATAAAGCCGCGTGTTCACCTTGTCAAAGGAGTGAACCATAACGTAGGCATCTTCAGCTCTGCCACCCATGGCGATAACCTGCAGAAGGGACAAGAGGGTATTTGCAGCATAGATGTGTGCAATATCGCCGGATACATCTTGGGCCGCACGTCCCCATTCGAAAACATATTTGTATCTAGATCTATTAAGCGCGTAATCTCGTCGAGCCTCCTCGTGCTCCCACGGCAACTGGATAGGGCGGTGTTTATTTTTTAAGTCCCAAACCTGACCTGCCACATTCCACATGGCGGCAGATTTTACTGGAGTCAGCCCAGTATCGAGTTCGAAGCTGAAATTTGTTTGCACCGAACGAAATCTTAAATCTGGGTAAAATTGTTCGATCTCCTGGCGAGTGGCTTGATGATACACTTCCCAAAAAAAGACTTGATTAGGATCGAGGTTGCCGCCCAATCGACGAAAGTATTCTGCCTCCTGCGAGGTGATGTAGCCTGTTTCAACCATTTTTTTCAAAGAAAAATCTTGCTGATCGCCCAACATCGTGTGATCGCGAAAAACGTTTTTGTAGGCGTTCATATAATTTTGCACAATTTCAAAACTCAATCCATTGAATGTCCGAAGGCTTACAGTTGCGGAGTTAAACGTTCCATCTACGAGACTGTAATTTGTGAGAGCTAGGTTTGGTGGATTCGAAAAAATCGGAGATTTTTCGTGTGGTGGTTTATTAAAGTCGTAACGGGTAAAACTTTGATTTATGAAAATATCCGAACAGGAGAACGCCTGCCCAGAGGCTGATTTTACATTAAAAAAAGTAAAGCCGAGCAAAAGTATAAGTAAAAACTTTACCTGACTCAGACATTTCAGATGTTTGTACACTGTGTGCATATAGCAATGACTGTGCCTAAACGGAGCTATGGAATATCTACACTTAGAGGGCGCCCACAAACAAAACCAGGAATGCCTTACAGAACTGTAAAAATTCTATTCAGTCGCGACCCTCTTTCTTCTTTTTGTGGGTCAATCAGGTTGGTTATAGATCCACTTGAGAGCGTATTTGGAGTTCAAATAGCCACATCTTTGCAGGATCTTCAG
>JAYUQP010000061.1:0-75532 GCA_043757265.1 Bdellovibrionales bacterium | reverse complement strand
CCGGTGCCAGGTCCTGTTTAATCCGGCTGTTAGTCGATGCCGAATTACAGCCGGATTAAACAGGACCTGGCACCGGATTTTTTGAATAGATAAATTCCTATTCAATGATGCCTTTACGCATTAAGTCCCACGAAGTGTGTCCGTACTTTATTCTATTTTCTGTGGCTTCTCTTTTTGGGAAACTGCGAAATTGATGATCGTTGCGCCCGCCTCAGTCGCTGTATAAAGAACTTTTTTAACTGTTAAAAAATCGATCTCTTTATCAGCTTGAACCGTAACTCGACCCCAATCCTTTTTCTTTTCACTCTCTTCTTCAGCGATCTCTTCAGGAGTCTGCTTTTTATTTTGAGTGAGCGTGCCCTTTAGCTGTTCCTTCAACGAAGACATCGCTTTCTCTTTGGACTCTTTTATTTTTAAGGCTAAGCCTTCTTTAAGGGCAGGAATCATCCAATCCTGCTGCTCTTTGACTGTTCTAAAATCTGCAACAGCCACTTCGTCGACGTAAATTTTATCCTGAGTAACCACCACAACGTGCGACGGTTTCAATTTCTTAATCGCCAACGCCTCTGGAAGCGGTACGTTTTGCTTAAGCTTAATGGCATCAACTTTGAAATTCTGTAAAAGAAAAATCGTTAGCACCGTAAACATGTCCACCATCGCCGTTAACGATAACATCGCGACGGTGTTTCGTTTGCCACCGGATATTTGATTACGACGATTTCTTCTGCCTGGAGTATAAATAGCCATTACTTCGCTCCTCCTGTGGCCACGGAGATAGCGGGAAAACCTGCCTGCAGCAGAGCATCCATTCCTTGAATCAAAAAGTCATATTTCAAGTGCTCGTCCACCGTAACAACAGCATCCACTTTTTCAGGATACACTTGTTTGATCTGCATCAACTGCATAACGAGGGTCTCGATATCATAATCGGCACCCTTTTTTGGTACATCAATTCTTTTAGTCCCAATAACAATAATATGCCCAGCATCTTTCACATCTACACGGAGGGGAACCTCAGACTTTGGAGGCGGTTTGTCCACTTCGTCCGTATTTTGTTTGGCATACAGGGAGCTTCCAAGTTTAATCATGGAAACCTGTGTCCAAACGGCAGTGATCAAAAGAAATGTGATCAACACGCTCATCAAATCGATGAAGGGAACGAGGTTCACTTCAAAGTTAGAATTTCTTTTACCGCTGCCACCCTGTTCAATTTGTGCCATAGGACTACCTCAAAAAAATTATTTAATTTTATCGCGATTTGAAGCCACGAGATTCAAAAGACTCATGCTGCTTTCAACCATATCGTTGATCAAATGACCCACTTTGAATTGAAAATATCCATAAGTAAGAATCGCAATGATCGCAACCACAAGTCCAAAAGCTGTACAGTTTAGAGCTTCGGCAATACCTCTTGAAAGCAATTCTGCTTTTTTAGCATCATCGGCTTTTGTGACTGCTGAAAACGATGCGATCATCCCTGCAATAGTTCCTGTAAGACCTAACAGAGTTGCAAGGTTTCCGAACACTGCAAGAAAGCTAACCCAGCCTTCAATTTTTGGTGTTTCACGTAACACAGACGCATCCATTGCTACTTGCACTTCTTCGTCAGGGCGCTTGTTCAAAACCTGAACCAAACCTGCTTTCAAAGTGTTTGTAAGGGGTGATGGTCGGCTGTCGCAATACGAAATTGCTTGCTGAACGTCGCCTCTTAAAATCATCCCGAAGATATGTTCATTAAAATCAGACTTATCCACTCCAGCCTCTTTGAGAATCATCAATTGCTTGACGATCACAATTGTTGTGAGAATTAAAAGTCCCAAAATCACAAACATGACCGGGCCACCTACTTCGAACGCGTGCAAAATAAAATTTTGAGTCTCTTCTTGCGCCGCCGCTTGCATTACATTTTCTTCCACTTTTCCTCCTCCAAATAACGTTTAAATTTCTAAATCCAATTACTTTCCAGAAAACGCCAAGGGATAAAACACCTGGACCGTTTGGTTTTGTGGAGGCTCTGGGAACCTCCATGTTTTCATACGGTTTACAATACAGTTTGAAAGGCGATCGTTGTTGAGCGTCGACTTATCACCGCTCACACTTGCTCGCAAAACCCGTCCTTGCTCACCGATATCAAAATCTAAAACCACTTTACCGCTCAACCCACGATCTGTGCTGAGAGCGGACTCGTAACATGACTGCAATGTTCTCTGATTGTTCAAAAACACTTGTCGAATTCCATTGCGATCAATATTTCCACCGTAGGATTCGCCGTCGCCGCCAGGTAGGATCGTGACTGAACCTTTTCCACCCAAGCCGACGCCACCAAAGCCACCAGATCCCATGCCAAGACCCTTACCGCTTGAAACTCCTTGCACACCAATATTCGATTTGCCGTTACCGCCGCCAGTTTCTTTAAACTTGCTTCCAAGACCTTCGCCCGCACGATCTTCACCAAAACCACTTTGTCCTGTGGAGTTATCCGCAAGACCGGCAAGTTCTCCTTTGCCTGAGTACGTGTTTGATATTTTATTTTGCTTTCCGCCGCCACCAAACACGCTAAATATGCCCGACTTACTTGGATCTTTCGTCACGCTTTCAGCCTGCGCTCCGTCTTTAGGAGCAGTTTTTACACTGCCGCCCTGTTGAACCGATCCCACTTGATTGCTTTTAGGCTTGTTAGGGTTCGGTTTCATCGACTGGGCCGGGCTTCCGTTTCCGCCACCCGCTTTTGACGACTGCTGTTTTACAGGCTCGCGCTTTTCTGCAACTTTAGGAGCATCCTTCACCTTTTCTGCAGGCTTGTCTTTCTGCTGAACTTTTTTCGGCGGTTCTTCCACTTTCTTTTCTTCCAACTTCAGCTCTTCCATTTTCGTTTGCGGCGTAGCTGGCGGTGGTGGCGGTGGATTTTCGATAATCAATGCTGTTCTGTACTCATCTTCTTCATCAAGCTTCGTTTCAGCTTTGTTGAGAGCCACATATAACGAAACGACAACTGATAAGATAATTGCTAAAAGCGTGGCTAAAAATCCATTGCTCGCGAAATCGATCATTGGAATAAACAATGGCTTTGGAGTCTCAGAGCAATAGCGAACAACGAGCTCTAATTCGCCGCCCAAACTAATGCGAACCAATTCGCCCTGAGCCAGAGTCAAACGCGAACCGCCGCCGGCAGCTTGCAGGCGTCCTTGATTATATAGCTGACTTAAAGGAACTGAGTTATTTTCTACAACAAACGTTCCAGCCATGCCTGCAGGGATAAAAACATTTACTTGGCTATCAATTTGTAAAAGCGGCGCCTTGCTGACTTTCGAAGTCAGGGACGGAACCACAACTTCGCAACTCGGATGAGTCCCATAGTTTATAGTGCCCTTGTTATGGAAGTGGTACGAGTTGATAACTCTTTCTTTCCAAGCGACTAGAACTTCAACCGTGCTTCCTTTGGTGGGGCGAACAAATTCAGAGAGGTTTTTGTAGGCGCTTTCTGGCGAGAAAGTTTTTTGTCCTCTCACTTTCTTGCGTAATGGCGCACCAGTTCCTGCAACATTGGCCGTAAAGCTTCCACCCACTGCTGGCATCGCCATAACGGAAGTCGCAGCAGCCGTAACTTGCGGGTTGACTGAAGCCGAACTCACTGGCTGAGCCGCGGTCACCGCAGGTTTTGCTATCGGTGCTGTTGTTATGATTGGCTTTGCAGCCACAGCTGCTATAGGCTGAATTGGTGTCGCTGCTGGCTTAGCTGCAGCGGGCACTGCCTGAGTGGTGATCGGCTGCGATGACGGAGCTCCGATGTAAAACTCGATGATGTATTCACCGATTGCAATCTTATCGCCATGGTCCAAGCCAGATTCAAGAATTTTGCTGCCTTTTAAGTAGGTGCCCTGCGAAGAGCCTAGATCAGAAATGATATATTTATCGCCACGCTTTTCGATGGAAGCATGAAATGGAGAAACGGCTCCCTGTAATACAATTTGTGTATCTGTTGTGGAAGAACCAAGCACAATCGATTGTTCAGATGTAAATTGCTTTACATCAACAACTCCACCATTACGAAATACTTTCAGTACGATCGGCTTACTCACGGCTTTTTCTCCTTCATTCGTCTCACTGGCGTCATCTCATCAGCTGATTGTCTGAGTTCTGGCAAAAAGTTTTCGCGAAGACGAATCAATTTTTTGTAATTAAATTTCTTTTTTTGCAAAAGATATAGAAGATCAGGTTTTTGCGCCTGTCCTTCGATCAACTGATCTTCAAAGTTAACGGTAGTTTTTTTGGATTTTGGCGCATTTGCCTGAGACCAAGAAACACTTGGTACTGCCAGCATGAATACAAGACTTAAAATTTGGAGATACTTGCTGCTCATCATTTTCTTGTTGCCTGTAATTTAGTGTTTAACTCAGCGATTTTTGCACGCACATAAGGTTCGTTACTCTCCAAAAACTCCAATTTATTCAGTAATCTTTCACCTTCTTCATATTTTTTCATATATTCGATAAGGAGAATAGCATAATTTAATACGGTTGGAACATTCCTAGGGTCCTTATCGAGAACCTTCTTGTACAATTTTGCGGATTCGTCGAACTGTCCTTGAGATCGCTTCAGAATTGCCAAATTATTTGTTACACTCAAACTGTCGGGCATAAAACTGTAGGCGTCTTCAACCAATCGTCCTGCCTTACTATAGTCTAGGTATTTAATGTATATGCTTCCTAGATTATTAAGAACATTAGAATTTTTGGCGTCTAAGTTATAAGCGGTTTTAAAATTTAGATAGGCTGATTCTAATCCGTCCTCACGTAAATCGATCACACCTAAATTATTATAGAGTCCAGCAATGTTTTTATTTTTTTCTATCGCGCGCTCCAAAAGTAGGCGTGCAGCGCCCCACTCACCTTTTTGGATATGATGAAGTGCCAGGGCGTTTAGGGCTTGTGCATCGTTAGGGTTTTGCGACAGGATTTGCCCAGCAACTGCGAACAATTCTTTTTGATTTTTCGACTGAAGAGCCTTAGAAAGTTCCGAAAGTGCTTTTGGCGACGCTTTGATTTGAACAGCGGAGTCAGCAGCGCCCGTCTTTGTTGCGCTCTTTTTGCCAGATTCGTTCAACTCCACTGTCCCCGAGTCTGATTCGGAATCGTCCGGTGTAGAAGAACAGCTCCCTATAAAGATCAACATGGTGAAGAACAGAATTTTTTTAATCATAAGTTCACCTTATCCAAAAGGTTTCCAACGTTGGTAATTTCCCCAGCGTTCTTCGACTCTTCGGGAGCCAATCGATGGTAGGATCTTGCCGATTGCAATAATGGTTCTCCATACGCTTCCAGACTGAGTCCTTTTTCAAACGCCGTTTTATAGGCCGCCTTTGCTTTTTGTAAAAATTCCGCTGCCTGTTGAGTAGCTAAATCTTTAAACTGTTTTGCTTGGTCACCTTTGGCGTACTCGCGGGGCACTGGGCTCGTTGCAAACGAGCGACTGATGATTTCGTGGGACTCTGCCTCTGCAGCCAGAGCGCCAACAATCCCGGAACCATAATCATACTTGATGACCTCCGCTAAATTTGTTTGAAGCGTCTTTTGCAAATTCTTTAAGCGCTGCAGGCCATCAACGATGGTCTTTTCGGATGACCCAAGCCGCACGTCGCGCATTTCTTGAATGTATTTACGCGACAACCATAGTTTTGCTAACGAGGCTTGTTTCGCACCGACTTTTCCGCCACGCTCTTTGTTGAAGGCGATAACGCGCTCAAACCATAACTTGGCTTGCGTGTTCTGCCCTTTTTTCGCGTACGTATCTCCGATATAGTACATCGCTTTTAAGCTTTTGAGCGGCTCTCTCCATCCACCTTTCAAAAACTGATCGTAATTGTAAATGGCTTTTCCAGTATCTTTTTGTAAAGCGTAGAGGGTCGCTTTGTCGTAAAAGCGTTCAATCTTTTCTTTTTCGGTGGCCGACTTGTCTAAAGTATTGTAATTGGTCATCGCCTGGCTGGTTCGACCCAGTGCTGCCCATAGAATAGCCGCATTGATCGTGGCATTTTTTGCTTTAACGCCGGTTGCACCTTTGGCAAACTGATCATAATACGTAGCTGCCTTTTCAAGCTGCCCCATCTTTTTCGCAACTTCAGCTAAGCTGATACGGACTTCCTGTTTAAGGTTATCTGATTCCTTGTTCTTCGTTGGATTTGCAAGAACGCGCTCATACATTCTCATCGCTTCGTTGGTGTTATTGGATTTCTCGTAATTCACACCAGCATTAAATACAGCCGAAAAAGCCTGCGCCGAACTTGCGTGATCCACTGAAAACTCTTCGAAGGCTTTCGCAGCTTCGGCGTGCTTTCCAGCTTTTGACAACCCGTCTGCGCGGAGGAAGCTCACTTTGTTTAAGTTGTCCTTGATTTCTTTACCCGTGGCAGATTTTGCGATCGTAGGGTTCTTAAGAAGCTCGGTGGCTTCTTTTTGATACGCTTCGATATCTTTTCGGTTGTTATGAATATCTAAAATGTACTCAGCTGCGAGTGGCGCATCTTTCGAATTTGGACTGTCTTTAATGATGCCACGGAAAATTCCGAGGGCCGGCTCGTAATCATTGTGTGCGTAGTAAATTGATCCGAGGCGTTTTCTGATCTCTGCTGCTTTATCACCCTTTGGAAAATTCTGTAGGTACAAGATCGACGCTTTTTCGAATTTCTTGACTGCTGGATCGTAAGCAATCTTTGTTGTTTTTTCTTTTGAAGCAGCTCTTTGTTGCTCCATTTTAGCATCTGTTGGAAGCAGCTTTTCCATGGACAAAACGTTGTTGATGACCGCTTTTTCGAAATACGGGCTTTTTTTGTCATTTTCTGCAATATAAAGATACTGTTGAGCTGCCTTGTCATAGTCACGCATGTCGAAGTAGAGCTCGGCTAAAAAGAAACGCATCTCAGAATGTTTCGCAGAATCTTTAAAGTAATAAAGGTACATTTTGTACGACTCAGCAGCTGTTTGGCGTGTGTACTCCGTTTTTACGTTAACAGCTGTTTGGTGAAGGCGTAAGGTATGATTCCGAAGAGTGGTCTCTTGCAGATTGTAAGTTTCTTTTATGACTTCAGGCTTTGCTGCATTGGCTTTAGCCCAATCGCTTTCTTTGCCATAACGTTCAACCCAAACGCTAAGCTCACCCTTGAAAAGCTTCAAGTTGTTCACGTTGAGATAATCCTGCACGATTTGATACTGATACTTCGAGGCTTTTTCGGCGTCAGGATTGGTAGCAATAAGTTTTTTAAACAAATAAGCCGATGCCGTAACGTTCCCTGAGTAGCTGTATCTGTAGGCGAGTGCATCTAGCAACTCGAGAGTTTTTTTCTCGCTGTCCGTGGCCTTGAAAAAGTCGCTTTGAGCTTCTTGATACTTTCCTGTTTGCGAATAAAAGGCCACATAGTCTTTGATGGCCTCTTCGCGAAGTCGAAGGGCATTCACTTCTTTTATGCCTTCTTCAGCTTCACCGCGAGAATCTTCTTGGCGAATCACTCGCTCAAGGGTATCAACCGCAACCTCGTATTTACCCATGCGATATTGACACCAAGCTGTTTTATACAGTGAAAACCCACGCAAACGGGCCGTCTTTTTGTTAACCAAACGACCGTAATGTTGAAGAGCGTCGTTCCACTGTTCTTTTTCGAAATAAAATTCCCCCAAAGCAAAATGCGACTCGTCCACGTAAGCGCTGCCGGGGTATCTTTCCGTGAGCTCTTTATAGTAAGACTCACCCTTCTTTAAATTTTCCACTTCAAAATTGCTGTAACCTAAAAAGTAAAGCGCCTGTGGGATTTTTTTATCTTTCGGAAAGTCACGAGCGAACCACTCATACGCCTGAATCGCACGGAGATAAAATCCTTTGCCGGGGTTTTTAGGCATGACTGGTTTATTTGTAGTTTTTTTCGCTTCCCACAATTTAATTTTTTTATCGTAATCATCCTGAGCTTTAAATTCGATGATTTTTCCTTTTTCAACATATCGCTCGGCGAGTCTCAACCAGATCTCACCGCGACTTTTGCTCGTTTTGTATTTTTTAGAGAGACTGTAAAGCCGGTCGATTTCTTGATCAATGAGTTTATTATACTCAGCTTTCAAGGCATTATCGTCAGTGAAAAATCGGCTTGAACGTGGCGGTTTGATTACCGAAATATCGCGAGGAACGACCTTCTCGGTGGTCGATCCTTTTGACTGGGGAAGCTGTTCACTCATTTTTTTAAGAGTCATTTCGGCTAATTTTTTTCGCTCAGATCGTGTCTTTTCGATTTGCGCATCCGCAGTAGAAAAAGCGAATAAAAATATAAACGCGATTTGGGCTGTTAAAAATTTATTCACAGGCCTGTACTCCCACATAATGATAGTTTCCGAGTTCATCGAGCCAATACTCGCCTTGGAACGGCCAGTATTCAAACCCATTGGCGATAAAGAAGTTTCGTGAGGTATCATCGGTAATCTGTTTGTGTTGAATTTTACGTCCAGCTATTTCTTTTGCCACAACTTCTTTTTTTCCACCGAGCATCTCTAGTTTTAAGAAATCGTTCTGCTCGAAAAAGTCGCGAAGCTCTGACTTCACTTTTAGTAAATGGTTGCGCGTGAGTTTACCCACAAGGTCCTGCGTACTGACACGACGGCGTTCGATGATTCGTTTTCCAAACTTGCCTAGCGCCGATTGCTGCCAAGCCGGACTCATTTTTCCGATCAACTGGTTCTCGGCAGCCAGCATTTCGTAATAGTGCACATTGCTTCGAATCAAGCTTTGCTTCAAAATCGACGACATCGTGATTTCGTTAAGCCGTTTGAAGCTTTTCTTTTCTTTTTTGTTCTTACGCTCGTCAATCGCTTTTTTCACTTCATCCCAATAGATGCGGCTGTCTTCTGAGCGATCAAGCATTTGCGACGTATTTGCTAAAACCGGCTTGTAAATACGGTCAAATAATTCGAGCACTTTTTCCATTTCGTCGTAGCGACAAATATAAAGATAAACGATCGCTCTGAGGAGTAAAGATTCAGGAGCGTATTGGCTCTCGTAGTATGGAGAATGAAGCGTGTGAAAATTACTTGATGCGGACCTAAACTGGCCCGACATCATCATAGCCCAGCTCATTTCAAAAAGTGCATCATGCCATTGCAAAGTATCTCGCGGAATTTGGCGGTAATAGTTGAGAGACGCATCCCACTTTTTATTCTGGTAGTTGAGGCGCGCCAGTGCCATGTTTGCGTTCACGCGATTGGTGTCGGTTACCGGCTTCGATTCATGTCGGCTTAGTAATTCTTCAAAGGCAGCCGTTGCTTTACCAAGCTGATTGTTTTCAGCGTACGAAAGGCCTTGTTTATAAAGCGCCTGAGGGTAAACAGTACTGTCAGCTTCAACTTTCGCAAAAGATCTTGCAGCCTCGTCGAAGCTCCCCTCTTTGAGTTTCAATTCTCCATATCTATAGAAGAAAAGATCTCGGCTTTCCGCAGGGAACTGATTGATCTGAATTCTCGAGACCGCGTATTTTAGGAGAACATCAGAATCAAGGACGTTACTGAGATAGGAAAGTTTTCCTAAACTCTGGCGAAGATAGCGGCCTTCGCCCCCACGGCGAATTTCCTCGTCGATAACATCATAAAATACAAAAGAGGCCACTTGATAGAGCTTTAACTCCATTAACATCAGTCCCAGCATGTATTTTAGCTGGGCTGCCTCATTCGCGTTCTTCGGACTGCGACTTAAGGAAAAAAGCAACTTTGAGGCTTCTTGATATTGGCCTGTGGTTGCAAGTTCTTTAATGCGCCCAACAACTCCGCCGCCTTTGGCAGATTTACTACCACCTGATGCCTTTGACGGGGTGGCCTTAGAATTTGCAGATTTGTCGGATGAAGTTTTAGAAGTCGTTTTAGACTTTGCTGATTTCTTTTTTGTTTTTTCGGCCGCTACAGAGCGCATGGAAGGCTGAACTTCGGCTTCTGTAGTCGTGAGGAAAAATACGCTTATAAGTAGTGGCAACAGTTTGCGCGTCATCATCGGTATTTTGCCTCCGGAAAGTAGAAGCTGAGACCAAAATTGATAAATAGATTATTTTGGATATCGTCAGTCGTGGTCACAATATCAGTTGGCAATCTTATAAGAGTTGTTCTCACTTCAGGCTTCAAAAAGTGCCAGCTGACGTCCCAGCGGAAAACCATCCACTTGGTGAGGGCGAACACTTGGCCCGTGGAAAGCTTGAGGGTGATTGGATCGTTTAATGATTCGATACGGACCGTGGTAGAGCTATCGCTCGCACTGGATCCTGTAGCAAGCTGCGTTTGCCCCAAACCAACAGAAAAATAATGATCAAAGGGAATAATTTTTTTATCGAAGTACGAAAACTTTCCGTAGAGAGGAGTCCAGCGAAAGTCCACTCCGTAAAAAAGTTCGGTCACAACCATTCCGTTCACAACTACACCGCGGTCCAATAGGTTTTTTGAGTTACTGCTATTATTTGCGTTAAACCACTTGGCGATAAATTCCACGCCCATTTTTTCGTTAAAATTGTAGGTCAATCCACCACCGACACCATACGCCGAAAAGTAAGCATCATTTATGTTGCTTGAGGCATTGATATTTGCTTCAAATCGCTCGGTCTTTGGCAGATATTTTTTTTGAATCACAGCTATATCTTCGAAGGGCTTTAGCTGATTTAAGTTCTCAAGCTTGGTGACGTTGACCTGGGGCGCTTCTTCCGCCTTGAACGCGGCAGCCTTTGCGTCCTCTTCGGACTTTTTTTCGTCCTTATTGCCGTCTTCGCCGTAAAGGTTCTCAATGCTATCGAGATCATCCGCAAAAGCAGGTGAGGCCCAAAGGCACAGTGATAGAATTCCACAAAAGTAATGTTTAATCATAGATGAATCCCTAAACTTGCTAACTTTTCATGACACTGCTTTAGATAGGATAGAAAATAATTGAGAGAACTTGTACACTTAAGAAGGAAACTAGACCTTTGAACGTATTCGGCAAGATCACCAAACCTCCTAGAGAAGGAAGACCACACCCAACATCACGCTTGGACTAATGTTGAATTGGTCTTCAAAAAGATTAGCATCATATTTCGCAGTGGCGTTGACAGTGTCCTGCTGCCGCGAAAGAACATCCAGTCCATTGTACATTAGGAATTTGAGATCCAAACGCAGACCGATTCGAGGAGTGAAAAAGAGATTTTGACCCACGCCGATGTTAGCGATCCAAGTAGACTTACCGCCAAGGTCTGTCATGCCTGCGCCACCATAAATATAAAGAGCTAAATTCATTACGAAGTCTTTTGTTACACTGATTTTTCCGTAATACGGAGTCATTTGATAATCCAAGGTCGCCAAATATTCGGGCACTGGGATTACAGGAAAGTTAATCTTCTGCGACGCCGCGAGCGAGGAGTCTAACTGATCTGCATCATTTGATGTGTTTGCATCGCGCATAAACGCGTTCACCGCAAAACTGTGAAATTCGTTAATGTGATAGCCGGCATGCACGCCATAGGCCCATGGCGAAAAAAACGGCTCATTAAAAATCTGGCCCATCATGGGTCCAACTTCGAATTTTTTCTTTGTGACCACGCGGCGGGCTTTTACCGCGACAGTGCCATCGGGAAATACCGGAAGAACGGATTCTTTAGCTAGCTCCTCTTGAGGTAAATCTATGGTGACTGCAAAGGATGCAGAGGAAAGCAGCGACGTAACAATCATTGACGTGCAAACCAAAAACAAAAATCTCACACTATTCTCCTTTGCGAGAGTAATAACCGTACTTTAAAATAAGATCACAAAGCTCGCGAAGTGCGCCATCGCCCTCTTTGGCCTTTGTTTTATAGTGACAAACTTTTTTGACTTGCGCCATTCCACCAGGAACGGTCACTGCCAATCCCACTTGCTTCAGCACAGGAATATCAAAAATATCATCGCCTATGTAACAGATCTCCTCGTTAGTATAGCCACTGAGTTTTTTAATTTCATCAAAGGCTGGACCTTTGTCGGTCTGTTTTTGATATAAATAATGAAATTTAAGATGTTCGGCTCGTTTTTTGACTTCTGTTGAGGCTGCACCGGTGATGATGCCTGTTTTATAACCAGCATCGATGAGGAAATGGATTCCGGCTCCATCCCGAACTGAATAAGAGCGTCGCCACTCCCCGTCGCCTCCCATAAATATCGTTGCGTCGGTCATTACGCCGTCAACATCGGTGAGTAACATTTTAATCTTCTTGAAACGTTTTATGAGCGGTGGACTTAATTTCATCTTTAAAGGATGAGCGAATGTGTAAATGAAGTCAAAAGCCAAACTAAAGCATCAGTCATCCTGAGCGCAGCGAAGGATCTTTCGGGACTAAGCCCTCAAGACGGCGATGGACTTTACCGAATCTTGGCTTTTAGTAAATCTTGCAGGTGTAGGATCCCGATGGGCTTTCGATCGTTTTCGAATTTCATCACAAACAGCAACTGAATCGAAAACTGCTCCATCACAAAAAGTGCTTTTTCGGCCATTTCGTTAGCCAAAATAGTTTTTGGATTTAACGACATGATTTCTTTTGCCAATGTTTTAAGATGATCGCGATCGGTATTGAGATGTCGTCGAATATCACCATCAGTGATGATTCCCACAAGTTCGTCGTTCTCGTTTGTCACACCCACGGCGCCGCGAACCTCTTTGGCGGTCATGACCGGAAGAATGTCTTTAACTGTATCCTGCATTTTGACTAAGGGAATGGCTTCTTGCCCATGCATCACATCAGATACGCGAGTCAAAAGGCGTCGGCCCAAGCTTCCGCCGGGATGAAATTCTGCGAAGTCTTCTTTGCGAAATCCTTTGGCTAATAAAACGGCCATAGCCAGAGCATCTCCCATTGCGAGTGTGGCAGTGGAACTCGAAGTTGGAGCGAGGCCTAGCGGGCAGGCCTCCACACTGATTCCCACATCTAGTAAATACTTGGCACTTTGCGCGAGCATACTTTTTGTGTTCCCGGTGATGGCGATGTACGAAAATGCCTTGCGCTGGGTGTGCGCGATGAGATCTTTTAATTCTTCGCTATTGCCACCAAAACTAATAATAATGATAACGTCTTCCGCTCCGATGACACCAAGATCCCCGTGGGAACTCTCTGCCAGATGCAGAAAAAACGAAGGTGTTCCGGTGGAGCTAAAAGTACCGGCGACTTTGCGAGCAATGTGACCCGATTTACCAATTCCAGATACGATGACTTTACCTTTGCAGCTATGGATCATCTGAACAGCGTCTTCAAATTGGTGATTGAGTTTTGCTTTCACTTCCAAGATCGATTGCGCTTCGATGTCTAGAACGCGCTTGGCTTCTTCGATAAATCTCATGTTTAAACGCCTCGGTGAGTCTGTGATGCTTGTAAGAAGTCTTTAAAAATCGGATGCGGAGCCAATGGCTTCGATTGAAACTCGGGATGAAATTGCACACCTATAAAAAACGGATGCTTTGGCAACTCGATAATTTCCACCAGGTCCCGCTCTTCGCAGATTCCAGATAAAATCATTTTGTTTTTTTCGAAAATTCCGCGGAAGTTATTATTAAATTCGTAGCGATGACGGTGACGTTCCTGGATTAAATCTTTTTTGTAAATGCCGCGAGCCAAAGTGCCCTTTTTTAAAGCGCACGAAAACGAACCTAAGCGCATGGTCGCGCCCTTGGTTTGCAGGCCCTTTTGCTCTTCCATGATATCAATGACGTAATTTCTTTGGCCCTTCACCGCTTTTGCCTCAAACTCGCGGCTTGTGGCATTTTTGATGCCGCAAACATTGCGCGCAAATTCGATGGACGCAAGCTGCATACCCAAACAGATGCCGAAAAACGGAATCTTGTTTTCGCGGGCAAATTGAATTGCCAATATCTTGCCTTCAACTCCGCGCTCACCAAACCCACCAGGAACCAAAATTCCATCGAGCTTTTTTAAATGCTGAGAAATATTTCGCGTTGTTAGCTCCTCGGCGTTAACGTAAACTACATGCACCTTGCTATCGAGAGCAATTCCCGCATGATGGATGGCCTCTGAGAGAGACTTGTAGCTTTCCTTCAAGTCCACATACTTTCCCACAAGTCCGATGGTTACTTCTTTTTTAGGATGCTTTACAACCTGAACGATTTTTTCCCACTGCTTTAGGTTTGGTTGTGGAGCCTCGAGCTTTAAAGCTTGAACAACCTTTTGATCAAGTCCCTCTTTATGCAACATCATCGGCACTTCGTAAATTGTTTGTGCGTCGTAAGCTGCAATCACATTTTCAGGACGAACACTGCAAAACAAACCGATCTTCGATTTCATTTCTGGTTCAATGGGCTTTTCGCTACGGCAGATTAAAAAATCGGGTTGAATACCAATGGCTCTTAACTCTTTCACTGAGTGCTGGGTTGGCTTTGATTTTAATTCCCCGGCGGCAGCAATGTAAGGCACGTAAGTCACGTGAATAAAAAGTGTGTTCTCAAAACCTAAGTCCACACGCATTTGCCGAATGGCTTCCACAAACGGAAGTCCTTCGATATCGCCGATGGTTCCACCAATTTCGACGATGGTCACTTCGGAGCCCTGAGCAGCTTCGTACATTCTGGATTTGATTTCGTCGGTGATATGCGGAATGACTTGCACAGTCCCACCGAGGTAGTCCCCGCGTCGCTCTTTGCGGATAACACTGTCATACACCTGACCTGCCGTAATGCTATTTCGGCGATTTAAGGTGATAGAAGTAAAGCGCTCATAGTGTCCTAAATCCAAATCGGTCTCGGCTCCGTCTGCTGTTACAAAAACTTCTCCGTGCTGAAAGGGCGACATTGTGCCTGGATCGACGTTGATATAGGGATCGCATTTCATTAGCGTCACCTTTACACCGCGCGCCTCAAGAAGCGCGCCGAGGCTTGCTGCGGACAACCCCTTCCCGATGGATGAGACCACCCCACCGGTTACAAAGATAAATTTTTGCTGCAGGTCTTTTATTTTTTTGGTAATTTTTTTGGTAATTTTTCTGGTAATTTTTCTGGTGACTCGTTTGCTCATTTTTTTACTCATTTTTTATTTAGCAATATTTTTTCAATCTTTTGCACGTCGCTTGGGATATCAACACCCCAGCAATCGTGCTCCACTTTAACAACTTTGATATTTCCTCGCAAATAAAGTGCGCGCAGCTGTTCCAGACCCTCGGCCTCTTCGATACCAATGGGAGCCTGTTCGCAAAACTTTTTCAAAAACGACTTTCGATACGCATAAATTCCGATGTGTTTTAAACATGGAATCGTTTTAAATTCCGAAAACGGGCGACGCGAAAATGGAATTGGGAGCCGGCTAAAATAAAGTGCCCGTCCTTTTTCATCCATCACCACTTTAGCTACTTGCTGCGAATGCAAAGTTTCTTCCGAAAGCTCATGCCCCAGGGTCCAAGCGCCGCAATCCGAGTTTTCTGCAAACTCAGTCTCGCGCACTAACGTGTCGAGCACATCACCACGAATAAGAGGTTCATCACCCTGAATGTTAACCACGATATCGTACGGGAGATCTTTTACAGCCGCCCACACACGATCTGACCCCGATGGTAGATCCGAGTGAGTCATCTTTACTTCGTAACCTAACTTTGTTGCAACGGCTGCAATTTCATCATGATCTGTGGCGACGATTATTTTTTGAATTTTTTGACTTTGAGACACACCCTCAAGAACCCACTGAAGCATGGGCTTATTGAGAATTTGCGCGAGTGGTTTACCCGGAAATCGGGTCGCGCCAAAGCGAACGGGTATAACACCAACAACGGAGTTCAATTTTTACCTCGGCTGAAAGAAAATAACTAACATTAACTTAATTAATTGTCATGCAAGAAGCCAGTCAAATAGCACTTTCTCTAAGGGCACCAGGCCATCTCCAGATAGGTTGGAGTAGGGAAGCACTAAGTCTAACTCAAGCTGCTGATTTATCTTATTTTTCTTAGCGATCACAGCACTTTTCGAAAGCTGATCAGATTTACTCAATATTAGACCAAATTGTAAATTTTGTTTTTCAGCCAAATCAAGCAGCAGTTGCTCATCGGAAGTCCACTCACGGCGAATATCCATTACGAGCAACATCACTTTTAGGTTTTCCCTGCGGAGCAAATAAGATTCGATCATTTTTCTCCACGTTGCAACTTCGGTTGCCGCACGCGAGGCATACCCGTAGCCTGGCATGTCCACCACTCGGTAGCCCTCGGTGTGATCAAACAGATTTAGGAGAGCGGTTTTCCCTGGTGTTTGGCTGACCTTTGCAATGGGCCGACGCGCACGTGAGATTCCATTGATTAACGATGATTTCCCGGCGTTTGATCTCCCGGCAATGGCCACCTCCGGGCGATGATCCCGCGGAAAATCCGAAAGTCTTGCGGCACTTTTTAAGAAGGTGAGGTTAGACATGCCTCTTTGATACACAAACCCTGTATTGAGTTCAACTGATGAATTCATCTGGCGATTCTACGTCTTAGTACTCACACCTCAGTTTCGCGATTGAGTTCTCCTTGTCCTAGACAAATCTGAGTTCCCTCGCTTCCGATCCCCTGCCTGAGACTGAAATCCTGTTATGGGGACGTGAATTTCGGATTTTTTCCCCTCAGAGCCATCTCAAATGACTCCTAACTGGTATGGGGCTTGTATAATGGTTTTCTGCTTTTAGCGAATCTACACAAAGGAGAGACAATGATTACATGCAAACTGGAAGATGTTTTGGAGCCTGCTCAAAAAGCGGCTTACCTGATTCCCTTACAGGATACAAAAAACCTTCTGGAAATTGGTGAGTTTGTGTCTTTCGGGCGAAATTCATCCAACATTGTGGTACTAACCGACCCTTTTGCCTCGCAAAAACATGCCCGCATCGAAAAACGCGGTGATCAGTTTATTCTCAAAGATTTGCGCAGCAGCAACGGCACCTGGCTTAACGAGAATGCAATTCTCGAAGTGATTTTGAAATCTAACGATAAAATTCGAATGGGCGAAACGCAATTTACTTTTTCATTTGTTAAAAACAAAGACGATAAAACTCTTTCCAGCAAAAATGCCGAATGGCAAAAACAACTCTCCAGGCTCCCCGCCTTTGCCGCCTCCGATCACACAATTTTAATTGTCGGCCCCACTGGTAGTGGCAAAGAGATTGTTGCCAAAGAAGCCCATAAGCTGTCTCTTCGCAGATTTTTTCCTTATGTCACCATTAACTGTAGTGCATTGAGCGAAAGTCTGGTGGAGAGCGAATTGTTTGGCCACGTAAAGGGGTCGTTTACCGGAGCCATGGAAGATCGCATGGGAGCTTTCGAGGCCGCACGCGGTGGCACACTATTTTTAGACGAGATTGGCGACTTGCCCCTGTCTTTGCAGCCAAAACTTTTACGCGCTATCGAAAACCAAGAAATCAGGCCCGTAGGAAGTGATAAAACAATCAAAACCAATGTGCGCATCATTGCAGCCACCCATAAAAATCTGTACGAGCGAGTTGTTAAAAAAGAATTTCGTGAGGATTTGTATCATCGTCTCAATGTCTGTCGTATTTCGCCACCAGCTTTGATTGAGCGCATGGAAGACTTTGACGATCTTATTTACTCGTTTGCCAAAGACAAAAGAGTTCGATTTTCGTTTTCGGCCGTGGAAAAGCTAAAAGATCACGTGTGGCCCGGCAACATCCGCGAACTTCGAAATGCCGTATCTCGGGCTTCGGCCTATCTCCCTGGACAGCAAATTGAGCCTCTGCATATCAACGAAATTATCGACGTACACATCGATACCAATTATCTGCTTGAGCATCTGCCCCCGCTTAAAGAGCTCGAAAAAGATTTAATTATCAAACATCTTGAAAAGAACGAGGGAAATCAACGGAGGGCCGCGGAAGGTCTGAGTATGCCGAAGAGTACGTTTCACGATAAGCTGAGGCATTATGCAATTAATCCACGCTTATTCAAAAAACGCAGCCGCGTTTAGCGAGAGCCGCAAAATGACTGGAGCCTTCGTTGCTCGTCGCTCCACTTGTGCGGTGCACAGGAAGTGCACCTCCGCGCGTCGCTTCTTCGCGCCTCAGCTGCAGTCATTTTGCGGCTCTCGCTGTGATGACTTCTTTGTGGCTTCCACTGGCGCAATTCTCCACTCCGCCTGTCCGACTAGTCACTTTCGACTTTCGCTGTGATGCATTTTGTTGTGCTCTCGACAAGCCCTATGTGCTCGATCGGGCGACTGAATTTACGTTATTATTGAAATTTTTTTTAGAAGACGACGAGTTTGTAGCGGATGTTTTTTATTTTTGTTTCTAGACGGGTGTTGAGGGCTGCTAGTATTGTTTTGCGCATTTCCTCTTTTCCCTCGACACCTTTAAAATCGTCGACGCTGTGCTGTTTGAGGGTGCGGCTGAGAATTTCAATGATTTCTTCGTAGCGCTGTTTGAAAAATGGCTCATCTTCTCGTTGGAAGAGCTCCATGTAAAAGGCGAAGCGGCCTATTTTGATTTCGCCCTTTGGTTCTATGACATAAATCTGTTCGGGAATTTCTAAAAAGTACTGGTCGCTCAAAAAAAGATCCATCAGATCTTTCTGCGGGAGTTTTAAATCAAGTGCCATCTTTTCGTCAGCCCAAACGGCAAGCGACGTTTGATCGGCAATCAAAAATGACGGCGTAAACACGCCGAACACCGACAGCAACAACAAAGGAAGAGCCACAAAAACGGCAAAACCTCCAACCAGCACGAGCAACTGTTGCGTGCGGCCCAGGCTAAACCAAACCCGATAATACCACTTGCTTGCTTTTTCTTCGTCCTTCTTTTGTTCTTCTTCGCTGAGGCCCAAGTCTTGATGATTCAAATTTTCTGCGTTGATTGATTTTAATTGATCAACAAATTCGGGCGAAGCCTCTTGAAGGATGTCATCTATCTCCTCGAGATCTTCTTGCGATACCGGCTCGTCATTTTCATCAAGGGTTTCCGACATTCTTCAATTTCAACCTTAAATGCGCGAAATGTAAAGGCTTTCCCACATACTCCCCCACTTGGAATAACTATTGCTTTTAATTTTATCAAAATAGCGATCTTTAGATCATTGCGAGCAAGGAGTTTCTTTGCGCGCAATTTAAAGCCCGCTGTTTAACATTTAAACAACCATAACAATGGAGAGGATTTTATCATGTTAAAACAAGTTATCACGCTCTTAGCAATAGCAACAGTGGCCGTATCCGCCTTCGCGCAATCAAAAAGCAACGATGCAAGCACAATCTCTACGTCTGTACCAAGCGTGATGTCGGCAAAAGGCTTCCGCGTGGCCCTGGTCAAATCTTTTTTAGATTATGAACAAAGAGAAGAATATCTAGGTAACACCACAAAAGCCGAAGGTGGTTTCAAGAATGAAGCTGGACTTTCTGTTGGTTACGCATTCTTGCCGGTTCAAAAATTAGGTTTCACTGCCAATTTTACCTATCTTACCCTCGATGAGGAAGACGCTTATAAGTACGATGATACTTTCCGTATGATCAGAATTGATGGAAACCTTGCATATTCAATAAACGAAATTCTGAGTGTTAAGGGTGGTTTGAATATTAGTGATTTTTCAAACAGCGATTTAGATAACTTAGATCCCAGCATTGGTTTGCAATTCGGTGGTGGGGTGCAGATCACGAAAAACTTTGGAGCAGATATCTCCTACGTGGTCATGCAACAGTTCAACAAAGTAAGAACACTGTTTGGCGAAAGTGAATTTCGCGTATTCGAACGTGGTCTCGAAGTAGCTCTACACGCAACGTTTTAATTATTAACCAGGTATATTAACCAGGTACAGACACACTTTTGCGGCTCAATGTGTTAGTAAATCCGGTGCCAGGTCCTGTTTAATCCGGTTCCAATTAAGTTTAAAATGGAACCGGATTAAACAGGACCTGGCACCGGATTTAGAGCTCGGCCCAGTTATGGCCCTTGGACACGTTCACTTTTAAGGGCACATCAAGGGTCATGCAGTTTTCCATAAGACTTTTAATTCTATCCATTTTGTCACTGAGCTCGGAGTCGTCTTTGATTTCGAAAATCAATTCATCGTGCACTTGCAAAATGATTTGATCGCGAAACTCGTGACCCACTTCGATCATTGCCAATTTTACCAGATCGCTCGACATGCCTTGAATAGGCGCATTGATCGCCGCTCGTTCGGCAAAGGCTTTCATGTTGTTGTTTTTCGATCGGATCTGTGGCAGGTATCTACGGCGGCCTAAGATTGTTTCTACGTACCCGTGGGCTTGAACAAACTCTACAATTTCGGTCATGTATTTTTTGACACCGCTGAAGCGTTGGAAATACAAATCGATAATTTCCTTGGCCTCACCGCGGGATATTTTTAATCCTTCGGAAAGCCCGAACACTCCCTGCCCGTAGGCGATTCCGAAATTGACCGCTTTGGCCTTGCGGCGTAGATCGTCATCAACCTTATCAAGCGGTACCGCAAAAATCTCGCTTGCTGCCTTAGAGTGAATATCCACGTCGTGCAGAAACGCATCCTTTAATCCTTGGTCTTTTGAAATATGCGCCAAAATCCGCAACTCGATTTGGCTGTAATCCGCCGAAACAAGGATGTGTCCCGGCTCTGCGATAAAACCGCGTCGAATGCGCAGACCACGCTCTGTGCGAATCGGAATATTTTGCAAATTCGGCTGCACACTAGACAGTCTTCCTGTGGCGGTTAGCGCTTGGTTGTACTGCGTATGCACACGACCTGTTTCACTATTAACAAGTGCCGGAAGAGCATCTACATAAGTGGATTTAAGTTTGCTGAGTTCGCGAAATTCAATCACATTTTTTGTAATTGGAAATGTGTCTTCGTATTTTTCCAACACATCTGTATTGGTCGAGTATCCAGTCTTGGTTTTTTTCCCTTTCGGCAAACCCATTTTTTCAAAGAGAATATGGCCTAACTGTTTTGGGCTTGCCACATTAAATGTTTCGCCCGCTTCCTCGTGGATTTCCTTCTCCACCTTGCGAATGCCTTCGGTGAGTGTAAGACTTTCGCTCTTGAGAAAATCTACGTCGATAAGCACTCCCTTAGTTTCCATAGCTGTTAAAAGATCGATGGTTGGCAGTTCGATGGTTTGTAATACACCGAGCATAGATGTTTTTTGTAAATTGCGTGTTAGTTCGTCTTTCAAAGTAAGATGCATTTTATAAAGCAATGAGGAATCTGGAAGATCAGGTACAGACTGCTTAGCGTAGAGCTCGGCCACTGCCGCAAACGACTCCACCGGTCCGGCATGGGCAATGTAGGCTGCAAGATAACTGTCCCACTGCGCGCGATGTGCTTTTTTTAACTTTAGCTGACGCCAGCAAGATTTTAAATCATAGCCCAACCACTCGATGTCTTCGCGCTGGTCCAAATAATCGCGCAGTTTGTTTTCATCGTCTTGGTAGTGGCGAATGTCATCACTATTTGCGAAAATATATTCGCGCTGGTGATCCACAATCCACAGGCTCTTTTTGTTGTCGATCCAGCTTTTAAATTGTTCAAAATTGATAGTCTGTACGTTAAAGTTTGTGTTGGAGGCGGATGCTAGCGTTAGCACTGCCTCGGACACATCCGTGCTGTCGACTGAAACTGAATCGGCTGGTGCCTGGACGGCGGATGATGGGGCGGCTTCTTCGCCGCATAGATTTTTTTTAAAAGTTGAAAATTCTAGCTCGTCTAACACTTCACCCAGCGCTGCCCGATTGGGGCTTTGCATTTTAAGGCCTTCAATCGAAAGTGGTATCTCCATGTCTTGATCGATGGTGACAAGCTTCTTAGACAAAAATGCCATGTCTTTGGCATCGAGTAATTTTTTTTGTAAGTTTGCATTTTTAACATCTGAAAGATGATCATAGAGGTTTTCGAGACTCCCAAATTCTTCAATTAATTTTTGCGCGCCCTTTGGCCCGATACCTCGCACCCCAGGAATATTATCGGAGGCATCGCCCGTCATGGCTAAATAATCGATAAAGTGCTTTGGATGCACTCCCCATTTTTCGATCACTTTTTCGATAGTAAAGCGAATCTCCTTCATGGTGTCGTACATAATCACGTTTTCATTGATCAACTGTGCAAAATCTTTGTCGCCACTCACGATGACCACTTGCATGCCTTGCGTTTGCCCGTAGCGAGTGAGGGTTCCAATCAAATCATCGGCTTCGAAGCCGGGTTTTTCAAAAATGGGAATTCCCAAAACCTCGGTAAGTTTTTTGATGTAGGGAACCTGCGGAATAAGCTCCTCGGGCATTTCCGAGCGATTTGCTTTGTACTCAGTATAGATCTCTTTTCGAAACGAAGGCTCGGGTCGATCGAAGCAAAATGCCAAGTAATCAGGCTTAATATCTTTTAACAGTTTCACAATCATTGATAAGAAACCGTACACTGCGTTTGTTGGGACGCCTTTTGAGGTGTTGAGTGGCCTCACTGCATAGAAGGCACGAAAAAACATGGAACTCACATCGACCAGATATAACTTCTTCATTTGTTTTACCTTTTCGTAAAATGGATGAGGAACAGTACCCGATTGAGTCTCAAATTGAAACATTTGAGTTTAAAAAAAATTGGAAAAATTCGACGAAAGTCCTAATGTTTCTCGGAGATTGCCGATAAGGAACAGCACGGAGGTCCGATGACTAAATACATTTTTATTGGTTTAAGTCTTATGTGGATGACCGTCTTTTATCAAAACTGCAGCCCAAACGTTATGGCTGCAAGCACGCGCGATCTAGCGAAATAATCCTATTCTCCGTCGGAAAAAACAAAGACCAACTCATCCTCACGAACCAAACCCAGTTGCTCTGTGGCTTGCCTTTCGATAAACGAATGCGACCTAGCGGCTTCAACCCTAAACTGCAACGACTGCACATCTTGCTCGATGGCGTGAATACGCTTTTGCATTTCTTTTTCGTTGCGATGCAGGCTCCATAGATTCCAAAAGCTCCCATCGTAAAGAAGCATCAACAATGCCATCACCACGGCATACAGAAAAACTTTTGATGGCCGGTTGAGTAAATCCATAAACGAAGTTTTAAAAGTCGTCATAGCAATATGATAAGGCGTCCTTGATTATGTACCAAGTCGTTTTTCGGTAGGAAAAGGTACCAAGTACCTTTTCCGGTAATATACGAGAGTTAGGGAAATAAAATTTGATGATAAGACCTCAACTCGCTTACGTTACCGGAAAAGGTACTTGGTACCTTTTTCGAAACTGGCACCTTTTAGAGCTGGGCGAAGGTCGCGCTTTTTACGAGTTGCTCTTCAATGCGGAGGAGCTGGTTGTATTTGGCGATACGCTCGCTCCGACACAGACTGCCGGTTTTGATTTGCCTGCAGTTTAGCGCCACGGCGAGATCGGCGATTGTCACGTCTTCGGTTTCGCCGCTTCTATGCGACATCACCGTGTTGTAGCCTGAGCGCTGCGCAAATTGCACCGCTTGGATTGTTTCGGTCAAAGTTCCAATCTGATTTACCTTCACAAGCAGGGCGTTTGCACACTGTTCGGCAACGCCACGCTTAACACGCTCGATGTTTGTTACAAACAAATCATCGCCCACTAACTGTACTGTAGAGCCAATTTTTCCTGTGAGATCTTTCCATCCTGCCCAATCATCTTCGGCCAAACCGTCTTCGATGCTGATCAGTGGAAACCTTTTTGTCCATCCCGAATAGATATCGATCAACTCGGCGGCTGTGATTTTTTTACCTTCCCACTCGTAGCGGCCATCTTTAAAAAATTCGGTGGCGGCGACGTCGAGCGCCATAAAAACATCTTCACCCAGTCGGTATCCTGCTTTTTCAATGGCCAAAGCTAAAAGCTCTAACGCCTGCTCATTAGATTCTAAAGCCGGAGCAAAACCGCCCTCATCGCCCACGGATGTCGTTAATTTTTTTTCGATGAGAATTTTTTTAAGTGTGTGAAAGATTTCAGAGCCCACACGCAATGTCTCGCGAAAGTTTTGCTGGCGAGGAACAATCATAAATTCCTGAATGTCCACACCGTTATCTGCATGTGCTCCGCCATTCATCACGTTCATCAATGGAATGGGAAGCTGATGACTGTGCACTCCGCCGATGTATTTGTAGAGCGGTAGGCGCGATTCCTGAGCTGCCGCTTTTGCGGTAGCTAACGATACTCCTAAAATCGCATTTGCACCCAAACGGGATTTATTTTTTGTGCCGTCAAGCTCGATGAGCTTTTGATCGAGCCCGGCTTGATCAAAAACATCAAAGCCTTCGAGAGCGTCCGAGATTTCGCTATTCACATTTTCCACGGCGATGAGAACACCTTTTCCCATGTAACGACCTTTATCGCCATCGCGCAGCTCGTGGGCCTCGTGCGCCCCTGTCGATGCACCTGAGGGCACAGCAGCTCGTCCAATGACTCCGTTGTTCGTAAGGACTTCAACCTCAAGAGTTGGAAACCCTCGGCTGTCTAAAATTTCGCGACCAAGTATGGAAACAATTTCTGCCATGATGGACTCCTGTGTAGCTTTGCTGGCTTTTCGCCTTCGGCCTTAGCCTCGGCCTACATCGGCAACGCTAGATTTTCGTCGAAAGTATTTTTAGCCTCTGTCGACTTTTTGAATTTTTCAAAGCTCGATGATAAATCTTGCATCGTGGCTTTGTTTTTTAGTAATCGTTCGCACGCCTCTTCGACCATTTGACTGTAAGACGATTGCACATGCTGCCAATCCATGCGTCGCATAGCCTCATCCACCTGTTTGGTTTTTCGCCCAGAGTGCACCAAAAACGTAACAAGCTGTTGCGATCGAACAAAATAATCATGCAATTTCAAAAAATCGCTTTTCACCGCTAGAGATTCTTGCAGAAAAAACTCAAATTTTACAGACGTCTCACGCAAAAAAGTTTGCAGCTCGCGCATCTCGTCGGCATTCATGCTCACAGCTTCGGGAGCTCCCGAACGGTTTTCTAAATTTTTTTGATGTTTTTCTAAACTTTCCATCATGCTTCGCACCCATTGCGGGTTGAACTGACGGAGATGCATTTCATCGTCGGGAAGTAAACTTTCCTGGGTTTGCTTCCACAAAATATCAATCTGGCTGTCTTGCCACTTTACCGAGGCTAGAGGTTGCCGCATGTATTGTGGGAGCCCTTCAAGGGCACCCGTTAAATACAAAGTGATGTAAGGATACTGTGATGCAAGGACCGGGAGTTGAAAACGAATCACTTCGCCGTCTTGCCGCCACGCCGCTATGGGTGGCTCTGGAGAAATAAAATAAGAAATAAAGCGCGACGGCTGACAGTAAATGTCTTGCGGCGATTCCACCATTTTTAAAACACTGTCTAGAACTCCCCATGTGCGGAGCTGCTCGTTCTGTCGGCCAATCTCTCGTAAGTATTGATCCGGTACATCTGTGAAAAGGGAGTCAATGTCTCGTAGCAAAGTTTCCATTTTTTCGGCTTCGAGCCAGCATGAAGTGTCGCGCAAAAAGTCTTCGGGAACGTCAAGATTTTGATAAAAAGGAGATAGATCCCTTCCTTGACGCTCTAAAAATGTAAGAACAGAATTAGAAACTTTGCAGCTTATAAGCACAGTTCGTTTTCCTACGTTTTCAGAGAGAAAACAAACGTTACTCGGGCGTGTCCCAGTTTTGACATAGGTGCAGCAAACCCGCTTCGCTTAAGAGGCTTTTTTGCTGGTAAAAAATTTACTGCGAGGAAATGGAATTCTATTGTCTTCAAGCTCACGCATAAACGTGGGCAACATTCCAGTGGGCTCAATTTGCCCTTTTAATTTACCCTCGGGTGTTCGCGTTAAGCTACTGATTCTATAGATGTCTTCAGTTTTGTAGGTTCCGTCATCGCCAAGCCCGATGGCTTCCGAGATCGACATCACTTTACGCGACCCATCAGATACGCGAGAAATTTGCACAACGACCTCGATGGCTGAGGAGATGGAATGACGAAGGGCCTTCTCGCTAATTTTGTTGTCCCCACCCGAAGCCAATGCTTCGAGTCTGAGCAGTGCATCGGGGGCTGAATTGGCGTGTATCGTGCCTAAACATCCTTTGTGGCCGGTGTTCATGGCCTGAATTAGCTCCATGCCTTCGGACCCTCGAACCTCGCCCACGATGATGCGATCGGGTCGCAAGCGCAGACTGCTTTTAAGTAAGTCGTACATGCTTACTTCGCCTTTGCCCATTTCGTCGGCCATTTTTGTTTCGAAGCGCACAACGTGTTCGTAATCTATGATCAATTCGCTAGCATCCTCAATCACGATAATTCTTTGGCCTTTCGGAATGCGACTGCACAATAAACCTAATAGTGTGGTTTTTCCAGAACCCGTTCCGCCGCTGACTAAAATATTTTTGCCAAGAAACATGCAGATTTCTAAAAACTGCGCAGCATCGGGAGTGATAGCTCCCCATTCAATATATTTTTTAAAGTCTATTTTTGTTTTACTAAATTTACGAATGCTCACCGTGGGACCGCTCATTGCACACGGGCGGATCACTGCATGAATTCGTGAGCCATCGGGAAGACGTGCATCAAGCCGAGGTTCGTCTTTGGTGATTCGACGTTTTACATATTGAGCAATGTTATTGATCCCTGCAAGGAGATCATCTTCTGACGCAAACACTGCATCGGTGCGGTGTAACTTTCCGCCACGCTCAATAAAAATATCATTGGGACCGTTAATGAGAATCTCAGTAATCGAAGGGTCCTCGAGATAACCGAAGACCGGCGCCAAGTAATTTTTAAGCGACTCTTTAAAGAGATCTTTTTCGCTCGCTTTACTCATGGCCTCCCCTTATGATTGCCGGTGGTACTGCAGCTTCGCCTTGTTGGGCGGGCTGGCGTATATGAATTGATGGTACAGGCTGCAACTGCTCTTCGGGACCATACACTAAAACTTTTCCGATGAACTCTGCCTCAGGACAGTAAAACTGAAAAAGACCTTCTTTTTGCGGCTTTACTGTAAACGTCACCACGTCGCCAAAATAAGTCCCATGGTGTTCGGCAAACGCATCTAACATGAAGCTAACATTTTTTTTGTTTTTGTTCACATTCACAACCGAAACTTGATAAATCTGGTCCTTCTTGAGACGTAAAACATTGGGAACAAAACCTTTGTCTGTATTCGCAATGACCACTTCTTCTTTAGGCATTTCTTTTTCAAAGATTTGCTCAAGAGTTCCTTGTTTTTTTTCATCTGCGACCATGTCCTCAAGATCCATACGTTTAAGATCTTTTTGTCGACGAGAAAGATCGATGGTCCAATCAGCCAGTGCTGATATCGAAAATGAAAACAAAATTGTGAATACTATTAATCTCTTCATAAAATCTCCTCTAATGAACCACTGTGTTCGTGTGAAAATACATCAGCTCTTTAGCCACCAACATCGCTAGGTAATTCAGAGTCAGTTTGTCAAAGGACTGCAGTTCATCAATCAATTCTTCGTAACTTCCAGGACACTGATTTACCGCTTCGAGAACAGGTTTTAAAACCCATGGTTGCGTGTCGAGTTTTCCAAACTCTTCACTCCAATCCATTTTTAAAACTGGGTCGATCACTCCCATGTGATAAAGTGCATCGAAGACTCGCTGTAAATCACCTTGAAGAAACATCCCAATCCTCCTTGATTGTAAATAGAAGATCGGCTCATTTTGAGATGCTCTTGAGTCTAGTTTCTCTTTCGGTACCACCTACCTACGGGAGATGCGGCGCAACGAAAACTGGATTTTCGTCTACGTCCGCTAATCCGGCGCAAACCAACTTTCGAAATATCAAACTCCGCTTTGCTTGTTCTAGAAAAGGTATCTATTATGCAAAACTTCACATATGCCTCGAAAACTAGTAATTGGATCAAGTGAGTACCCTTTCCATGTTACAAATCGTTCAAACAATAAAGATTTTTTCAGTCTTCCATTAGACGAGCTATGGGATCTTTTTATGTCAATTTTTGCGATTCTTAAAGAAGACTACGGGTGCAATCTTCTGCAATTTGTACTCATGTCCAATCATTTTCATTTGATGATACACACACCTAATAACAACTTAAGCGCAGCCATGCTTTACCTGCATCGAGAGGTCGCCAAGCGAGCAAATGCGAAAAGTCAGCGTATGAATCACTTTTTCGGTGGACGATATAGACCCTGCCTCATAGATACAGAACACTATTTTTGGAACTGTGTTAAGTATGTGCTCCGCAACCCGGTGGAAGCTGGAATCTGTTCTCGGGTTGAAGAGTATTGCTATTCAACATTTAAAAACCAAAGTTCGGATTTTTTGTTAACTGATTTTTTCAACGACCTCGACAAAAAAATCGATTTGGACTTGGACTGGCTCAATCTCTGTTTTGCAGATGACCAAAAACGCCTTATGAGGAAAAGTTTAACTAAACAAGTATTTACAATTCACAAATCAAAGCACCGAAAGCTGCCGGTCCTAGAGAAAATGCCGGGAACATGACATTATGCATCCCCTCCGGGTACGTGGTACCAAATGAAGGAAAATTCCAGATGGCTATCAAAACACCTAATAACTGGTACAATCATGCTGTTACTGTTGTTTACCATGCTGGGAAAGTTTGGTGAGTGGCATTGGCTCTTAGATCTTTTTTCACATTTTGCGATACAATACTTTTTTCTCAATTTTTTTCTATTGACGATATCACTACTCGTTTACAGGAAAAACTATGCAAATCTAACTGCACTTGTACCGACACATATTATTAATTGTTTAAGTCTACTACCATTCTATCAATCAAAGGGGATCAGTCGCTCCATTTCCAGCCGAGAGTTCAAGTTCACTTCGATAAACATCAATAGTCAAAATACCAATTGGGAAAAATTTGCCGATTACGTCAGAAAATACGACCCCGATGTCATTATCTTAACAGAATTAACACCAAGCTTTGGAGTGCATTTGGTGAGTTTAAAAAATGATTACCCCTACGGGAAAGCCGTTATGGATAATGGCAATTTTGGAATCGGAATAATAAGCAAAATTCCTCTGGAGCAAACTAAGATACATCGACAGAGCAACTCACAAATTCCATACATATCTGCAAAAATACAATTTTTTAATTCAATATTAAATATTGTTGCAATCCATCCGTTCCCCCCGATCGGTGCAGAGGGAACGCAGCTGCGAAACGAATACTTTGATGACGTTTCCAAATTTATCCAAAAAACTCAGACTCCATCGATTCTATGTGGTGATTTTAATGCCACCCCATGGTCGCATCCATTTAAAAAATTGTTATCCGAAACAAAATTACGTTTACCGCAAGGATCTGGACTTGTTCCTAGTTGGCCTTCGTCGCTACCTTTTTTAAGGATCCCTATAGATCATTGTTTAGCCACCGAAAATCTTCGTGTGGGTAACTACTCCCGCGGCCCAAACATCGGCTCTGACCACTTTCCATTTGAAATGAGAATTCAGTTACCTGCAGCGAAGTAGCAAGTGATGTCACAGTTCTATTTGATGTGAATAAATTTCCCAAGGCACAGTTTACCTTGAAGAAACGTATTAGAGTTTGTATTGATCAAAAACGTCGTATCACGGCCCTCGAAGGTAAAATTGGACGGTTTAATAAAGTGAATTCAATTTTTCTAGTTTTTATAGTTATTGTATCGGCAAATTCAGATCTTCCTGCAGGAGATTTAACACATACCGATCTTTCAAAAAATGCCTTCATTCACCCTGGCCCAAATGTAAAGGGCGAAACTTTAATTCAGTTTGGTGAAGGAAATTCATTTTTCAAAATTGGCTGGCCGGAAGCTCCTGCATTTACTGAAGATCGCGATGGGTTGGGGCCTACCTTTAACGCCATATCTTGCACGTCGTGCCACCAGTTAGCTGGACGTGGTGTTGGTTATCACGCCCCCACAAGTCACACCGAATTCAGTGTAAACGTGTCGCTCCTTTTCCGTTTGAGTAACGCCGAAAATTACGGTGAACAGCTGAACCCATTAGGCATTAGCGGCGTTCCCGGTGAGGCTCTTCCTAAAGTCTTTTTGCGTATGATTGACGGAAAATACGATGATGGTGATTCGTACCAATTACGTGTTCCTGAATTTCGTTTTACTGATTTGCGCTTTGGAGCACTGCCAACGAACACAAGAGTTTCTCCACGTGTCGCTACACAGATGATTGGGCTGGGTTTGATTGAAGCTATTGACGAAAAGAATATTTTACAAAGAGAAGATATTAATGATACGGACGGTGACGGTATATCTGGAAAAGCTAATTTGGTTTATGACATTGCGGCCGCCGCAAATCGCCTAGGACGTTTTGGTTGGAAAGCGTCGCAGCCCACGCTGAGACAACAAAATGCAGCAGCTTTTTTGGGCGACCTCGGACTTACCACGTCGCTTTTTCCCAACGAGAATTGTACCACCGCACAACTTCTGTGCTTGCAAGCCCCATCCGGTGGGAGTCCTGAAATCAACGAAACTATTCTCGATGGGCTAACTATTTACACGCAAACAATTGGAGTCCCTGCAAGACGCGATTCAAACAACCCTTCTGTTTTGCGCGGAGAACAATCGTTTAAACAAATTCATTGCACGCAATGCCACATCCCGACGTTTCGGACGGGATCACAGCATGACGTTTCCTTCTTGCACAACCAAACCATTTATCCCTATTCGGATTTTCTCTTGCACGACATGGGACCCGAGCTTGCGGATCATCGACTGGATGGCCAACCGGATAGCCAGATAAATGGTCGAGAATGGCGGACCCAACCCCTTTGGGGAGTTGGTTTGATTCCCACGGTGAATGGGCATCAAAATCTATTGCATGATGCACGAGCTCGGAGCGTGGAAGAAGCGATTTTGTGGCACGGTGGTGAAGCCGAAGCTGCAAAGATAAAGTTTAAAAAGTTAAATAAACAATCCCGCATCGACGTCGTCGCGTTTATTAACAGTTTGTAGACCCGCGATCGCACTGGTGATCTTTCCGAGGATATAATTCGAAGCGACCGCTCCGTTGAAAAAACGAGATAAGGCCATCGGCGTCGTTTTTCAAGGTGACGCCGATGGGCCAGTCGCGGCTAATTTATACTCACTTGTGAGAAAATGTGTAATTTTTGAACGTTCCGACTAGCGCCCTAGCCTATCTTCTAAGCCATTGATGCCCTAAGAATACCGGCATTTTTCTCTTCAACTATTGTTTGCGACGCTTGGCGAAGTTTTAAAAATTCTTCGAGCATCTTATCCGAAGTTTTGGAGTCCATATTTTTTCGCATCATAGGCAAAAGTTCGTCTTCCTCTTCTTTGATATGATGATCAATTATCTCTGCTAGTACATTGCAATGAGCACCCCAAGTTAATGGATCATCGATTCGTTCGATCTGCGCAAGCAATTCGTCGGCGATACTGTGCTCTACAAAGCCCTCGGCGATTTCGGTTTTTAAATCGCGGTCAGACATCTTTTCGGCATTGGCGTAAACAGCTTTTTCCTCAGCAAGACTGTGTGATTTTAAGAGAGCCGAAAATAATTTAAATGCCTGACGGCGTTCGGCCATTTCGCGATGACTGTCCTTGAGAATGTCGATGAAATTTCTAAGTGCATCATGATCCATCTTTACTGCTTGGACAATATCCTTAGGCTCGCTTGAGAACAGAGACTGTATCTGGCTGACCACCGAATCAACTGTGTGCAGAACTTTTGCTTTGATCGAAGTTTGTTTTTTTATCGGACTGCCCTTTTTACCTTTGGCAATTTTTACCGCTGCGCTTGCCTTAACTGGCTTCGCTGTTTTGTTATTAACGACGCGAACGGGCTTTTTTTTCGCAGCTGCTTTTACGGATTTATTCATCTTTTTTTTTGACTTCGCCATTTTAGAACCTCTTTGTTAACGGTTTGTTTCCACGGGCTGTTAAAGCAAGACCTGTGCCGAACGATCGAAATGCAACTATGTGCTTAATTTATGGGATGGGCTTTAGGTACTATGGTAGTGTTCTGGTCGCATGCGCATAGAAATAAAAAATACAGACTGGCTATTTAAATATTTAAAACAAAATAAATATCAATTTGTAACAACGACGCCACGCTCGCACCGGCGCGTGCTGGATTCGAGCGCCCCTGATGCCGCAACCGAAAACCCACTACGTTCTTTGTTTGGTTGGAATCGCTGGGTGGCCGTCGAAGATCTCGATCCTCAACTTGTTACTATTCTTCGCGCTTTGGAGTGGACAGAAAGCTCAGAGGATAAAAAACTTCTCAAATGCAGATGGCGTTTTTCTACCCTCAATGAGCAGATTTTTTTACACTCGGGCTATCCAACAGTCGCTGAGGATTCTGTATTTTTTGGTCCGGACTCCTATCGTTTTGCTCGTTTTTTAAAAAGCGAAGTCACTAATGCCAAAGCTATTGTGGATATTGGTGCCGGCTCTGGGGTTGGTGGCATTTTTCTAACTAGCCATCTTAAGTCCTTGGGTTTTAGCGGCATTCGCCTTGCCCTCACCGATATCAACCCGAGGGCGCTGGAGATTGCGAAAATAAACTCTCAGACAAATCAAATTCAATTTTGCGAATTATTTGAATCAGACGTGCTGGCTAAAATTCCTACTGGGTATGAAACTCTGATTTCCAACCCTCCGTTTATGATCGACTCGCAAAAACGAGCCTACCGAGACGGTGGAGATCAGCTTGGCACCTCGCTTTCCCGGCGAATCGTTACCGAAGCAAGTGCATATCTAAAAAAAGGTGGCGCACTCTACTTGTACACCGGCTCGCCGATACAAAATGGACAAGATCTTTTCAAAGAGTGGATTGTTCGGAGCCTGCCCAAGCAAGATTGGAATGTGCATTACGAGGAGATCGATCCTGATATTTTTGGTGAGGTTCTCGGCACTGAGAACTATCAAAAAATTGAGCGCATCGCCGCCGTTGGCGTTGTAATAAAAAAAACTTGATCGGATAACACGTTTTTGCAGATTTGCAAAAACGTGTCAGACGTATTTTAAAAAAACAGGTTTCACGCAGGCCAAAGTGGCCTAACTCTTCTTATAGAACGTTGGCTGCAAGCTCAGCAAGCGGTGAACGTTCCCCTTTGGTCAGCGAGCAATGCGCAGAAATATCGTATCCTTTGAAGCGCTCCACCGAATACGTTAAGCCACTCGTAGCGCTGTCCACATACGGATTATCAATCTGATAACAGTCGCCGGTGAGAACCACTTTTGTTCCCTGTCCTGCTCGTGTCACAATCGTTTTGATTTCGTGTGGAGTCAGGTTTTGCGACTCATCCACAATAAAATATTGATTCGGAATACTGCGACCACGAATGTACGTAAGCGGCTCGATGTTGAGCATCCCTTGATTGATGAGCTCCTGCGCGCGACCAGCTGCTTTTTTATCCGCACCCATCAAAAATTCTACGTTATCAAAAATGGGTTGCATCCACGGGTTGAGCTTCTGCTCAATATCGCCTGGCAAAAAGCCAATATCTTTTCCCATTGGAAATATAGGGCGACTCACAAGCAATCTCTGAAAGCGACCTTCATCAAGAGATTTGTAAAGTCCCACGGCAAGCGCCAGCAAAGTTTTACCCGTTCCCGCTTTGCCAACGAGAGATACAAATAAAATCTCATCATTTAAAAGAGCATCTATCGCAAAGGATTGCTCCACATTTCGCGGGTGGATTCCCCAGATGCCTTCGTTTACGGTGAGTAACGGAACCATTCCTTTTTTGCGTGATTCATAACGACCGATGGCACTGTGATTGGGATTAGACGCGTCCTTCGCAACGATGTACTGGTTGGGAAGAATACGCAATGAATCGGCAATTGGCATTATTTTGTGTTCGTAAAATTGATTGATCTGATCAGCATCTACATCCATCTCGACATGTCCCGTGTACATTTCGTCGTTGGATACGCGCTCAGGCTCGTAATCTTTCGCATTGATTCCAAAGACGTCAGCTTTTATTCGAAGATTGATATCTTTAGTAACAAGCTCCACTGGAATTGCTGGATTTTCTTTTTGCATGGCAAAAGCTGTAATGAGAATACGGTTGTCGGCTTTTGAAGCTTCAAGCTCGCTAGGCAAGCCTGTGGTCGTTTTGTCGGGCTCGACAAAAATTTTCGTCTTTCCATCTTCCAGAAGGACGCCTTTTACGAGAGCGCCTTTCGAACGAAGCACGTCGATGAAGCGGCTGAACTGACGAGCGTTGCGTCCGTTTTCACCAAGATCACGTTTAAAACGGTCCACTTCTTCGATCACCGAAATTGGAATATGCACATCTGCATTTTGAAATTTGCAAATGGCAAGAGCATCAAAAAGAATCACATTCGTATCAACCACAATTTTACGATTTTCAGCCAAGTTTGCCTCCAGAAAGTTGAGACGTTTTCATCTCAGACTTTATTGGACTGCAACCTAACACGCTTGTAAATGAATGTTTATAATGTATAGCGCAATAGACATTGCGCTTGAGTCATGGTGCGAGTGCTCGCGAGACGAGTGATTAGTCTCCAAGATTGGAGACTAATACATCACCGTGATCGGTCTTTAAATAGGCACTTACATTTTCGATAAATTTAGCAAAGTGAAACAGCGCAATTTCGTTGATGGTTTCTTTTTGAAATGCGCCACCAAAGCGATGCACACCTTCGTCCTCCATATAACGAGCATTATTGATTTTTACCACAAATGGAAAGTAAGTCTGATGGTTAAGATACACTCTCAACGCAACCATTTCGCCAACTTTGAATTGGCCATACTCGAATGGCATTTCGAAGGCTAAACCGTTTTCCGAGATGTCATAAAGTGCGCACTTTGTGAGGCCCTTGTTAGGAACAATCAAATGCAAACCTACAAACTCGGTCAGTAAGGTTCGCTTTACGCCACGACGTTCTTCGGCTATTATTTCCTGTCGCATCTCTGTAATGTCTACGATGGATGCCAGATCCTGCGATATTTTGCTTTTCGGCTTTTTCTGCCGTTTAGTGCGATGCTTCTGTAAATCGATAACATTCCCGCTTGAGCTCATTCCCCCTCCATGTGTTATATATATATCGGCACAAAAGTGTCTCAACTTTAAGCATCTGAGGAAGCTGGAGGAAACCGCGTGAAAATTTGGATGGGTATTAGAAAGTGACATTAAATCAGGGAGTTATCCTGAGTCTAATGGTTCATGCACTACTGCTTTTAAGCCTTAAGGTCATATCTTTGAATATTCCGGAGGAAAAAGCACCTCCAAGGCTATTTGTGGAGTTTCGCGACGATCCCACCTCGCCAGTTATGGCAGAGTCTTCTCAGCGAGTTGAAAAGCAAACTCGAACTCGCGATATCAACCCATCGGCCATCACCTCAATGCAGTCACCGCAACAGCAAGCAAATCCCACGGCCAAAAAAGACGACGAGAAATCCAACTCGCTCGGAGAGCAGCTTCGTTCTATCAACCCTTCAGATGATGATTTGTTTATTTCTCAAACTCAACCCACTTTGAGTTCGGGAATTCGTCAGCGGCTGCAAAGCTATCTTCCCCCTGAACTTGAAATTGGCGATATGGTTGCGCTGAACACGGATCAGAATGTTTATTATTCTTTTTACCGTCGCATGGCCGAAAAAGTTGTTTGGCCCTGGGCACAAAGTGTAATTAGTGGCTTCGAACGACTAAAGCGTCGAGGCGAGCTTGGTCCCGTTAGTAAGTCGTGGGTGACCATTATCGAAGTTCTATTGGATAAAAACGGTGCTGTTATTGCTGTCGAGCCACTTCAGTTGGCGGGCGATTCAGATATGGACGGCGCCCCCATACGCGCCTTCAAAACAGCCAAAAACTTCCCAAACCCTCCGCTTGAGATGATCGATGAGGACGGTTACATCCGTATTCGCTATCGTTTTCTTGTCCATTACAACCCATCCAGACAATAGACTCGCTGGACTATACGTCTCTCTCTGAATCTTGGTAAAATCTAGAAGTCCCGTTAGTTATAATCAATTCCATTTTAGAGAAGTGTTTTCAATTTTGGAAAAGGCACAACGACGGGCTAGCGGTCGCTAACTCGCAGAGGAGTATAAATGGCACCCTGCAAAGTGCGACCTAACACTGAAATTATTTACTCGATAGGAAACTAAATGCGCTGGTGGATATTTTTATTGTGGCTACCTTCCATAGGTTTGGCCCAGTACAATGAATATTATGAAGTTGGGCTTTCGGGTAACTACCGAAAAGTCTATCTTACTGAGTTAGGCACAACCCAGCGCGCTTTCGATGAAAGCTCCGCATACACCGCTTCGTTTGCCTATTACTTTCGCGAAATGACAGCAATTGAGTTTAGCTACAGCCAGGGAAAAAACACGCGCTTTATTCCTTCAAGCACTATCACTTCGACCACCACTCACCGCTACAGCCTCATCGGCACCGATCTTGTTTTTACTTTTGGAAAACGGAGCGATACTTTTATTCCCTATATTAAAGCCGGTGTTGCCTATTTTGATAGAAAATCCATTGATTACGAATATATTAATAATGGTGTCCCAGAACTACCGCAAACGGTGGAAATTAACTCTACAGTTGTACCGAGTGCCGGTTTTGGGATGCAGTTTCGTCTCACGCAGCGTTTGTCTTTTAAAGCGGGCCTCGAATTTTGGACAAGTGGCGCGATAAATAAAGATATCAAAGATTTTGATTGGGCCGCCAGGATGGGCATTTCGTGGTTTTTATAAAAGCTATTTTCCTTTGGCTACTTTTGAGCCTTACAGTCTCTTCGTGCCAGGTGGGATATCTAATTAACAATGCTTACCACCAAGGACGAATTCTAAAGCGAGCCGTTCCCATCGATGACGTTTTACAAAATGATGATATCCGCACCGATGTGAAAAAAAAACTCATCCTTGCACGCGAAGCCAAAACTTTCGCGGAAGATTTTTTAAAACTTAAAAAAACCAAGAACTATAGCACTTACGTGCAACTCGACGGCCCTTATGTTACTTACGTGGTAAGCGCAGCTCCAAAAAACGAACTTACCTATTATACTTGGTGGTTTCCAATTGTTGGCAGTGTGCCGTACAAGGGATATTTCAAGCCGGAGCCTGCAAATGTTCTGGCAAAGGACCTGCAAACACAAAATTACGATACGTATGTGCGAGGTGTTTCGGCCTTTAGCACTCTTGGCTGGTTTCGCGATCCTGTGCTGTCTTCGATGACAAACTATCAGGACGTGGACCTTGTAAACACCATCATCCACGAAACTGTGCATGCGACACTTTATATTTCTGGTAGCGCAAATTTCAACGAGCGCCTCGCAACTTACTTGGGGGATCTGGGAACTCGCTTGTTTTACCAACAAAAGGGACCAGAAATTTTCAGCACCGTCGCGCAGGACATCGAGGACGACGAACACGATCAGAGAGTGTTTACCGAGTTTATCTCACACGAAATTAAAAACCTTGAGGAGTGGTACAAAGCCCATAAAAATGATGTGGACATGTTAAAAACCCGCGAACAGCAATTTGTGGAAATCCAAAAAAACTTTACGAGCGCTGTGAAGCTTAAACTTAAAACAAAACGCTACGTCAATTTTGGCACAGCTGAGATCAATAATGCTCGCCTGCTGGGATTTAAATTATATATGAATGATCTTTCGGATTTTCAAAAACTCAATGAGCATTTTAAGGCTGATTTTACAAAGATTCTCGCCTACTGCAAATCGCTCGAAGATGTGGCCGATCCGGAAGCTAGTTTGAAAAAGTTTACGGAGCAACTTCGCCGCTAGTTGGTCCTGCGGGCGCGGTGCTTGCCGGTGCAGAAATTATTGCCGCAACTTCATCACGCACAAGCTGGATGTCTTCTTCTCGAAGTCCAGCTGCGCCATTGCAATTGGCGGGCAGTAAACTTTGAGCGCCATTACTAGTGAAATAGCCTCTCAAACCCTGTTTGATAATGTTTCTTAAAGCGTCTGTCGCTTGGGTTTGACTTGAGCCCGTCAGAGCGTTTTCGCAAGGTCGACGTGGAGGGAACCAACCCGAATCACGAAAGTGCGGAGATGCTTTTGTATATGTGAGTTTCAAAGTTTCGACAGCCTCTTCTTCGATTTTAAAGTTAATCGCTCCCCTGTGGTCGAAATCCATGTTGCAAACGAGAAGAGCGTCGTTTTCAATGACTAACATCGTAGGATTATGTGCACGATCAAACATCCCCACATTAGCTTGTCCGTTTTCTCTCATAAAATACAGAATTGTATTTCGCCCAGCAGGCTCGTAGAAAAACCTTGAGTCCATTTGGCTTCGTAACTCTCGAAGACACCGAAACTCATCTTCGGACGATGTATTCTGAGCAAAACCGTTCGCCGCAAAAAACAATTGGAATAAAAAAAGGTGTTTTTTCATACCACCTTTTTCGGCATTTCGTGACTGGAACTTGATTTGAACTGCTGTTTCAGCTTCAGCATTGCGTGACGATAGTTAGCTTTAGCTGTGTCATAGGGACAATTCATGATTGAGGAAACCTCTTTAAAACTTAGGTCCTGGAAAACCCGAAGCTCTAAAGTGCGCTTCTGCTTTTCGGGTAAGGATTCAACAAACTCCCTCAGTTGGACGAGCAATTCGTCTTTTACCATATTTGTTTCGATCAAACAGGCCTCCAAAATGACCATGTCTTCGATGTTTTCTGTTTCTCGAAGAGCACGCAACTTATTTCGGGCGGTGTTTAACGCGATTTTATACAACCAATTTTTGAAGGAACACTTAAACTGAAACTGCGGTAAGCTCATGTAGGTTTTCAAAAAAGCTTCCTGCATGATATCCCTGGCAAGTTCTTCATCCCGCACAAACCTTAAAAGTAGACGTAATAGAAGCTTTTCATATTTCTTAACCAAAACGGTGTAAGCTGCACGGTTGCCATTTTGAATTTCGTAAACCAAATCCTTATCCTGAACTGAGATCATTTTTCCCCCTTTTCTCAGTACAAAATTTTTAAAACTCGAGGCTAGCTTGGATTTTGGTTACGCTCGCCAGGATTCGGCGGCGGAGGCGATTAAAAGATCAATCTTCATTTGCCCTCTTTCTGGGAGATTTTCCTCCCTGCATGAGACATTAGTTTGCACCCCATCCAAAGTCGAGGCACAGTTTTTTATAAACCCCATAAGAAAAAGCGAGACGTAGGTTTTTTTCTTGGTTAAAATTCTAGTATGACTACCCCTTTTTCGACATCGATTGGTATATCCCCTAACGGTTCTAAAATTGTTCTTTCAGGCTATCTCAACGAGATTGCTAGTCTTCCTGCGATGAAAAAAGAGCCGCACCTCACTGTCGATCTTGATGCCGTGGTCGGCCTCAATTCCATCGGCACTCGAAAGTGGTGCCAATGGATTGCCGAATGCAATAGTCTCTACGAAAAGATCACCATCGAAAACTGTCCCGTGATTTTCGTGAAAACGTTTAATCAGATTGCTGGCTCACTCTCTGAAAGGTGTTCGGTCAGTTCAGTCAAAATTCCCTTTTATTCAGACGCTATTGACGAACGTAAAATCGTAACTCTTCATCTTGGCAAAGACTATTCATTCGATGGATTGTTTCAGATACCGCAAATTAAGGATTCGACTGGCAATGCAATGGAGATTGATATCATTACTGAAAACTTTTTCGACTTTATGAAAAAATGACGCCATTACTATCACGTTATCCTGATTTTTTGACAAAAGAATCCTTGGCTAAGGTTGCGCCAATCTTAAAAGACATTAGCGTTTTGCACTACCCGACAGAGCGCACTCAAATTCAAAATCTTCACGATCCAAAAAAAGTTATTATCGTTATCGAAAAAGCGACTATAAAAGAAGTTTTAGGCTTAGCAGAGCGCGGCTATATGCAATTTGTAAATAAGAATCGAGATGATTTTTCGCAAGAGCTATTGTTCTCAGCATTGATGATTGCAAAACCCACTTCCTTTGCAGGGCCGTCGCCTATGTTCTTGGCAAACTTCAGTCCGAACACGGGACCAAATGAAGAAAACCATGTTTCTATTCCGTACACATCGAATTACGAAAAGCAGGCTATTTTAGAAAAGCTCAATTTTTTCCTTATGCAAGATAACAAGCTGATAAGCCTCAAAGAATTGTGCATTCAGGTCGCCGACGAAATGTATATGAACTCTGTATTTAGCGCACCTGTAGATGAAACCGGCAAACATCTTTTCCAGAATTTACGACGCGACCAAAATATTTCGTTCCCGGCTGGCAAGACTGCCAAGATTTTTTCGTGCTACTCTAGCTCTCGGGTTATCATTGGTTGCACAGATCCCTACGGGTCGCTGCGAATTCAAACGCTCGTTAGCTACTTAAATGCAGTATTCTTAAATGACCAAGCAAGAACCAAAGGCGAAGCCGCCGGCGGCGCCGGTGTTGGACTTAAATACATGGTGGAAAATGCATCACTATTCTATTCATTTATCAAGCCAGGTGAATTCAGTTTCGTAGCTTGCGGCTTTTTACTCAAAGGTATGAAAGCCAACCTCAACGAAAATAAAAACTTCCACTTCATCCAGCTCTAGTAATCCGGTGCCAGGTCCTGTTTAATCCGGTTCCCAACTCTGCCTGTACAAACGTCGCAAAATTAACTCTGCTGCGGGTATTCATGAGTCGGGTACCGGATTAAACAGGACCTGGCACCGGATTTACCCGCAGAATCGTGAGTTCTTGAGGTTCGCTGAATCTTTTGATTAGTATTTTGCAAAGTATCTAAGTGAGATTTGATGATCACAATTTAACAAATGGAATTTATTTCTCATCTTGATACTTAGTCTAATTATATGCTATTATTCATTTTTATATGATTTAATAAATATTATTGATCACATTTGTGATTTTTTTACATTTATTTTTTGGCTTTGATATTCTTACTGCAACTCGAATCAATGAATGAATCGAGATTCCAAGGAGGAATAAATTGAAGAAGTCACTACTCTCTAAAACCTTGTTATCACTGGCCGCTCTCGTAGCAATTAACGCGTGCTCCGAAAGCAATGAAACAAAATACGTGTCCGTTCCCTTTAAGATGACTGCATCGGGTACCGCCCCGACCGTAGCTAAGCTGACAAATTTCGAAAAAATATTGGAATTTATTTTACCTAGCTCCTATGCTTTTATGCCAACATCCATGGTTGATTCCACAGGCCTAGTTGTGTCTTTAACTGACGCTTGGGTCATGGTTGAGTCGGTAGAATTCGAAGCTTTGGAATTTGCTGACGCTGACGAACTCGCCGAAGAGGAAGCTGAAGAAAATGAATTGGCTGATAATGAAACAGACGATGATGACGATGAAGAGTTTTCAGGTCCTTATGCTGTTAACCTACTTTCAGTTACACCGTCGGTGCTTGATACCCAATTGATTCCTCAAGTTCCTTTTAAACGCATCGAAATGAAGTTGCACGCAGCTGACGTTGCTGTGAGCGGTGCACCTGCTGGCTTACTTCATAATAGTATCTATATCGCCGGGTCGATTGGAGTTAACACATTTAGTTTTGAATCCGATGAGGAAACGGAAATTGAAATCAATGGACCTCATGCAGTAGTTCCGGTTGATGGCCAAGGTATTGTTATCGAAATCAAACTTGCCAATTTGTTCAAACAAATTGATCTTTCTGGATTACCAAATGGTGCAATAATTTCCTCAGCTAGTCGGTATGCTGGAGTAAGTCTTTGTCCAGCAATTGATGAAAGCGCAGAAGATGTTTACACTTGTATTCGTAAAGGCCTCGAAAAAGAAGCTGATTGTGGTTCTGATAGCGATGACGATGGTGATTTAGACGAAGACGACGACACCGTGAACGACGAAGATGATGCCACTGATGATGATGACGACCTAGTAAGCGAGTAATTGTATAAATCTGTAGGCTGGAACTGCCAGCCTACAGATTCTAAGGTAGAACACCCTCACTGTATAAAATAATTTTCACTAAAAAGCCACTCCCTCTGATCATTCGATCACTTTCTACTTTCCAGGACTCAGTTTGTATTTTGAGATTCTAAGTATCACTCTACGAAAGCCAAGACAGAACACGGCGGACGATTTCAGCAGAAATAAAGTTAATTTTAAATAGTGCTGGGTCGCAGAAGATGGCCCTAACCCAAAATATAATTTGAAGTGTCTTGACGATTCTCTCGTCTTTTACCACGGAGACTGTGAATTGATGCTTTCGATTATTGATTCAGCTAAATGTGACCAGCATCTCAACGCAGAAAAATCTTAATGCGACATCGTTCGCACAGCCCTTTTAAATTTGAACAGCTGTAAGTCCTCAATGCAGATATTAGCGCTAGCACAATGCTGACACCATGCGATCGCTTTTGCTTCTAATGATCATTAGCCACCCCCAGCAGATTTAACGGCACAGACTGTTTAAAGCTATGTTTTGAAATGAGATTTTGCGATCACAAAATATCTACCGGGTTAAAATACTAATTATGATACAACTTGTAATTATCTGTTATTGTTCAATTTAATGTCTTTTTTTGTTTTTGTTTGATCACATCTGTGATTTTTATTTAAATTATTATTTAGGTTTGTTATTCTTAAAGCAACTCGAAACGATCAAAACTCGAGATTCCAAGGAGGAATAAATTGAAGAAGTCTTTACTCAACAAAACACTACTAGCACTTACCGCACTAATGACAATTAATGCTTGCTCGGAAAGTAATACAGTAACGCCCCAGGTAACAGTGCCCTTCACTATGGCAGCATCAAGCTCTGCACCTACCGTCGCAAAGCTGACACCATATGAAAAAATACTAGAATTTATATTACCGAGTTCTTATGCGTTCATGCCGGCCTCAATGGTAGATTCCACCGGTCTGGTCATCTCATTAACCAATGCTTGGATTATGATTGATACTATCGAATTTGAAACTGATGAAGTGGGCGACGTTGCCGAAGTGGATGGCGATGAGATCGAATTTACAGGCCCGTATGCGGTGGATTTACTAGCAACTACAGCGACAGTGCTCGATACCCAAACTATTCCACAAATTCCTTTCAAACGTATCAAAATGAAATTGCACATGGCCGAGTCTGCCGTGAGCGGTGCTCCTGGAGGATTAACAAACAATAGTATTTATATAACAGGATCTATCGGAGCTAACAGCTTTACCTACCAGTCAAGTGAAGAGACTGAAGTCGAAATTGGTGGACCAAACGCTGTGGTTCCAGTCGACGGCCAAGGGATTGCAGTCGAAATCCAATTAGCCAATGTATTCAAGCAAATCAATCTATCCGGAATACCAAATGGTGCGGTGATCTCTGCATCTAGTCGATATGCTGGAGCAAACTTATGTCCTGCGATTGATGTAAGTGCTTCAGATGTATTTACCTGTGTACGTAACGGATTAGAACAAGAAGCTGATTGCGGATCTGATGAAGATGGCGACGGAGATCTAGAAGTTGATGAAGATTCAGTAAATTGATCAAATAAATAAGTCAGCTGGTGTTTTGTACACCAGCTTTTTTTGCAAAAGGATAAAATTTTGTCGGCTAAAAAACTAGCATCTCAACAAAAGCCAAATATCTTCGATCATGTCGATCATCTTTTATTTTTAAAATCCTGGTTCGAATTCTTAAAATCTGAAGAAAGAATTTCAATGCGAGCCATTTCAGAAAAAGCACAGCTTGCAATTGGATACCTACCCATGTGCTTAAGCGGAAAGAGGTCGCTGTCCTCTAAAGCGTTATCTAAAATGGCTCCCCACTTAAAGTTATCCTTGTCTGAACAGCGCTTTCTCGAACTTTTACACACGGTCGGGACATCTGAAAATCCTGAGGTACGGTTGAGAGCAGTTGGCGATATGACCAAACTACAAGCATTCAAAAAAACAAACAATAAAGAGCTCGAAGTTTATAAGTATTTAACGAATTGGTATTACGTGGCCATCAGGGAGATGGTCGCTCTCGCAGATTTCGATCCAAATCCTGCATGGTTGCAAGCGCGACTCAATGGCAAAGTGAGCTTGGCAGATTGCGAAGAGGCTATACGATTTTTAGTTGCAAGTGGATTTGTGACCGTGAGTGCACAAGGCAAATACACGATTCCCAAAATGGCTTTGGATTGTAAAGAAGGTATTTATAAAATGAGTCTCGGTGAGTTTCATCGCGAAATGTTTAGGTTTGCAGCCGAGAGTATAGAAAATGTTGCACGCGCTAACAGAAGTATCATGGGGCACACAGTTGCCATACGCACAGAAGATTTACCGCACGTTACAGAAATCCTAAATGAAGCTATAACTAAGCTTCATACGTTAGGACAGAAAACGACTAATGCTGATCAAGTTTATCATATTGAATTAGCGGCATTTCCCTTAACTCAGAAAAAAATTGAAAAGGAAAAAATATGAGAAGGTTTTTGTTTTTGCCATTCTTACTTTTGTTAAGCTGCTCGCAAAATGGGACAGATACAGGCAATCCGGTTGTCAGCTTAAAAATTAACGGGTCATCTAATTTAGCCACAGTCGCACGTAATGACTTTTGGCAAAAAGTCGTAGATTTCTTAGTGCCTGTAGCAACAGCAGCTCCCGCATCAATTTCTGATGCGAGCTCAAGAACAATAATTTTAAGTGCGCTTTGGACAACTATGGCAGAGATCGAATTTGAAACAGAAGCAAGTGCCTCCCCAAGCGAGGTTGATGGAGATAGCGTCGCGTTTGCGGGACCGTTTACCACAAATATGTTGGTAACAACGGTCGAGCCTGTCGGTACAGCCACACTCAATATTTCAGCCGTACGCAGAATCAAAGCAAAGCTAAAACAAACATCTACTCTGCCGAGCGGAGCGCCTTTAGCTCTTCTTAATAAAAGTATCTACATTTCTGGTACGGTTGGTGGCGTTGCTTTTACATTCGGAACAACTGAAGAATCGGAATTTCAAGTGTTTGGACCAAATGCGGTCTTTCCGGCCTCCGGCTCTGAAATTTTGTTACAGTTGCAGATTGCGAATCTCTTTAGAAGGATTGATATGTCTTCGATTGCTGCACCCACGGACATCTCAGCCGGCACACCAGTTCCAACAGCGAACCCATGCCCAACTATCGATCCATCAGCCGCCGACCTTTATACCTGTTTCAGAAAAGGATTAGAAACTGAATCAAATTTGGGAGTCGACAACGGAGATGATGAGTTAGATCAAAACGATGACGTGGTCGATTAAAGGTACGGACACACTTCTGCGGCTCAACGTGTTAGTAAGGTGCGCTTACTAACACGTTGAGTTGCAGAAGTGTGTCCGTACCTTTACAGGCAGGTAACTCTGTTGCGGCCGGAATTTTTTGAGGCATAGAGAGCGGAATCGGATCTTGAAAAAAGCTCATCGAATGTGCTCATCTCGGGTTCCATTTCTGAAATTCCTATGGACACAGTGACTGAAATCTTTTTGTGGTCGAAAACAAAATCGTGTTTTTCGATCGTCGCACGGATGCGCTCGCCAATCTCTTCACCCATTTTGATATTTGTTGCCATCAATACGATGACAAATTCTTCTCCCCCAAAGCGAGCGAAGTAGTCGTCACCACGAATGAGTTTAGATTGAATCACGGTGGCAAGCTCTTTCAGAACGTAGTCGCCGCCTTGGTGACTGTAGCCGTCGTTAATCTTTTTAAAATGGTCTAAATCGAAAACTAGAAGACTTAAAGGAACGCCTAAAACTTTAGCTCGCTTTACAAGCTCTGGTCCCTTGACCGCTAAGGCGCCTTTGTTCCAAATTGTGGTCAGTGAATCCTTTTCGCTTTTTTGTTGAAGGTTTTGGGCAGCTACACCCTCCAGGCTTCCTTGCGCTAAATATTTAAATAGAACGTTTCCGACTTTAATCTGATCGTTGTTTTCAAGTTTCTTTGGGACAAAGGGAGGAATCGCCGTACCGTTAACGATTGTTTTGTTTGTTGAGTCCAAATCGATAATGGAAACTTCGCCAAATGATTGTGTGAGTTTTGCGTGGGACTTACTAACGCTGCGATCGTCGATAAAAACATTGGCGCTCATCGAACGGCCAATGATGATATCATTGTTATCGATACTCCAGTGGCGACCAACATATCCAGCAGGTCCCATGAGTAATACCATCGACGGCGGCATCTGAGACATTTGCTGCAGGCGGCGATCAAACGTTAGCGTTTGTACAATACTGGTTTTTTCTTCGGTCACCGTACTATTGTCGTCAAAGTCTTTTTTCTTGGCTGAAGACATTACTGATCTCCCTCATAAGTACTAAAAGCCTAGCTAAAAAGTAGGCTTTATTAAAATTAGGCTCTAGAATTATTACGGTGTAATTTTAAGTAAACTTGAGGGAATTCGATAAAATAAGTCGAGTGAGAACTTTGCCTCGCTCAACGCCGGGCTGGTTAAATGGGTCCAAATTGTACATCAGGCCTAAGGTCGCAACGATCAATTGAAACGTCATCAAAAGGTAACCAATGCTTCCGCCATCCAGCTTGTCAGTTTGAAGTGTAAGTGTCGCCACGCCCGCCTCATTAAGCGCCTGCTGGATGGCCGAAGCTTCTGCCGCCAACAGCTGCCCCAGGTTTTTACCCTGCAATTGGTCGTCATTTGATAAGAACTGTTCCTTTAATATTGGACCGAAAGACTCCGACTCTTTGACTCGCAAAATACACACCATTTTTTTTTGCGTGCCTTCTGAAATTTGCTGCAGCACGGAGTGCTGATCTGTAGCCCCACGACAGGCGTAGGGAATACTCATGGCAGGGGCCATAGACATATCCTGTGCAACTCTTTTTCCTAAGGACTCTGCCCACAGCTGTTGCAGCCACTGTCCCCAATATTTCAGGTCATCGCTATAGTTCAAAAAATACGTCGTGCTTTCCTGTCGCGAAAGACTCATGGCGAACTGGGCAATCAACTCGCAGAGCTGGACTTTTTGTTGAAGTGCTTTTTCCGCACCGCTCAACATCTGTGCAACATCCAAACCCAAAAGATGAAAAAGGAGTGTGCCCACGGGAGTGAGTACCGAAAATCGTCCGCCAATGTTAAGGGGCACTTCGAGCTGTGGCACCTTGTGTTTTAAAGCCCAATCGCGAAGTGGGCTTTTTTTAAACTCGGTCACCACCACTGATTTTTGGTGCAAGTGGATGTTGTGCGTTTCCGATAAAAATTGCTGTAAAAAATCCGCTTGCGCCAACGTCTCGACAGTTCCACCACTTTTCGAAACCAGCACCCACAGTGTACGCTCAATGTTCTTGATTCCACGAACTTTGCGAAAAAAGCTTTTAGAATCTACATTGTCAAAAAAAATAATTTTTTTATTTTCAAGTTCTTGCGGCGCGAGAGCCTCGACCACAGCTTGCGCTCCGAGTGAACTCCCGCCAATACCCAAAACACAAAATGTGTCAAAGTTTGCACCCAACTGTTTGGCGAGCGTTTCGGCCTCAAGACTCCCTTTTTCGAGGATTGCCAAGTCGAAAAATCCGCTTTTTTTTTCATCGAGCAAACGCTTTAAATGATACTGAGCTTTTTCTAAAACAGTCGGGTCTACTTTTTGAGAAGCGTGCTGTATGTTCCACATGAACAAAATTTTAACAAGATTTTTAGCTGTTAGGCAACCACTACGTCTTCTTCGACCTTGTGGTAGCCTTTCCATTCTTTCAAACGGCAGGAAGGGCGCCCAGTTTCGTAGTCGATAAACACATAGGTCAGCTTAGTGATCTTGCCGAGAGATTTGATATCAAGCGACGTGATATCTGTCCAGGTCCCAGTGTTGAAATACTCTTTGCCACCTTCCCACTGTCGATATTCGTAAACATGGGTGTGACCAAAAACAACCGTATTAACCGCTTCGTGCTTTAAAATCTTGTGCGCCGAATCGCTAAGGTCTGGAAAAATCGCACTCTCAAGCAGTGTTTGGATAATCCGTTTCATCGGAAAATGTTTTGTGGGGTGTGACGTCGCCATGGCTTTGATAAAAAAACCAATCAACTTTACAAATGTGGTCAATGTGAACCACGTTTCGTTGATCAAGGCCCATCGAATAAGTTTATTAAACGGGCGGACTTTATCGATATGTGGATGTTTTTGTTTAATCTTCATCACGAATTCGATAAAAAAGTGAGAGCCAAAGGGAAGATTCATGATCGGCTCTGGGAGATCTTTTTTAAGGAAAAACTTCTTAGGGTCTAAGCGATTTGCCGCCTCGTGCATATGACCGTGTTCAATGTGAATTCCATCGAAGTTGTAAGCAATATTTTTAAATTTCACCGAGGTTCCAACACACTCGTTAAAATACGCGCGCAACTGCGGCCACAGCATGGCTTGATCGTGGTTGCCTACAATATACGTAATGGATCGATGTGGCACCGACGCAAATTCCTTGAGCGCACGGAAAACTTTTTCCTGGCCCTTGATAATCCCTTTTAATTTTTCGAGAGCCACGCCCTCGGTGATCACCGTGAGAAAATGACCGTGATAATCGACTTGCAGGAAATTTAAAAAATCCCCATTGATAATCAACTCGACCTCATAATCGCGGAATTTTCCCGACGAATAAAAATCGATAAATTCGACAAGCTTGTCTTCGAAGTAAAATTCCTCAAGTGGGTTGATCATACCTGAGGCGGTTTTTCGACCTTTTCCCAGATGTAAGTCACTGATGATAAGTTTAATTTTTTTCATAGAGGTTATTCAGCTTTTTTCAGAATCTCAAAATCCACACCAAAATCGCCCTCTAAACGAGTTAATGCAATACGCAATGCGCGCACAACCGCTCGCACTGTTTGCTGCTGCTGCTGCAGTTTTTCGTAATGTTCTTTGTTTTTGTCTCTGTAGACTTCCATCTCTTGGTCTAACTTATCTACTTTTCGACGAAGTTCGATAATGGTTTTGTCTTTTGTTTTTAAGAGTGTGGCTTCCTCAGCCTTTACCAGCTCTAAACGATACTCAAGATCCCGCTCACGCTTGCGTATTTGTTTAAAATTGGATTCCACCTTGGATTTTAAGTCGGAATTTGTCTGCTTGAGCTCGTGGATTTGCTTATCCTTTTCTTGCAACGTGTCTTTTAGAATACGATTTTCTTGAGTCGACGTTTCACGGGAATCTACCAGGCCCGACTTGAGCCGTTCCATTTGTTCGTAATACTCTTCGCTGAGCGCTTTAAACGTGTCTGCCACAGACATAATTTCGTCGTTTTCCCGGCGCAGCTCTTCGACTTCGTTTTCGAGATCATTTATTTTTTCCTGCGCCAGCCGCAAATGCTCCATGTGATTAAGCATCCCGCCAGCTGGCTCTTCAGAATGGGCGTCAAGCCGGTAGACATCGCCATAACTAACTTTTTCTTTATCGCGATTTTCTCGTCCTGCAGTAATTTCGACATGGGTCGATTCTTCGTTCCCACGCTGAACAACCCGTGTGGCTTTTAAAGATTTTACTTGCGATATAACAGCCGTGCCCTCGTCGGTTCTGAACGGAGCAGGAGCGCTGGCTAGCGACGCGTTATCAAAGTTGAGAGTGGTATTTTTTGAGCCGCTTGAAACTTCGGTTTTATCCTCAGCTTCTTCACTGACGAAGGGGATTTCCTGCTCCATTGGGTCTTCACTCAGCGGATCAGTTCCCTGTTCCCTTTTTTTGAGACCTTCGAGCTTATTCATGAGTTTTGTTTTTTGGCTCTTCATCAGCTCTAAATATCGGAATTCGCTTCCATTCTATTTAGCAAAACTAACCATCTTGGCAAAAACCTAGGCGAACGTCACAGTTTGCAAAAACTTCTTTCGACGCTGCTCAAGCTCTTGGGGCGTTACCTCGAGAAGGCGACCTAGACCAAACTTTTCGACAGTGAAGCTTGCCATCACAGTTCCCTCGACCACCCCCGTTTTGAGTGTTTCAAAATCAAATCGGTCTTGTTTGCAGAGATAACCAAAACTCGCTCCAGCAAATGAGTCGCCGGCGCCGGTTGGATCGAATACTCGCGGCACGGGAAACGCCGGCAAGACACCTAGCCCATCGGCGGTGCGGATCAAAGACCCATACTCCCCGCGCTTAATAAAAACACCTTTGAGTCCCATTTTGAGAAGCTCTTCTGAGGCTGCAATGGCGTTGGTGGTTTTTGTCAGAAGTTTCGCTTCGCCCTCATTGATAAAAATTAAGTGAATTCGAGAGATCAGCTCTTTAAGAACATCAAGTTTTGAAGTGATCCAAAAATTCATGGTGTCGGCAGCAATCAATTTAGGATTTTTGATCTGATCTAAAACCTTCAACTGCAACACGGGATCGATGTTGGCTAAAAAAACATGCGAGCTGGTTTTGTAATCATTGGGTAGTTCAGGATTGAAGTGTTCAAAAACATTGAGATCTGTCTTTAAAGTTTGCGCCTCACTGAGATCGCCTTCGTACTTTCCTTTCCAATGAAAGGTTTTGCCTTCGCTTACTTTTTGGATTCCTTGCACATCGATATTTTTTCGGCTTTTTAAAACCTGAAGATCACCATCGGTGTAATCACCACCGACCACGCCGACCACGCGGACATTGGCGTAGTGATGTGCGGCTATGGAAAAAAAGTTGGCAGAGCCGCCAAGGCTTTTTTCAACGGCGCCTTCGGGGCTTGAGATTGAATCGTAGGCTAAACTTCCAACAACTAAAATTTCACTCATGGGTTCTCCTTGTAGCGGCGTTAGCTGGCTAGTTTGGCCCGCTGGCTATTTTTGGCCCTCCGGCTTGATATAGCTTCGTCCTTCGGCTCGGTTAATCTAGCTTCGCCTTTTGCCGTCGGCCTTCGCCTCGGCCTAACCCAGGACGCCGGTTGCGACGTCTTGGAATTCGGGCTTCTCTTTGTACAAGGAAGTTAATTGCCCGCAAGCTGCGAAAATGTCACGACCCATTGTTCGACGAATCGTGGTATGAATATTTCGGTCTAGCAAGTACTTTTGAAACTCGTAGGCCACTTGCGAGGCTGGCCGAGTAAAACCCGAATCTGGGTGCTCATTAAATGGTATCAGATTCATTTTACAGGGAACATTTTTAATCCACTGGTAGACTTCACGGGCATGCTCTATGCGATCGTTAACACCCTTAAGCAACACATACTCAAAGGTCACACGGTCCCGCGCAAGCTCGGTGTGTTCTATGCAGGCCTTCATTAACTGAGCGAGGGGGTATTTTTTATTGATCGGCATAATCACATCGCGAATGGCGTCGTTGGGAGCATTTAAGCTCACTGCAAGGCGAACTCCAGATTTGGTTACAAGTGGCATTTGCGGCACTAAGCCCGAAGTTGAAACGGTGATTTTTTTGCGAGAAAAATTAATTCCGCGGGAGTCGTGCAAAATTTCGATGGCTTTGAAAACGTTTTCTGTATTATCAAGAGGCTCACCCATTCCCATAAAAACAATATTCGTAATTCGCACGGGGGCTACGAGTTTGGCTGCCACCTGCAAAAACTGTCCAACAATTTGTTGAGTGCTTAAGCGTTTTTTAAGTTTTTGTTTTCCAGTAAAACAAAACTGACAGGCCATATTGCAGCCCACTTCCGAAGAAACACAAAGCGTGTTCCGATCGTCGGCGGGAATCAGAACGGCCTCAACCGTTAAACCATCACCCACATCAAATAAAAATTTTTGCGTTCCATCTTGGCTGATCCGATGTTCGACAATGGCTGGGAGTTCAAACGAAAAGATATTGGGAACTTCGGCGCGGAAGTCTTTTGCTAGATTGCTCATCTGCGCAGGATCAAACACCCGTCTTTCGTAGGCCCATTTGAATATCTGCTGGGCACGGTATTTCTCTTTGCCATGGCCTTGAAGCACCTGTTCGAGATCGTAAAGATTGCAGTTGAAGAAATTGGTTTTTTCCATCGGGACTCGTGTATAACACAGCTCGCCATCAAATCAAAGGCGAAGCGCTAGAATCTTGTGAGCTGACCTGGGTTTTATGAGCCCTGGGCCCAGAGGAATCCCACTCGACACGGTCATCTTGCCGACATTAAACCTTAATTCAGCTGCATCATCTTTCCAGTGGTTTACAACCACACCCGCATTATGCGCACGCGATGCCTCCATTTTTTACAATGAGCCGCCATGCTAGTCTTTAAGTTCGTATAACCTCACCTTTTTTATATCGCTAAAAAGTTTCTAAGATTGTACAGAATTTATTTACCTGGCTTTTTGACAAGCGAATTAAATGATTAGTGCCTTTGGATAAAAGCAATGAGCTCGCTGATTTCGCAGGGGACGCAGCCCACTTTTCCGACGACAACGCCGGCTGCAAAGTTGGCGAGGTAACCGGCTTTTTCCAAATCCCAACCCGCAGCAAGAGCCAAGGCCATGGCGGCAATGACGGTGTCGCCAGCTCCTGTCACATCAAATACGTTTTGTGCAAACGTAGGAAGCTGTTGGCTTTGCCCTTCTTCGAAAAGCTTTATGCCCTGCGCGCCAAGTGTGACAACCATTTGCTGGCTTCCGATGGCGTCCATTAAAGTTTTTCCAATCACATCCACCGACTCCGATGCGTCTGTGATGTTGAACTGAATCTGCCGTGCAAGAGCCAAAGATTCGTCCTTGTTTGGCGTCATCAAGTACGCACCCTTGTAAGTCGCAAGTGGTGTTGAACGATAGGGATCCACCAAAACCTTTTTGCCAAGCTCGTTGCACTTTTGAATTAACTTTTGCGCAAGCTCAACATCGATCATTCCCTTGGAGTAATCTTGCAAAATCACAATGTCGGCATTGGGAATGGCTTTTAAAATTTTTTGGATTGTCGCGGCTTTTACTTTTTCTGAAAGTACGGTTTGTTTTTCAAAATCGACGCGCGCCAGGTGATGCTGGCCGGTGAGCAAGCGCATTTTGCGGGTGGTGGGACGTTCTGAATCATCGATCAGATCCGAAGACATCACACCTTGTTTTATTAACAAATTTTGTAAATCGTCCGCCGCCTGATCCTGCCCCACCACACTGATCAAGTGGCAATGGCCACCAAGCGTTTGAATATTCTGTGCCACATTTGCCGCTAAACCCAAACGGATATCTTCTTTGTGCACATCTAAAATTGGGACTGGAGCTTCGGGACTTAGTCGTTTTACTTCGCCCAAAATGTAAACATCAAGACCCACATCGCCAACAACGAGAACTTTTTTATTTTTAAGGTCTGCCAAGTGATCTGTGACCCATGCGGCTGGTTTTTTTATCTCGTCTTTTTGAATCATCTCTAACCACTATCACGCACATAAAGTGATGCACAAGAAGGTTTTTTTGGCGGCCAAAATGGGCAGCTGAGTTCGTGGCGCTCAATAAGTTTTAAAAATGGCGCACGCATCGACCGAGCCTCATCAAAAACTTTTTGTTCATCAGGCCCCTGGTGAACGATAAATGCAAAACCATCTTTTTCTAAACACGATTTTATGGCCTCCAACCACTTTTGCACATCACCAAAACGCTTTGGAAGTCCCCAGCTTAAAGCCGGACCCGGAGTGACAAATGGGAAAAAACAAAACAATCCCGAAGTTTTTTCGGGCCATGTAAAGAAATCAGCGGCGAAGTAGGCGTCATGAGGATTCCCTTCGTTTTTCATCAACGAAATGTAATAGTGCGCGCGATCCCAGCGGGAATGGAGATCATCTAGGATGGGATACGGATCTAGCTCGAGACCATGAATTTGCACGTTAGCATGAATTTCGATCTTCTTTTCGGCATCTTTTTTGGCATCTTTTTCGGTGTTCCTCTCAGAGAAAGCACGTCCGAAAAAATGCTTTAGTGCCGGCAAACGCGAAAAATCCTGGCACCCGACATCCAAAAAAGGTTTGTCTAAGTGCAAAAGTACATCAGGCCATCTTTTAAAACTGTTCAGTAGCCATAATGTTGATAAATTTCGCTTCCATTGCAAGGGACTTAATCGTGCTCGATAACTGCTAAAAAAAAAGTCATGCAGCAATTTACGCTCTAAAATTGTATCTTCTTCATCCTCTGCGGCCAAAATGTCTCTTGCTTCGGAGTATCCTCGACGCGAAAACCGAAACCGGGAGCGCAGTTTGAAAAAAAACTCATTTCTAACAGAGGTAAGCATTCTTGATTGTAACAAGCTTCCGTACTCCCGTCTCTCGCACCCTTCTCTCTTGTGACGCAGATAATTAACCTGCAAATGCTTGGTCATTTCCACTGAGATTCAATAGGATGATGATTCTTAAAAAAGATCTCAATGACGGAGGATAGCCAATGAGGCACGTGACCGAGGGCGAATTATTTAAAAACGTAATCCAAACACTAGACAGTGCAGGAAAAGCAATCAACTGCGATAAAAACGTTATGGCTCGGCTCCGCCAACCACGGCGTTCCATCACCGTGAGCATTCCTGTGCGAATGGACGACGGAAATGTGCGAGTTTTTACCGGTCACCGTGTGCAGTACAGTTCCACGCTCGGCCCTTACAAAGGTGGGATTCGTTACCATCAACACGTCGACATAAGCGAAGTGGCAGCTCTGGGAGCCCTCATGACTTTTAAGTGCTCGCTTTTACAGCTACCACTTGGCGGAGCAAAAGGTGGCGTTGAAGTTGAACCTTCCTTACTTTCTCGCGCTGAACTGCAAAGTCTTACCCGCCGTTTCACAACCGAAATTGCGCCCTTCATTGGACCACAAGAAGATATCCCAGCACCAGACATGGGAACAAACGGCCAAACCATGGCGTGGATGATGGATACGTATTCCCAGCAAAAGGGATTTGCGGTTCCCGGAGTTGTTACTGGCAAGCCAATCGAAATCGGTGGTTCTTTGGGCCGCGTGAGCTCAACCGGTTACGGTGTGATTTACACGTCTGAAAAAGCTCTTGCTACAATGAACAAAACTCTCAACCAAAGTTCCATTGCCATCCAGGGTTTTGGAAATGTGGGACAGTACGCAGGTCTCCTTGGTTACGAATCTGGTATGCGAGTTGTTGCTGTGAGCGATGTTAACGGCGGAATTTTTAACGGAGACGGTTTAAATATTCCCGAGGTGCTTGAATATATGAACGCGCACAAAACGTTGCGAGGTTACCCAAAAGCTCAAGCCATTACGAACGAAGAGCTTTTAGCTCTGGACGTAGACGTACTTGCGCCATGCGCACTGAACGGCGTTCTTACAATCGACAACGCCGCAAGCGTTAAAGCAAAAATCATTGTGGAAGGTGCAAATGGACCAACCACCACCGAAGCTGATACGATCCTAAATGAAAAGGGCGTATTCATGGTTCCCGACATTCTTGCAAATGGCGGCGGCGTTATTGTGAGCTACTTTGAGTGGGTGCAGGATATTTCGAATTATTTTTGGGACGAAGAGCAAATTAACAAAAGCATGCGAAAGATTATCGTGAGTGGATTTGATCGCACTTGGAAGCTTTCGCAAGAGGCGAACGTGAACATGCGCACGGCCGCCATGGCAGTGGCAGTGAAGCATCTAGAAAAAGCCATGCTACTTCGTGGATTGTATCCTCGCTAACAATGAGAAAACCGTGGTTACTTTTACCTCCGCAGCTGGCACATGATGTAGGGCCCTGGGCCCTTCCCGCCATTGCTGCTTTGTACAAGGTGAAAGATCCTCGCTTCAACGAACGTCAGTGGCGAAATTTGTATTTCCGAAATCCGCTGGGGCTTGCTGGCGGAGTGGATAAAACTGGCGACAGCCTTCTTGCTTGGCAAAAGTTAGGTGTTGGGTTTTTAGAAGTAGGAACAATCACTCCCGTTGCACAGCGAGCAAATTCAGGGAAAATTCTAGACCGAGATATTTCTGCTAAAGCCGTTTGGAACAAGATGGGTTTTCCAAATTCGGGCTCCTTAACCTTAGAAAAAAAATTGCACAATTTGAAATCAAAACTTCAAGTTCCGCTATTTGTGAATATTGGAAAAAATCGAAGCACAAGCAACGAAGCTGCCGCACAAGATTACGTGGTGTGCCTCCAGCGTTTGTGGCTCTATGCCGATGCGTTTGTGGTTAATATCAGTAGCCCAAATACCAAAGACCTTCGCGATCTATTGCAGCCCGAAAATTTACAACGGTTTTTGAAACCCATCATTTTCGCACGAAATGAGCTTGGAAAAACAAAGCCGCTCCTCCTTAAGCTGAGTCCCGATATGGATTCGGTGTCGTTGATAAATGCATTGCAAACGTCGCTTGATTTAGAAATTGATGGATGGATCCTTACGAACACCACGCTTTCACGCCCCCCAAATATTAATTTTCCACTTGAGGGCGGACTTTCGGGCGCACCGCTGAGAGAGATTTCTCGCGCGTGTTTGCAGAGTGCTGTGGAATTTTTGAAAAATAAAAAAGGGGATCGATTGCTAATTTCCACGGGCGGCGTCGACTGTGCGGCTGAAGTTCAGCACCGGATGAACGCTGGAGCTGATCTTGTTCAAATTTATTCTGCATTGGTTTTTGAAGGGCCTCTGCTTTTTAGGAATATTTTGAATTCGCTGCAGTCTGCGCCCTTGTGACGCCGACGTTGACGGGTCACTCTCCGTGACACTGAAGTTGATGGGAAACTCACTCGTGACGCTAACGTGTATGGGTCACCCCCTTGTGACCCATACAGCCGTTACATCCTGTTAGGATTCAGTTAAATTCAGAATTATGATCTCGAAAAAACCGACTTGGATTCCAGTTGCGACGGGTATTTTACGAAAAGGATCTCTAGTCCTTGTTGGTCAGCGTCCAGAGGGGCACACCTTGGCCGGACAGTGGGAATTTCCAGGCGGCAAGATTGAGCTTGGGGAGCAGCCCAAGGAAGCTTTGCAAAGAGAGCTCTTTGAAGAGCTCGGGATCAAGGCAGATATTGGTGATCTCCGAATGACATGGACCCACTCCTATCCCGAAGTAGGTATTTTGCTGCTTTTTTTTGAAGTGCAATTTTGGAAGGGCGAACCGAAGCCCGTGCATCACACCGAACTTCGTTGGGTGACTTTTGAGGAGCTCGAAAAGTTGGATATACCGGAAGCAAATCGAAAGCTCCTGCCAATGATAAAAAACTTTATCACCAATTAAATCCCCCCATAGCCTGACAGCGAAAGTATAATCTCTAATGAACCTACAAAGGCTTAAACAATGGCTCATCAGAGGCTCGGAGAGTCTTAGCACTAACAACGTCTTCACTCCAACAGAGTCTTCGCACTAACACCGACTTTGCTGCCACAGAATCTTTGCACTCACAGCCGCTTTACACCAACAGCGATTTTGCTGTTACAGAGGTTCGAAGAACCTCTCCTCTAACAACAACTTTGTTCTAACGAGCTTGCGAGCGTCTCCTAAAAAGATTAAGCTAAAAACGTGTCGCGCCAAAATTTGCCGCAAAAATTAAAAATCGCCATCGTATCGCCAAAATTCACGATCGGTAGCGCCTCATCTTCACAAGGTTTTGTGTGGCCCATCTTGCGCCAGCTTGCAGCGCAGGGACATCAAGTGCATGTGCTTGCCTGGACTAATTCGTTGGGCGAGCCAGTTGTTAAAACCGACAACGTGCAAATCTCTTTTATGAGCGAACTTAAAAAAAGTAAAAATATTCTCGAATTCCCGCGTTTGATTCGCGAGGTTTTCTTAGAAGAACATCGCAACTCCCCTTACCATATTCTTCATAGTCTGACGCGCGATGGATTTTTACTGGCTCGCGAACGAAAACAGCATTCATTTGCCACAGCTTTCGATATCCAAGCCACGTCGATGGCTCAGCTTTACTCATTGATCGGCATGTCCGAAGAAACTCCAATTAGTAAAATTCGAAACGGCTTTAGAATCTCCTATACGTTTTTAAAAAACTATTTGCAAAAAGATCGAGCGCTTTTGAGTGCTGCGGATGCCGCTTTTGTTACGAGTGTTCAACAAAAATGGATTCTCGAAAGATATTATCTTTACCCGCCCATGCATATTTTTACTATCCCCTATAGTTTAGATTTGCATGATTTATCCGTGCGGCAGAAATCAGAGCAGTTACGAAAAAAATTAAGCATTCCTCTCAATTGCAAAGTCGCAGTGACGTTTTCGGATATGCTCGAAAAAACCGAACTCACCCACGTGCTTCGCGCCTTTCAAAAAGTCGCGGTAAAAAAACCAAATACTCGCCTGGTTGTTGTGGGCTCAGGCCCCTTTTTTAAAGCACTCGAATACGAAATGTTAAATCTCGCGCTCGCTAGCAAAGTGATTTTTGCCGGTGCGGTTCCGCCGTATGAGGTGCACGACTACATCGACTTGGCTGACGCATTCATCAGCTTTAATCCTTTGTCGTCTGGGTTCGAACCGACGACATTTGAAGCCATGGCTCAGCAAAAAATTGTTATTGGTTCGGATGTTGGATCCCTGGCAAGCGTGATCGACAATACGGGGGACGGGTTTTTGATACGCCCCGCAGATACAAATTCTCTGTGCGAATTACTCATCGATATTTTTTCGTTTTCAGCGAACTACGAAAATGTTGGCGAGCGAGCAAGGCAGAAAGTTCTTTCGCTTTTTAACCTCACCAAACTCACTCAGCAAACGTTAGATGCTTATCTTCAAACTCTATCCATGACGCAAAGGTATAAAAACCACCGACTTCAGGAGAAAGATATGCGACCTTAGGCTAAGTCGCTGTTTAGCTGTTGAGCCTAGGGTTTTTTTCGCTATAATTACGAATAGTTACAACTGTTCTTGGTGAGGGAATATATGACAAAAGCAGACCTGATTGATTTGATCGCAGAAAAGCGTGGTATCACACGAGTTAAGGCTGAGACAGTTGTGAATACAATTTTTGATACCATGATTGAAGCCCTACTTAAGAATGATCGCATTGAAATTAGAGGTTTTGGATCCTTTACCAACAAAGCCTATGACTCGTATCAAGGTCGCAACCCGCGCACCGGCGAAATCATAAATGTCCCCGAAAAAAAACTCCCCTTTTTCAAAGTCGGAAAAGAACTCAAAGACGAGCTTAACAAGTAAGCGAGTTTGATTAAGCGAGCTTTGCAAGTGCGCGAGCATCCAAAGCTTCGCAAAGAAGCGACCCTTTAAAAAAGCGAGCTTCGCAAAGAAGCGACCGGCTAACCAATGATGCGACTTTTTCAAACGAACTAAGCTGTTTTTTTAGTTCGAAAATCTTTGCTCTGTAGAAAAATCTGTTCCGCTTCTTTTTCGGCGGCGGCTTTGTAAATAGAAACAATGTGTGACCGGCCGAGCTTTAGTACCGATATACAGTGTGACAGGACATCGGCTGGAATCATCACTTCCCCCTTTTCGATTTTACCCAGAAATTGTGCGGAAATTCCGAGTGTTTTGGCTAATTCCCGCTGGCGCATAGGAATTTCGTGCCGAGTTTCAGATATGTAGTGGCCGAGCGTCTTTGCTAAAAATGAGTGCATTTTTCCCCCTTCTTAAAAAATCTTACAACCGAAGTCTGGCGGGAGCACTTAAAATTATCGTAAAGATTGGATGGATGCGATTTTGTTGAGCACCATCCACAGCCGGTCGAGCCCCAATGCGATTCCTGCGCATGGGGGAAACCCCTCACGCATTTTTTCTAAAAATTGCGGGTCTTGGGGGTGCGGTGTTTTACCTGCCCGGAGACGCTTTTCAATCTCAGATTGGTAACGCAACTCGATCTCCCGGGGATCGGTTTGTTCCTGGTAGGCATTGGCAAGTTCCATCCCCTTCCAATAAATTTCAAAACGATCGGCCCAACCGTTATCGGTTTTTCGCGACAGTGAGCTTTGGCTGGCTGGGAAATTAAATACCGCCTGGGGCCCTTCGGATCCCAATGCTGGCTCTATAAATTCGATGTAAAGGCGAAAAAACAAATCATCCCAGTCATCGTCCTCGCCAACATGTAAATTGCGACTTGCTAGCAAATCCAATAGCTCTTGGCGACTCGTTTGCGGGTTGAGTTGAAAATTTAAATTCTGCAGAAATAATTCGGCGACGGAGGTTTGAGCCGCTGAAAAATCAATTGGAATATCTAGCTTCATTTTGTATCCGATATAGCGAACAAGATCTAAAAAATCTTCGAACAGCTCCCACTTATCTGCATAGGCACGATACCATTCCAGCATTGTGAACTCCGAAGTGTGGGTTGGACTGTTGTCATCATCACGAAAACAAGATTTTATTTCGAACACCTTTGTTTCGCCATCGGCTATGGCTTTTTTAAGTGCGAATTCGGGGCTGGTTGGTAAAAAATAAGTTCTTTGTGTGCGTACTCCCTGCGCTGTGAAAAAATCAATGTGCGCGTCGATTCCAGGAGACGCTAGAAGATTCGGAGTTTGCCAGTAACGAAAGTCCTGCTGGCGAAAGTAATCACGAACAGTCTCGAGGAACGTTTGCCACGAGACCCGCGCTTCGCAGCTTGAAACTTGCGAAGCTGCTCCCAAATGAGGGCTCAGTAGATAGGCAGCACCGGTTGGGACCTGATAGGCGACAACATCACCAGATCTTAACAATTCAGCCGAGATGGATTTACCAAAGGTGGGATGGGGGCTTTGTTGAGAACGAATATCAAATGAATGCGAACCGCCTGCAAACTGAATCGAAACGCCAACTTTTTGAGCGATTTTACCAAAACACCAGTCAGAGTCTTCCCAATACTGCGAAGGGGGCTGCGGATAGGGGCTCCACTGGGTCTGCATGAACTCGTCTCTTGTCATGGCCTGGTTCTCCTTTGGGTTTAAGTGGGTATATAGAGAAATCGCGAGTCCAGCAACCAGAAGAAATGAGGCGTGTTGCCAACTAAAAAGGTATCTGCGGGTTCCCACTGAATATCTCACTTGAGAAATTTCGAGTTAAGTCGTAAAAGAATCTCACGAAGTGAGGTCCCATGAGCCAATTAAATTTAAACCAGATTCGCGAAGAGTTGATGAAAATTAAAGACTTTGATTCCCTTAAAAAAGAAGTCAAAAAGTTGATTGCGGAAATCGAAAAGTTTGATTTTAAAAAAGCGATCCCATCCGATAAAAGAGACTACGTCGAAAAGAAATACAATGAGATCATGGGCACCATTTCGAATGTGCAAAACAAAGTGGAAAAAGAAATGGATAAAACCATGAAGCTTGTTTCTTCGCGCAAAGAAGAGGCCTTCAAAGTTTTAAAGGAAGCGCAAAAGCAGGCCTTTAAACAAAAAAAGGATCTGGAAAAACTTTTGCAAACGAACTTTAGCTATTTTTCTAAAAAAGCAAAAGCGTCTGTAAAGACCGAAGAAAAAAATATTAAAAAGGTGATCCGCAAGGTTAAAAAAACAGCTGTGGCAAAAGCTAAGAAGACTTTGACAAAAACCCGTAAGAAAAAGTGAGTTTTCGATGACGACACTGAGTCCATTTGTTTCTCGTCACATTGGACCAACTGATTCAGACATTCAAGCGATGCTCAAGATCGTTGGTTCCCCGTCGCTGGACGATTTGATAAAAAAGACTGTGCCGACGAATATTTATTATTCGTCGACGCTAGATCTCCCGCAGGGGCTCACTGAAAATCAGGTTTTAGAAAACGCAAAATTTCTTTCGCTTAAAAATAAGATTTTCAAAAATTTTATGGGCACTGGCTATTACGGCACAGTCACTCCGACCGTGATTTTACGAAATGTATTTGAGAATCCCGGTTGGTACACGGCCTACACTCCGTACCAACCTGAAATTTCACAAGGGCGCCTTGAAGCCCTCATAAATTTTCAAACAATGGTTTCCGATTTAACGGGCATGGAGCTTTCTAACGCCTCATTGCTCGATGAAGGAACTGCGGCCGCCGAAGCAATGGCCATGGCTCACGGTTTAAATCGGCAAAAAAAGAATGTTATGTTTGTGGACAAAAATACATTTCCGCAAACACTGGAAGTTTTGCAAACGCGCGCGCTGCCAATTGGCATCGAACTTATTGTTGATGATTTTAAAAATTGTCCGTGGGATCAGGTTTTTGCAATTCTCACGCAGTATCCTGGCGCAGACGGAACACTTGAGGACTTTCAAAAATTAAGCGATTTGGCCCATGCCCAAAAAGCAATGGTTATCGCAGCAACAGATCTTCTTGCTCTGACGCTTTACAAATCACCGGGAGAAATGGGCGCTGATATCGTTGTTGGAAGCAGTCAGCGTTTCGGTGTACCCATGGGTTTTGGCGGACCACACGCAGCCTTCCTTGCAACAAAAGAATCGTTAGCGCGTTCGATTCCAGGTCGCATCGTTGGTGTTACAAAAGATAGCCGTGGAAAATCATGTTACCGACTCACTTTGCAAACACGCGAACAACATATTCGACGCGAAAAAGCCACCAGCAACATTTGTACTGCGCAAGTGCTTCTTGCCGTGATGGCTGGGATGTACGGCGTTTATCATGGACCACAAGGTCTAAAGAACATCGCTCAAAAAATCAAAAATCAAACAGCCGCACTCAAAGAAGCATTGCAAAAAGCCGGGTTTGCAATGCTTGCTTCGGACTCCTTCGACACTCTGACTTTTTCGTTATCGCCTGAAAAAACGGCGCAGATTCGAAAAAGTGCTCTTGAAAAATCAGTGAATTTTTTCTACCCAAATTCGGCCACGGTTCGTCTTTCCATTGACGAGACAACAACAGAGGCCGACTTAGAACTGATCGCCGAAATTTTTTCCGAAATTTTTACTGGCGGACAAAAAATTAAAGTTGATGTTAAAGAGGTTGCTCCGACAGGCGCGCTTCTTCGTTCGAGCAGCTACATGACTCATCCGGTTTTTCATCTTTACCGCTCCGAAACCGAAATGCTTCGCTATATTAGTAAGTTGCAAAAAAAGGACCTGACACTTGCGGATTCCATGATTCCCCTCGGGTCTTGCACCATGAAACTCAATTCCACCACCGAAATGATTCCAGTAACCTGGCCTGAGTTTGCCAATCTTCATCCGTTCACACCTAGCGAACAAACGGTGGGCATTCGCGAACTCATCCACGAACTCGAAGGGCAGCTTAAGGAAATCACTGGGTTTGATGGAATGTCGCTGCAACCCAATGCAGGATCACAAGGCGAGTACGCCGGCCTCATGGTAGTGCGCGAGTATCAAAAATCTACAGGACAAGCTCATCGAAACATTTGTTTAATCCCGAGCTCGGCCCACGGAACCAATCCCGCAAGTGCGGTCATGGCGGGCCTTGATGTTGTAGTTGTTGCCTGCGATTCCCAAGGGAACGTAGACATGACAGACCTCAAAGCAAAAGCGCAGCAGCATGAAAAAAATCTAGCTTGCTTGATGATCACGTACCCATCCACGCACGGTGTGTTTGAAGACTCTATCAAAGACATGTGCACGCTTATTCACCAAAATGGTGGCCAGGTTTACATGGACGGAGCCAACATGAACGCGCTTGTTGGAATTTGCCGACCGGGCGATATAGGCGTTGATGTTTCGCATCTTAATTTACATAAAACATTTTGTATCCCTCACGGTGGTGGCGGCCCCGGAGTTGGCCCCATCGGTGTGGCAGCTCACTTGACTCCGTTTCTTCCAAAGCACAGCCTTGAAGTTCTAGCGGGTCCGCCAACGGGAATCACGGCCACGACTTCGGCCCCTTGGGGAAGCGCTTTAATCCTTCCGATCTCATGGAGCTACATTAAAATGATGGGACCTGATGGTTTGAAAAAAGCCACGCAAGTTGCCATTTTAAATGCTAACTACATCGCGCAAAAATTGAAAGACCACTATCCAATTTTGTACACAGGAAAAAACGATATGGTTGCCCACGAGTGCATCATTGATATTCGCCCAATCAAAGATCAAACCGGCATCGATGTGACGGACATTGCCAAGCGACTGATGGATTACGGCTTTCATGCTCCGACAATGTCGTGGCCGGTCGTCAACACACTGATGATCGAGCCCACCGAGAGCGAGTCAAAAACCGAAATCGATCGTTTTTGTGATGCCATGATTCAAATTCGAAAAGAAATTTCGCAAGTTGCCGATGGTAAAATTGATCGTGCTAACAACCCTTTAAAAAACGCGCCGCACACCGCAGACGATCTGGTGGATGATTGGAACCGACCATACTCCCGCCAAGAAGCTTTCTTTCCGCTTCCCGCAGTGCGCGATCGCAAGTTCTGGGTGAGTTCAAACCGCGTGGACAACGCCTACGGTGATAAGAACATTATGTGCTCGTGTCCCCCGCTGACCGAGTATTAAATTTGAAAAAATACTTTACAAGAATTCGCGAATTCTTGAATTCACGTATGGAATCGTTGAATCGATGTATTCCCACTCCTCAAGCGTTCACAAAGATTTATCAGAATTTTTGTTTCAACAAAATCGTAAAGCCAACAATGTTGTCGTAACAACACCGCCGTCATCCAGAGCCTGCACCCGTCGGCTTTAGCCCACCCATGGCAGACGATCGAAACCCACGGCCACGCTTGCACGCACTGAACGACGTTACTGGCATCTCGACTTTGGTTCGGCTCACTTGGTAATCGAGCGTCTCAATTCGAGACGCCGACTTACACGTTCGTCTCAAAGCCTCTGGACCTTTGGTAAGCCCCCTATAAAACTACGAAGTGTCTTATTATAAGAACCACGCCACAATTCCCTTAGTAATTTTTAAGGCTTAGCCGATAAAGACCAATACATTTTCCTGGGGGACAATTGAAGCGCAAATATTTAGCTATCTGTCTTATATTTTTGGGGCTTTTCGCGTGGGTTCTCCATAAAAATTCGCAAAAACCAACTCACTCCACTCGCTTTGCAATTCACGAGGTTGAGCAGGCGGCTGCTCCGGTTCTCGCGTCGAAGCCTATCGAAAAAGATAAGGAAGAGTCGCCTTCAAAAGAAGCCGTTCTCCCTTCGCGCAAACCAGCCGATAACGTTTCTGCCACCCAGCCGTTATTTGTCGATGTGGTTCCAAGCCTTCCAAAATCAAAAATCGAAGCGAAAAGTGCCGTGCCGGTTCTCAAAGCCAAAGAAATTTCTATCCCTGCAAGTTTTTTTCAGAGCTTGCAGGACGGCCAAACTCTCAAGGTTGAGCTTCCATTGTTTGACCGAAAAAGAGTGAATGCCATTTTAAAAATTAAAAGATCCAAAGACGACACAGGTTTGTATTTTTTGAATGGAACCGTAGAAAACTTTTCGGATTCCTCCGTTTCGCTTACTGCGACCAATAATTTACTTGTTGGTCATGTTATTTTTGAAAAACAATCTTTGCAAATTCAGTTTTCTGGCGACAAAAATCACTTTTTGCTTTCTGTTGATGAACGTCGCCTCCCCAAAAAACTAGACAAGTCGGTTCATTCAGAACCGTCAGGCGATCTCGCCGGAGATGTTGCTAGTGAGATGGTACCCGCAAACCAACCAATTGCAGCCGGAGCTCCAGGAGATGTGCCAATTCGTGTGGTTGTTATGTTTACGGCTGCGGCGCAAACAGCTGCGGGTGGCGATAGTGCCGTTCGTGCAGAAATTCAAAACCAGATCACCAACATCACGCAAAATTCGATGAACACAAGCCAAGCTAATGTTGAGTTTACCATTGCTCATATGGTTTCAACGCCTTACGTGCAATCGGCAGATTTATATCTAGATCTCAGACGTTTTACAGACGGCGATGATTCGTTTATGGACAGCATCGATAACCTTCTTAAAACTCACAATGCAAGTTTGGCACTGTTGTACACAGCCACCTCCAGTAACTATTGCGGTATGGCTTGGCTCAACTCTACCAGCGCCTCTTCGTACACAAAAAACGGTTACGCGGTGTCGGCAAGAAATTGTAATAATAAATTTACGGTGGCCCATGAACTGGGTCACAACTTTGGCGCAGATCATAACGATGCGAGCGCTGGGACGGGTTCTTTGCCCTACGCCCGGGGTTATATAAATACGACATCGCCCATGTTCCGCGATTTGATGGCTTACGACACCACGACTTGCCTCGTCGCAAACTGCCCGCGTGTGCATATGTACTCAACACCAGACGTGCAACATCTATCACGGGCAATTGGCTCCTCAACGGCCGACAATGCTCGTCGCATTCGCGAAGTCGCGCCCACGCTGGCGCAATTTCCAACGATGACGAAAATTTATCCAGGTGTTGCTTTTCGAGCGGCAAACACTCCCGTGACTTTTTATATCGACAGGCCCCCAGGAACCACGGCCATTCAGTGGTATGTGTGGAATACGACAACCAGTGCGTGGCAAAGCATTTCAGGAGCCACCGAAGATTCGGTGCGCGTGATGGTTCCATCCTCAGGCTACATCTCTTACTACGCGAGTATTACGACATCCACTGGATTGATTTACTCTTCGCAGGCAGCAGTGTCACCACAACCCAGCACGGCGAATTTTACGATAACAAGTTTTGACAGTACAACCTTATCGGCTGCCGAAGGCCTTTCACGCACGCTATCGGTAAATACCAGCGTTGCTGCAAGTTCACTAAATTTTCAGTGGAAAATTAATGGCCGCGACGTTGCGGGAGCCACAAGCTCGTCGTTCACCTTTACGACAAATCAAAATCAAAACATTGTGGGCGTGGTTGTTTCAAACAGCAGTGGCTCGGTTCACGCCAGCCGCAACATGAACATCACGGCTGGAACAAGCGCCCCAACCATCACTAATCAACCGGACAGCCTCACACGCAATCCAGGACAAACAGCGACATTTACAGTGGTCGCGACAGGCAGCCCAGCGCCCACCTATCAATGGCGCCGAAATGGAACAAATATCTCGGGTGAAACTTCGGCTACTTATTCGATTGCAAGTGTAGCGACATCGCACGAAGGCAACTACAGCGTAGTGGTATCGAACTCTGCGGGATCTGTTACGAGCAGCAATGCTGTTTTAAGTGTGAATGCTGCTCCCGTAATCACCTTACAGCCTGCCAGTCTCACTCGCAATCCAGGACAAGCGGCATCGTTTACTGTTGTCGCAACTGGGGATCCTGCCCCGACGTATCAATGGCGACGAAACGGAATAAACATTGCTGGTGCAACAGCCGCTACTTATTCCATCGCGAGCGTGGCGACGACGCACGAAGGAAATTATAGTGTCGTAGTTACAAATTCCCTGGGCTCTGTAACAAGTAGCAATGCCGCGCTCAATGTGAGTGCCGCGCCAGTAATTACTTCACAGCCTGCCAGTCTCACCCGCAATCCGGGACAGGCAGCATCGTTTACTGTTGTCGCAACCGGCGATCCTTCGCCAACTTATCAATGGCGACGAAATGGAATAAACATTGTTGGTGCAACAGCCTCCATCTATTCCATTGCTAGCGTCGCCGTCTCGCACGAAGGAAATTACAGCGTTGTTGTTACAAATTCCTTGGGTTCTGTTACTAGTATCAATGCGTCTCTCAATGTGACGTCTGCACCAGTCATTACTGCACAACCCACAAGTCTCAACCGCAATCCAGGTCAAACCGCTTCGTTCACTGTTGTTGCAAGCGGCGAACCCTCTCCCACTTACCAGTGGCGCCTGAATGCCATAAATATTGCCGGTGCAACTGCCGCCACCTACTCCATTTCAAGTGTCGCAAGCACTCACGAAGGAAATTACAGCGTGGTGGTCACAAACTCTGCAGGAACCGTAACAAGCAGCAATGCTGCACTATCCTTAAATACCGCACCTGCGATCACCACGCAGCCCGTGCCAATCACACGCAACCAAGGACAAACGGCAGCATTCACTGTGGTCGCAACCGGCGATCCCACTCCGACTTTTCAGTGGCAAAGAAATGGAACGATCATCGCTGGCGCTACAGCCGCGAACTATTCCATCACGAGCGTAGCAAATTCTCACGAAGGTAATTACAGTGTTGTTGTAACGAACAGCGCGGGATCTGTAACGAGCAGTGCTGCGTTGTTGACCGTGCGTATACCGCCCACTATCACAACTCAACCGATGGGCTTAGCACGTGTGGTTGGGCAAGCCGCAAGTTTTTCTGTGGTGGCTTCGGGTGAACCCGCTCCCACCTACCAGTGGCGCAGGAATGGAATTGCAATCACTGGCGCGACTGCCGCGACCTATTCCATTGCAAGTGTTTTAAACTCCCATGCCGGCACCTACTCGGTGTTAGTAACAAACGCAGCGGGTGTTGTGACAAGCGATGATGCCGAGTTGAGCTTAAATGGAGCTCCCGTTATTACGGCCCAGCCGCAGGATCTTGCACTTTCGGTTTCACAAACTGCAGTGTTTTCGGTAACAGCATCGGGCACTCCAACTCCCACTTACCAGTGGCGTAGAAATGGGACCGCAATCGCTGGCGCCACCGCTGCAACTTACACCCTTACAAATGTGCAAGCTTCAAATGCTGGTGATTATACAGTTGTAGTTACCAATTCTGTGGGAAGCATCACTAGTGGTATCGCCCAGCTGACCATCAATTCTGTTCCAATCATTACTGCACAACCAGTAAGTATCTCATTGATGGCTGGGCAAGCGGCAGTGTTCTTTGTAACGGCAACGGGCTCACCCACTCCCACATACCAATGGCGAAGAAACGGACTAAACGTTGTGGGCGCTACACTGAGTACAATTACAGTAAGTAATGTGCAGACGGCACAAACAGGAAACTACTCGGTTGTGGTCACTAATACCGCTGGTTCTGTCACCAGTGCTGTTGCAACTCTTTCAATCACGACCGGCTCGAGCGTTCCCTTCTTTACGTTACAGCCGCTTTCGATAAAGAAAAACTTGGGAGAGACTGCCTCCTTCGCAGCTCTTGCCAATGGTTCGCCCGCGCCTACCTATCAGTGGTACTTTACTCCTTATGGGCAAACAGTTTCTCAGGTGCTACCTGCACAAAACCAAACCACACTTACACTTAACAATATTAACCTAAGTTCTCGCGGGAGCTACGTTTTGAGGGCCACAAATACTGCTGGATCGGTGAACAGTCTGGCAGCTCTCCTTGATTTTATTCCGATAGATCGCGGCCAGACGGTGATTCCGTATCTAGCTACTGGACCTATTTACCTAGAACGTACGGGGGGATTTTAAGATGTTTACTTCTTTATTTAAAACACATCGACACTCATTGGCTAAGATTGCACCAATCGGTGTGGTGGTATCCTCGTTGCTTGTAGTTTTTGGTTTTCAAAACTGCGGACAAACTCCCAAATCCTTGAGTGGCTCAGCGCCTATGACGAGTACCGAAAATCCTGTGGTGTTCGATAAAAATTGTCTACTATCAAACGTTCATGATGCGTGCATCTTTTTTAAAAATCCAACCAATACCCTCACCGGCGTGCAAAGTGTTTATACATTGAGCGAATTGGATCAGCAGCAAATCTATCCAGTGCAACTTCCAAAACTTCTCTCTCCTCAATTTCTCAAAGATAGCCAAATCGAAGTTCTCGGTATGGATGGAATTGTCGTGCAGATAAGCAACGTTAGACAGCCCGCAAGCGCGGGAGCGGATGGGCTGAGTGTACTTTTGGCAACTCAATCCTATTACTGGGCCCGACAAGTGGTTGATTATTTTCAAACGGCGCAGTCCGATCTACTCACCGGTTTTCAAATGAGCATCGTCGCTGAAGCCCCTGTTTTAGGATGGTCACCAAAGGTGAAAACAATTTTTCTCTTGTCTGATAATTCCGACATTAGAAAAAACAGTGCGCTTGATGCCTCAACAATCACACATCTGACCACCGAAGCAATCATCAGCTTTTTATCCCTTGGGAAAATCTACGACCTCACCGGCGACACCCATCATAAAGACTGTGGGCTTAATACTGGTCCGTTTTACAAAGCCGATTGTTGCCGGGTAAAGACTGGATGCTCGAAAGCAATTTCAGCTGGCATCGCTGACTATATCAACGCGATGATGTTTCCCTCATCCCCCATGTTAGGAGATTATATCTCGGGCGATGTAGATGGAACAAAATCCTGTAGCCTTTTACGAAACGTGAACAAACACAAAACAACCACATTTCAGCAAGCCTACGACAGCTGCGCCATAAGCGGCAGAGCTGGGCAATTTTATGACATGGGCGTCGCGCTCAGCGCAACACTGCTTGCAGTCAACTCGCAGCTAAGTGCGGATGAGAAAAAAGCATTCCTAACCATTTTGGTAAAATCAATTCAACAGCTCAAAGGCACCGACAATTTTACAACATTCCGCGATCTGCTTTTAGCTGAAGCCGCCCGAAGCCCGTCGCCAGAACCATTTGCATTTTTAATCCAATCCGAATTTCTAAAGCGAATGTAAATTGTGAGGCAGAAATTCCAGGAATTCGCAAATCAATGAATTCGTAAATTCACGCATGGAATCGTTGCGCCAACCCGCCGTCATCCTGAGCGCAGCGAAGGATCTGGTATTCAATCGAAGTTACATCTATATACGCTGCCAGTCGAAATCCGGTGCCAGCACTTTTTAAATTTTTGATTTATCCCTATTTTTTGAAGAGATTGTAAAGAAATGTCTTTATCTTTTCAAATAGATTAACTGGCTTGGCATCATGAGGCGAGCGCTGAAGATTTTGAATGACCTCAGTGATTTCGTTTAGACTTTCATGGATCCTATCTCGTTTAGGAAATAGCGCGTAAATTTCCGCTGTTGCGGGAAAGTGCTCGTCGAATTGCTGACAGCTTTCTTGGATTCTTTTTGCGAAATCTTGATACCAGACTGATTTATAAAAAGTAGGATCTGACCGATCTTTTCTTTGCATCAACCATTTTTGACCTTCGGTGATTGTGGCGGCGATCAATTTTAATTTTTCAAGTTTGAAATCCATCGACTCAGCTTCTCTTTTTTGCTGAGCGTAGATTGCCTCGAATTCACCTAATTTCTTTACCACATTGAGCTGTTTATTTTGGAAGTGTGTGCTTTGTTTTTTTCTCATCTGTTTTATCCCCTCATTCAAAATAGCAATCACTACTGCGTTTGATGCTGATGCCTGTTTTAAATATTGCTTTAGACCAAGCGTTGTCAGTTCAATCTGAAGCGCGATTTACTATCAGTTCCCCATCTGAATTTGCCAGTTTGTACCATCACTTATCAACATTGCCCATCGTCCCGCTGTTGCAGCAAGGATGCCTGTGCCGGCAGCGCCGCCCACCATTGGGACAACGTTAGCGGTAGCCGAAACTACTGTCTGTGCTTGAATTGTACGAACAGTTATCTCTCGTCCAGGGAATGAAGCGGCTGCTGGAAGCGTGAGTGTTACAGTTCCAGCACGATTTGCAATGATGTGAGTGTCTGTTGTCGCTACTATATGACCTGCGAGCGTAACTGTAACAATGTTTCTTGCTAAGCTTCCATTCAACGTTAAAGTTGAGGCTGGAGCTGTGGAGCCTATACCGACGCTACCTGCAAAGTAGCTAGGAGCCGTAGCATCAGAAGCATAGAGCGAATGTTTTGTCGTTCCTTGGATTGTTCCAATGTTCACGCCGCGGGCCACGGTTATATTTCCAGCAGTGCGAGTTACTGAGAAATCGCCGGCGTACGCAGAGTCAACGGTCCCGGTCGTCTGATTCTCGACGTTTCCTTTAACGCCTACGCCAGTTCCCAAAATACCTGTGCTCGAGTTCGAAACGTAGCCATTCAAACCGTACGCGGTCGCGCCAAATGAAGTCACAGTACTCGCATAGCTCGCAAGACCGGCGACGCCTTCGATCGTAGTCGTCGCTGCGGTACCGGAAGTTAGAATTTGAGTGCCGCGAACCGCATCGAACTGTCCCGCAGTGGCTGCTGTCGTCGCGTCGACTTTTAGACGGTTGTCACCTGGAGTGATGGTTCCGATCCCGACGTTACCGCCTAAGATTGCCATTGTGTTCGCTGCAGTCACGTTTACTGCCGACTGATCGCCCATAAAAACTCCCACAGAATTATCGCCTGTGACGGTTGGGCGTGTGCCGGCTGCATTTCCCGCGGCTAAAACAATTGAGTAATTCCCACCAACGCCAAAACTTCCGCCTACATTCGCTGCAGTACCGATAACAACACCATGATTGGCAGACTGTGCAGAAACAAAATTTCCAATAGCGATACCGCGGTTCCCATAGGCAGTAGAATTGTACCCTATGGCAATATCATTGGAATTATCTGCATAGTTGTACTCGCCGATAGCTACAGAGTTTGCGCCGTTGGCATGCGAGCGTCCTAACGCGACGGTGTTCAATCCGGTTGCTTGAGCGTTGAACCCCAATGCCACTGAGTAATTTCCGATGCCTGCATCATCCCACTGAGTTCCATCAACGCCACCAACTCTAAATGCACCTTTGCGTGGGTACCACATCATACGGCGTCCGGCCCCAGCAACGCTTAGCGTGTCGCCATTTGTCCCTACTGTGCCGTAACCAAGACCAATAATACCACCATCATTTGCGGTTCCGTCACCGACCATCAACCGCGATGTGGGTGTAGCGTGACCGATACCGACGTCACCAGAAGATTCAATTCGAACTTTTTCAGCAAGAGCACCAGCACTTCTTGTAGTAAATGTGAGTGCTGACTCAGTTGATGCAGCCGCTTCCCACGCTGCTCCGATAAAGGCCATGTTTGTCTGACCATTACCTTGAAATCCAATTAGTGGACCGCGACCGGCAGCAGCGGCGATTGTATTGGTTACGTTAAGCAATTGCAGCTGTCCCGCTGTTGAACCTGAAACTTCAAGCGGCGCCCCTGGCCCAGTAGTGCCTATACCCACGTTGCCTGCAGCATCAATTAAAAAGGGAGTTGTATCTGCAGCCTGATCGTTCACGACGAGAGTATTTCCAGTTCCAGAGTTAGTGACTGACAATACGTTTGTTCCTGTAACTGCGATATCTGTACTTGCATCTAGAGTCATAGCGTCTGCAAAATCAGTAAAATTAAGACTGTCTGCACCCACCGTTGCTGATGGCGCAGTCCAACTTAAGATGCCAGCACCATCAGTTGTTAACACCTGGTTGGCGGTACCTGCAGTAGCCGGAAGAGTGAGTGAAAAGCTTGTGGTAATGGCATCTGGCGCACGAATCGCTACTGTGTCGGTACCGCCGACTGCTAGCTCGCGCATAACCAACTGACCTGTTTGTCCAGTGAGTGTTCCGCTCGGTCGTGAAGTGATCGCACCTGCCGCATCGAGAATTGTGCCTGGAACTGTTGTTCCTATACCAACGTTTCCAGAGGAATCAATGCGCACTCTCTCAGCGTTGGATCCATCAAGCATCGTACCAAAACTCAAAAAAGCATCGCGATTTAATCCAGTTGTCGGATTTACTTCCCATGCCGCACCTATGGTTCCAGCCGTAGACTTTGAACCATCAGAAGTGCCTTCTATCGTAAACTCAAGTCCAGCACCAAAGCCCGCTTGTGGCTGGGTGGCGCCTGGGAACATTCTCCCGATACTCAGGCTTGGGTAAATGACATTTCCATTTCTGTCATTTACGAACTCCGCGATAAAAACTGTATTTGAACCCCAAGCTTCAAAAACTCTGCTTGGGGTTGTTGTACCAATCCCTACATTTCCAGCCGCATCGATTACGAAAGGAGTTGTATCTGCAGCTTGATCGTTAACTACAAAGGAATTTCCCGTTCCTGAATTCGTGACTGATAAAACACTTGCACCTGTAACTGCAATATCTGTGCTCGCATCCAAAGCCATGGCGTCGGCAAAGTGAGTAAAATCTAAACTGTCTGCACCTGGAGTTGTTGATGGCGTTGTCCAACTTAAGATTCCAGCACCATCAGTGGTCAACACTTGGTTCACCGCGCCTGCAGTTGTTGGCAGCGTAAGAACATAATTTGCCACAAGTGCATCTGGTGAACGAATCGTTGCTATATTTGCTCCGTTCACCGCAAGCTCGCCAAATGCGATCGCTCCACCGTCACCAGCTACAGCACCCTTTGGTCCCATGTTTAATTGACCGGTCATAGTGTCGCCAGCCTTTGCTACTTTTTCTGAATCAAGTTCGTTAATTGCAGCTTGCGCATTTATTGCAGCTATGTTTCCAGCGGCTGTGTTTGGAATTGTTCCAAGTGCAAAGTTTGCTTCGTTGACGTTAATATCAACTTCTTTATTTACAGCATCAAGCGCAACTGTGACTTTGTTCGAAGCCGCATTGATGTTTCTAAACTGAATGTCTACTCCGGCTTTCGTATCGTAAAGTCCCACACCGGCCACACCTTGGTTGCTCGCAGTGTTGACTTCGCCCGCAGCAGCAGGAGTCGTCCAAGTCAATACACCCAAGCCGTCTGTGGTTAGAACTTGATTGGCAACACCATCATCCAATGGCAGCGTTAAAACGTAGTTTGCTAAGAGCGCATCCGGCGAACGAATTGTTGCGATGTTTGCACCATTTACCGCAAGCTCGGTAAATGCGATCGCTCCACCATCACCAGCCACGGCACCTTTTGGACCCATGTTCAATTGCCCAGTCATGATGTCGCCAGCTTTTGCGACTTTTTCTGAATCTAATTCGTTGATCGCAGCTTGTGCGTTTGTCGCTGCAATATTTCCAGCTGCCGTGTTTGGAATAGTTCCGAGTGCGAAATTAGCCTCATTCACGTTGATATCGATTTCGTTGTTTACAGCATCTAGAGCTACGCTGATTTTGCTTGAAGCTGCGTTGATGTTTCTGAATTCTAGATCAAATGTAGTTTTTTGTTTAAATACGCCAACGCCGCCAACACCTTGGTTGCTTGCTGTGTTGGTTTCGCCTACACCAGATGGTGTAACCCATGCAAGCACACCGTTTCCGTCGGTTTGTAAATACTGACCTGTATCGCCATCATTTAAAGGAAGTGTTAGCACGTAGTTTGCTACCAGCGCATCTGGTGAACGAATCGTCGCTATGTTTGCTCCGTTTACGGAAAGCTCGCCAAATGCAATCGCTCCACCATCACCAGCCACCGCACCTTTTGGACCCATGTTCAGTTGACCATTCATGGTGTCGCCAGCTTTAGCTACTTTTTCAGAATCAAGCTCGTTAATAGCGGACTGAGCATTTGTCGCAGCTATGTTACCTGCCGCTGTATTCGGAATAGTTCCAAGAGCAAAGTTAGCTTCATTCACATTGATGTCGACTTCTTTGTTTGCTGCATCAAACGCAACCGTAATTTTGTTTGAAGCTGCATTCACGTTTCTAAATTGTAAATCTACACCTGACTTCGCATCAAAGAGTCCGATACCTGCGACACCTTGGTTACTAGCCGTGTTTACTTCGCCTGCTGCGGCAGGAGATGTCCAACTTAATATCCCGGTACCATTTGTTGTTAACACTTGGTTGGCAGTTCCTGCCGTTGTGGGAAGAGTAAGTACATAATTTGTGGCAATCGTTGCTGGTGATTGAATCGCTGCATATTCGCCACCCCCAGCATCAGCAAATCTTGCCTGAGCTTGGGTATTGAATGTGATGCTTGTTGCTGTTGTGGCTCCGCGGCCAGTTACTGTGGCGAGCGTATCTGCCTCAGCTGTTAAATAACCGTTGTTAGATACCATCGCATCCACTTCGGATTCACTCAGTACGAAATTTGTACGGGTCATTTTTCGAAGTGCTGTTGCACTTGCATCGTAGATCAAAATCTCATCTGCTCCAGCAACTACAGTTTCGGCGGTCGTGCCATTGATGTTTACACTTAAGCTGCGATCAGCAGAAAGATCTCCGCCACCGCTCAAACCGCTGCCCGCTGCCGTGTTGATAGTTCTTGTTGTTGCGACTTTTTCGCTGTCGAGTTCGTTGATCGCAGCCTGGGCATTTGTTGCTGCAATATTACCAGCGGCTGTATTTGGAATCGTTCCCAA
>JAYUQP010000060.1:0-3882 GCA_043757265.1 Bdellovibrionales bacterium | reverse complement strand
AAAAGTTATTTTAAAGGGGTTTCAAAAAGTTGACCAGAATCTTAAGGGCAATTCCCTTTGGGTATTGTACAAGTATCCGAAGGCGTCAGTAAAAGCTGAACTTGATAGGCTTGAATCAACAATTTCAAAAGACCTACCTGTTGAATTTTCTGAGCTTAATGCTACATCATCCAAGCAGAGTGGAACACTTGAAGTCGTTACCAGCCCTTCAGATGCCACAGTATCAGTTGATAATCAGGGCTTCGGCATTGCACCTCTACGATTGAGACTTACTGATGGTACTCATGCGGTGATGCTTGACCATCCATACTATGAGCACATTGAAGAGCAGGTGTTTGTAAAAACTGGAGCCGTCACGAAGCTCAATAAAATTCTGGTAAGAGCCAAAAGAAAAATCGTCATTAAAACAACTCCAGAGCAAGCCACGGTTGAACTTGGGGGTAAGTATTTAGGAACTGCCGAATTTCCTCCATTTGTACCAGGCGATTTCCTGATAGTGTACCACCTGTCGATGGACGCGGCCGGCGGTTACTGAGTGGCAATTTCCACTGGTACACTATCGCTGTCAAGAGCCGCCTGATTTCCGGCCCGTTTTCGCATGGATTCGTCGCCTTCGATTTTTAAGTGAAGCGTCCCGTTTGCGAGCTTATCGACGATTGTGTCAAGAGCGAGTGGGTCTTCAATAATCTCCTTCCAATTTTTCAGCGGCAGTTGGGTCGTGATCACGGTGGAGCGGGCTTGGCGTTCTTCGAGAAGGTCATGCAAGTCGATCGCAATTTCCTGAGGCAGACGTTTAAGTCCTATGTCATCAATGATAAGTAAATCAGTTTTGATTAGTCTGTCGCGGTACTTCAGATAAGTGCCGTCGGCCCTTGTCATTAGCAGCCGCTCGATTAAAACGCTAATGCCCACGAAGATGCAAGTGAACCCGGATCTACACGCATACTCACCGAGCGCCGTCGCAAGGTAAGTCTTTCCGATCCCAGTCGGTCCCGTGATTAAAATATTTCGAGGTGCTTTTAAAAATGACAAGCTCATTAAGTCCCGCACCATTGTTTTCGTTAACGTCCGCTTCGCCGTCAGATCCAGCCGCTCCATAGTGGCCTGGGTTCTAAACGATGCAGCTCGGATACGACGCTGAACTTTGGAAGTGTCGCGGTGAAGTTTTTCGTCCGTCAAAAGTGCCGAGAGCAGCTCGACATGTCCCCAGCCGTGTGACATCGCTTCGTGCAGGCGCTGATCGAGTGTCTTTAAAGCTCCGTTCCATTTGAGTTCCGCCATTGTGGATTTTGTCTGTTCAATCATTTGTTTTTACTCCTTGTTTAAAAAGGGGGCCGTGTTGCCCCCGTTGTTTAGTGAATGATTTCATCTGTTCCGCGCAAATGCGGATTAAACTCTCTTTGTATGCTCTTACCTCCTCTCTCGAGTGCGGATAAAGTTTTGCTCTGCTTGATCACCCGCTCGATGTATTGCGAGCTCTTTTGGTTAAAACGGTTGGCCACTTTTGCCGCCGCCTCAAGCTGGGCCTTTGAATACTTTGTCGATAAACTTAAGACCGTCTGCGCACGCCTGAGATGGCGGAGTGGATAGGGCCCGGACAACAACTCGCCAATGAGCTTAGCCGTCTCTTGCCCCGTGATCTCAGCCCATGCCTTCAACTTTGTGATGTCCTCTTCGAGATACGCTTGGTGCCCCGGCGGATAGTGAGCCGGCGTGGTTAAAAACTTGCCATAAGTTTTTGAGCGCGAGTGAAACGCCACACGCTCCGCTTGATGATAGATCTCAACCGCCGCCTCCGTGGCCCACACGTCAAGAACCAATCCTCGAAGCCTGTGAGGGGCGGAATAAAAGTTGTGATCAAAAATCAAGTGGCAATCGCGCGACAGCTTTGCCGTGGAGTGAGTATTCACCTGGTAGATGTCCTTCGGGAGCGGCATCAGGTGCTCACGCTCGACTTCGAACATCTCGGCTCGCGATTTGCCAAAAACACGGTGCCGCCGGCCATTAAACAAAGCGAGATGTTCTTTTAAACACGCATTTAACTCGAGGAGCGAGGTAAACACCCGGTTGCGAACACGCATAAAGAACCAGCGCTGAAAAATCTGTATCGAACGCTCCACGATGGCTTTGTCCTGAGGACGGCGGACGCGCGCCGGCACCACAGCGAATCCGTAGTGGACGGCCAGCTTCGTATAAGCTGGATTTAAAACAGGATCATACCTGTGCGCCTTTGTGACCGCCGACTTCAAGTTGTCAGGTGCGACCACCTGGCTTACTCCGCCAAAAAAATTCCACATCCTGACGTGAGAGGATAAAAAATCACACGACTTCTGCGAGAGTGTAAACTCCGCAAACGCGTAACGGCTTGAGCATAAAACGCCAACAAAGAATTCCGTCTCAATCAGCTCGCCCGTTGCGATATTGACAAAGGCAATGCCGTCGCAATAGTCGATCTCCGTTCGCGATCCGGGAGCGAATACCCGCACCATGGTCGTCTTAAGACATGGCGCCCGCCGCTGAAGCTGTTTCCAAAATGCCGGGTACTGAACCGCCACTTTGTTTTTCTCGACCAACTCTTCATAAACAATATTTATTGGTATGCCGCTCAACACCTCGTCGCGAACCGCTTGCCAATCCACCTCGGCTGCCCATCGATTCTCAATCTCCGCGTTGACAACAGCTAAAGCAACATCCTCGTCGCTATAAACAACGGCAGTACTATCGTCGTAATATGTGGATACTGTGTTGCGGTGAATGCCAAGAGTGCGGGCGATCTTGCGCTTGCCAAATCCAAGTACTTTTAGCCGACGGATTTCGTCGATAATTTGCATGTTGAGCCCTTTCGATGCCATAACTGATTCCTCCTTGATGTTTGATGATCAGGAAAGAATTGCACGGCGGTCAGGGCCGACCGATGTCCTTATGCGTTAGGTGGTACACTTACCCTGGAAATCGGGTGGTACACCATCACGGAAATCGACTGGTACACTATCGTGGAAATTGGGTGGTACACTTTGGAGGAAATCTGACAGGAACATCACCAATAGAGACTGATGTAGTGGCTGGAGAGCGGCTCACCCTTTTAATCACTCATACCGAAACACTGCCGTTTAAGACAGAAGTTCAAATAGGTAAAGGCAGTGACGTTCATGTTTTATCTGTTCCATCACTGACCTTAAAACCATCCTACCTGTCAGTGAATTCTGTTCCCCAAGGAGCTGAAGTGTTCATCGGAGGGAAGCTTATCGGAAAGACCCCAACAGGCTTTGTGGAATCTAGAAGTGCAACGGTCACGATTAAAAAAGATGGATACTTTGACCACGAAGAGTTCATCGAAATCAAGGGTGGAACAAAAACAGTTCATCCAACCATAACCTTGAAATCCATTTCAGAAGAAGACAAACGCAAAGCAGAGTACGAAAAGCAGCTCGTTGAATATCTGTACAACTCCCCTTTAATTATCACACTAGGATTCGGCTATTCAGGGGAAACATTAAAAAACACAAATACATTTTTAATTTCACTTAACGCATCTATTGAAAAGAAAATTTATGATTGGTTTGGACTTAAAGCCACGATAGCTGGTCATTCATATTCAAAGCCAGATGACACTGGAACAAAAAGCGGTCAGCCCAATACATCAGAGGCATACATTAAGAAAATTTCTGCAACTGAGTACAGCTTTTCATTGCCGATATATTTCTCTAAAGGCTGGTACTTGGCTCCAGAAGCAGGATTGTTATCTGGAAAACTTCAGCAAGTGACGAGAACGTACTCTGGATTGGGCATTGGCTCCGATAGCTCACCATACGATACCACGTTCAATCAAAACTTTTATGGAGCAGCAGTAGGTCGAAACAGTTTTGAAAGAAACTTGAATCC
>JAYUQP010000059.1:0-30792 GCA_043757265.1 Bdellovibrionales bacterium | reverse complement strand
TTGTTGTGGTAAACTTAGAGCGTAACTTGGAATGCCCGAGATGACTTTACTTGGTGGGTTATCAACACTAAACCCACGATTCTTAGAAAGAACCCAGTCGCGACGCTCTCGCTCAAAGTCTCGCAGAGGAGCAAAATTTATCAATCTGAAACATATTTAACGCTGCCTTTCCGGCGAATCGTTTCTGGACTTGCTTTTTAGGACGGTCCTGGTCCATTCTAATTATAAGGGGTCTGATAATGCCGCGGTCAGCGCCTAACAGCGTTCGTTCACGCGAGTTAAGCTCGTTCCGGCGACCAAGCCCTTGGCCCATCAGGAGGTGTCCAGGCAATAGCCTCTCATATCCACGAGTGTTGCTTCTCAACGCAACTTACGAGCCTTTAAGAATCGTTAGTTGGCAAAAAGCAATGATCCTGTGGTTTCAAGAAAAAGCTGAAATTGTCGTTACCCATGACCGCCTGATTCGATCCTTTCGAAGTCAGTATAACGCGCCCGCGGTTTTGCGCATGAAGAGCTACATCAAACCACGCTCTCACCGCAGTGTTCGTCTTTCCCGAGATAATATATTTTTGCGCGACAAACACACTTGCCAGTACTGTTCAAAAAAATTAGCTACGCGTGATCTCACCTTAGATCACGTCATGCCAGTTTCGCGGGGCGGGGGAAAAAGCTGGGAAAATTTGGTGGCAGCTTGCCACACGTGCAACAGAGTCAAAGCCAGCCGCACGCCGAAAGAAGCCGGGATGCCGCTTCTCAACGAGCCCACTAAGCTCAAATGGTCACCCACTTTTGATATTCAAGTCAAATTCGAAAAAATAGATACGCTATGGGAGCCTTATCTCGAGATGCTTATGGCGGCGGGATTCTAGGGCCACCAATTGGCACCCTTTTTTAATGGTCCATTTTTTAAATATCGCGATCTAACCTGCTGATATTTCTTGTCGGAAGATTTAAATGGCAGATGTTTTTGTGCACCGATGTAGCGTTCCACTTCCCATAGATTGTGCTTTGAATATCGCCAGTCGCTCTCAGTCTCATCGAGATGAAACGCCTCATACCGCACGATTCGACCGGTCTTATCCACGTACGGAGCATAGTACGAACTCACAAGATTTTTGATGGAACGAAACAAGGGCCTTCTACCATGGAGGCCGTCATCCCGTGAGCGGCCGATTGTGCCCCAGCCCTGTTCTTCGCGAAAAAGGAACACCACATGATCTAAATAATCGGGACTTTCTAAGCTCAGAAAGTACGGCTCGTAGCCATGATGTTCCAAAATAGCCGCCGCAATAAAAACAGCCTCCAAACAATGGCATGTATTACGCTCTAAAGATTCTTCGGCCGAACAAAGAGTTTCAATTTGTTTTTCGGAGTTGTAGGGAATCTTAGCAACAAATTCCTGAACCGCGTGCGGCGTTTTATATTTTTTGGCGGCCGCAAAAATTAAACTCATCGGCTACTGAACGGATTCCGTTAACAACTTTAGAATTCTCGCCGAACCCTCGCGAGCCTTTGGCGTGCCGGAGTTTATCAACACAATGATTACAATTTCACGCGCCGGAGCGAGAACCATGTGCGAAGTAAAAAGAGCGTCCAACGATGATGCTGTCAGAGTACGCCCACCGGCCCACACGCGGTCATGAATAAGAAAATGAGCATACGTCATTTTAGAATCCTGGGTAGGACCAAAAACCTTAACAAATGTTTCCTCGTTTAAAAACTGAGACTCATGGTAGAGACCCATGTTTATCTCTTTTAATAGTTTTGCCAAATCTCCAGCTGAGCAACTGAGAGATTCGGCCGGCGAGAATGCGTTTGCAACGCCAAGATTTTTTTCTGCAACTAACTTAAAGTTATTCAAAGTATGTCCTAGCGGATGATCCACGGCCTGACTTTTTGGATTGACGGCTGAACCAAAACCACACTGATTTAACCCTACGCTATAAAATATTTTATTTTTTACGAGTTCTTCCCACTGAAAGTGAGTGTTTTTTTCGAGGATCCAACCCAATATAATATGGTTAATGGAATTGACGTCAGTTTTTGAGCCCGGCGCAAACTCAGGATTGTAGGACAGAGCGGACTGAACGAGGAGCTCCCGTCCACGTCGTGCCGAATACTTTCCAAGCGTCGCCATCACCTTGAGTTTATCGGGTGAAACGAGGCCGCTTCTTTGCGCCATTAACATTTCGATGGTGATGGCGCGAAGCTGAGGATTGACTGCGAAGTCCTTCCCCACAAGATCTGCGAGGGTGGAGTTCCAGTTAATCACTTTTTGATCGATGAGCTGTGCGATGAGTAAGGATGTGAGGGCTTTCGACAAGTGCCCTAAGTAAAAGCGATCCGTCTCAGCTGTAGGAGTGGCGGTGCCCACCGCGCGCACTCCCTGAAACTTTTGGTAAGCAATGTCGCCGCGTTCATGGATTTGCACATGCAGGGCTGTGATATTAAAATTGGTTGCGATTTCTTCGATTTTTTGATCGAGGTTTTTATTTTTTTCTTCACGAATTTTTTTAAGGCTTCCTTGTTCGGCCTCTGATTCGACGGCTAAAGGTATCGAAGTGGTCGAACATGATGGAATAATAACGAGCAGGGTGATGTAAAGTATTATTTTTTTCATGGATCAAGTATAACGTGAACGAATCCTAAGTTCAAGGATCCGTCCAGGTCGTGCGGGGAGAACTAAGCAGCTACAGGTGTCTTTTTAGTTGTCGTCGAAAGAATTCCTCTTTGCAAAAACCATGTACTAGAGTCTTTCCAAAACGTTTCCTTTAATTTCTCCTCTGCAGGTCCAAAACGAATCTTTGGATAGTCGCTTTTTTCGATATGACCAATAAAACCGACTTCGTTGCTGTTTTTTACAATTTTCATCAGTAGTTGGAAGTGCACCTCGGTAAAGGTTTTTTGGTCGACAAGCATTTGCCTTAGACCCTTCTCTGGTGTTTGATGTAAAAACTGATACAATCCTGCATAATCATACTGACTCATGATGACTCCTTTTTTAAACTTATCGGTCGAGTCTGGCGAATCTTGATCAATTATCTCAAAATAAAACAAAAACGCCCTCAACGGGCGCTATTCTGCATCTCAAATAAAAATTTGATAATTGTTCAAAATCTTATCGCTTACTTCAACTTTTTTCCCTGCTTGGAAACGCTCGCTACTGAGCGGCCTTTCTTAATCGCAGATTTAGCGGTTGAGCAATAGGCTTTTTCGCCGACGATAAAACCATTGTGACATGATATGGACTTAAACGTTTTTTTAGGCGCTTCAACTTTTGCTACAGACTTGGCTTCTTGCTTCTGTTTCTTCTGTCTCATCTGTGGCGCTGGCTGATCAAAATCCAACCGCACAACTTTGCGTGCCGGTTTTAAATTGGTTTTTGGCTTCGTACTAACTGTTTGGTTTTTCTTTTTAGATATTTTCGTTTTTTCAACTGCGGCAGTTTTCTTCTCCAGTTTTTTCGCAGCTACTTGTTTAGTAGTCAGTAGTTTAGCCTCTCCACTAAACGAGAACATAAAAAATGCGATAAACAATACGACCATGTAAGACTTCACCACTTTCGCCTCCTTGAAAGTTATACCTTGAATAATGATATACAAACGGGATGCCGGAAAGAGGGGGGTTGTAGTGTTCAAGACTTGCCGAAAACGTCAAAACGACCGATGTGTCTTTTTTATCAACGTTTTCATCGACAATAGATTAGTTTTTACTTCACGCAGTCAGCAGCTATATAGGCCGTGCCACTTTTTTTATAGGCTTTGAACCATTCTGAATTGTGCGAATCTAACCAAAGCTTTTTGCCTTTTGCCACGTTACCCACCGACTTGCTCCCAGAAGTGGGGGACGATTTCATGTCGCAGGCGTTTGCGAAAACAAAGTAACCATTTTTTGTAACTGATGCAGGGGCTCGTGTTTTTTCAGCCTTAGTCGTCGCTACTTTTTTCTTTTCTACAGGCGCAGACTTTTTCACCTCAACAGGTTCAGCTTTTGCCACTGTTGCCAGTGTCTCATTATTAGCCGCTGTTGCTGTTGGTTCCTCAAGCGGAAGTTCTGCGTCCTCTACAAACCCGTCGTCCGAATCAGGAAGCTCGATGTTTTCTTGCGACCTGTCTGAGTTTTCGAGTGCAATTTCTTGCGGGCTCGGAGTCTCAAAGGGCTTTATTTCCTGGTGCGTAGAACACCCAAGCTGGTTGCTAATAATCAATGCTGCAAATAAATGGATATATTTTTGTGTTTTCATGCTTACTGTATCGGTGAAACTCATAAAAACTATGGCTCTAAAATGAGCGTCTCCCATAATGGTCTCGCAGTGAGACGTAAAACAGGACGAAGGTAACGTTGGCTGTCCATAAAGTTTCCGAGAAATTTCAATTTTTCATCGAGGTGGAGCGAATCGAATGACAATTACAAAATGAAATTTATGGTTTTGATGCATCCATGGCATCAAGGGCCATCAAGCTAAGTGTTCGCACACCCACTTTGAGGGCAGGCTCATCCACATAAAAGAGTCCGCTGTGATTTGCCGCGGCCTTCCCCAAGTTTTTTGCCGGAGTGATTCCTAAAAAAACAAAAACCCCGGGGACTTCTTTGGCATAATACGAAAAATCTTCCGAACCGCCAATTTTGTATCCTTGAGTTATTTTTCCTTCGGCCGCCGTGTGCAGTGAAGGAATAACTTGTGCGGAAAGTTTTTCATCGTTCACGGTCACATCATAGCCCCGATGAATCTGCACTTTGGCTGTGGCTCCCACAGACTTTGCGGCGTGTTCGGAAGCTTCGATCGTCAACTGAACGGCTTTTTTTCGCGAATCCTCGTCGAAGGTGCGAATAGTTCCCGAAAGTTTTGCCGAATCGGGAATGATATTTTCGCGGTAGCCGGCATTGAAGGTGCCGACGGTTATCACAGATGTATTTTTAGCAATGTTGAGGCGGCGACTCACAATTTGATTTAACACATCCACGACTTTTGCGCCGGCTAGGATTGGATCAACGCCGTCCCAAGGAAGTGTGGCGTGCGTCTGGCGCCCTTCGACCGTGATGTAGAAATTATCGTAACTCGCCATAGAGGGGCCCGGTGTGTAAACAATGCGGCCGGTTTCGTAATTCGCAGAAACATGCAGACCAAAAATCATATCGGGTTTTAAGATTTTTTTGAATAACCCTTCCTTAAGCATCTGATTTGCACCCCAATCCACGACGGAGTTATCTCGGCCGTTTCCTGGTCCCTCCTCTGCAGGTTGGAATATAAACATCACTGTCCCTCTAAGGCGATTTTGTTTTTTTAATTCAGTAAGTATTTCGGCAGTGGCCATCAGCATGGCTGTGTGCGTGTCGTGCCCACACGCGTGCATTACATCCACCTCTTTTTCCAAGTAATTGCCTTTTGCCTTAGAAGCAAAGGGCACATCAGTGAGCTCCTTGATTGGCAGTGCATCCATATCGGCTCGTAAGGCAATTACCGGACGCGCGCTTTGCCCCTTCAGAATACCCACTACACCGGTTTTTGCGATGTTGGTTTTGACTTCGAGACCCAGACTTTTTAAATGGTCGGCAACGAGTTTGGCGGTGCGGCTTTCACTCTCGCCAAGTTCAGGATTTTGGTGGATATCCCGCCGCCAAGCGATCATCTTTTTTTCAATCTCGCTTGAGCGTTTAAAAATTTCGTCCCTCCAAGGGGAGTCTTGGGAGGCTGTAGACACTTGCAAAATTAATGTAAAAATAAGTAAATTCATCTGGCAAGATTAGCAGTCTGATTTATTGATTGTCAAATTTGCTGATTTAACGAAAAATATTTCGATGAACGAAAACGCTTTTAGATATTTGAATTCAAAAAAGCACCGAATATTTTTGGTCGACGGCTTGGGTGCACTCTTAACGGCTACCTTACTCGGCGTGATTTTCCCACTCTTTACTGATGTGGGAATGTCCGTAAACATATTAGTTTTATTAGCCTTGATGGCATTGACCTAAGCAGTATATTCTTTGAGCTGTTGGATTCTAGAAGTTAAAAACATTCATCGTTTTTTGGAAATCATCATCGTCGGCAACGTGATTTATTGCTTGCTGACCTCGGTTATCGTATTTTTTTATTGCAATTCTCTCACAGAGTTTGGACTTTTCTATTTCATCGTAGAACTGGTCGTGGTCATAACATTGATTGCGATTGAAATCGGTGTAGTGCACACCCTTTGAGCAAATATGAACGAACTGTCTTATTTATGGCGCAGGAGAATCAGTCCATGTGTTGGATCGTAGGGCGATACCCCAACTGTTACACGGTCGCCTAAAATCACGCGAATTTTGAAACGTTTCATTTTCCCACACAGCTTTGCCGTGATGATGAGATCGTTTGGCAAAGTAACTTGATAAGTACCGCCGCCGAGTAGCTTTGAGACTTTACCGTCGATAGAACTTAAATCATCTTTAGACATACTGACTCCTCTAATCTTAAAAACCTAAGTTGCTGTCCTGTGCTAAAAGCACAAAAATTTTATCCGCAAAGCCTCGGAAAAAAGCCGAACAACGCCGAAATTTCGTCGATATTAGAGCGTAAGTTAACACAATTTTTGGGGTAGGGATATCACTTATTTTTTGCAAAAAACGTGCATAGGAGACCTATAGCCGTTTTCACGCAAACATTACGCCCCATCAATCAAGCATATGGGTGCCGGCAATCCACGAAGTGCTCCACGCATTTTGAAAGTTGAAACCTCCGGTGATGCCATCGATGTCCAAAAGCTCCCCGGCAAAGTAAACCCCAGGGCACTTCTTGCTCTGCAGGCTTTTGAAATCAACTTCTTTCAGGCTCACGCCGCCACATTCGACAAATTCATCTTTAAAGCGATTTTTTCCAAGTATTTCAAAAGGGCAGGCAAAAAGCAATTCAGCCACCTCAAGCATTTGCTTTTTTGAAGCTTGAGCCCAAAGCATTTCTGGCGGAATCTCCGAAACCGCGAGCGCATTCAACCAGAATCGTTTGGCAAGCTCGGTCGGATAAACATTCTTGATTTGTGATTTTCCATTTTGCTCTTTGAGATCAAGGAGGAGCGACAGCACCTGCTCCACGCGTTCGTATCCCAACCAGTTTACAATCAGCTGGGCTTTGTAATCCACATGCATCATCTCGCGCGCGGCCCACGCTGAAAGTTTTAAAATAGCAGGTCCGCTTAAGCCCCAATGGGTAATCAACAGGGGACCATCTTGCTTGTAATTGGGGGAGCCCTCCATTTCTAATTTCAGCCGCGCTCTTTGAAAACTGAGACCCGAAAGATCCTGCAGAAGTGGATGTTCGATTTTAAAGCTAAAAAGTGACGGAGCAAGCTCGGTGATTGTATGCCCTAAAGATTTGGCAAAGGTATATCCGGCCTGCGAGCTGCCCGTTGCAATAAGCACTCGATCGGCGGTGATGGCCTCTTGTGTTTTGATGTGCACCTGAAGAGTGCCTTTCTCCTGGCGTTCGATAGATTGCACGCTGTGATTTACCAAAAGCTGAATATCTAACTTTTTTACTTCGTTTAAAAAACATTCGATTATAGTTTCTGAAGAGTCGGTGTCGGGGAACATTCGACCATCGTCTTCGGCAACGAGGTTCACGCCGCGCGCTCTAAACCACTCGAGTGTATCTTGAGCTTGGAATCGTTGAAACGGGGAGCGCAGTTCCTTAGACCCACGCGGGTAGTTTTGGCAAAACTGTTGAACGTCAAACAGATTGTGGGTCACGTTGCACCGGCCACCGCCCGAAATTCTTACTTTTTTTAAAACTTGCGAGGAGTTTTCTAAAATACGAACTACGGCGTCGCGACCCTTTTCACGTGCGACCTCGGCGGCGCGAATGGCTCCAAAAAAGCCCGCAGCGCCTCCGCCGATGATCACAATTTGAAGTGGTTTCTGCACGTCTTCGCCTTCGTAAGTCATTATTTTATCTCGCTATATTAATCATAACTTGCTAGGCCTGTGTATTGTTTTTCTATAAGCGGATGAACTTTCAACAACCCTGTCTCTATTTCAAAAACCACTGCCAAAATTGCTATTTTTTCATTTCTACGCTACGTAGATGTTCACTTAAAGGACCCCTATATGAGCTCATTTTCTACTTTCGAATTGCTTCCCACACTTCAATCGACACTCACTGAAAAGAATTTCAAAACGCCCACGGAGATTCAAAACAAAGCTCTTCCACTGTTGCTCAGTGGCAAATCTGTTGTGGGACTCGCAGAGACGGGCAGTGGAAAAACGCTCGCATTTGTTCTCCCCATCTTGCAATTGGTGAAAACCTTGGAAAGTGACGGAACGGCGGTGGACAAGCCAGGCCGTCCCCGCGCAGCGGTGATCGTTCCCACCAGAGAACTGGGTGAGCAGATTTCAAAGGTGCTAAAGGTATTCACCCACACCACGCGTGTTCGCGTGAGAACGGTATTTGGTGGAGTGGCGATGGACGTTGCAAAGCAAAACGTTCGCGCCCCATTTGAAATTCTTGTGGCGACTCCAGGTCGACTGATTCAGTTGATGGATACAAAACAAATTGAGCTTAGTGACGTTCGCTTGCTGGTTTTTGATGAGGCCGATCAAATGCTCGATAGTGGATTTTTATCAGACGCCACTCGCATCGCCGAAGCCTGTGCGCCAGATCGACAAATGGCTTTGTTCACAGCGACTCTTTCAGGAATGACTCAAGACCTGATCAACAAACTGTTTTCGCAGGCAGAGTCCGTGCGCAGCGGGGGAAGCCATCGAGTTGTTCCATCGCTGACCACAAAAAATGTGCAAGTGATTGACGGCAAACGCTTTCCGCTTCTTGAGAAAATTTTGGCAAAACCCAATGACGGCGGAACTCTGATTTTTACCAACACGCGCGAGCAGTGTGATAATTTATCGGAACTTCTTACGAAGAGCGGAAAGAAATGTGTGGTCTATCGCGGCGAAATGGACAAGATTGTACGCAAAAACAATCTAAAAAGTTTTCGTGAGGGCACAGATAAAATTCTCATCTCCACCGATTTAGCTTCGCGCGGTCTTGACGTTGAGCATGTGTCGCTCGTGATAAATTATCACCTGCCGCGTGAAATCGAGAACTACCTCCACCGCGCCGGCCGCACGGCCCGTGCTGGACGAACAGGAACCGTGATCAACCTCGTCACCGAACGCGACGGCAGTTTGATGTCCAAGCTCGGCGATATCAAATACTAGATACGGCAATCCCATTCGACGCGCCATGGGCGTCACCAAGCCTCATTACGTAAAATGACGAATTTTTGTATCGGTTTCAAGTTTGCCTGTGCCCGATTTCTCTCATTGTTTAACTTTATTGCTTACCGATTTGGTGCCGTCATTTGCCTCCATGACGTTCTTTAGATTGTGGATATTTTGACTCTAATCAAAAATAAGTAGAGAAGAACGCCAGCGGGGAGGAATAATGCTGACATATCTACCAAACAAAATTGCATGTGGCGAGTACTCGGGGCAGGGCTAGGTCCCGTGTATGTTTCCGACGTGATTAGGCTTTTAATATGTCATTTTTACATGCCTCAAGGCAATGCCTAGTCAGATACAAGTCGCGCAATTACTTGTTCTTTTAGAGCATAACTAAAAGGGGATTCATGAAACACAAGTTAACTAAGTTGGCGCTTTCCAGTTGTCTTGCTTTTTTCGCCTCTTTTACTGTTTTCAAAAGCCGAGCTGGAGGAGAGGCAAGCGGGGGAAGCGTGTTTAAGACATTTCTAAGCATGACGCCGGATCAGGCATTGGGCTCTAAGTTGTGGCTGATTCGGCCGCGGAAAATATATGTTCCTTCTGTAACCCAAGAAATTTCACCGAAAAATCTGTGTCTGCAAAGTAAACAAATTTTTGTGACAGAAGAATTAGATCACTGTGAAACATGGGTGACTCAGCTGAGAAAGCAGGAAGCTGGAAAAGGTTACCGTTTGTTTCGTTACAAGGAACAAGCAAAAAGTTTCTCCTACACCAAAAATGGTGCAAGACAATTCTACTGCGGACAAAAAGTAACGGACTCGTCCCAAATGCCTGTAAGAGAAAACATTGAAGATTGCGTCAAATGGGCAGTTAGATACAATTCTGAACCGTTGCCTAAGCTATTTAAAACTTACGATGCTGCCGAGCGGTTTCGCCGAGAGAATTCAAACAAGGCGTGGTTACCAACCTGTGAGCAGTGGGGGAAAAGAATCCAAGAAGTTCCAACCACATTCAAAGTTGATTTTTATAAAGATAATCAAAGATTGGGAACCCATGAGTACCCAATCCAACACTGCGAGAATCTCTAGCATTAAAATAAAATCTTGAGGCAATTATGGATCCGGTCGCACAGGAAACATTTGAAGAAAAAAACGTAGCTCTCGGAGGATTCCGGGACGTATTTTTACAACTTCAGAGTATCTTGATTGATCACCTTAAAAAACACCCTAACCTCACAACAGCGGGCATTAGCAAGCGCTGTGCAATCAGTGAACCTACGCTCCGGCGAATACGGAGTGGGCAAGTTAAAACGTTGCCGTCTGTAACCACAATCGTCGAGCTCCTGGTTTACATAAGCAAGGAAGACTCAGCGTTAAAGCTGCTACACCGTTACCCTGGCCCCCTCGCAGAATATTTGAAGGACAAGCTTGTCCAATTCGAGTGCTGGAAAGAAATTAGATATTCAAAAGATTTATCTCAAGCGCTCAAAGACCCAATAAAATACTTGATCTATAAACTTGCTGCCATGCCAGAGGGGGTGGCGTCCAAAAGAGTGCTCGAGCTGTTCGGGAGTTATGGCGAAAATTCGGTAAGGACATTGGCGGATGACGGTCTCTTGGCTTTCACAGACGGGCGCTTTCACGCGCTCGAAAAAAGTTATTCTCTCTCCCATGACGATTTCGTTGAGCACTTCAAAACCACTGCCAATTTTATAAAACCACACAAACATGCGATGTCGGCAAGGCAGTACTCGCCTATTTTTTCAAATTACTCCAATGGTCTAAGTAAAAAAGCATATAGCGAAGTCTTAAAAATCCAGAGAGCCGCAAATAAAAAGATATTGGCAATTTTAAATGATAAATCCTGTGAGGGTTTTATCCCAACGTTTGTGCTCAACGCGGTAGACACAATCGACCAGTTGTGTGCTGATGAGTATCCAGCTGAAAGCGATCGTCAATCATAAGACCAAATAAAAAAGGCAGGGATTTCTCCCTGCCTTTGAGGTGTTAAATCTAAAAGGCCGTACGACTAGTTCTGACTAGCAGAACCGCATGATTTGAGACCATAAGTGTGTGATCCAACTTTATCGCCGTTTAGATGGAACTCAACTTTGTAAGTTGTAGGCATCTTCTTAGCCACGGTTGCAAAATCAATGCAGAACGGAGTTGCATTTGAAACAGCATCATCCGAATCTGCAAAAGTTTTAGCAGCAGAAAGATATTTAAAGTTTTTGACGCCAGAGTTTTCAGCCTTTACTCCCCAAAGTACGCACTGTTCTTCTGTGTACGTTACAGGAATTGAAAAACTCTTGCTTGCAGTTGCAGAGCAAGTTGCATTACCGCCGTATTTTTCTGCCGCTGTTTTGCTCTTGAATTTTTTTGCGTAACCTTCGTTGCTTGCAGTCCACTCGAGACATTGTGTAATGACACGGGTTGATTTTACAACTGCACCAGTCGTACACATTTCGTAGGCTGGGTTTAGCCAAGTCGACGTTCCAGGCATTTGAATATTCCAAATTGTCTTTTCGTACTTGCTGCTAGCAAAAGCTTGTGCTGCAGTCAGTTTTTTAAACTGAATTTCGTCGCTAAGATCAGCCTTGGCCTGCGTAACCGATGCAACAACTAGAATTATTGAAAACAATAATTTGTTCATTTGATTCTCCCTTTTATTGAGACGACATTTAATTACGTCATCTACTTTGTTTACGTTCCGTCGCACAAAGTAATGAAATGTGTTCGTTACTGCAAAAAAATTTAAATATGACGAAGCAAAAGAACGTCATGTCAATTGATGACGCTACCGATGTTATTAGGATTCCAGACGGTAAAGCAGGTGAGATAGTGCCGTGATTACCATCGTCACCTATTTATTCCGAGAGGGGTGTTATCGCCTTGTGGTAAAAGCGGGTCGCATTGACGTTGAGCAATTAATTCCTGATGACAACGTAATTATGCAAAAGAGTACCGGCAAAGAGTGGCCCTAGACCAAAAATTCATAAATGGATGAACGGCAAGTCGTGGGTGGCAATATTAAATCTTAAACTTGGTTAAAAAGCCTTCTACAGTGTGCTATCTTTTACGGCTAGTTTCGGGCAGAGACTAGGCGCTTTTTACAGCGCTAAGACCTGCACAAACTTGAAAATATCGACCGCGCTCAAAGTGCTCTCTGCGCAGTACCGGAGACAAAACGGAAAAGGCGCTTGAAGATTTTAAGCCCTGTTCGGGAAAAAAACTTAGAGCCGTTAATTACGACGAAAGGGATTGGAAAAAAGCACTGGACTAGGTGTTTTTATATCGCTAGGGATTGTAAATTCAAATGGCTGATCACTTGATTATGGCACCAAAGTTATGACACAATATTCGTTATGAGTTTTGGGAAACATTTTAAGGATGAAAAGGTCGAAAATGAAGAAACAACTTGAGGGTATCAAAATTCTAGTGGTCGACGACGACATTTTAATATCAAATATGATCGAACTAAACCTGAATTTACATGGTGCTACAGTTTTCCGTGCGGGAGACGGTTTAGCAGCTATGGAGATAATCAAAACAAATTCCGTTGATTTAATTTTATCAGATATGAGGATGGCAAAATCGAGTGGCGTGGACCTTTTAAAAAATCTGAAAAGCACTTACCCTCAGTATCCACCATTATTTTTTATGACTGGTTTTGCAACTGAACACTCTCGAGAGCAACTGAAGCAGCTTGGTGCAACGGAGGTTATTTCCAAACCATTCGAAATCCAGCAGCTTTTAGATCTAATTCCAGCCAATCTAAAAAAATAGTTTTTTGATAACTTTGTTGATGCAGATAACGACCTTTCAGCCGGCGCAGAACGTCCGATTCCTGCTATTGTCCATTTTCTATTATCTAGATTCTAAATTTTGCGCCAATGCGCTTCGCGCAGCCGCTGTGCGCGGGGCGGAGAATAGATAATGGATAATAGCCGAAATTTTGCTGGCGCAAAATTTGGTGCCCGCGGAGCGATTGTGGAAGAACCGCTGGTTTGGTCTGAGATATATCCAATCCAGTGGCGGGAGCCAAGGATAAATCTCGCGGAGCTGGCAAAACTGCGCTGGATTGAAGGTTGGTCACGAACACAGCTTGCTGAACACTACGGCAAGTCTGTTGACGCTATTCAGAATTACTTTCAGGAGGCCAAAAGACTTCGGTTGAAACCAGAAGGAATTCTTTTAGCGAATAGAGATTAGCCGACCTTGAGTTTTGTTTTTGGTTTTACAGAGATGTCGAGACCAAGGACATCAAGCATTTTAGAGAGACTCTCTAAGGTTGGGTTGCCATCTTCAGAAAGCGCTTTGTAAAGACTCTCTCTATTGAGGTTCGTTTCCTCAGCAAAACTCTTAAACCCACGCGCTTCGGCCACATGGCGTAGAGCGATCAAAATCGCTTTTGGAAAACCACGGTTTTCTTCGATAGTCGCTTGAATGTATTGTGTTTGAGCTTCTTGATCACCTTTAAGTGATTCAATGACCCATTCATCGTAAGAAACACTACCTTTTTTACTCATGACTTTGCCTCCTGTAATCGATCAAATATTCTTTGGCCTTGCGGATATCCCGCTCCTGAGAACTTTTATCTCCTCCACAGAGAAGAATAATGAGTTCCTCACCATCAATTCCAAAATAAATGCGGTACCCAGGTCCAAAAGCAAGTCGTAGCTCGCTCACACCGTCGCCGACAGGCTTTACGTCTCCAAGGTTCCCGGCAATCACTCCAGCCAAGCGAGCCTGTATCCGCCGCACTGTTGGCGGGTCTCTTAAATCCTTAACCCACTCATTAAAAGGCTGTTTGCCGCTTTCGGTGGAATAAATACGAAGTTGACGGGCTTTTGCTATCACTGAGTTAATATGTAGCATATAAACTACAAAATAGCGAGAACTATTATTATTGTGTGGGGCCGAGCCCAATGTCTTATTAGGATAGGAACTCACTGACTTTTAAATGATCTCTCGCGACAAGCAATATATAGGGGCCTGATGCTTCAGAAGCCATATGGCTGATCTATGGCTCGTTGAAGCAAAAGATTAGAATTCTTTACACGCTATCTGTTAATTATAATGCCTATGATGTAAAAGATCTGAAGTCAAAAAAGCGAATAAAACAAACTAGGAGATTTTATGAAAAAATTAGGATTAATATTTTTTGGAGCACTCTATTCATTCTCTGCAACTGCAGCAAATTCTTCATGCGGAATTAAACAGGAGAACGCCGCTAGCTACACTATTGCGCAAGAAATAGGTATCGCAGTACAGTCCGTAGAGGTTCTTGTATATATTCCCGGTGTTTGGACAGAAGCTGTAGGAAATAATGCTGGATCTGATGTTGTTGAGGTGAAAGCTCCGAACAAAACAACCAAAGATATGGTAATAAAAAGATACATCGTTAGTGCTAAACAAATTGGAACTTCTGATGATTGCAATGTAATCAGCGTAACTGAAGATACTTTAGCTGGTTTTTAGTATATATAACCCTTCGTTCATTAACGGAGTCAGCCACGAAACCCTCACGATTAACATCCTGAGGGTTTTTTATTTAAAAAGATCGAAGCCTCTGAATAAAAATCAGCGTAATCACATCCAACGTCAATGCTTTTTGTGATCCTACAAAAAGTCTAAGTGCCGGCTCGATGAAGCCCACGGCGGCGAGCCTGTTCGCGGTGGTCGTAAAATTCCTTATCTACAATCCAAAAGCTCACACCGAGCACTTTTAAAAGAGACATCAGGTTCTTAATGCCAGGGTTACCACCCTTCCCGAGCATCCTATAAAGCGTCACCCTGTTGATTTTAGCGGCTTTTGCTATCTTTGCTGCACCAAGAGTCTTTACAACCAGCAGTAACCCTTTTCTTAAGCTTGAGAGGTCGCCAGAGAAATCGTACTCCATACAGAGCTTTAGAAAAAAGACATACACGTCCTGAGATTTCAGACACTCACGCAAAAAATCTTTCGGTAAAGCTCTTGAGGCCTTTTGGCCCAGCAAGAGCACAGCGTAGATTTCATGGGCTGCGTCTTCGGCAGAGAGATCTTGTTTGTGGGTTCTTCGGCTTCTTTTGTACATACGCTGTTACATTAATGCAACAAGTGAGCGGTTGTCACTGCTCAGGGTAATATTTTATTCCTTAAGAAATTCAGAAAGATAAATTTATTTTTAGTATAAAATAATGAACGACATTTTACATAAAATAGTTAATAGGAATGTGTTTAATGAGATCTGAGAGGTGTTTTTTTGAGTATTCTGTCCGATTACCATATATGAGAGGTATGTGTGCGCCCAAAACAGGCCCCAAAATCTGCGATCAATCCATGAGAACATTAGTCGCGTGATTAAAATTAGCTGATTTAGCTAATTTTCGTAATTCTTGCGCTTTCAATTGAGAAAATAACAAAAATTAAAAACAAGGGAGGGGTTTATAGAAAACCGCTTTTGGTTTTCCTATGGCTTTGTAGTCATAGGAATAGAGTTTGTGCGTTGGCGGATGTTGGCAATGGGGGCTAACTTTGCGGCGAACCCTGCATGGCATTTAGTTTCAGCGATTCGTTTCGTTACTTTAGGAAGTGTGGGCGTGCTCGTCGTATTTGTTGTATGGCCTGTTGTAGAAATGTCTATTTCCTTCGTATGGCAAACGATTGTGACTTCTTGGCCGAATAAAAAAGAATCCTACAAGGAGTCTCTGGTCGCTCCAATTGCAAAAGAAGACGAGCTAAGGCGCGAGGTATCTAAGGCTCAAGAGCGTGAGGACAGCGTTAAGCAATGGCATTTACTTGAGGCACAGCGACTTAAAAACGAAGCCAGTCAAAAAGCATTAATTGAGTTTCAGAAAAACAGATCATCAGCTGATGTTACAAAATCAGCTCTCGATGATTTTTAAAATGGCGTTTGTCCATTGAAGGAAAAAACAATGTATTTAACCGATCGTGATAAAAATCTTTTTAAATTTTTAGCAGAGATGGCACTGATGACAACCAGTCAAATCCGCCAAACGGTGTTTAAAAATATTGCGACCACAACCATATTGCGTCGTCTTAGGGTTTTAGAATCCTCAGGCTACATCCAAAAGCTTGAAGGTCTAAAGAACAACGAGCGAGGTTGGTATTTGACTTTAAAGGGAGCTGAGGTGATGGGCCTCTTTCGATGTAAAAGGAATTTTAACCGTTCTACGCTCGATCATGATGTGCGCTTAGTGGATTTACGTCTCGCTCTAGAAAACCACGGTGTGGCGCACTCGTGGGTTCCAGAGCATGAGATCAGATCCAAGATGGCGATCAAGTACGGGCTACGCAGCATGAAGTCCCAGGTTGTGCCGGATGGAATCATGGGTGTTCATTACAACGGAGCCCACGAGTCCGTAGCGATAGAGCTTGAGCTCAATTACAAAAACAAAGGCCGCTATCGAGAGATTTTTAGAACCTATATGTGGAAAGAAAAAATCCATGCTGTTTGGTATTTAGTGCCAACGATCAACGCGGGTATTTACCTTTGTAACTTATGGGCAGAGTTTGTAGGTCGAGATAGCCGAGTGATGTTTTTGTTTTCGCAAGTCGATGATGTTGTAAAAAACGCAAGTCTAGCGACAGTCAGGCATTTTTCTGAATCGTATAAAGTGAGTGAGGTTTGGGCTTTAAAGATTAAAGAAAAGCCTGCTCAAGAGTCCGCTCAGGGGGTGAGCATCGAAGTGAGCAGTGAGATCAAAAATAAAAACGATGTAAGTGATCAGAATCAAAAAGAACTTCTCTTAAAGGCAGTTTAGCGAAAACCCGCCAGTACTTCCTGACCTCCCACCCCCAACGAGTAGTTGAGTGTGGGAGGTCAGGAAGTACTGGCGGGTAAGTCGGTTTGGTAGAAAGAGAAGTTCTTAAAAAAGTTTGGTTATGAAAATTAAAAGGAGAAAAAAAGAGCTGAGATCCAGGAAAATAAAAAAAATGAAAAGGGTCCAAGGATATGAAAAAATCATGGGAAGTAAAAAAATATGAAATAATCTCTATGCGCGTCGAATTTGAGGAATATAACCAGTTGCTTGAGGAAATGGCGGAGCTTGTGTATGTTTATCTTTGCCAGCTCCCCGAGAAAGAATCTTTTGCTCCTGAAACCAATACTGCGCTTGCAGTAGGAAGGACAGGAACCGATGGTTAGTCTAAAGAAACAAAGTTTCAAAATCGCTTTTTACATTCGAGTCAGTACCGAAGAGCAGGCAGAAAACCCTGAGGGGTCTATCCGCAACCAAGAAGATCGTCTGCGCCAAGCGGTGGAGTATAAAAACCGCATGGGCGGCTTTGGCGAGATCAAAGGCGTTTATACGGACGCAGGGATTTCTGCAAAAGATATGAAACGACCCCAGCTCCAGGAGCTTTTACGATCAATTCGAGCCAAGGAGATTGATCTCGTTATGGTGACGGAACTTTCACGCTTATCAAGAAACACGCGGGACTTTGTCGGCATGTGGGACATGATGCGCGATCACGGCTGTGGGTTCACCTCACTGCGCGAAGATTTTGATACAACTACTGCGGCAGGAGAAATGGTCATTTTTCAGCTTATGAATTTGGCCCAGTTCGAGCGCCGGCAAACGAGTGAGCGCGTGGAGGCGAACATTGCTGTTCGCTCTGCCCGTGGGCTTTATAACGGGGGCTGTGTGCCAGTGGGTTATAAAACCATTCCCGATAAGCCAGGTTATTTAGAAATTGATGAAGAAATGGCAAAGCTCGTGCAAGCCGCGTTTACAGCTTTTTTAAAAGAAGGAGCGCTATCGGCTGCGGCTACTTGGTTGAATAATAATGGCTACCGCCTTCGTAAGGATATGGAGGGCGGCGGAAGATTAAAAAGAGTGGGTCACTTTACGGTGGATAATCTTCAGGCCATTTTAAGAAACAAGATCTATCTTGGAATCAAAGTTTACAAACATAAGGGCGAAGTGAAAGAGGCCAAAGCCGTTTGGCCCGCTCTTGTTGATGAAGTGAGCTTTCAGCGCATTGGTAAAGTATTGGATAAAAACAGACGGCGCTATAGGCCCCATAAGGAAGGGCGCTTGCCGTATGTCCTCACAGGACTTTGCCACTGCATGAACTGTAATAGCGCAATGCCTGGCAAATCTGCCACGGGCAATGTTGGTAAGGTCGGTTATTACGAGCACGCATGGGCGACGAAAAAGGACTCGACGTTATCAAAGAAGATATTTAAGTGCGAGCCGCATCGAGTGCCAGCAAAAAAGCTTGAGCCCTTTGTGCAGGAAAAATTTAGAGTTTTAATGAGCGATAAGTTTTTTATGAAAAAAATCCTTGAGAAGGTAAAACTAAAACACGAGGCAAATCCTCTAAGAAAGGACGAAGAGCGTTTTAAGGCAAAAATATTTGGAATCAATAGTCAAATCGAGGGACTTGCAGAACGACTCGCCGAGCTTCCTAAGACGGTGTCAGCAGCACCAATTTACAAACAGATGGAGCGCTTAGAGGACATTAGGAAAGAAAACCAAGAGGCTTTAGTAAATTTACGCACAACAGGCCGCACAAGTCTTGATCGTATTGTGAGTTTAGAAAAGTTTGAGGATTTTGCCAGTCACTACCAAAATTATTTGCGTGAGGCGACGGTGACAGAGCAAAAGCAGATGCTGCAAAAATTTATTCGTAAAGTTGAGGTGGGAGTGGATTCGGTAATGATCCACTGGATAGTGGATCAGGATCATTTTGATCGGGAGCTTGCCCTTAAACGGGCTGGCTCTCGCTCCTCTGGGAGCGGTTCGTCAGGTTTAGATTTTTTTAGAGATGTTGGTTCGTATACTTTGACAAATGGTGCCCCGGGCCGGACTTGAACCGGCACGCCCGTTTGCACGAAGCTCAGGATTTTAAATCCTGTGCGTCTACCGATTTCGCCACCGGGGCAGTGAAGAAAGTGAACAAAAAGTAATGTCATTCTTGGCTCGATAAGGCAAGTACTGAGACTCAGCGCAACGCGCTTATGTTGCCCCTAAAATAAGCAAAAAAACCCAAAAAAAAGCCAGACGTTTTAAGCCTGGCTGGTTAAAAACTTTTAAAATCTAAATCAAGGCTGTTCGATAATCACATTTGGCTGGTACGTCTTGCGACACGTGGTAATCAGATGCGACGAGATCGTAATATTGTACGGAGTAAGTGGCGCATTCGTGTTTAGACAGTAAAAGATGTCGACCAGGGAATTTGCTCCTCCGGCACTGGCTAAGTGAACCGTATTTGTCGTGCCGCTGTAGGCGTGGCTGCGTGGTGAGCCGTCGACTTTGGCTTGGATCGTGTTTGCATCAACGTTTTGATACTTTAAAATAAAGTCGTAACGAAGATCTAAACGCGTCGAAGTAAATCCACCGATAGACGTGAGACCGTTTGCAATGGAGCTTCGAGTAATATCGATGATTGCTCCACCGGCTAAATTGGTAATCAAGTTGTAACCAAGGCCTACACCGTTTTCGAGGCCTGCGGGAATTCGCGATCTGTCGTTGTAGATGATCGAAGACACGTAGGTTGGAAGCGATTGACGAACAACTTGAAGACGTCGCAGCACAGCTTGCGCGGTGATTCCAGCACAGTATCTTGAGTTGAACGAGGCTTCTAGGCCGTCAGCGTCTGCCACTGAAGGGTCAAGATAACAAATGTCGTTTTCGTCAGAAATAAAGATCACGGCAAGGGCTGCATCAGGACGGAAGAAGTTTCGTTCTCCAGCAATCGTCGAAAGCGTTTGAATAGATTCATAACGACTCGGCGATGTTGAGTAAGGACGAATTGCTTCGTTCACAGAAAACAGACCAGCTTCACCACCATCGGCATCAAAATCCGTTGGAAGATTGCGCAATGCCTGTCCTGGAATTGCGTTACCAGCGTCATCCCATGCACGAACCGAATAATTATTTTGACGGTATAAAAGTTTTCGGCGCATCCAATATTGAATTGTTGATGTGCTGTAGTCATTGGTGCTTACAACAAATTTTTCTTTTGGATCTTTATAATCTGATTTGTAAAGGCGACCTGAGAACCAGCTTGTTGGGCCATGCGCAAGCGACACGGCAAATTGCACGTCTGTGCCAGCAGGCATTCTGCCAATGTAGTTTGAAATTCCATTAGCAAGTTGCTCACGCTCAGTATCCATGGACGAAGAAGAATCAGTGATAATCCAAACATCAAGTTTACGAGTAATGATAGATCCTGGCTGTTGATAACGTTCGGTTACACAATAGCGATTGTCGTGCGTACAGCCTGGTTCAAACGGGGTGCAAGTTCCAGTTGTGCCGCCACTTGTAGCGCCAGTTGTTGAACCACCACTCGTGGTTCCAGACGTCGTCGTACCGCCGCTGGTTGATCCACCTGTAGTGGTGCCTGAGGTTGTTGTGCCGGTCGTCGATCCGCCAGAAGTTGTGCCTGAGGTTGTTGTGCCGCCAGTTGTTGAACCACCAGTTGTTGAACCACCACTTGTTGTTCCACCGACTGTGGATCCGCCACTTGTAGTTCCACCAGTTGAGCAACAACCTGTTGTTCCGCCGGTCGTCGTGCTACTAGTTGAGCCACCAGTTGTAGTTCCACCAGATGACGTGCCGCCAGACGTTGTGCCACTAGAAGTGGAGCCACCCGAAGTCGTGCCTGAAGTTGTAGTTCCACCGCTAGAAGTTCCACCAGAGCTTGTACCTGAGGTTGTTGAACCACCGGTGATCGTCCCGCCATTGACGGTACCACCAGGGCCACCTGAATCTGAGCCCCCTGAGTCCGAGCCGCCTGAAGATCCACTGCTTCCTGTATCGCCCTGGCCAACTTCACTGGCTTTGAGCGTTTCGAAAGTTTTTTTCGCACAAGCCTGAGTGCTCATCATTAGCAACCCAAGAGCCGCGATAAAGAAAAATTTGTTTGTGAATGTCTTCATATTCCACCCCATTTATTAAGTGAAGCGAGTCGAGTGCCACTAGCATAGAAAGCGCCCGATTCATTTCCTCAGCAGCATCATCGGCAGGTTCGGCTAAAAAATTGACATCCGAAGTTTATAAGCGCGAAAAACTAAACCATTACTTTTGGCGAGAAGGGGTGTATCAAAACGGGAATAACCCTTTATTTTTTAAGCCGGTTTCCGATATCCATCCATGAGTTTTTTTAAAGGTGTTTTTTTACTAACAATAGTCATTTTATTTGCGACGCAGATGTTTTTGCAAATGTACTAGTCGCGACGTAGGTCTTGGCCAGTAAATACAAGAATTCATGTATACCAGTTAACGGGTACACATGAATTCCGGTCTGGCTATTACGGCCTTTGGCCGTCGGCCTTCGCCTCGGCTCATCTAGCTGCCGCCTTTGGCCGTCGGCCTTCGCCTCGGCTAAAAATCTTGGGAGTAGCCGACGTAGAATGTGCGGCCTAGGGAAGTTTCGGAGGCGGGAAGTAGAAAACCTGGTCCTCCTCGGCTGTATTCATTGTACACTTTACGATCAAAAACGTTTCGCACGCCCGCAGTGATGACGCCATCCCATGCGCCGTACAATTCATAATGCAAATCATATTCTGTGTAAACTGGGATGGAACCTTTTCCCAGCGCTGCGGCGTTGCGGTTTTCATCCTTATCGCGAGCCGAAAACGTGCGTGCGCGCAAACTCATCAAGTGAATATTTTTACTCAAACTCACAGACATCATGTTTCGCCAATTTAAATCAAGCTGGCGCTCGTATCCCTGAAAAAAGAACGGCTGATTTCCGTTTGAGATGGTGTGCGAATGGTCCATACGGAATGTGTAGTTGACTCCCGAGCGCAAAAGGCCTGAGTGTTTTATATCAAGGTCGATTCCATTGGTATTATAGCGGCCAGAGTTTGTACGAAGCGGCAACAGCACGTACTGAATTATATTTGTGACGGGATCACGTTGAATTGTAACGCCAAGGTCTGCAAGCACACCGGCGCCAAATTTATTTTCTGCCTGAGTTAAACGTCCCAGGTCCACACTGTTAAGCGCTTCGGTACCAGAGGCGCGCCAATGATCTACACTGATGGTCCAATTTTTTTTTGGGCGTAGTTGAAATCCAAAATTCCAATGCTCGCCTTTTTCAGCATCTAAATTGGGATTCCCACGCGAGGTGGTTGAAAATAAATTGTTACAGTTGGGATCTGCGTTTCCTAGCGTAGAGCAAATGACTTCATCGCGAAAGCGTTGGGGAAGAGTCACGTTTCCTTGATACAGCGAGCGTAGATCAGGCGCCTTAAAACCTGTTCCAAAGGAGCTCCGAAATGATAGCTGTTTTGTAATCTGATAACCTAACGCTAACTTTGGATTTACCGTCGAACCAAAATCAGAATACTTATCCATGCGAACCGCAGCTTGGAGCTGTAATTGTTTGATTGGATTTTGCGAAAGTTCTAAAAAAAACGAACGTACATCGCGGTCGCCATTCTGATTTGAAAACAAGCCGGTTAACGGAATGTTTTGCAACGAAAGCTCATCAGCGCGAAAGCTGTAGCGCTGCAGTTGGTTTTCAATCCCGTAAGCGGCGTACACAGATTTATCGCCAAAATCCAAAACACGCCCTGAGGCAATGAACCGCGCATTCCAAATATCGGAAAAATTACTATTCCAGGTATCGACCATAGCATCAGCTAACGAATCTTTAGCTCCCGAAGGCTTAAAAGGATTCCACGAACCGTTAAGAATTTTCTGGTGAAGGATGTCCATCCGCGCATTGCCATCATACACTTCTTGTTTAAAAGAGCTCACGCCATAGCCAACGGAAAAATCCCAATCGAAGTTTTCGCCCTCTCGGCCGATCTTAAACTGGGCCGTGCCGTTGTTGAGCACTTGTTCTGAACGCTCTATGCCGAGCTCCTCGTCGGCGCTGTAAAGAAGTTTCAGTTTGTCGCCGGGGTTGAAAACTGGATTGCCGTTGAGCGATGGCGATAAAAACGTATTGGCCGTCGTGCCATCAATCGAGTAATTGGGGCCGCCACCGGCACTCAAGTCATCTAGGTTGATAATTTTTGGCGTATTCACGCCTTCAGTGCGCTGATGCGAAAGCAGAACTGATCCTTCAATGCGAATTTTATTTGCCAGGTCAAATCCCCCACTTGAAAGTAAATTGTAATAATCGCGCGCGTTGGTAACGGGAAGCGTGTCGTAATAGTCATAGCGACAGGCACCGTTTGTGCCAGTCTGTCCAGCAGGGCAGGCGGCCGCTCGGTGGTAAGTATTACCAAGTTGAAGGTTTCCTGGATTGCTCGTCAAGCTTCCGGCTCTCTGCACATCGGTGATTCCGTACTCGGTATCGCGAAACATCACGCGCTGGTTGGTGCGATACTGAAATACGCTGAGAAGGTTTCCGTTTTTAAAATTCTTGCCATAAGTGGCGATGAGGTTGGCTTCGTTGCCTTTGGCAATTTCGGGCAGCGTGTTTCGCACCGAAATATTGAGTCCGTCATATTCTTTTTTGGTGATGATATTTACCACACCAGCTAACGCTTCCGATCCGTAAAGAGCGGACGCACCATCTTTTAAAATCTCAACACGCTCGATGGCGCTTGCCGGAATAAAATCCACACTGACAGCTTCGCCGCCAGCAGGCTTCGGCAAACGCAGACCATTGAGCAGCACAAGGTTGTTGGCTGACGATTGACCATGAAACGAAATATTTGTGCTTCCTGAATTGTTAGGGCTCACGCCTGACATCACTGCATTGTCTTTAAGCATTCCAGCGGCCGAAAAACTTCCAGCCTCCTGCGCCTTAGTATTATCGATCACCGAAACGGGAGACGGAGCGCCTTCATCCAAAGTGCGTTTAATATACGAGCCAGTTACGACAATTTTTTTAAGAACCTTTGGGCTTTCGTCCACCGGGGTAGTGTCTTGGGCTTGTACAGAAACAAAAAACAACAGACTAAACGCAAGCGAATATTTTCTCAACGGCAACCCCCAACCCCAAAAGTGAAGTCCGATGTAACACGCCGGTGATTGAAGAGCCAATAGAAAAGGCCTCTTGCGGAGGCCTTAACGAAGTCCTAAAAATGTGCTTACAGTTCGTTCTGCTTAAGTTTAAAACTTAAAGTAAAGAGCAATGGATGGAATTACTATTTCGTCATTACGACTTGCATCCATAGCTAAACCCGAAATCTCAATGTCTTCGAACGAAACATTTCGGTAGGTCAGCTCGGGCCCAATGTAAACATCTTCCATCAAAAGAGCGCGGTATCCAGCTGTGACTTGCAACCCGTGCGCACCAGAGTATTTTACGCCGCCCGAGTTTAAATCTTGATCTCCGTTGATCACGTATCCCACCAAACCGTAAATACCTTTGTAGGCATATCCAGCCTGCACGCCAACATAATAGTCGCTGGAATCGTCGATAAACTTTTGCGATGCTAGGGAGTAAAAGCCCCCCAGGTAAAGACCCATTTCAAATTCGTAACCAACGCGCAGTTCAAGTTGCGACATGCTATTCTGGTTGCTTGTTTTGTACACGCCATACGACGGATTTAATGAAAAGCCTGCAAAGACAATTTGCGGGGCTAATAAAAGAGAAGTGATTAAATACTTAAACATTTTGTTCTCCTAGAAATACAGCCAAAGACCGAAGTAAGGTGTTAACTCTTTAATTTCAGTGTCCGCCAACGCATTTGTTCCATCTTTCAGATCGATTCTTTTCAGACTCAACTGTGGTCCAAGTTGAACATTTTCCGAAACTTTCACAGGGTATCCTAAATCAATTTGGTAACCAGTCGCTTTTTCGTATTTTCCGACGCCGGACATATCGTACGAACCGGTAACGTGATAGGTAGCTGTCAAAAACAATCCAGTGTAATTCCAATTGTAACCTATTGTAGGGCCTGCATAGTAAGTAGTGATGTCAGTCTCGGCTGCCGCACCCATCTTCTGACTGCCAAAACCATAATTTAATTGCACTCCGGTAAACAAACCTGATTCAAAAACGTAACCCACCTTAGAATCAATTTGAAATGTTCTTACTTTTCCTTGTGGTTGACCCTGATTGTCTTCCAGTTTTCTGCTCGCGACCGTTAATCCTGGATTTAATAAAAATCCCTTTTTGATTGGATCACGCTGAGCAACGGGTTCATCGTCCGCCGTTGGTAACGCTGTTACGGCGTCTGCTCCGGGAACAACGGACTGATCAGTTGTCTGCGCGGCTGGCTTAACAGCGGTAGGCTGGGCGCTTGTCTGTTGCTCTGGTACTGGCTGTGAAGGAGTCTGAGCAAAAGACTCAGTAATCAATGTCATCGAAATAAGTGTAATAACAAACATAGTCCTCATAGAGCGACCTCCGTGTGGTCTAAATTTGTCTCGCATCTGGACGAGAGCTGTCAATTGATTACATCTGAGCATAATGATGGGATGCGTAAAAAAATTTTACACTGTAGATATTATCTTGATAAAGTGATCGGAACCCAATACGACTTTAGATGGGGATATTCTTAAGGGGGAATCAATGCAAGTTCTTTTTGTATTAGGCTATTGTCTATTTTCTGTTTTCGCCATAGCGCAAAACGATGCTTCCAATACTACAATTCCACTGGAAGAAGTGGTTCAGGAAACAAAAGTTCTGAAGAAGATCGAAGTCACAGGGTCGTACATTAAGCGCGTTGACGAAGAGGCACCAAATCCGGTGCAGACCATAACAAGCGAAACCTTACAAAAATCTGGATATAATTCGGTGGCTGATGTGCTTCGTGATAATGCACTTACCACCGGCGGTGACCGTGAAAACGCCATCAACGGAAACCCCGGAGCGGCAACAACAGGAATCGGCCCATTCAATTCAGATTCTATTCTTGTTTTGCTTGACGGAAATCGGCTGCCGAAAATGGGTGGTGAAAACTCAGTTGATTTAAACTTAATCCCCACTGCAGCCATCGAACGCATCGAAATTTTGAAGGACGGCGCTTCGGCAACTTACGGCTCTGACGCAATTGGTGGTGTGATTAACTTTATCACTAAAAAAGATTATAACGGCGGATCAGTTTCACTTGGCCAGTCCATCGCCGAAGCCGGCGGCGCAGAGCGGACGGACTTCTTCGGAACATTCGGTAAGACTTTTAAACGTGGTTCGGTCACTGGAATTATTCAGTATCGAAATAATGCTGAGCTTGCGAGTGCGGATCGTCCGTTTACAACCGTAACAGATTTAGCTGTGCAAGGAAGTGGAACAAGCCAAGTAGGGCAGTGGACTGATACAAATGGCGATAACCAGTTTCTAAGTTGTCCCCCAGATCAGCTGGTTACAGATGATTCGGGCTCATATTGCCTTTTTGATTATTCAAAGTACTCCTGGGAAATGCCAAAAATCTCCCAGTATTCGACTCTTCTCAATGCAAACTACAAACTTAATGAAAACATAAAACTCAAATCTCAGGTCAATTTTACTTACCGAGATGTAGAAACTCGTTTGGCACCGGCGCCAGGGACGTTGCAAATCACGCCCGCGCAAGCGGCGGCCATTGGAATAACCAATCCTGCAATTAATCCACTAAATGGACTTGTCGACGTTCGTTATCGTCTTTTAAGCGCCGGCACTCGCGACCAACAAGACCAAACAACAGCCTACAATATGAGTCAGTCTGTTGAGGGCAAGATTGGCGGCTCATGGACGTGGGATGCGACAGGATCCTATGCCGATTCGCGAGGGCGTAGTGATGGACGTGGATTTGCCGACACGCGAATTTTAAGCGGATTGATAGGAAACGGCTATAACCCTCTTTTGCCTTTGGATCAGCAAGGAAGTATAGCTACGGCTCTTACCAACCCATACGAAGTGACCCAATCGCGCCAGGCAGAGGGACGAATCATCGCTACAGGGCAAATGAGCGAAAGCTCTTCGTTGGCGGTTGGAGCATCCTCTGCGTGGCAAATGTATCGTAGCGAAGTAGATGACGTGACTGCCGCAAATAGCTCATACGGAGGTAATGGTGGCAACGGTTTTGGCACTCGAAGCTACGAGGCTGTATTTACCGAAGCCTCCATCTTTCCAGTCGAGGATATAGAGATCGGATTGGCCGCGCGCTATGATAATTACAGCGATTTCGGAAGCACAATCAATCCTAAGTTGTCAGTCAGCTGGCAAGCCAACGACAAACTGATGTTTAGAACATCCGTAGGAACAGGCTTTAGAGCACCAAACCTTGCTGATTTATACAATGGAGGATCACTCGGTTATCCAAGAATGCGTGACACCACTGGGTGTACTGCTGCTGGTGGGATAGGGCCTAGTTGCTCTACAAGACAATACGAAGTTTCCACAAATTCGAACCCCAATCTGACTCAAGAAAAATCGATGTACTACAATGCTGGGTTTATTTTGCAGCCAAAGCGTAACTGGAGTATCGAATCCAACGTATTTATCGCAAAAATTGACGATGCTGTAGGTTCGTTACAAATGAATCAGGTAATGAGAGCAGCCGGCGCGTTTGGAGAGCAGTTTTTGCGCGACAATTATCAAATCGATATTATCCGTAATGGCACTGGGCAGATCGATCGCATCAACATGCTGTCGGCTTACAATATTTCGACATCCGTGAAGCAGGGGCTTGATTTTAGTTTAACAACCCAATCAAAAGCCAATGTGGGAGTGCCAATTGATGTGGTTTTTAACATGTCGCATATCCAGTATCTAAAAAATGCCGAGGAAGCGTTCCCCGGTCTTGGGGTTCAAAACATCCAGGATAATTATTTCAAAAATAACTTAAATCTAACTGCGATTCGTAATGACCATTCATTGCGTAGCAGCCTCCGCACGCTCTCTGGAGGAGATAAATCTTCAAACTACGGTGCAGTCGGTGCTGTTGGTGGAGGATCTTTGAGAACACACACAGAATTTGATATGAACTATAATAAACAAAACCTCTTTAAAAAAGTTGGATTTAATGTTGGGGTTAAAAACGTATTCAATGCAAAACGTCCTTTGGACGAATCGGCCCAGGTTGCTTTGGACACAAGGTTTTATGATCCAATCGGCCGTTACTACTACACAACGCTTAACTACACTTTTTAAAGTACTGTACAAAAGGTGCCAAGCGGCTGCGAGGCCCCTCATTCGCCGGCTACGTACATTGACCGTCAAATTCAGTTAGCAGCAACGAAGTAGTAAATAAAAAGCCCTCGGTTGAGGGCTTTTTATTTTTCAGAATGTTCGCCCAAATTTAAATCAGGACTGTTGGGCCAGTGATTGAAAGAACTACGGCTTCGCCAGTTCCGCAATCTTGTTTCATTCGCACTTCAAGATCAATTTTGGCAGCGCCAGCATCAGATCCTTTGATGTAGATGACTACGTCGCCCGAAGTTCTTTCAAGCTTGAACGTATCAATATTAAATAGACCCTTTTGCTCAGCCGCTGCCTCGAGAGCTACTCTCGCAAAAGTCACATCGCCTGTGTAGACTGTGATGCAGATTGGAGCTTCAAAATCTTGTGCGCTTGAAAAAGAGGAGAGAAAGCTGAAAATAAAAAATAACGCGTACATTAAATATCCTTTGAAGATGGAGCTGCAAACTCAGGTTTAATAATGGCGGTAGCACGGGGATATCCCGACAGCAAACAAAGACATCCGTTTGGTAAAAAATCCAAGTGAACTCAATGGGAACTAACATTCATTTTGAAGTTTACGGCGTCCTGATATTATCAACGTCATCCTGAGAGAAGCGAAGGATCTCGGTCATGAAGAGAGTCCAAGGCGAGATCCTTCGCTTCTCTCGGGATGACGGTTACAAAATCAGGAAGTCGCGCGCGAATTGTTTGAAAAAAGGAGCTGTTTGAATAGAACCCTGTTAGAAGAAAACTCTTCTCGCGGAGCTGCTGTTAGGAGAACAGGTTCCTCGCGGAGCCGCTGTTAGGAGAAAAGGCTCCTCGCGGAGCCGCTGTTAAAAAGAAAAGGCTCCTCACGGAGCCGCTGTTACGAGAAAAGGCTCCTCACGAAGCCTTTTTGTTGGAAAAACAAAAGCTCCTTGCAGAGCTTTTTATAATCGGACATTTGGGACGGACGACTATTTTACTTCTTTGTGAAGCGTGTGCTTCTTCATATTTGGATTGTACTTTTTCTTTTCCAAGCGCTCAGGGTGAGTCTGTGAATTTTTTTGAGTCACGTAACGCGAAGGTGGAACACCCTCTTTACGCGCCTCTGTGCATTCCAACGTAATTACTCGAATTTTACCCTTTTTTGCCATGGCAACCTCACTTGAACAAAAGAACTTTAAATCCAGGGTCGTTTTATAACGCCAACATTTTTGTTTTTCAAGGAATCCTTTTGAAATTGTTGGTTTTTAAAGCGAATGAGACTATGTTCTCGCCTGTTATGCGCGAAAAGATTGAAAAAATCACCATTCAGGCTGGCGAAATACTTTTAAAATACTTCAAAAAGCCAGATCTAAAAATCATCGACAAAACCGACGGTAGCCCAGTTACCGAAGCCGATCATGCCTCAAACGAGTTCTTAATAAAAAATTTAGAAGCTTTAGGAGCTCCGGTTGTCAGCGAAGAGCGGCAGCTGCCACGCCCCAATCAAGATTACTTTATTGTAGATCCACTGGACGGCACACAGTACTTTATCGATCAAGCCCCGCATTTTGCAGTTTTGGTTGCGCTCGTATCGGCGGGACGGCCCATTCTCGGAGTGACGTATTTTCCAGCTACCGGCTTGATGTTTAGCGCCGAGCTAGGAATGGGGAGTTTTTTCAATGGAGAAAAAATACAGAATTCACAAACCCGACAGGGGTTGATTGCTTACTCCTCGGGCTTCCACCTTAAGCCGCAGGCTCAGCCGATCATGAATGCGATGAATATTTCTGAAGTACGAAACCAAGAGTCGATTTTGAAAATGTGCAACATGGCTCGCGGCGATGTAGATTTTTACCCGCGTTTTGGCAACACCTACGAGTGGGATACGGCCTCGGGGCAAATTTTGCTTGAAGAGGCGGGATGCCGGGTTGTGGACTTGAAAAATTTAGAACCCCTGCGCTACGGAAAACCTGAATATCTGAATCACGGTTTTATCTGCTATCGCCAAGATCTCGATTCGAAAGTGCAGGAGCTTTTTCGGGATTTCGTTTGGAAAAGAGAGCCCAATGGACCACGCCACCAAGATTGATGAATTAAAAAACGCCACACGGCACTTTTGTGAAGAACGGGAGTGGGACCAGTTTCATGGGATCAAAGATCTTGCCATCGGCGCCGCAACCGAGAGTGCAGAGCTGTTAGAGATATTTCGATTTCAATCGGACACTCAAATAGAAAATTTACTCAACGACCCTGAAAAACGTGAAGCAATTTCGGATGAGCTTGCCGATGTTTTCTTTTTCCTGCTGCGCATTTCGCAAAAATACGATTTTGACCTCTCCGCTGCTTTTGATAAAAAATTAGAAAAAAACCGCGTTAAATATCCGGTCGAAAAAGCCAAAGGCCAAAACACCAAATACACCGACTACTAAAGGGTACGCCGATCCTTTCTGCGACCGAGGGTGTAAGGGGCTAAAAGGTACCACGTACCTTTTCCGCGAAGGATTTGCCACACGTCATCCTCATATGGACGCCACCCCGGTCAAGTGTAAAAGTGGCCTTGGGTCGGGGGAGGGTCTGTTTGATGAGTGACCTTGAACATCAGCCTCATAT
>JAYUQP010000058.1:0-30884 GCA_043757265.1 Bdellovibrionales bacterium | reverse complement strand
CTGTGCGTTTAAGCAAAGATGAAAGCGGTGTGTACCGTCCAGCACAAAACGAAAGTGATGTGTTTTCTGGAGCTCGTAGCATCGAGGAAAGCGTGCGTCAGTGTGTTGCTCAAAGAAAAACAATCAGTGCTTATCAAGAATACGGTCAGTCTCGTGCGGAAGGCCAAAGACAAGCGGGTGTTGCACCTGCAGTTGATGCCCAAGTCGCTCGTTTGCAGCAGTTGACTAAAGACATTCAAAATATCGAAGCACAAATCAGTAACAATGCTCCAACGGTCACTAGCGAACTTCGCGCGCGCCTTGTATCATTAAAAGCAGAGCGGTCGGATTTAATTCGTCAGCGCCAAACCCGCGCGTATCAAGAATATAGCCAGTCTCGCAGAGAAGGCCAAGCGTCTGCACAAACAGGCAGCACTGTGACAGAAACAGTTGTGGATCCTCTTGCTACTACCGAAGAGGCAAGCACGGTTCGCCGCGCTCCCCGCGGCGGTAGATAACCGTACCTAAGACTCAGCCCGGGGCGATATTGACGCAACCCTGGGCTTCTGTTAGCTAACTACCTCACGCATTTCGAGTGGGGTTTTTTTTATGAAAAATTATCTTTTTACAAGTGAATCAGTTTCCGAAGGCCACCCAGACAAAATAGCTGATCAGATCAGCGATGCCGTTCTCGATGAAATTCTACGACAAGATCCAAAAGGACGCGTGGCTTGTGAAACCTTAGTAACAACCGGTATGTGCGTTGTTGCAGGCGAAATAACAACAAAGGCCAACTTCAGCGTTCCAGAAATCGCACGAAATGTTATAAAAAATATTGGCTATGACAACAGCGAAAAGGGTTTTGACTACAAAACCTGCGCAATCATAACGACTCTCGACAAACAAAGTCCTGACATTGCCATGGGCGTTGATGACGGCGCGCAAAAAGAACAAGGCGCTGGCGATCAGGGAATTATGTTCGGTTACGCAATCAACGAAACCCCAGAAGTGATGCCATTAACGATCTCCCTTTCGCACAAACTGATGCAAAATCTTGCGAGCATGCGCAAACAAAACAAAGTGAATTTTTTGCGCCCCGATAGCAAAAGCCAAGTGACTGTTGAGTACGTTGACGGAAAAGCGAAGCGCGTTGATGCAGTGGTAATTTCAACTCAGCATTCGGAAGACGTCACCCACGCCACACTCAAAGAATTCATTATGGATCAGGTCATTCCTGAGTCCATTCCAAGCCAGTGGCTCGATAAAAATACAAAGTATTTTATTAATCCTACGGGCCGATTTGTCATCGGAGGCCCACAAGGGGATTGCGGTCTTACGGGCCGAAAAATCATCGTAGATACTTACGGCGGTCATGGAGCTCATGGTGGAGGCGCATTCTCGGGCAAAGATCCTTCCAAGGTCGACCGCTCAGCAGCCTATGCAGCTCGTCACATCGCTAAAAACATTGTGTCGGCGGGATTGGCTGAAAAATGTTTGGTTCAAATTGCCTATGCAATTGGAGTGGCGGAACCGGTCAGTGTTATGGTGAATGATTATGGAACGAGCAAGGTGGGTTCTGAAAAACTTTCTGCTGCGGTGAAAGCGATCTGGGGTTTGAAGCCCGCGCAAATTACGGAGCAGTTTGATCTCTTAAAGCCACGCTACGCTAAGACAGCTGCCTACGGTCATTTTGGTCGTAACGAAGAAAGTTTTACCTGGGAAAAGTTAAATAAGGCTGACGCTTTAAAAGACTACTTCTCACGCTAGTCTGTCACGCTGGACCGTCACGCTGGACCGTCACGCTAGTCTGTCACGCTGGCCGTCGTCGATCACAAGCAGTCTCATTTAATTTGTCCAGTCGGGTAATTGTGTGTATCTTCGGAAGTTCGCATGGAATCATCGAAGATACGTAATTTTTCAATCATCGCTCACATCGACCACGGAAAATCCACGCTCGCCGATGGGCTCATCCAGGCAACGGGTGCTTTATCCGACCGTGAGATGAAATCACAGGTGCTCGACAGCATGGACATCGAGCGCGAGCGCGGAATTACCATCAAAGCCCAAACCGTGCGACTCAACTACAAAGCCTTAGACGGTCAAGTCTATCAGATGAACCTCATCGATACCCCCGGACATGTGGATTTTAGCTACGAGGTTTCGCGCTCTCTCGCTGCCTGCGAAGGTGCAATTCTCGTTGTCGATGCCGCGCAAGGAGTGGAAGCACAAACTCTTGCAAATGTTTATCTGGCCATGGACAACAATCTTGAAATCATCCCTGTGCTGAATAAAATTGATCTTCCCTCCGCCGACCCCGAGGGTGTCAAAATGCAAATCGAGGATGGCATCGGCATCGATTGTTCAGAGATTATCCACGCGAGTGCAAAAACCCGGGTTGGAATTACGGATATTTTAGAAGCCGTGGTTAAAAAGATTCCGGCGCCCAAAGGTGATAGCACCGCAACGTTGCGCGCTTTGGTGTTTGATTCGTGGTTTGATATCTATCAAGGCGTTGTGGTTCTTTGTCGCATTATGGATGGTTCTATTCGCAAGGGTGAGCGTATTCAGTTTATGTCGAACCAAGCTCAGTACGAAGTTTTAAAATTAGGTTATTTTACTCCAGCAGCCATCGAGCTGGGTGAGCTTTCGGCGGGTGAAGTTGGCTATTTTGTTTGCGGCATCAAAAGTATAAAAGACGTGTCGGTGGGCGATACGATCACGAGTGCAAAAAAACCAGCCACCGAAGCCCTCTCAGGATTTCAAAAAGTAAAGCCAATGGTTTTTGCTGGTATCTATCCAGTGGATTCCACCGATTATAAGAATCTAGAAGTAGCTCTTGATAAACTGACACTAAACGATTCAAGTCTTACCTATGATACGGAATCCTCGGCGGCCTTAGGGTTTGGATTTCGTTGCGGTTTTCTAGGCCTCTTGCATATGGAAATCGTGCAGGAACGCTTGGAGCGTGAGTTTAATCTTAATCTTATCACTACGGCGCCAACTGTTGTTTATAGAGTCTTTCTCAACACCGGCGAAGAATTAGAGCTGGAAAATCCAACGGATCTTCCAGACCTAACAAAGATTGCGAAGCTCGAAGAGCCCTGCGTAAAAATAACTCTTCACACCCCGGCTGAGTATATCGGCGCAATCATGAAATTATGTGAAGCCAAGCGAGGGTCACAGATCAGTTTAGATTACCTTACCGAGAAAAAGGTGATGCTCAATTATAAACTTCCGATGAACGAGATGGTGATCGATTTTTACGACAAGCTGAAGACCATTACCAAGGGCTATGCGTCCATGGAGTACGAAATCATCGGTTACGAAGAGGCAGATCTGGTAAAACTGGATATCATGATCAATGGCGATCCCATCGATGCTCTTTCGTTGATCGTTCACCGAGCTTCGGCCCAAAACAAGGGGCGTGCCTTATGTGCAAAAATGAAAGAGCTTATCCCGCGCCAGCAATTTCAAATTGCTATCCAGGCGGCCATTGGTGTTAAGATCGTGGCTCGCGAAACTATCGCTGCTATACGAAAAGATGTTACTGCAAAATGTTACGGTGGAGATATTTCTCGAAAAAGAAAACTTCTCGATAAACAAAAAGAAGGCAAAAAACGCATGAAGCAAATTGGGACGGTTGACGTTCCTCAGGAAGCGTTTTTAGCCATTTTAAAGGTGGAGGACTAAATGTTTACAAAAAAGTTTTGGACCGAAGGAGCTGGTTCCTATTTTTTAGCAATCATGCTCGCACTAACCATTCGTTGGGGCTTTATGGAGGCTTACGTTATTCCTTCGGGAAGTATGTTGCCAAGTCTTCTGATTCGCGATCATATTTTTGTGAACAAGTTTGTATACGGATTGCGCGTTCCATTTAGCGAAAGCTGGCTTGCAAAGTTTCGGTCTCCGCAGCGCGGAGAAGTCATTGTTTTTAAAAAACCAGAAGACAAATCTATTTTTTTCATCAAACGCGTTGTGGGTTTGCCTGGTGATTCCGTGGCTTTTAAAGAAGGCAAAATATTTATCAACGACCAGGTTGTAGGGTTGATTAAGCCCAACGAAACAGGACACTCCGAAGAAGCCACGCGAAATTATTCTTGGCTTCGCGATCGCGACTTTCAAGAGGGTGGTTCAGCCGATACGGTCAACGATTACGAACACTGGCGCGAAAAATTAGCGGATGTGGAACATGATGTACTTCTTCGAAAAGGACGAGCGCAAGAGGAAGCACCTTTTGGACCAGTCACAGTGCCACCAAATTCGTTGTTCGTAATGGGTGACAATCGCCATCGCTCGCATGATTCGCGCGGGTGGGGCTTTGTTCCCGAAGAAAATATTCTAGGGCGTGCGATGTTTGTATGGCTCTCGTGCGAGGAAGTATTTGCATCTTTGCCAATTCCCCTTTGTAAGCCGACAACCATTCGTTGGGGCCGCTTTTTTCACTGGGTTGAGTAATGCAAAAATCAGCAAATCTTCAAGGACGTTGGCTTCAAGTCATCCGAGATTTTGCTCTCGTCGTCTTTTTTATTTGCGGCCTTCGCTGGTCTCTCGGGGAACCTTTCTTGGTTCCCTCGGGCAGTATGATTCCTACTCTCCTCGTCAAAGATTACATTCTTGTTTCAAAGTTTTCCTACGGCTTACGAATCCCATTTACAAAAAAGTGGTTATGGGGGCCACGCACGCCTCAGCGTGGTGATGTTGTGGTTTTTCGCTCGCTCGAAGACAACTACTACTTCATGGTCAAGCGGGTTGTGGGCTTGCCAGGCGACAAGATTGTCGTCGGCCGAAAAGGGGAACGACTCGTTGTAAATAACAAGCCCATTTTACAAATAGTGCAGCCCGAGATTAAAGAAGAAGGGTTTGAGTATTTCGAAGAAACCTTGGGTGACGTGGAACATCTAGTTCAATATGAAACCGTCGGCAGCGATTGGGAGTCTGATCAAGAGCGCGAATTTATCGTGCCACTTGGGCATATATTTTTAATGGGCGACAACCGCGACCGTTCGTCTGACAGCCGCGTTTGGGGAACCCTGCCCGTAAAAAATCTTCTAGGCAAAGCCCAATGGATTTGGATGAGTTGCAAAGAAGAGGCACCAGCAGCGTCCGTATTCTGTTTCGGCGAGGATATGCGGCAAGAGCGCATTTTCACAAAAATCCACTAGCTCGACACTGAAAAAGCCCCATCTGCGTTGTTGCCTTCGTTCGACCCGTGCTCAATGGACCTCCAGTCCACCTCCGCGTGCCATTAGCCTTTCTCGCCGTCGTCCTGAGCGTAGCGAAGGATCCCGTCGGAGTTCCACATTAAGCTCACGAATTAAATCTTTCGAAAAACTGAAATGCTCGACACAACAACTGAAGAAATCAGCAGGAAGAGTCTTCCAAATTGGCCGGAGTTGTTGACAACCCACACCCCCATAACTAAGCTGCTTTTTTAATGAGTTCCCCCGTCTTTTCGTTCTTAGAAACAGACGATCTCTCCCAAAAAGAGATCGAAGGCTTGTTCGCGCAAGCGACAACCATTAAAAGTGATTTTTTAAAGCACAGATCTTTTGCTAAAACAGCCTTTTCCAACCCCTCGCTACTTCTAAGCCTCCTGTTTTTCGAGCCGAGCACGCGGACACGCTCCAGTTTCGAAATGGCCGCTCTGCGGATGGGCTGGCAAACGACATTTTTTGATGGCGCTTCAAAAGAAGGTTCAAGCCTAATCAAGGGCGAAACATTTGATGACACCTTTTGGACATTGCACGCCATGGGCCCAAATATTCTTGTTGTGCGAAGTGGAGACGAACTCAATTTACCAGAATTGCGCAAAAAAACCCAAATTCCTTTGATCAACGCAGGCTACGGAACACACTCGCATCCCACACAAGCTTTGCTCGATGTTTTTACTATGCGCGAATCGTTTGAAGATTTAAAAAGCAAAAATATTCTGTTCGTAGGCGACGTTCGACACAGTCGAGTGGCCCATTCCCACTTTCGTTTTTTATCTTCCCTCGGAGCCAACATCGGCGTGGTTGGCCCCGAATCTTTTCTAACCGGGATTCTGCCGTCCTTTGCCAGTTTCACGCAGCTGTCAGAGGCTTTGCCCTGGGCCGACGTTGTCGTTGGCTTGCGGGTGCAATTTGAGCGGCACGGTGAGAAGAATAGTTTTTCGCGAGATGAATATATTAGAGACTACCAACTCGACATAATAAAAGCCAAAAATCTAAAACCTACAGCTTTGGTGTTCCATCCGGGCCCAGTTAATTGGGGTTTGGAATTTGATCCATCGGTGCGTGAGTTGCCGCAATTTAAAATGTGGCAGCAAAAACAAAATGGCGTCTACGTGCGGGCAGCCCTGCTCGATATTGTAGCGCGAAAGAACGGGTACTAAAATGAAAAAAGGTTTTTTGGTTCTTGAAGATGGCAAGATATACGAAGGCGAGTGGCTGGGAGGAAACCCCCGAGCTGGCGAAGTGATCTTCAACACGTCTCACAATGGTTATGAAGAAATCGCTACCGATCCTTCCTACTACGGCCAAATTATGGTGATGTGCGCTCCCATGCAAGGAAACTACGGAGTTGATAAATCTTTTTGGGAGTCGCAAAAAATTTGGATCGAAGGTTTTATTGCGCTCGACATTTACAAACATAACGACTCATGGATTCGCAGGCTTAGCGAGGCCGGAGTTCCCGTTCTAAATGGCATCGACACTCGCGATCTTGTGCTCTACTTGCGAGAGAGAGGAACGCTCTTGGGTGCAGTTGTGCAATGCACTTCCATCGAAGATGCAAAAAAAGAGGCGCAAATATTAATCGAAAACCACCGTGGGCTTGATAAGGATTGGGTACATCACGTTTCTACGCCAGAATTAAAGGTGCTAAGCGGCGCCTCGTCCTCAGGGCCGAGAGTGGCAGTGTTGGATTATGGTTGTAAACAAAATATCATCCGCGAACTTTTAAAAAGATGTCGCGAAGTGGGCGTATTTCCGGCCCGTTCCACATTCGAAGAAATCAGCAGTTGGAAACCTGACGGAATATTACTTTCGAACGGACCCGGTGATCCAGCTGATGTTGAAAAAACGGTGGAAGTTGTACAAAAGCTTTTAGGGTTAAAGGTGATTTTTGGTATCTGCATGGGACAGCAAATTTTAGCGCGCGCTCTAGGTGCGAAAACCTACCGGCTAAAATTCGGTCATCATGGAGCTAATCATCCAGTGAAAGATCTGCGGACTGACGAAATTTACGTCACCAGTCAAAATCATGGTTACTCGATTGACCCAAAGACCCTCCCTGCTGACGTTACAGTGAGCCATATGAATCTGAACGATCAGACGATTTCAGGAATTTATAATAAAAACAAAAAATGTTTCAGTGTGCAGTTTCACCCGGAATGTTATCCGGGGCCACGCGATGCTGGAGTTTTATTTGATGAATACATCGATTGGATTCAACATGAGTTATGAGCAGTGTCTTGAGAAATTAACCGATTATTTTTCTTCTGCCAAGTATCAGAAGGAAGTGGTCAAAGCAAAAGAGCAGTTTTTTGGCGATATCGGTATCAGCGAGACAGATACGTCGGATTTCGAACGTCATCTGACACTGTTTTTTGATTGGTACCTACTCACGCGACCGGTCACGGGCACTCTTTTAACCCCAGCAAAAATGGCACTGAATCTCGATGGGTTTGATATGAGTACCGAGCTTCGCCCGTTTTATGAAGCCCTCGCCGGCGCGCGCTGCGCGCTGTTTGAATTTGTCAAATCAAAGGGGCAAGACCATTATGCAAAAAATCTATTCACCGGGGAAAAAGTGGTTGTCAAAATGTCGACAGTCAACTTTCTAACTCCTAAAGGAAGTATCTTCAGCACTCATTTTGCCAATGACAAACTAAATAACTTTTTTGCAAACGGTGTAATTTTTCATCCACTTGAAACGCGTAAATTTATTCTTGAACAGTGCAAGAAAGCGCAAAAGCAAAGTTACGAAGAACAAATCACGCTTATTTACAGCCTGACGCGTATGTATTTTAAATTAGATCGCTATCCGCACGTGACGCATCAACAAATTTACAGCTTAACCAGCGCAGTGAGGTTCTGATGGGACTCGACCCGAAATATAAAAAAGTCCTAATTCTTGGAAGCGGTCCCATCGTTATCGGTCAAGCTTGCGAATTTGATTACTCGGGAACGCAAGCCTGTAAAGCTTTGCGCAGTCTAGGCATTGAAGTGGTTTTGATAAACTCGAATCCTGCCACCATCATGACAGATCCCGATGTGGCGAACAAAGTGTATATCGAACCGCTCAAGCTTTTGTTTGTTGAAAAAATCCTCGAGAAAGAAAAACCTGATGCCATCATCCCGACCCTGGGCGGTCAGACGGCTCTCAACCTTGGACTCGAACTATCATCTTCAGGCGTATTAAAGCGCCTTGGCATCGAAATGATTGGCGCCACAGAACAGGTTATAAGAGCCGCTGAAGACCGCGAGCAATTTCGGCAGATCTTAAAAAACCTCGGCGCAAAATACGCAAAAAGTGTCATGGTACGTAATATGGCGCAAGGTATTGAGGCGGCAAAAGTAATTGGTTTGCCAATCATCTTACGCCCAAACTACACATTGGGCGGCGGCGGGGGTGGCATCGCCTATTCCCTCGAAGAGTACGAACACATGATCGCAAAGGCCCTTAGCGAAAGCCCCACATCGGAAGTTTTAGTTGAGGAAAGCATTCTTGGCTGGAAAGAATTTGAACTCGAAGTGATGCGCGACAAGAAAGGCGTGTTTGTAACTATATGCAGTATTGAAAACCTTGATCCGTGTGGAGTTCACACCGGTGACAGCATCACAATAGCTCCTCAACAAACGCTTTCCGAACGCGCTTATCAAGATATGCGAGACGAAGCACGCAGGATTTTAGATGCAGTTGGGCTGGAGTGTGGTGGGGCAAATATTCAGTTTGCAGTTCATCCTGAAAGCGGCAAGCGTGTGGTCATCGAAATGAATCCGCGGGTGAGCCGATCGTCGGCTCTCGCAAGCAAAGCAACAGGTTTTCCTATTGCCAAAATCGCAGCCATGCTCGCAGTGGGTTTCACGCTTGAAGAAATAACCAATGATGTGACCAAGTCGACACCGTCGTGTTACGAACCGGCACTCGATTACGTGGTTACAAAGATACCTCGCTTTGCATTTGAAAAGTTCTCGGGATCTAAAGATCTTTTGTCCACACAAATGAAAAGTGTTGGCGAAGTGATGAGCATCGGTCGCACATTCAAAGAATCTTTGCAAAAAGCCATCGTATCGATGGAAACTCACAGCGGGCTCGAGGAAGTCAATTTTTTGCCGGAAAAATTATCGTATCCAAATTCGCAAAGACTTTTTCATCTGGCACAGGCTTTCCGACAAGGTTTTACCATCGAAAAGGCTTACGAACTCACACAGATCAATCAATGGTTCCTGCATCAAATCAAAGAGCTTGTCGATTGTGAAATCGAATTGCAAGAAAAACAGGATCTCACTCGAGAGAGTTTATTAGCGTTAAAGAAAAACGGTTTTTCTGATAAGCGGATTGCTCAGCTCCTCAACCTCGAGGAACTTGCTATCCGCGAAAAACGGAAAACTTGGGATATTCATCCAGGGTTTTATCAAGTCGATACCTGTGCAGGTGAATTTGAATCAAAGACGCCTTACTACTATTCGACGTACTGGACAAAAAATCGCCCGGTCATCGAAAATAAAGTGAAGCCGGTCATGGTTCTAGGCAGCGGACCCAATCGAATTGGACAAGGTATCGAATTTGACTACTGCTGCGTTCGAGGCGTCAAAGCGTTCCAAAAAAACGGCTATCCCGTGGTGATGGTAAATTCCAATCCAGAAACTGTTTCCACAGATTACGACACGAGCGATTACTTATTTTTTGAGCCGCTCGTTGCCGAGTACCTCATTGAGATTGCCGCTTTAGTTCAGCCAATGGGAGTTGTCGTTCAGCTTGGAGGACAGACTCCAATCAATGTGGCGAAGGAATTGGAACAAGCTGGAATAAAGCTCATGGGTTCTTCATTGAACACCATCGATCTAGCTGAAGACCGGGGCCGGTTTAAAAACGTATGTGATGATTTAGGGTTGCTTGTGCCTCAGGCGGGGCTTGCGACGCAATTTTCTGAAGCGCAAACTGTTGCGGCAGATATCGGTTATCCCATCATCTGTCGCCCAAGCTACGTCTTGGGTGGACGAAGGATGGAAGTGATTGAGAACGAAGCGGAGCTTGCAGAGTATTTTCAAAAGCATGCACCTGTGATTTCTACATCCGCTCCTTGCTTTATGGATCAATTTCTAGAAGGAGCCCTCGAGGTTGATGTGGATGTCGTGCGCGGAGTAGATTGGTGTTTTATTGGTGGCATCATCGAGCATATCGAGGCTGCGGGCGTACATTCGGGTGACAGTATGGGCGTGATTCCTCCGCAAAGACTAAAACCGTCCACACTCGACACCATCGAAGAAATTTGTAAGAAGCTTGCCAACAAGCTCGAGGTCTTAGGCCACATGAATGTGCAGTTAGCTTTAAAAAATAACATTGCCTACATCCTTGAGGCGAACCCTCGTTGTTCGCGGACGGTTCCTTTTGTGGCAAAAGCAGCTCGCACACCCATTGTGGATTTAGGGGTTCAGGCCGTTCTTGGAATAAAAAAGCAAGATATGAAACTCGATGCGTATAATTATCGCGCGATCAAACAGGTCTGCGTAAAGGGCGTAGTTTTTCCATTCAATAAGTTTGCCGATTCAGACTCCATCCTTGGACCGGAGATGAAGTCCACAGGTGAGAGTATGGGGCGAGGAGCGGATTACAGTGAAGCTCTTTGGAAAGCATTTGTTTCGAGTCATCACCGGCTTGCAAAAGACGGCGAAATTTTTCTCTCACTTCGCGAAAAAGACAAGACATCGCTCGTACCAGTCATCGCGGGCCTGCAAAGTTTGGGGTACACTTTTTCGGCAACCCAAGGAACTGCAAAGTTCCTTTATGACAGTGGAATTGATTGTATTCCGGTTAAAAAGGTTCATGAAGGCCGCCCTAACTGTGTAGATCGAATTCGTTCGGGTAAAGTGATGATGGTGATTAACACGACATCAGGTCGCCAATCCATCGATGCGAGCTTCCATATTCGGCGCAGTTGTACAGATTATGCAATTCCGTGCATTACAGAGGACCATGCGGCAGAAGCTTTACTTTTAGCGCTTCGAAAACTGCATTCTGGAGAATTTGACGTGGTTGCGATTTGAGGTCATAGTATTGAGCTATGTCATTAGTAGTTCAAAATTTATGCAAAACGTTTCGCGATAAATTAACATTACAAAAGCGACAAGTGCTTTTCGACGTCAGTTTTTCTGTGCCTGAAAAATCCATTACCGGTTTTTTAGGCAGCAACGGTGCCGGAAAAACCACCACGATGAAAACAATGCTTGGATTGTTGCAATACGAAAAAGGGGAAATGTCCTTTTTCAAAAACCAATACAAGGACTTCCGGGAATACATTGGCTACATGCCCGAGCGGCCCTATTTTTACGAATACCTCACAGGTATGGAATTTTTGACCTTTTACGGTCAACTTTCTTTAAAACTGCCAAAAAAAGAAATCAAAAGTAAGGCAGGTGTTCTTTTAGACAAAGTAGGCTTAGCCCACGCTAAAGATAAGCTTTTGCGCAATTATTCCAAAGGCATGCTGCAGAGAGTGGGGTTGGCTCAGGCCATAATACACGAACCCAAATTCTTAATATTGGATGAGCCGATGTCGGGCCTAGATCCCGATGGTCGCTACCAAATCACCGAGCTAATTAAAGAGCTCGGACAAAACGGCACCACTTTGTTTTTTAGCAGCCACTTGCTCGATGATGTGGAAAAACTTTGCGATCGACTCGTCATTATAGATAAAGGTCGTATCCTTTTTGAAGGTCTCAAGAGCAATTTTATGGAATCCGGAAGTAGCGGTTATGAAGTCAGCTACACGCTGAAGAATCAAAATATTAAGAAAATGGCACCCGACATCGGGGCCGTTCAAAAAATCCTAACGGATATGCAAAATGAGTCGGGAACATTAATTTCGGTTCGGGAACCTCGAGTTTCGTTAGAAGAAGCGTTTGCTCAACTCAAGCGGGAAAAGAGCGTGACATGAAAAATATTTTTGTTATTTCGCAAAATACTTTACAAGAGCTTGTGCGGAACCGAGTTCTTTACATGTTTCTTTTCTTCGCAGTATTCCTTTTACTTTTGATGCTTGCCTTGGGCCAGCTCAGCTTTACGGAACAGTATCGCCTTTCGATCAGCCTAGGCCTAGCGTGTATACATATGTGCTTGGTGGCACTGACCATTTTCATCGGCGGCTCGATCGTGTATAAAGAGATCGATCGTTTAACCATCCTAACTGTGCTAGTCCGCCCTCTGTCGCGAACACAGTTTTTGATTGGCAAGTATTTAGGCTTTTTGCAATTGATGTTGGGTTTTAATCTGGGATTTTACATACTTTATGTTCTTAGCCTCCTTTTTATGGGTTTTTCATTCAACTACTTTGATGTGCTTTTAGTCTTCCTCGGGTTTGCGCTGGAAACGATGATTCTCCTCGCAGTCACTTTATTTTTTTCAACATTCAGTGCCTCCTTTTTGACAATCGTTTTTACTATCTGTTTTTTTCTCATCGGTCATTGGTCGGAAACACTATCGCAGATGATAATGAGCAATATGAACGAAGAGTACTTGATGATTGCCAAGTTAGTTCATCGCATACTTCCCAATTTAGAACTTTTTAACTGGCGACTTCAGCCGGTAGAGGCGTTTTTACAATTTCAATATGTTTCGAAGGTGAGCGCAATTTCGTTTGCATGGACTTGCTTTTTCTTATTCGCGGCATCACTTGTTTTTAGAAAGCGAGATTTTGCTTGATCCCTCAGACTGAAGGTCTCCTTGCATTTCTTTTTTTTGTACTGGGCTCCATCTGGGGGAGCTTTGCCAATGTTCTGATTCTCCGTATTCCTGATGAAAAAAGCATTGTGCCGGAAAGCAGATGCGCTAGCTGCGGCCAAGCCATCCGGTGGTTTCAAAATATTCCACTTTTTGCATGGTTATTTTTAAGAGGTAAATGCGCTTACTGTAAAACCACAATTTCTGTCCAATATTTTATTGTCGAACTCGTTATGTCGCTTTTATTCATGGCAGCGTTTCTAAAATTTGGTTTGTCGTGGTTTCTTTTGGAGATTTGTATTTTTATTTTCGCGTCCGTCACTGCTTCGTTCATTGATCTTAAGCATTATATTTTGCCGGATGTTTTCACGCTAGGGGGCCTTGCCATCGCATTGGTCGGAGCAGCTCTAAATCCAGAAAGATCTTTTCTCGATGGGTTTCTAGGATTTCTCATTGGTGGTGGCTTTTTGTATTTAACAGCCTATGTACATTTTTTCTTTCGTAAAGTGGAAGGCATGGGTGGCGGTGACATCAAGCTCGTCGCTTGGATCGGGGCCGTTCTGGGATGGCAGAGTTTGCCATTCGTCTTTTTTGTTGCGTCCGTCACCGGCCTGATTGCTGGGTTGGTTCGGTCTTCGCTCAAAAAAGGCAGTCTTCACGAGCCCATACCCTTTGGGCCATTTCTCACCGCTGCAGCTTTGTGCTACGTATTTCTAAGCGGGCCTACACTGGTCCAGTCACTTCTCTCAAGTCATTAGAATTGAAATGGCACAATATTTGTTAGATGCGCACTCGTAGATTCGAGCAGGCTCTAAGGATAGGTTACTCCGTCTAGTTTGACTTTAGGACAGCCCGATTATTTAATTTGATGAGGACCGTATTGGACCAAGGTGTATCAACATAAGGTGTTGCAACGATGTTTTTTAAAAAACCCCTTCTAGGGCTCGATTTAGGGTCCAGCTCAGTAAAAATAGCAGACCTGAAAGTTTCCGGTAAGCGAGCTGTTCTAAATGATTTCAATATGGTTTCTGTGCCAAAGGGAGCTATCGAAGCGGGCGATATTTTAAGTCCAGAGGTCGTGGCAAGCTCGCTGCGTTCTATCTCTGACCGTAAAGGATACAAAAAGTACCCTGTGGCCGTGGGAATGTTCGGTGGAGCTGTTTTAGTAAAAAAAATAACAATGCCGAAAATGGATCCCAAAATCGTGCACGAGCAATTGCGCTGGGAAGCAGAACAGTACATTCCGTTTAACATTGATGAATCAGTTTTCGATTTTCATATCATCAACACATCGAGTGCAGAAACGATGGATGTTCTTTTAGTAGCCGCCCGACAGGAACATATTTTTCGCTATTTCGAATCAGTTGAAACTGCAGACCTCAAGTGCGCCGTTGTGGATGTAAATGGCATTGCACTGGCGAATTGTTTCGAATTCAATTATGGAGTTGTTCCCGGAACGATTGCGCTCGTGAACATCGGAGCCAGTGTAACCAATCTTGTAATTACAGATTCCGGAAACGTGGTATTTTCTCGTGATATTCCGTACGGTGGGCAATTGTACGACACAGAAATTTCGCGAGATTTGGGTGTTGGCTTGCAAGAGGCCGAAAGCCTAAAGATAGGTATGTCGTTCCAGCAGGAAACCCCGCAGGAGGTGATGACTGCGGTTGGAAACATTAACGATACTTTGGCTATGGAAATCAATAACAGTTTTGATTTTTATAAATCAAGTGGAGCTACTCAGTCGGTTTCGCAAATCTTTACCTCAGGCGGGGTGGTTCGCACGCCCGGATTGATGCAAAAAATCCAAGAGACCACAGGAACGTCGTGCACGCTTTTAGATCCCTTTTTGCGCGTCGAAGTGAATTCAAAAAAAATATCGGTTGAGTTGAAAGAGCAAATTCGTTTGTTTTGTCCAGTCGCTATTGGTTTAGCTTTGCGGGGCGCAAGATGATTCGCATAAACTTAGCCAATGCTCTCATGCGAAACATGGACGCTGCTTCGAAGCCGACAGCTTCGGCAGCAACTTCAAGCGCAGATACTGCGGGCCAAAAAGCAAATATTGTCAAAGTGGTCTTACTCCTTCTGCCACTTGTAGGATTGATTATTTTTGAAAAACATCAAATAAGCCTGAAGCAGGAAGAGCTTACTTTGGTGACGCAGGAAAAAACTGCGCTCGACGAAAAACTAACGCAAGTTGGAAGTGTTGACGATGTTCTGCGCCAGATTGATCAACAAAAGCAGGAGGTCGATGCAAAAGTGGGCGTTGTGCGGAGAATTTTTTCCATGCGCAAACAGAAAATAAATAGTTTGATAGTCATGCAAACACATATCCCCCGATCAGCATGGCTGAAAAAAGTAGAGTTTGATAAAAATGAAATTAAGGTCGAAGGCTTGGCGAACTCTGCTGAAGACGCGCAAACTTTTGCCTCGCTGTTGTCGCAAGACAAAGAACTCTTCACAGACTTTACTAATAAAGGCATCAGCAAAATTAGCGATCGCCAAGAAGGACAATCAGAAATTTTTCAATTTGAATTCGTGGGCAAGGTGAAGGAGTGAGATGGGCTTAAAAGAAGACTTTCAAGATTTAGCACCGTCAAAATGCCTTATGGGTGGAATTCTGCTTGCAGGAGTTTATTTTGCTGTCTTGTTCGATAACGGAAAAGATCAATTAAAGCAGACCACTGACATGCGAGCAGAAATTTTACAAACAAAAGCTCGTTTGGATAACGTAGAAAACGCTTTGGAAAATAAAGCCAGCACCGAAGCACGAGCCACAGCTATTTCGAAAGAGCTTGAAGAACTTTTGAAATTTTTTCCTGCAAATACAAACAACAGTGATTTCCAAAAAGACGTATCAACACTTTTAAAAAAGACCAATAATCGCTTGTTAAAAATGCAAGATGAAACTGTAGATTCGCGATTTCCAGGTTACGTTGAACATGGTATAAAATTAGAGTCCGAGGGCGGCTTCCATGAATTTATGGACTTTCTTTCTCTCATGACGAAAATGCCGCGAATGATCGATATTAAAGGATTAAAATTTGATTCGACCGGATCAACGGATGAAATGTCTTTAGTCAAAATCGAACTTTTGCTGACTGTTTTTTCATACGATCCTGCAGCCGCCAAAGCGGCCGCTCCGGAGCCAGGAGCGGGCGGATGATGATATTGAATCTAATCTTTCATCTTCTTTTGCACGCACATGGGCAGACGGCTCCCGTGATTCATCCTCCAACTGCCGAAGAGACAACGGTTGAAGATGCAAACTCACCAGTGGCTATTAAACCCCCCCCAACTGTTTCCGTTTTCGATGAAGAAGAAGGGATGATTGTTAAAAAACTGACATCCCCCTTTGAGTACGATCGACAGACGCGAAGAGATCCGTTTCGTCTACCCGAAATCAGTGGAATAGAAATTCCGCTGGGCGCTTATTTTGGACCCTTTCTTGAATTGCAAGAAATACCTCTCAACGATATCAAAATTAAAGCGCTAATCCTAGACCCCATTCGCCCCAAAGCGATCATTTCATACTTGAATCACGAAAATAAAACGACCAACCGTAAAGTTTTTGTGGGCGACTATCTGGGCGAAAACTATGGGCTTATTCAAGCTATCCGCGAAGGACAGATCATAATTGTACAGACTTTTGTTGAGGGCGATAAAAAATTGACTACGACTAAAACTTTAAATATTAGAAAATAGATCATCGGGAGATGATTATGACATGGATGTTCAGATACGGCATAGGATTGCTATTCGTGGTTTCTTTAACCTCGTGCTCGCTCATGGAGTCTGATACATCGTCAGAACCTACAGAAATTGAAGGCGAACTGGCAAGCTTGGAAGATGATGATTCGGCAGAGGAATCTGCTGAGGACCTCGAAGACTTAGATGTTGAGACTGCCGATACCGACTCCGAAGCAGAGCCAGCAGAAGACGCATTTAACGAAAAGCCCGTCGATAATTCTACAGGCCAATCTACAGACCAAGCTGCTGAGAAATCCAAAGACTCTTTTTCAGATATCGAAGACTTCAACGAAGATTTAATCGAAGAAGAATTGTCTGAAGAAGAGATGCCATCGACTGATCTTGCGGACATCGAAGAAATTGCCGGCGAGGAACTTGATGTGGAAGCTGCCGAGCCAATATCGATCGCTGCCCAGGAGACCACGCCTCCGCCTGTGGAGACGGTTGCCGAAGCGCAGGAAGAGCTCATCTCTATTCCAGCTTCGAATCAGGTCACGAACCTCGAATATAAATCGCAGGAGGATGGCGGATCTGTCGTCATCTCGGCCGAACGACCGTTTGAATACCAAGTGCGTGATGAACCGCAATTCAATCAGACCATCATTGAAGCCGTTGATGTGCAAATTGCGCCGCGATTTAAACAACCTTACATCGCAAAGGATTTTGGCCAACCGGTGGCAACAATTAATGCCTATCAGGAAAAGAGCTCCAATGTAGCAACTTTTGTAATTCAGTATAAAGAGGCCACGAAGCCTCAGATTTCAATGAACGGGAACAGTCTTTTAGTTAAGAGTGGTGGGCTGACTCCAAGTACGACAACCTACGCAGCTAGTGCCGAAGCAAATAACACCGGTTCGCCTAGCGCCGCCGACCTCTCTGTTGAAAACAAACGGATTAACATTCAACTGGATGACATTCCGGTCGCTGAACTTATTAAGGTGATTGCAGACGAGATCGGATTTAACGTCATCGTCGATGAAGAAGTCACAGGCAAGGTCAACAACGTGAAGTTGATCGATGTCCCCTGGAAGGAGGCGCTGTCCTCCATTCTAGGGGCGCAGGGTCTTTCCTATGAACGAAAAGGACAGATAGTTCGCGTTGCTAAGACCGAAAAAATAACCAAAGAACTTAACTCAACACGCGAAAGGCTCGAAGCAGAAACTGGAGCGCGTACGGCAGCTTCGTCTTTGACGATCAAAGTGGTCCCAGTGAGCTACGCAGACATCGCGGCATTGGTGACTCAAGTGACTCCAGTTTTGACCCCAAACAAAGGACGAGTGACTCCGGACTTGCGATCCAGCTCCATTGTTATTTACGATCTCGAGGATAACGTCAAAAGAGCCGAGCAGATTATTCGCTCGCTGGATGTAAAACCTATTCAGGTCCTTGTCGAAGGTAGAATCATCGAAGCTAAAAGTGACTTTCTCCGACAGTTTGGAATTAACTGGACCACATCTTTTTCGCCCGGTTCGACTTCGGTGGCAGGGTCGATTGAGGGGACAGCCTCGCAGGGGCCGGGAACTCTTCCTGGCGGCGCTCTTGGGACTGTGGCATTTGGTACAGTCGGAGTTTTAGACTCTCTGACAGCATCGTTAGCCGTTTATGAACAGGAAGAAAAAATAAAAATCTTATCGTCTCCGCGAATTGTGACGCTCAATAAAGAAAAAGCGCTCATTCAACAGACCGAGCAAGTGCCGATAACCTTGGTAACGGTAACCCAAGGTGTAACTCAAACTACTGTGTCGTTTCGCGATGCCATCTTAAAAATAGAAGTTACACCGCAAGTAACGTTTAATGCCGATATGATTTTAGATATCTCCGTACGACGAGATATTCCCGGAGGAAACTTTGGTGGATCACGTGCAATCAACACGCGAGAGGCTCAAGCAAAGGTTCTTGTAAAAGATGGACACTCGGTCGTTATGGGCGGCATTTTGAGCATGGACGAATTGATAAACGAAGGGGGAATTCCTTTTTTAAAGGACATTCCAATACTTGGTTATCTCTTCAAGACAAAAACGAAACAAGTCACTAAGAACGAACTTGTTATCTTCCTTCAGCCCAAAATCTTAAATAACGACAAAATTTCTGATGACCTCAAGTTGGGCGGGCTTAATTCGGACAGCAGCTCTTCTTTAAGGCCGCCACCAAATCAACAAGAGGGAACAACCGAACCCGAAATCGATGATTTAGAATCTGAGATTGAAACTCTCTAAGAGGTGAAAAGTATGACAATTAGATTTTTTTCAGCGCTCCTCGCATTACCACTTCTTCTGTCTTGTTCTAAACAGGACAGCGAAAAGGTCGAAATAAATTTCGTCCCAGAGAGTCCAAAAGTAAAGTTCGCCAAAGGGGCTGTGCAAACCGGCACCTCCACGTATCAAGAGATTTCACCACCGTGGTTTAAGTTCAACTTCACAGTCCAAAACGGTTCCGATAAAAATGTAATTATAGAATCTCTTCTTTTAAAATTAACTGGGCTAAGTGCGACAGACGGAACAGTCACGGTCGAAAAAACCCTAACGGTCGCCTCAATTATTGGCGGTACGACCAATGACATCGTACTCGAAGAGGTGACGGCAGGACAAACGTCTGAAGCGACGGTCGATCTACATGTTCAACAACTATCTTCGATAGTGACTTCAGGTGTGTATACTGTTGAGGTTGAAGCCCGTGGTTGGTTTGGGACGATTAACGAGCCGGTATCCGTTTTCAGCCAAAAATACTTCTTCACAACTCAATAGAATAGCTCTAGTTTGTGGCATGGATTTATTCTCTGCCCAGAATCAAACCAACACAAAAAATACACCCCTCGCGGCGCAGCTGCGGCCAAAAAATCTCTCGGAATTTTTAGGGCAAGAAAAGTTTCTTCACAAATATTCTGGATTGCTTAAAAAATTCCAGCAGGGTCACCTGCTGAGTCTTATTTTATGGGGCCCACCAGGATGCGGTAAAACTTCTTTTGTGAAAGCGCTAACGGGCCAACTTCAGGGCGTCAGTATCATCGAAGAAAACGCTATCGATCTGGGCGCAAAGAAAATGAAAGAGATCGGCGAATCCTCGCGCTACCTGCGTCGAACCCAAAATCAGCAAACTTTGCTATTCATTGACGAAATTCACCGGCTCACCCGATCGCAGCAAGACGTGCTCTTACCTTACGTCGAAGCCGGGGATATGATCCTGATCGGTGCGACAACCGAGAATCCAAGCTACGAGCTTAATTCCGCGTTGATGAGCCGTTGTCGACTTATTGTTTTTGAAGCTCTGCCGGAAGCCGCGCTTAAAAGTTTGATCGAAAAAGCTTTTGTGAGTGAGGACAAGTCCGCCGCCGATTTTTTCAGCGAAGAATTTCAACAAAAGTTAATCTTGTCTTCTGGTGGTGATGGTCGCAAACTTCTAAATTCGATCGAAGAATTATTTTTACTGCGCGATTCCCAGACCGTAAGCTTTCCACTCAACGAGGACGACTTCGAAAAGTTAAATTTTCACCAAGGAGTACGCTACGACAAGGATCGAGACGAGCACTACGATACCATCTCGGCGTTTATCAAAAGCGTGCGAGGGAGCGATCCTGACGCGAGCATCTACTATTTAGCGCGCATGCTCGAGGGTGGAGAAGATCCCACTTTCATTGCGCGTCGATTGGTTATCTTAGCATCGGAAGACGTAGGAAATGCCGACCCACAAGCACTCACGTTAGCGGTCTCGACGTTCAAAGCTGTGGAGGTCATTGGCTTGCCTGAAGCGCGAATCAATCTCGCTCAAGCGGTCATTTACCTTGCGTGCGCCCCAAAATCCAACCGATCCTATCTCGCGATCAACAAGGCACAAGAGGTGGTTCGCCAACGTGGAGCACTTTCTGTGCCTCTGGCTTTGCGGTCGGCAAAAACCAAAATCAGCAAAGCCATTGGGTATGGTAAAGACTACGAATATGCACACGATGGTTCCAAAGGGTGGGTAGAGCAAGAGTTTTTACCCGAGGAGATCAAAGGTGAAAAGTTCTACGAGCCGTCGGAGCGTGGATTCGAAAAAAGAATAAAAGAGTTTCTCGAATGGCTTAAAAAATAATTGAGCATTCAGAATATTCATTCAACGCTAATTAAAAAGGGCGGTTTGCAACAAGGCAGAGGCAGGGGCCTTGGCTCAAAACTTTCTGTGTATGTTTGGTGTTGCCAGGAATCATGATTTTATCGCCCGGTCGAAGCAACAACTGGTTGCCCGAAATGTTCATAGAAATTTCACCTTCTAAAATCATACGAACCTCATCAAAGGGATGTCTGTGCTCAGGGTAGTTCTCTTCTTTTGTTAAAAGCTCTTCGCGAGGAGAAAGATCTTCCGCTAAAAAAATCATGCGAGCTTGTTCTTTTGTCGGTCTCAGAGGTGCTAACCAGCGGTATACGAGCATTTTTTATCCTTTATCACCCCCCAAAGGGCCAGGTTTACAGTATTGTTTTTATTAGCGAAAATGGCAAGCTTTGTGAATTTTTTCAACAGGCCCAACTTTCAGGAAGTCTATGTTGTGTTGTCATGAGACGTTCGATGCATCTCTTTGAGATCAGTGAATTTTTTTAAATCTTTCTGTTAAGTGAATGCAAAGTTGAGTCGATAGATCAGTTGTAAGCAGGTACTGCATCGTGAGATGTGAGGGGGCACCTTGAAAAGGACTAAAATGAAAAGCGATTCGCAAAATGCTGTGGGACAAATAAAAAGTTTCATATCAAAGTCTAAGGGGCTGTCCGTTGTGGAATCAACTCTTTCGGACTACATGATTATCGAACAGAAGATGGACCATAAACGAATTACGCTTAATTGTTTCGATCTGGATGAGGTAATGCTTCGCCAGGATGAAGTAGGTAAATCTTTTCTTCAGGTCAATTTTACTTCTGGTAAAAAAATTCTGATTACCGACAGTTTAGTTGGATTTCGTCCGTTGGGTCTTTTCGGACTTGATATGGAAAAAATCCCCAAGGTTGTCACAACGCCAGATATCCAAAGCGTTTTTGAAGCCATTCAAGAGGTTCTGCAAAGCAATGACGAACAAGATGAGCTTGATGTGCTCCGTAAAGTTTACGACTCAGTGCTCTGCGGAGGAGAATCCGTAGGTTTTGATCTAAAGGAAGAACGTAAAGTTCTCGCTCGTATCCCGGCACGTATGTGGTCGGCTTCAGCTTAATTTTCTACCAATCTAGATTTCATCGAGCCATGTTATTGGCTTGACTCCAACATCAAATTATTACAAAACGAAGGCTCCCGAAATAAATGTGTTGGGGGTGTAGCTCAGCTGGGAGAGCATCTGATTTGCATTCAGAAGGTCGCAGGTTCGATCCCTGTCACCTCCACCAATAATCAACCTGGTCGAACACTGACTGGTGATAATTTAAAAGAAAATGTTTTGAAAAACGAAGGCAGGGCAACCTGTCTTTTGTTTTTGGCATCTGTTGAGCTTTTTAACCCCCGTCAAATCGATCCAAAACTACAATCTAATGGATAGGTCCAGTTTAAAAATGGGTGTTAATGGCGACCTATTGATTGATTTTAAAATTTGTTTTTTAAATTACAAATTTGTTGGTGGCGGATTGAGGCTGTTAGTTCGTTCTTTAAAACTATAAGTAGGATACGTTTTTTCGGGGTCCGGTAGGTGAAGTCGCTGAAATTCCTTATCGATTTTCTTGGTTTGATACATGTAAAGAAGCTTCAGGGCGTAACGACCGATAAAATTTGGAATTTTGTATTTTTGGACGCCTGCTACTGGAGCTAAAATTGTGGACGCATATCTAGATACGGGGAGATCACCCTTTTTTCTTACAAAAACCTGAAGCCCTTGATGAATAACTTTGATTTGAGTTCCCATCATTGCAATAAAATGATCAATCGCAAGCTCTGGCCGCTGATCATCGGTAAATAACCATTTCATCCAATAATAATCGTCGAAAACCATGATGCCATCGATCTTGAGCAAGGGCCAACTTTTAAGAGCATCGCTAAGCACTGCTTCGTAGGTATGATTGCCGTCTACATAAATAAGATCAAAACTTCCAAGCTTTAATTTATCCAGCGCATTTTCAGAGGGTTCTTCATATACTTGTAACCTCGAAAGTAATTGTTGGCTCTTCATATTTTGATAAAAGCGTTGTTTTACGCCCTCAACATAAAAAGGCTCGATTAGGGTTGCCGTACACGTTGGGTCGGGTAAAATATTTCTCAACACCCAAGATGAAGATTGGCCCTCGTAGGAACCAATTTCTAAGTATTTGAGATTTTTCCTGGTTGCAAGATATCCTAAATGACTTAACCAAAGCCTTTTATAAGTCGTAGGAAACATAGGCTGAGAATATTCAGTGCCTCGGCAGAGATAAAAATTGACGATTTGTTCAATCTCAGGAACATAAAGTCCGACGGACTGACCGCGTTTTTTATCCAGTTCCAATTGGAACGAAACAAAGTCATCGATGTCTGCTTCGAGTGGTAGAGATTCATTTTCTATCATACCAACAATGGGCTGAAGGCTGGTTTTGGTGGGTGAGAAATAGGACTCTGCACTTTTCACCAGATCGAGAGCGTCTTTGAGTGAAGAAAGAGCGCGACGGCGATAGGCCGGTGGAATTAAATTTATATTCAAAAATGTTGGATAGTGCACCAGAGTAAACTGAATATAGACTAAATTAGTTTTACTCTGGTGTTTTTTTTCTAAATACCACTTTACAAGTTTTGGCAGTGAAAAAATATTATAAATTGAAACGGAACAAGCAATTGAAACTGCCATGGTTGGTATCCGAGTTGTCAAATCGAGATACTTATTGAAAACATCTTCAACTTTATCAAAGCGAGTCGGATAGCGAATATACTCATCGACGACACCATGCCCATCGATGCTGCAATTCACAGTGACTTTTTTAAATGCCGGAAACAACTGAGCCACAGACTCATTCCAATGGGTTGTGTTGGTATGAAAAGTAAGCTCAATGTTTTGTGCATGGCCTAGTTCCACGGCCAACTTCAAGAAATCAAAAGTTTCCTGACCTATCATGGGCTCACCGCCGGTGATGTAAATTTCTTTCAAATAGGGTAACACCGTTTTGATATTGGAAACGAATTGTTCATTTTGTGACCAAGACACAAGGTCAGACTTTTGTAGTAAGCCTTTATAAAATTGTGGAAAGGATTTCTGAGTGTCTAACAAATCGCGAAATTCCCTGCTGAGACTATGCGAGCTCATAGGGAAACACATTCGACAGCGCAAATTACAGCTGTTATTGAAACGAAAATTAAAATAAGCTACGCCCGTCTCAGGATTACTGGCAAAGTTCTCAGGATCTTCCTCAAAATTTTGTATCAATTTACGGAATTTTGACTTGCCAAGCTTCTTTTCCCAAGTCCAATTCTGCATCATTCGCGGACTCTTTTTACCGTTGGCTTCATCTTTATAACAGACCTCGCAACTCGATAATTTTTGATTGGATAGCATTTTTTTCCGCACATTTTGCAAATCTTGCGAACCCCAAATTTGCTTAATGGAATGGGTATCTAAGCGGAGTTCTTCTCCCGAATCTGCCTTGAGTGTTTCTGTCGTCAAACAACAAATGTTTAAAGCACCGTCTGGCTGGGTTGCCAGGTGAACCCAGGGAAGTATGCAAAACGTACTCTTTTCCATGCCCGAATGGTAAATGAGATGCCTTGGTATGTCCATATCGAACCCCATTACACTGTTGCATACTTTTATATCACGCACTGTGCTCCGCAACTTTCAGAAAAGGACACATTCTTTTGGGGTGAACTTATCAAGTTACGCACACTCGTCGGTCATCTATTGGCTCTACCTCTGTTCCCGAAAATTGGTCTGTACTTTGTTTCGTTCAACTGCGATATAACATGAAACTGTGCGAGGTTGATTTCCCTGAAAAGGGTTGCCTCCACCAATCAATGACGAGTCGGAAAGGCGTATGGAAACTGGCCGTTTTAATTTTCAGGGAATAGAAATGGTGCTAGCGCATAAACTCATTGGCATTCTTTCCAACATTATTCATCGCAAACACAATATAGAAATTCGTTTTCTTTTTCCGGACAACCCTGTCGTGCTGTTTGCGATACTTAGTCACCGTGCATTCCATTTCTGTAAAATTGGCTTGGTGCCTGATCCAAACATCCCTAAAGAATACTTTGAGCAGGTGCTTGATTATTGGATTTTACAGGGCGCAGAAGTCGAAATTTGTGAGAAATTTGAAAATCCAATCAAAGATAATGCTGGAGCCTACGTAATTCGCGGCAACAATGCTGATGTAGTTAAAGAGATCACTCAAACTATTCCTGCTCAAACAAAGTTTATCATATATCATATGGCGTCTTCGGGCCAAAGCCCCAGCGATATCTGGCTGTTCATGCATCCATTTTGGGCGGTGGGCGACATCAAAGATTATTTCGATATTAGTGTTGGCGGTCAGCTCTATTTTATTTTGACCTGCGAAAAAAGAGGATAATATGGTCAAAAAACAGGTAGCAATTGATAGTTTTGAGGCGATGTCCGCGCGAAACAAAAAATTTCTATCAGAAATTGGTACGCCTACGGGTTGCGCTGCCAAATGGTTTCAATCCACCCTTCATTTGCAAAATGGACTCACGCAGTCGTGTTACAACACTCCTCAACATAAGATAGACTTAGAGATGGTGAAAGTTTCACCAAAAGCGCTACACAACACGGTGGAAAAAGCTTTTCAAAGAAGCGCAATGAAGAAGGGATTAAGACCAGCGGGGTGCGAGTACTGCTGGCGCGTTGAGGATCAAAACGCAGAAACTTTTAGTGATCGGCACCGATGGAATGGTTATCTCGGTAAAGACAGCGACACGAAGATACTAAAAGATCTTCCTGCCAATTTCATGTTCAACCCAAAGGTGCTCGAAGTTAGTTTTTCAAATCAGTGCAACTTTATGTGCGGCTACTGTCACCCCAAAAACAGTTCGCGATTTTATAACGAAATTCAACAATTTGGACCGTACAAGGGGAACTCCCATCAGTGCGATATCAACTTTATCAAAATTCACGATGAAGATAATAATCCTTACCTCGATGCTTTTTGGCTCTGGTGGTCCGAACTTTCTTTGCACTTGGGCACTATCCGTCTTACGGGAGGGGAGCCACTTGTTCAGAAATCTACGCAGCGCCTGTTTGATCGATTGCTCGCCGAACCTCGCCCCAATATGAATCTTTGCATCAACAGCAATTTCGGAATGTCACCGCAGTTATTCCAAAAACATTGCGCCACCGTGAGAAACTTGATTGATAAAAAGTGCGTGCGAAAAATCGAGTTTTTTACCAGTATAGACGCGTGGGGATCTCAGGCCGAATATATTCGGCATGGTTTAAACTTAGAAATTTTCAAACAGAATGTGGATCACTACATGGACACATTCCCAGAGTACGATTTATCAGTCATGGTCACGTTTAATATTTTTTCCTTGCCCAATTTTATTCCTCTCATGCAATACTGGTTAGATCTCAAGAAAAAACACAACACCGGTCCCCAAAACAGACTGCGTACAGATTTGAATATTCTCACCGAGCCTCTGGTATTCAGTTATTTATTGCTTCCAGAGGAATACGCCATTCCCAAATTCGACGAGAGTCTTAGTTTTGCAAATGCGAATTTTGATTCTACCGGGATGAAGGGCTTTACAAATTTGGTCACTGCCGATCTATTGAAGGTCAAAAATGACTACCTATTAAACCGATTAGAGCCAGAAAAGTTAAAAGAGGCTCGCCGAGACTTTGTTTGCTTTTTCGAACAGTATGATTCGAGAAAAAAGCTGAATCTCCGAGAAACTTTTAACGATTTTGCTCCTTTTGTAGACAATTGGAAGCAAACGCTTTTCTAATTGATCATCGAATTCAGATTTCAAATCGTACAATTTTTAAAACCGTCTTTTATGCAGTAGGCAAAAGTGAATTCGGGCTTTCAATAAAACTATGTTTAAAACTTAGACACCTGAGTAGCGCTATATTATACACTGTAAAATCAGATACTTACGATGAATGACGAGATGCCTGGAATACGATGCCAGCCAAATTTTTTCATTGCGCACGCAAATTTTAAGAAAAGAAATGATTCGTGTTAAATTTTTTTATTATTTCTTTTTCTAACTATTGACTCTTACAACCCCTTCCCTTACAACCGTCCTTCTGTTCGACGGTTCTTTGAAAATTGAATAGCTAATGCAAGTTTTTTGTGAGGTCTCGATCAATAGTATTGATTGAGTTTTAATTAATTGCTTTTTTTGAATAAAATTAAGCAGAATTTATGATTCGGTTTATTAACCCTCTAGCAATAGAGGATTTAAAGTTAACTGGAGAGTTTGATTCTGGCTCAGAACGAACGCTTGCGGCGCGCCTAATACATGCAAGTCGAGCGAGAAAGTATCTTCGGATGCGAGTAAAGCGGCGGACGGGTGAGGAACACGTAGATAATCTGCCTTAAAGAGGGGGATAACTAATCGAAAGATTAGCTAATACCGCATAAGACCACAGGGGCTTCGGCTCTAGGGGTTAAAGGAGCAATCCGCTTTTTGATGAGTCTGCGTCCGATTAGCTAGTTGGTGAGGTAATGGCTCACCAAGGCAACGATCGGTAACTGGTCTGAGAGGATGGCCAGTCACACTGGAACTGAGACACGGTCCAGACTCCTACGGGAGGCAGCAGTAGGGAATATTGCACAATGGACGAAAGTCTGATGCAGCGACGCCGCGTGAGTGATGAAGGCCTTCGGGTTGTAAAACTCTGTGATAAGGGAAGATGATGACGGTACCTTATCAGAAAAGACCGGCTAACTTCGTGCCAGCAGCCGCGGTAATACGAGGGGTCTAAGCGTTGTTCGGAATCACTGGGCGTAAAGCGGGTGTAGGTGGCTTGGTAAGTTAGATGTGAAAGCCCCGGGCTCAACCCGGGAAGTGCATCTAAAACTGCTTAGCTTGAGTACGGGAGAGGGAAGCAGAATTCCTGGTGTAGTGGTGAAATACGTAGATATCAGGAGGAACACCGGCGGCGAAGGCGGTTTCCTGGCCCAGTACTGACACTCAGACCCGAAAGCGTGGGTAGCAAACAGGATTAGATACCCTGGTAGTCCACGCCTTAAACGATGATCACTTGGTGTTGGAGGTATTGACCCCTTCAGTGCCGTAGCTAACGCGTTAAGTGATCCGCCTGGGAAGTACGGTCGCAAGATTAAAACTCAAAGAAATTGACGGGGGCCCGCACAAGCGGTGGAGCATGTGGTTTAATTCGATGCAACGCGCAAAACCTTACCTGGGCTCGAAATGTAGAGGAAGTTAGTAGAGATATTAACGCCCGCAAGGGTCTCTATATAGGTGCTGCATGGCTGTCGTCAGCTCGTGTCGTGAGATGTTGGGTTAAGTCCCGCAACGAGCGCAACCCCTGTCTTTAGTTGCCAGCATTAAGTTGGGCACTCTAAAGAGACTGCCGGTGTTAAACCGGAGGAAGGTGGGGATGACGTCAAGTCCTCATGGCCCTTATGTCCAGGGCTACACACGTGCTACAATGGATTATACAGAGGGTAGCTAAATCGCAAGATCATGCCAATCCCTTAAAGTAATTCTAAGTTCAGATTGTAGTCTGCAACTCGACTACATGAAGCTGGAATCGCTAGTAATCGCGGATCAGCATGCCGCGGTGAATACGTTCCCGGGCCTTGTACACACCGCCCGTCACACCATGAAAGTTGGTTTCACCAGAAGTCGCTGCGCTAACTTCGGAGGCAGGCGCCCAAGGTGAGATCGATGATTGGGGTGAAGTCGTAACAAGGTAGCCGTAGGGGAACCTGCGGCTGGATCACCTCCTTTCTAAGGAATGACTATTTTTGAAATCTACGGCTCTTCATCGCAAGATGATTGGTCAGAATTCAAGAAACATTTTCTAGGTCAACCTCACATAAACTTGCTAGCTATTCATTTTTGAGCGAGCCTTCGGGGCCTGTAGCTCAGTGGTTAGAGCACACGCTTGATAAGCGTGGGGTCGGAAGTTCAACTCTTCCCAGGCCCACCATTTGGTGGACTCGGTCGACGAGAGCGGAAGGTTGTTCTTTGAAAATTGAATAGAACTTAATGATGATAGATTTATTTTTTTTATTTATGTAATTGTTAATTAAGACTTAGAATACTTGTCTTTACGAGCTTTGAGTGTGAGTTGAATTTGGCGATTTTTAGTTAGATTTCAACCTTTAATTTTTAAGCTACTAAGGGCTTGTGGTGGATGCCTAGGCATCAGGAAGCGAAGAAGGACGTGATAAGCTGCGATAAGTTTCGGGGAGCGGCACATACGCTATGATCCGGAAATTTCCGAATCGGGAAACCGACCCAATATATGGGTGTTCTCAGATGAATTCATAGTCTGAGGAAGCTAACGCGGGGAAGTGAAACATCTCAGTACCCGTAGGAAAATAAATCAACCGAGATTCCCCTAGTAGTGGCGAGCGAACGGGGAATAGTCTAAACCACATACATTTTTGTATGCGGGGTTGCGGGACTTCATCGTGGGATCAATAAATTTAGTTTAACGCTCTGGAAAGTGCGGCCAAAGAAGGTGATAGCCCTGTGAACGAAAAGTTTAAAGACCCTAGAAGTATCCCAAGTACCACCGGGCACGTGAAACCCGTTGGGAATCCGGGGGGACCACCCTCCAAGACTAAATATTACCTGATGACCGATAGTGAACTAGTACCGTGAGGGAAAGGTGAAAAGAACCCCGAGCAGGGGAGTGAAAGAGAAACTGAAACCGCAAGTCTATGAGCAGTGGAAGCACAATGCGTAAGCAAGTGCGACCGCGTACCTCTTGCATAATGAGTCAGCGAGTTACCGTTGCGAGCAAGGTTAAGCCGTTTAGGTGGAGCCGTAGGGAAACCGAGTCTGAATAGGGCGATTTAGTTCGTAGTGGTAGACCCGAAACCCGGCGATCTATCCATGACCAGGGTGAAGCGTGGGTAATACCACGTGGAGGCCCGAACCAGTAGAAGTTGTAAATTCTTTGGATGAGTTGTGGATAGGGGTGAAAGGCCAATCAAGCTGGGTGATAGCTGGTTCTCTCCGAAATATATTTAGGTATAGCCTCGAGTAAATTCTATGATGGAGGTAGAGCACTGAATGGGCTAGGGGTCTTTACCGGATTACCAAACCCAATCAAACTCCGAATGCCATACATAGCTACCTCGGGAGGCAGACGCGGGGTGATAAGGTCACGCGTCGAGAGGGAAAGAGCCCAGATCGTCGGTTAAGGTCCCTAAATTTGTGCTAAGTGGTGAACGCTGTGGAACTACTTTGACAACCAGGAGGTTGGCTTAGAAGCAGCAATCCTTTAAAGAAAGCGTAATAGCTCACTGGTCTAGTGGTTCTGCGCGGAAAATATAACGGGGCTAAGCACAATACCGAAACCACGGGTTCATACTTTATTGTATGAGCGGTAGGAGAGCGTTCTAGCGTAGGCTGAAGGTCGATCGTAAGGACGGCTGGACGAACTAGAAGTGATCATGCTGACGTAAGTAGCGTTGAATGGAGGTGAAAAACCTCCACGCCGTAAACTCAAGGGTTCCTGGGCAACGATAATCGGCTCAAGGGTTAGTCGGGACCTAAGATGAGGCCACATGGCGTAGTCGATGGACAAACGGTTAATATTCCGTTACCGGTTTAAGCGTAGCAAAGGAGTGACGGGGTAGGATATGATGTGCCTGCGAATGGTTGTGCAGGTTTACACAGAGAGGTGGTAACGTAGGTAAATCCGCGTTGCAACACTGACCTGTGTGAGGAGAGACCTAGTCTCACAAGCATCAAACTCCATGCCTCCAAGAAAAACTTCGTTGTGTTTTCTTAAACTGCCCGTACCGTAAACCGACTCAGGTGAGTGGGATGAATATTCTAAGGCGATTGAGTGAAACTTGGTTAAGGAACTCGGCAACTTGATACCGTAACTTCGGGATAAGGTATGCTTAACTTGAGCAATCAAGAAAGCCGCAGTGAAATGGGAGTAGCGACTGTTTATCAAAAACACAGGCATGTGCTAAGTCACAAGACGACGTATACATGCTGACGCCTGCCCGGTGCTGGAAGGTTAAGAGGAGGAGTCAACTTCGGTGAAGCTTCGAATCGAAGCCCCAGTAAACGGCGGCCGTAACTATAACGGTCCTAAGGTAGCGAAATTCCTTGTCGGGTAAGTTCCGACCTGCACGAATGGCGTAACG
>JAYUQP010000057.1:0-3968 GCA_043757265.1 Bdellovibrionales bacterium | reverse complement strand
CTAAATGCCAAGGCTCAATTAGCCATTTTTTTTGCCAAGCGCTAAACACAAGCAACAGCACTAAATACAAAGAGATCACATGGGTCAGTATATGCCGCTGGACAACTTTAAAAGGCGTTAACTCAAATGGCTTCACTCCTCTAAGCCTCTTCCTTCACACGATAACCAACGCCGCGGATCGTTTCGATCAAATCACCTGCGTCGCCCAACTTTTTTCGTAAACCAAACACGTGGGTGTCCACAGTGCGACCCACCACGCTCACTCCTTCGCCCTGCACTTCCGAAATCAAACGCTCGCGTGTGAGCACTCGGCCTTTGTGCGATAGCATCGTCGACAGAAGTTTAAATTCGGATGGTGTAAGATCGATCATCGTACCTGCCACGCGCACTTCGTAGGTTTTTAACGACAGTTGCACTGTGCCCAGTGTAAGAAGATCGTTTACGAGTTGAGAGTTTTCGGTTTTTGGTTCTTTACTCAAGCGCTGCGATCGGCGCATGAGCGCTTGAACTCGTGCCCACAAAACGGTGTTGTCAAACGGCTTTATCATGTAGTCGTCGGCGCCAGAATCCAAACCTTCAACAATGTCCTCAGGCTCGGACTTCGCTGTGAGCATCAAAATCGCGAGGTTCTTCCCGTTTTCCATGGCACGGGCCACTTTAGCCACTTGCACACCACTCACACCGGGAAGCATCCAGTCCAAAATAAGCAAATCAAACTGTTCTTCTTTGATCGCGAGGAGGCCTTCTTCCCCATTTGCACAATCAGTGACGTCGAATCCCCTGCCGGTGAGATTAAATTTTAAAAGCTCGCGAATATCTTGTTCGTCTTCAACAACAAGAATTTTTCCCTTAGTAGTTTGCACCATGTTTACTCCTCCGTCTTAAGACGGTCATCGCCAGCGGCTTTTTGCTCCGCTACTGGGTTGGATATTTTGTTGGTCGTTGTCTCTATCGTACGGTCTGCAATTTTGTCAGCCGCACGGTCGGCCATTCTACTATGGCGTACGTCTGATCCCGTTAAAAAGAAAATCACTTCCTCTGCAATATTGGTCGCGTGATCTGCCAAGCGCTCAAGATTTCGAACCACTGATAGCAGCGCCATGGTGGATTGATAATCCCCCACCGGGTGCTGGAGATGTTCACGCAGTTCTTCGTTGAGGCGGTTTCGAAAACGGTCCACGCTGTCGTCAATAGTAAGCACTCTTTGCGCACGTTCAAGGTCGCTTTCCATAAAAGCATCAAATCCATCACGTATCATTCGAGTCACCGTGGAGGCCATTTCGCGAATTTGTTGAACAGCAAGATTTGGCGAAGACTGAAGATACTCTTCGATGGCATAGGAATTATTGCGGACCAAATCTCCCATGCGCTCCAAATCGACGTTGATTTTTATAATTGCAAACACCAACCGGAGATACGAACCTACGGGTGACTGACAGGCAAGGGTCCGAAAACAGACACCGTCGATTTTTTTGTGCAAGCGATTCACTTCAAGCTCAATGCGCAAGATCTGTAGAAGCAAACTTTTATCTCTAAGGACAAGAGCTTTCATCGAGGTGTCCACCGACTCCTCCACATAGCCTGCCATGGTAAGGACAAGAGCCCGAAGTTCGTGGATGTCTTTTTCTATTCGGGGAGCGGAGGGTCTCATCCTAGACATGGATCCTCCCCGAAATGAAATCCTCGGTGTCGGTCTCAAGTGGTTTAGTAAAAAAGATTTCGCAGCTTGAGCATTCGACCATTTTGCCGTTTTTGAGCAGAATCACCTGATCGGACACACGGGCCACCTGCTCTAAATCGTAATTCACCCAAATTACACTCATCTCGTCTTTCAAAGATTCAATGACCGATTCGAACAGGGCTTTTTGCACGGGATCTAACAGCAGTGTGGGCTGATCTAAAATCAAAATGGTGGGCTTTAACAAAAGTGTGCGCGCAAGATTGAGTAGTGTTTTTTCGAAAGCATTGAGCTGCGAACTTTTTTCGTGCAGTAGATTTCTGTACGAACTCCAAAGGCCCACGGTTTTCAACACGCCCTCCACCTCTTCGGCGAGATGCACCTGCATTTCGACGCCGGCGAGGCGGCTTACGAGTGAAAGATTTTGAAAAATCGAAAAGTCATCAATGCAAGCGTAACTTTTAGAAACCAGTCCAAAGCGCTGATTCCCAACGAGTTCCAGGCTTCCCGATACTGTTCCTTTATGCAACCCGAGCAGGGATTTTAAAAACAAACCTTTTCCCGCGCCTTGCTCCCCGATGACCGAAAGAGTTTCTACACTCTGCAAAATAAAGCTAATATCTTTTAACAGAAACTTCCCATCCCGGTGCAAAGAATAGTTTTGTAAGATCAACTTTGGAACTTTCATACAGTTTCTCGTCGATAGGTTAAAAGATGCAAACTGATCATTAAACTCATGAGGAGAGCAAAAGAGTGGTAGGTGAGTCCGGCCTCGACTAAACGCGGAAGGATGATTCTAAAATCCATCACCACAAGGATAAATACCAGCGGCAGCAAAAACTTTTTAAGACAGATAAAAAAGTAATTTATAAATGTCGACGCTAAATATGGACTCAACACTTTGTGCGTTTGGTAAAAATCAATTTTATGAAAGTGTGCAAAGGCATACAGACTGCGCAATGGACTTTTTGAAAAATCAGACCAGTATTGAATCGTTTCTAAAACCATGAGACCTGTCAAAATCCATATCCAATCAAAAAATTGCGGGGCGCTAAAAAATATTCCAATGGAAAAAATTCCAATATCGACCACTGGGAACGCACTAAAAAAGTGGAATAACTCTTTTAGAAACCACAGATGATTTGTCATAGCTCCTAAATATCTCCACACAACCATCAAAATGAGCGTCGAAACTTGGCTTAACGCACAGCTGGTAATGAGTATCAAGCACGCTTTAAGAATGATGCGAACAAAATACTCATCGACATCATTTCTGAATTCGATGAGCATAAGATAGCTGACGATTCCGAGAAATATAACAATTGGCACCCAGCTTACGACACTCTTAACTAAAGAATAAACAACTCTTGACGAAATCTTCATGTCCCCGCCCCTACCAAATCATTGATCACGCGTGAGACCGCAAAAAAACCAAAGGCACCGGCCAAATGAGTGATGGCTCCCATTCCTCCTCCACAGTCCAACTTTTTAATTTCGGTGGAATCAGCCGGGTAAACGTATTTTTCGGTGGAGTAAACACAAGGAATGGAAAACTTTTTATTTTTTAAACGTGGAAATCCGTAATCAGCGCGGAGTTTTTTGCGCATAAAAGCGAGCAACGTGTCTTCGGTGCTTCGACAGAGATCATCAATTTTGATTTTACTGGGATCACGTTTTCCGCCCACAGATCCTAAAACAATCAGTTTTTTTTTATGCGATCGACAGTGGTGGGCTAAAAATGCCTTACCTTGGCCATTATCAAACGCGTCCACGATATAATCGTATGGCTGCGAAAAAAAGTTATCAGCAGTTTCGGGCGAAAAGCGATCGTTGATCAAGTGTAGCTGGCAGTCCTTATTGATCAGTCGTATCCGTTCGGCAAGCACGTCGATTTTAAATTTCCCAACGGTTTCGTCTGTGGCGAGAATTTGGCGGTTGAAATTGCTAACACACACATCGTCAAAATCCATCAACGTGATACTGCCCACGCCACTACGTACGAGCGCTTCCACAATCCACGAACCAACGCCGCCCACACCAATCACTGCCACGTGGGCCTTTGCCAATTTATGCAGTCCTTGCTCGCCGTAAAGACGGGCAACTCCTGAAAACCGATTGAGGTATGGCTCTGATAACTCAGACAAGCGAAGGCTCCTTGATCAACAAGGAATTTATATTCCTAAATGTCGCCTCTTGCAGCTGTTCTTGCGAAATATTCCTGATTTCGCAAATGGCGTGAACAACTTTCATGTAGATCTCTAGCGGGTCTTCGGGCTGGGTCTTGGAGTCC
>JAYUQP010000056.1:0-11298 GCA_043757265.1 Bdellovibrionales bacterium | reverse complement strand
GGCGCAACCAACACAGACGATGTGATCGTTATAGTTAATCCTTGAGATTCACTAATTTTTAAGCTCTTCTAATGTTATTATGCTAGTCTGCGCTCGAGTAATAACGATAAAACAACGAAGCCCTTCACGGGTGACTGAGTAAAAGCCGATGGGTAAGCAAGAGTCGTTTTTAAAAGAAGAACGCAAGCAGACCGATGATAGTTTGGTTGCGGAACGCGATAAGACGAATAAATCACTTTCTAAATCCCGTAAAAGTACTGAAGATCGAATTGATGAGTCCGTCTCCGAAGGCAGGCTTGAGGCGGACCAGGCTATGGAAAATGCCCGAAGTATGGCTGACTCCAAAAACGCTTCGAGGCAAGTGGCAACTGGCCAAGTTGAAGACGAAAAGCGTAATGGTCAAGAGCGAGTCTCACGTGAAAGAGAGCGGTCTGATAATGCCGTTGAGCTTGAGCGCACTCTGATGGACGCCGCTCTTGAAAAAGAGAGGGAAGTTAAAAGCGCCTTAGCCAGTCGACTGTTAGAGCAAGAGCGAAAACTCACTGACAAAAACCTTTTTTGTGAAAGAACGCTGACGGATTCAGAGGTTCTTCGGAACGCCAGCGAGCTCAGTGATGAAAAATCAGAGCATTCAAAAACGAAAATCGCATTGACCACCCGAAACGAGTTTCTGGCTATAGTAAGTCACGACTTAAGAAACCCAATCGGGGCGGCGGCGTCGTGCGCCGAGATGCTGTTAGAGGACTCGGCGTTTAGTACGGTCGATCCTGAAGTTAAACATTGGATTGAATTCATAAAACGAAATGTCGATGTTTCGTTGCGAATGATTGCCGACCTTCTAGATATGGAGCGTATAGCTCTAGGTAAGCTCGAGCTCAATGTAGAAAAGCACGGTCTGGATAAAATTATTCGTCAATCGGTCGAAAGCTTTGCACTTACAGCTTCCGGAAAGAACATTCTGTTAAGGGCAATTCCAATATCCGGATCTGACGAAGTCCAATGCGATCATGATAGAATCTTACAAGTGCTTTCAAACTTAATAAGCAATGCAATAAAATTCACAGATGAAGGCGGATCGATTACTGTCAGTGCGAGTGTGACTGCTGCAAAGGTGCAAGTGGAGATTAATGATACGGGGTCGGGGATTCCAGCGGATAAGCTGGATAAAGTCTTTCACCGCTTTGCGCAGCTCGGGTCGAGCGACAGAAGAGGCTTAGGCCTGGGTCTCTATATTTCAAAAATGCTTATTGACGCCCATGGCGGCGAAATTTGGGCTGAGTCCAAAAAGAATGAAGGCAGCACTTTGTCCTTCACAATCCCGACTATTTCTTCACGCTCCGGCTCAAGCGCCCATTAGTTCGAGGAATCGGCAAACTAGCAGCCCGATCCCCCGCACGTAATTTTATGGGGCGACTGAGTTCGATTCTAGAGTGACGGCGGTCTTTGCCAAAAGCCGGCCGTTAATGCTAGCGCCCGTTTTCATCACGATAGAGGTTTGCGAGTTAATCGTGCCCTTAAAAACGGATGTTGTCCCAAGGTCAGCCGCAACAACCTGCCAGTAGATATTTGCAGGTAAAGCACCGCCACCGAGAATAATCTTAATTCCGGAACTAATAGTTGCGGTTTGTACGACCTGAAAGATCCAAGCATCGTTAGATTTCTTATAATCAAGCCGATTGAACCTTTTTGTGTCTACATAAAAAAAAGATTGCAAAAATTATCGACTTACGATAATCTGATAACGTGATTATTAGCTTCAGCAACCGGCTAGCGCTCGATTTATTTGAGGATAAGAAGTCAAAGCACACGCGAAGCTTCCCGCCGGAACTTTATCGAGCGGCTCGAAGAAAGATTCTGTACTTGCATGATGCTGAGAATTTGACAGACCTAAAGGTTCCTCCTGGAAATAGGCTGGAAGCTTTAAAAGACGACTTACTGGGTTTTCATTCGATTCGAATAAATGACCAATGGAGAGTTATCTTCAAATGGACTGCCGGTGGAGCGAGCGAAGTTAAAGTATTGGATTATCACAAGTAGGAGTATTAATGAAACAGCCGAAAAGCCCGTTCCATCCCGGCGAAATGTTGATTGAAGAATTTCTTGAGCCCATGGGGATCACTCAAGCTGAGTTTGCCAAGAAGTTGAAGTGGACTAATGCCAAGTTAAACGAGTTGATTAAAGGTAAGCGTGGAATTACCGCCGAAACGGCGCTGGATTTGGCGGACGCACTAGGAACTTCAGCTAAACTTTGGATGAATCTACAAGCTACCTTTGATCTTGATCGCGCGATGAAGAATCGAAGTGCTTAAATCTCTCCTGAAATCTCAAATTCCTTAGTTTCGCGGCGGCAGTGAGGTCCAGCAGGCGCCCTCTTTATCAACATTAACAATTGTACGGTCGATCATTTTTGGATCGGCTAGAGTGCCTTCGTTAAACCTGTGGGTGACGACTTTATAAGTTGTTAACTTCACTCCTGTAACATCGGTCATTTCACGATTTGTTGAAAATTCTAGACGGAATGGGGCGGCACCAAATGCCACCACCACAAGCAGGGGTTGATCACCAGGGAACAAATAAAAATTTTCAAAACGAACCGAGGCTAGGCTAGCGAGATACTGACCCATGTTCAAGCTCAGGAATTCTTTTGTGTTACAATCATCGAGCCCTTTTAGTTTTAAGTTATTAGAAAGTGCTTCCTTATATTGAGCGACTTTGCTTGCAGGTATTTTGTTTACTTCAGGGTAAGTAGGTAGCGCCGATTGCGCGTGGGCCAGGTTGGTTAAGAAAAGAAGGTCCAGGCCTATGTTGAATCGCTTTATTAGGCAGGCCTCACATGCTACTTGAAATTAATGCAGAGCTTAATCAGACGGCCTCACCCTGCGACCTACTGATTTAGGCGTGTCAATTCGGTTCCCTGTACTTGCGACTGTCAAAAAAACTTACAGGCGAGAAAAAACAGAAAATAGGCTACGATGGCGATCCGCAAGAGGAGTTAATTTATGTGGAAGCGCTTTTTGGTAAACATATTGGTATTAGGCTTTAGCGTCACAGCAAGCTTGAATTCGTTTGCGGCCCCAGATTCATTCACCCGGAATGATCTGCTTGAAGCACGAAACCATGCTGTGCCAAGTTCGACTTTACATGGAGTTGTATCGCCTCAAGCGATTTTTGTCGCAATGGTTTTTGTTTGGGGCGCTGATGCAATCAAGCTTGCAAAAAAGCTAGAGTATCCCGGAGTCGATATGTTAGCCAACCCTAGGTTCACAGTGACTCTCGTTGGTGACCTTACGACGGGCACAATATTTGAAGTCCTCGCCGGTGGGTACGCCGCCAGCTCTTCAGCAAAAGGAACTGAAATTATTGAGAGATTTGGCGTTTACCTGCCTGACACTTTAGCTGAGTTTGGCAAGGGAGTCCCTCTGCGCTGGGAAACTAGTTTTGATCCTAGCCGATCGCATGAAGCTCAGTCGCAAGTGTGCTGTCCGGGCTCGATCGTCACAAAGGGCGGGATAATTTAAGTCAAAAAAGTGTGCGGATTTCAGCCTAAGTATCTGAAATCTCGAAGGTGACCCCTGTTCTCGAAGGAGAACAAACCATGATACAAAGGGGTCACAATGAGCCAAGAAAATCCAAAGTCAGAAAAACGAAAAAGAACCCGTCGCTCGGCCGAGAAAATGGCAGAGTTGGTTTTAGAGGCAGAGCGAATCGGCGCGAGTGCTGTTTGTCGGCGCGAGGCCATTGCTCCGGCACAACTGTCGCGATGGAAGCAAAAGTTCCTGCAGGGCGGGATTTCGTCTTTAAAGGAAATCAAGCGCGGTCCTCGTCCGAAGGAGGATCCAGCGATTGCGGAATTAAAGCTGGAGGCGGAGAGGCTGTCCGAGGCGCTTTTAGAAACGTCGATCGAGCTGCAAGCGATGAAAAAAAAGAATCGTTAGGGTTAAGGGGCCCGCTGTATGGCCGCCATTTAACCAAGGCGCAACGCGAATCGTTGCTGGAGTTCATCGACAAGGCCCGCGAGGTCGACTCAATAGAGACGATTTGTGGGCATTTGCAGATACACCCGAGGTCGTACCATCGGTGGCGCGAAGGTGCGATGCAATCGCGTCACGGAGGCGGCGGTGGCCTAAATAAAATTAGACCTTTGGAAGAAAAGCGAGTCGTGGCGCTCGTCAAAAAACATCCTGAGTGGCATTGCAGGCGAATAGCATATTACCTTGAGAAAAACGCCAAAGTTTTCATTGGCAAAACCAAAGTAGCTGAGATCATGAAAGCCCACGGATTAAACCATCCGTTTGAGCGCAAACCGTTCAGGCCAGTCATCGAACCCGCCGACATGCTTTTGCATGAACCCTGGCAGAAGAATCTTCTGTGGGGCATGGACTGGACCTGGGTTAATGTCGATGGCCGGTTTATGTTTTTGCTGGTGTTACTTGACTGGTACTCGCGAAAGATTTTGTCGTGGGGAATCCACTGGCAAATCACCCAGTGGCAAGTGGTTGCTCTGGTTACCGAAGCTGTGGTGATCGAGGGACTTGATCATCTGCCAACAGGCGCGATGAAACCAATTGTCGTCGCGGACCACGGCAGCGCAAATGCCGCTAAGTACACGAAGCACAACATCGAGATCCAGGGGTTAAGGCTTTGGCTGAGCGGCATTGGAAGACCAACGGGCAATGCAAGAACTGAACGAGTGATCGTAAGCGATCCATTAACCCGTTTTGCTTGCGCAAAACGGCCGCACTAGTCTGACTTCCAACCCGGAGGTCAATTTTGAAGACGATAAACGAATCTAAGCGCCAGTTGTGGCGCAGCCATGTGGACGCCGCCGATAAGTATTCAGGCAGTGTCGAGGAATACTGCCGCTCGAAACAGCTCAGGGCGCAATCTTTCCATTATTGGAAGACGAAGTTCTTAAAGGAGTCGCGGGCTATGATGCCGCTATCGAGGTTCATTCCGGTCGAAGTCACGCGAGAGATTCAGTCGACCGCGCTGCCGTTGCCTGACCCACGCTGGTTAGCGGCGCTGATCTACCATTTGCGGGATGGAGGCGTTCGATGAGATCGGTTCATGAGTTCAAGAATGTATTTATCCATAGAGAGCCTGTGGATATGCGAAAACAGATCAACGGCTTATCGCAGGTTGTGGAGTCGGCAAAGATGGGTGACTTCATGGAGCCGCACCTGTTTGTTTTTATGGGCCGAAGGCGAGATTCGATTAAGGTTTTGTATTTTGATCGGTCTGGCTTTGCGCTATGGCAAAAGCGTTTGGAGAGGGACAAATTTATTTGGCCACGGAAGCTGACTGAGTCGGTTGTGCAAATAAGTCCTGAGCAGTTCGCCTGGCTGCTTGATGGTTACGATGTGTGGAAGATGAAGCCTTTTGCAGAGCGGAAATTTGAACGTGTCAGTTGATTTATTCTGTTTAATTGTGAATGATTCCCTCAGATGCAAACGAGCGAATCATTTTTTTCGAATCAAGAGTCGGCGGGGTTAAATTTTGAAACCTTGCAGGGGCTTTGGCGTCGAAGTGAAGAGAAGAATAAATTCTTATCAGACGAAAACACGTGGCTAAGAGAGCAGCTTGCGGAGTTGAAGCGCAACCGGTTTGGGAAGAAATCCGAACGCTGGGAGTCCGAAGAGCAGTTGCTACTCAACGAAGCCGAAGTTGAGTCCAAAAAACCGGGCTTTGATGAAGAGGGGTCTGACATCGAGGTGGAGGGCTTTACTAAAAAGCGTGGTCACCGCAAACCCTTACCTGAGAATCTTGAGCGAGAGATCGTCAAAGTTGAATTGCCGATCAATGAACAAGTTGCTTTAGACGGCACGCCATTAAAAGTGATCGGCTGGGAGATCTCAGAGAAGCTAAAGTACGAGCCGGCCAGGATGAGCGTCGTTCAATACCAGCGTGCAAAGTACGGGGTAGAATCAGGCGATTTTGAGAAGACGGCGCCGCCCGTGCCGGCAATCATACCGAAAGGCATGTCTACGCCTGAGCTGCTTGCAGCGATCGTAGTGAGTAAGTACGCCGATGGTCTGCCGCTTTATCGAATGGAAGATATTTTTAAGCGCCAGGGTATAGACCTTCCTCGTCAGACGATGGCGAGGTGGGTGGTTGCGGTAGCTCAAGCTTGCCAGCCCGTGTGGAATGTTTTATCGGACCGGTTTTTGGATGCGTTTTACGTTGCTTGTGATGAAACGCGAGTTCAAGTTTTAAAAGAAAACGGCAGAACTGCGGAAGCTCAGTCGTGGATGTGGGTTAGATCAACGCCCTTTGGTTTAAATAAAATTGTTTTGTTCGATTACAGCACTTCGCGGTCAGGCGATGCGGCAAAGGCTTTACTTGCGGAGTTTGAAGGCTATTTACAGTGTGACGGTCTTAACTCGTATGACGCTTTAGAGAGCGATGTGATCGTGCGCATTGGTTGCAATATGCACGCTCGCCGCAGATTTGAACAAGCCGTAGTGAACGGCGCCAAAGACGGTCGAAGTCTTGGCGAAGTGGGTTTGGCATTTTACAAACAAATTTACGACCTAGAGGCTGAGATCAAAGAAAAATCCCCTGACGAACGTTATCGAATGAGGCTTGAGCGAGCTTCGCCCGTCTTTGAAGAGATGAAAGTTTGGGTTGCGACAACAAGGGGCAAAGTGCCGGATAAAAGTAAAATCGGAAAGGCATTCGCCTACTTCGCATCAGAATATGAATATCTGATCGGCTACTTAAAAGATGGGCGCCTTGAGCCCGATAATGGATTTACCGAAAGAGCGATTAGAAAGTTTGCGATCGGCCGCAACAACTGGATGTTCTCGGACACTGAAGATGGCGCCAACGCCAGTGCACTGCTTTACAGTCTTGTCGTCACGGCAAAAACCAACGGCGTGAATCCATATAAAGCTTTGGTGAAAATATTTACGGACCTGCCGAAGGTTCAAGCCATTGAAAAGTACGAGAGACTCGCCGACCTACTTTTATCACCAGAGCTCTCGGCTTAGCAAAAAGGGCTCATGGAGCGCTTACGAGTGATCGGCACACTCAAGCGGGAAGAGATCAATCTTCAAGAACAATACGCGAACGAAGAGGAGGTAAAGACATCAATCAAGAATGCAATATGGGATTACAACTTCAACCGTCCAAACCAGGGCAACGGAGGGTTCGCACCGAACTCAGTTCACCACATCGGTAGACACGATCTAACAATGCGGAGGGAAAGAGCTAGACAGAGAGCGGAAGAGTTGAGAAGAAAACACTGGGGACAGGAGCAGTCACCTTCAGACACTTCGTTGACTTAAACTCCGAACCATTTTGTGCGGGGGTTGCCCGGACAGGACACAAGATACGATACCAATGATTGAGGGGCGTGAAGCGCTGACTGCTCTGCTCGGGCCCGTGGGAGAGTTTCAGAATATTCAAAAAGGTCACGAAACTAGAGCTTACTTGGACCTGATTTTGTCTGATGGTGTTCCAATTGTTAATTTGCGCAATAGACATCGTGTTCGTGGTCTATATTGGCAGCCTGAGACAAAACGGTTATTTCGAGTGGATGAGCCGCCTAGTCGAACATATTGGGATTATGAGACAACGGATATTTGGGCCTCCCGTTTAGCGATTCAAATATGGCAGCTAAAGTCATCGCCGAAAGAAGATCCTAAGAATAAAACACTGGTCGCTAAAAAATTAAGTGGCAGCGACATAGAATTGCCACTCAACGGCTCGGTTTATCCAGAACCAGCGGCTGTAGCGATTCAAGTATCTGGTACCGAAAAAATATTATTGCCTTGGTCAAGTATATCAAACGTACATTTTGACTCTGAGGGAGCCCAGCCGACTCTTATTCAACAAAGCGGAGACCAATTCAAAATTCTACCACTTCACGTGCTAACGAGAGATTCCGTCCACCCTGACTTCTGGCGCGGCTCAATAAACGTAAATGAATCCAAGGAGAAAAACAAATTAGTATCTCGGCCACCCGACATCGCGGCTATGAGAAGTGACGCATCTTTTTGTCAGTTTTTGCTCAATGTTTTGCCGCCGAATGGAAAGCATAAATAAATAGTAAATTGAGCAGGGAAGACTTGCGCTAATCCTGCATTTAGTCTCGCGGGAACAGGCCAATATTCGAAAAACATCTCCAAAGCGGTATTCGCAGATCCTGTCATGTTTACGAGCAACTGCCCTCAATAATATGGAGTTGAGGCCTAAGAAGCCTGTGGGCATAGTTATGTTCTGCTGGATGCGAACGTTCGAAAAGGCTTGTCTCATGGTGCCAAAAAACTAATCAAAGCAATCGCATTGGTTAATGACACATATGGGTGTTTTTGATAGCAGTCAGCCTGCTCATAGGGGGTTGAATGAGGCATTCATTGATCTATTTTGGAGTTGGCTGCTTGTTGTCGATACAGGCATTTGCTGCTGATACTTATAAGTACAGTCGTCGAATCAATAGCTGTGTAAACTCTCAAGGCCAAGTGGGCCGCAATTCAGATGGTACTTTTGAATGCGCGGACTTTAAAGATGAAGACTGGGCTAAACGTGACTTTCAAAATATTTCATTTAAAGCATCTAAGTTGATTGGCATTAATTTCTATTCTGCAAATCTCGTTGGCGCTAATTTCACCGCCGCGGATTTGACGGGGTCTTCGTTTTTTAAAGCGAACTTTGCAGGTGCTATTTTTACTGACTCCACAAAATTATCTGCTGAACTTACAAAAGACGGCCTCATCAAGCAGGGCGCACTATTTGTCGATTTAAGCCTCATAGACAACGCGTTTCTTGAAGCAGTCATCAGTGCAAAGTTCGATGATGCAGATCGCTTACTAGCTCAGGGCGCAGAGATTCCAGCCGAGATCACCAGCGTTTTTTCGTTTCAAAGGATGCAAAAGAGCGGCTATATGAAAGAAATTTTGCAATACTTTATAAAACTTGGAATCGACTTTTCTTTTTCGACGGATAAAGGCGGATTGCTCTATAGTTTTTTTCGTTCGATTCCATCTTCTTCTGGCAATAAGCCACACATCTTTATCGAAGCGCATGATGAAATCATGACACTCTTACAAAATGGCATGGCTCATGGCCTACAACCTGAGCAAATTTGGGCTGCTGGAGAAAACCTATTAAGTCTTGATTTCACTGACAGCAAAACTGCAAATCTTATTCTAGATTTTTTCTTATCTATAAAGGGAATTACGATTCAAATGCCATTTGTGGATTCCTATTCAAAAAAATGCAAAAGCCTTATTGGACTTAATAAATATAGAGCAGAAAGCATAGAGCTCATTTTTACGCGCGGTTTTGATGTGAACAAAAACCTTTGCTACGAATACGATACGAAAGAGATGGCGAGCACTTTTTCAGCATGGGGTAAAGACACTTCTACTCCCCATATTAATTCATTACGGACTCATGGCTGGGATTTCAAAAAGATTTTTAATGGCCGTTCACCTGTTTTAGACGAACTTTTATACGAATACAGATATTTTTCGGAGTCTAACAATACTAAAGAGGTTGCTGCGATCCAAGAGCTAATCCAATATTTTGACTTGAATCATGCTGCCTACCTAAATACAGCACCTGTAACAAAGGACACGATTCTTAATTCATTAGCGAAATATTTTGAAAAAATTCAATGGCGTGACCTCAATCGCGCTTTTGCATTAGTCGACTTACTTGACGCCAAAAATCTACTGACCACGGAAGGAAAGAATTTATTGCAGATTGTAACTCTCGTAAGGAAAGAACCGTACTCTTCTTATCCTCAAAAGTACAACACCAACGAGCACATCGGCGAAGTGATCACTGGCTTAGTTGCTCGCGGATTTAGTGTCAAAAGTGGCGGTGAAAGCCTTTTCCTGCGCGTTCTAGATGCGCTCAATACATCCTCTACATCACACTATGATTATGATAAAAAAGGCCAGCTACTCGTTGCAGTGTTAGAGGCTTACAAAACCACGAATACTGCACTCGAAACCGTCTACAATAATGAAAATATCATTTTTTATCCCAATAGTATTAGCGTCGTGGAAATCTTGGCAAGGTATGGCTTTGATCCACGGTTAAAAAACGCCAAAGGCCAATCACTCTATTGGTTTCACCCTTCAAAAGAAGGACTTTTGGGCTTACTCGCTCTTGGTGCCCCCTTAGACTTATTCGAAGAAATCGAAGGAAAAACACTTTTTGCTTATTTAGCAGAAAAGCAAGGCGTGCACGGCTATTCCGCTAGAAACTTTCTTAAACTTCTCACTGATAACAACTTAATTGACTTTAATAATTCTCAGGTCACTTCAAAGCTTAAGGACTATGTACTCAATTCGAATAATGATCTCAGCGTGCTTCTTTTTGAAAAATTGAATAATGGCGATTCTGTTCCGAAATATCGCTTTGCTCGATGCACGTTGAATGACGGCAGCGATTTCTTCATAGAAGATCCTCTTATGGATCTCCTGCGCACTATGAGTGGCTTGGATTCAAATAGTGAGAGCAAAATACGCCAGCAATTTACTTTAATTCTTGTTAAGAATGGTCGTGAACAAGTTGTAAATGATCGCGCTAGGATCACTCGTACGTCTAAAGAGTTTGGTCTTACAATTAATGTCCACTATGGTAATTTTGGAGGTAAGAAAGAGGCTTATGCGTTATCGTCAAAAGACCTTTATGCAATCACATTAAACGGACAAGCCTGTGTTGGTTTAAATCAGTATCCAGCAGATATTGCTGAAAAATTCCGCCATGTATACTATCAGTCTAACAGGGATGTCTTTTTCATTAACCAAAAAGCAAAAACGTTTGGCATCGGCCTACATTCACTAGGCAGCTTATATCAAATCAATAACTGGCAAGACAATATTTGGCCTTCAAGCACCCCACTACATGATCAGTATGTGATCTATGTAAATAACGATGACAAATTTGTTGCGTCCATACTTTTCCCCAAAGCAGCTCTCGACGCCCCAGAAGCTGGCAGTGAGCATGAACTAAAATATCATACACGCCAGTACCGGTGGCCAGAGGGTATTAAGTCCGAACGATTCAAGGTGATGGGCGCAAGTTATTAAGGATGTCGAGGATTGGCGGAATTAGGGCCAACTAGCCCAAACCACAAGCTTTCAATGCGGCTTCTGCTCATTTTCACACGGACCTCGCGAACAAGCTGAACTCATAGGTTGCCAAAAATCTACCCGCGACGTCGCCAGGGGAATCCGATCACCCGACGCCATCGACCTCAGTATCAGATAAAATCCTAATCACTGAAAACCAAGAATTGCAGAAGCCTTCTCGGCCGGAGCCCCTCGTCTGTGGGTGAACTCT
>JAYUQP010000055.1:0-11304 GCA_043757265.1 Bdellovibrionales bacterium | reverse complement strand
ATGTTTTCTCTGTAAAGAAAACGTCTTTTATTTCTAAGACGCTTTTTGAGCGACTCAAAAAGTCTTGCTCTGCAGGATAGAATAGCAAAACTTTTCCGTTTTGCTTGAGTTTGAATTCCACGGAACAATTTGCAAGCGCCATGGCTTTCAATACAGACTTGATTTGAGTGAACTCCGCAGAGTCTGATTTAAGAAATTTTAATCGCGCGGGAACATTGGAAAAAAGCTCTTCGATTTCCACTGTGGTTCCAGGTTCACGACCTGCAGGCAATGGTTCGATTTCTTTACCAAAGTTGTTTTCCAACATGTAGGCGCCTGCCGACTCTTTTTTACGCGAGATAATCTTCACCCGGCTCACCGACGAAATACTAGCGAGCGCTTCGCCGCGAAATCCAAAGGTGCTTAATTTCCAAAGATCGTCGGCTTGTGCAATTTTACTTGTCGCATGGCGGGCACAAACTAATGGAAGATCCTCAAGACTGATTCCTTTGCCATTGTCGGATACCTTAATGGATTTTCCGCCGGCCGACACTTCCACCTCTACTTGGGTAGCACCGGCATCGATGCAGTTTTCGATAAGCTCCTTCAGAAGATGCGCAGGCCGCTCCACCACTTCACCAGCGGCAATCTGATCCACTACGTCGGAGGGAAGGATTCGTATTTCCATAGGGAAGGTATAGAGCTGCTAGTGGGTGAAGTCCATTATGCCGCAGTGCAAGCTTAGAAAAACACCGAAACGCCCACGCCCACACTCAATGTATTGCGCTCCCGCCCCTCGCCGGAATCCCATTCGTACTCAATTCGAGGGCCGACGGCTACGTTAGGACGCAAAAAATAGTTATAGCCAAGCGTTGTTCGCGTATTGAGGTATTTTTCAGAATCCCCCCAGTAGTCGTGATCAATGCGGGCCCAAGAAATGGATTGTGAAAGATAAAATGCGGATTGTGAGAGTTTGTAAAAATAGTACGTACCTACGACCCCAAGGGATTTTTGCTTCATGCGAGTTGTGTTTTCGTGAAACCCGATCAACCCAAAAGACAATCGATCTGCCACAAAATACTGAAGCTCCCCTTCCCAGCGGATGCCTGCTCCCGACTCCGAGTTGTAGCTCAAAAGACTGTTTACTCCGAGGTTCCATCTCCCCTGTTCAAGAGATGCATCTATTATATCTTCGGCTTTCACGACAGTCGTATTCAAAATCAGCAAACAAAAAACAAACACCTTCATAAAGTCCTCCACAACAACGCCATCTCAGATGGACACGAGAACTTTAGAACAGGCTGTTCTTCTTACGCATTAAGTTTTAGACCCAATGGCTTTTTGCAAAGGCCGAGCGACAATAAAGAACACAATGCCTGCACCCACACCAAACCCACATAACATCATGAAGAATTGATCTTTGGGCATGGTTTCGTAAAAGGTGCCCAAGTAGCCGGTGAGGTAATTTCCAAAAAAGCTCGACATAAACCACAAGCCCATCATTGTGCTCACAATCGGCTTTGGCGACACTCGTGTCACAAGTGAAAGACCGATGGGGGAAAGATAAATTTCGCCAACCGTAAAAATAAAAGTGGTGGCAACAAGCCAAAACACGCTGCCTTTTTCGTCTCCGGGCACAGCTTGCGCTGCGAGAATCATAAACACGTATGCTAAACCACAAAGCACGCAACCGATTCCCATTTTAGTGATGGAGCTCGGCTCCAATTTTTTACGCGCCTGCCAATTCCACAAGGAAACAAGAAGCGGCGAAAAAATAATAATCATCGCAGGATTGAAAGATTGAAACCATGTCGAGGGCACTTCCCAGCCTGCGACAAACCAGTCAGTTTTTTTATCAGCCCACAACTGAAGTGTATTTCCCTGTTGTTCGTACACCGCCCAAAAAACGATATTCAAAAAACATAGAAAGCCTAAAGCAAATACCGAATTCCAATCCTGACGACTCATTTTTTCATCGGTCTGCGTTTTCAATTTTTTAGGCGCGGGCTGCGATGCTGGGAGCAATCCACTTCCGCCCCAAAAGATAATAAGACTAAGAAGCATTCCAATGCCTGCCGCTCCGAAGCCCCAGTGCCAGCCCACTTTTTGCCCCAGGGTTCCACAGATAAACGGCGACAACAACGCCCCTGAATTCACTCCCATATAATAAATAGCAAAGGCCCCGTCGAGGCGATGGTCGCCATCTTTATACAGCGAGCCCACTTGTGGAGACAGGTTAGGTTTAAAAAAGCCGTAGCCCAAAATGATTAAAACGAGAGCCGCGAAGAAAGCGGTTTCGCTGGCCATCAAAAAATGGCCGACAGCCATTAATATGCCACCGAGGAAAACAGAGCGGTATTTCCCTAAATAGCGATCCGCGAGCAGACCGCCAAAAAAAGGTGTGAAGTATACGAAGCCGGTGTAAAGCCCGTAGAGCTGCGAGCCCATTTGCTGAACTGTCATTGCACCAAAAACCGAGACCAATCCTGCTTCCAAGGTTTTATATCCAAAAACCGCGGCTGCCCGCTCTGGGTCCGACAAAAGGTAATCGGTCATGTAAAGAATTAGAAGCGAGCGCATTCCATAGTAGGAAAAGCGCTCCCACATTTCGGTTAAAAACAGAACATAGAGGCCCGATGGGTGCCCCCAAAATTCGCGCCCGTCTAACTTTGTTCTCACAAACTGCTTCATAAAGACGAGGGTTATATCAAGGCTTGAGATCTGTCCATTTATAATTTTTGACTTTTTTTATGATCGGCCTGATTTGTGGTTGTGGCTTGAGAAGATACAATGGATTTTGCTTACGTTGTTCGAGGTAAATCTTTACTTCAGAGGCAGCCTGTTCTGGGTTCCGCTTGTAAGTGATCGGATCAAACCCGCAGCCCTTGCACTTTACAGAGTGGCGCCAGCGCACCTGATAAGTAAATTCGGTCACCATCACCATGGCTGCAATCAAAAAAACGCTAGCCCAATGAAAATCCTGCCAAATCAAAAACGAAGTAATTACTCCGACAATGGCCAAAGCCAGCATTTCAAACAGGTGGATGTGCTTCCGTTTGTAAACTTTTTGCGGAAGTTCGCAGAATGTACAAAAAAATCTTACCTTCAATGAGTGCTCCCGCAAAAAATTTAGCATTTAAAATTCTGTTTAACATCGTGTTCGTTATTCTTTTTCATCACAGCTAAAAGGCCGGACCATCTTCGTCTAACCGTTCGGCCCTAGACCTCCGGCCCTATTCATGAACCGCAAGTTGTAAATTCATGGTTCTCATTCGTCTTTGTTGCTACCATTTAACAATGAAATATCTATTCCTCATCCTAATCGAACTTTTTGTCTCTGTCTGTTTCGCGGCTGATAAACCCTACGAAAGTTATGATGAAATTGTAGACCGCCTTTCGAAGTACCGCAGCAAGCAAGCCGTCCAGCAAATGTCGACCAGTGTTCCCAAAGAAAACTTTCATATGAGCTTTGGCCTTTCCAACTCATCAACACGGGTGACACAGGAAAGTGTCGGGAGTCTTAGTCAAAATGGGTTTGTTTTAGGTTTGGCTCAACCGCTGATTTCGCAACAGCTTTTTTTCGAGGTCTTTGGAAAGTTTTATCAAAGCTCCACAGAAAACAGCGTTCGAGCGCAACTCCAACAGTATGAAGTTCGCCTTGGTCACAAAGAGCGACTGGACTTTGCTGTTCTCAACCTCGGCGTTGGCGCCTCGGCGCGTTTCCTCTCAGTCTCCACACCTAATATTTCTAACGACTACAATATTCCTGGGCTGCTAGTAACCGCTGGTCTGGAAAGAAGGCTGGCGCAAAGTTTGAGCGTCGCTTTTGATCTCGCTCTCCACCGCGGATTGCGCGAAAATCCAAACGGGAAAAACAGCACTGAGTTTGTTCTACGGCTTAATTACCACTTATAGAGTGATCGAAAATTTATGCAAAATTACACCCGTGCCGATTTTAAACGCGATCTTACAAAGATAAAAAATTATCTTCCTGAATATCTGCGCAATCCCTTTGAAAATATTAAGTCGCCACTCGTGCTCCCGTGGCAAAGCACAACCCTCACTCTCATCGGGATCAATCTCATTTTTGGCCTGGTGCATGGGATTTACAAAATGGATCTTATCCATTGGATCATAAGCCTTTTTGTCACGCCACTTCTAGCTGCCGCGTTTTTGCTTTTGATGTCTCTATTTATCTCGTATCTTGTGCAGTACATGCTCGACATGCGACACGAATTTGATCACATTGCGAGCGTGCTGTTTTGGGCCTATATTCCTTCATCCTTATTTTTCATGGCCTCGTTATTTTACCCGCCCATTTATTTATTAGGGCTTTTGATTTTAGCCGTGCTGTGTGTAAAGGGTTTGATAGAAAATTTTAAAATTCCGAAAAACACCGTGGTTACGATGGTGGTGGTTGGATTTATGGTTGCTTTGATTTTTTGGATTTTAAATGAGTTTTACGGTTACAAGGCACCCGTAAAACCACGAACATTAGATGAACTCGAACAAGAGATAAGTCGGAATATTTAGCGCGACCTCAAAAAATACGAGCCACGAACTAGACAACAAACATCGAGATCCTTCGTTCCCCTCAGGACGACAGTGGGTGCCCGCTCAGGACGACGCGCTGGTAGGCCCTAAGCCTGCAAGGAAAGTTTAGCGGCTAACGCCATTGCGTAAAAAGTCGTCCCAGTTTGCGCGTGATAAAAAGCCCATGTAGCCATGGTGACGCCAACCTTGCCCCGGAACTTCCACATCCCATGCACAAAATAAATGATGCTTGTTTGACCGATTGAAATCGCGACACGTAAGTTGATGCACGTAATTGCCTTCCTGCATTTTTAGAACAACTGTCTGGCTACTTACGATTTCGACAGAAAAAGTATCAATTTGCTGACCTTGCCAATTGTCGAAGGACATCCCACTTTGGCCAATCCATACCGAACCCACAGCGGTATTGGTATTTACATTGTAGACTCCTAAAGGTTGGTTGGAGTTTACCTGATTGGTTGTCATGAAAAACTCATCGCCGCTATTCCCAGACGGATTTACATAAGTTACTGCTATCCATTCCCCATTCAGATTTTGTAAGTTTAGATCGTAAAGTTGGAAGTCGGATGGAGCGCGAGGATTTGTGCCGGCAAGTTCCCCAGCAAAAGTCGCTTTTGCACATGCGTAGGAGTGAGGATTGCCACGACCATCGCACTGCTCGTAGTAGTCCTGATATACGCGCATGTAACGGTTTTCAACGTAATTAGGCTCTTCGTATTCTTGCCCGTCATCATTGTATCCGTCGTTGCCATTATCCGTTGTGTAACCGTCTTCGAACTCTTCGCCGTAAGTGGGCTCCTGATTAGCGACGTTCCCGTTGTCGTAAATAACTTCGTCGTTTGTGCGTTCGTAAAAAGTCTCCTTGTCGAGATAAGGATTGTTGGCGTCCGCCATCGTGTCTGTTGCAAGAACAGTGAACGTCCAAAGTAGAACAAACCACGTTTTCATTCTTCACTCCTTTATTGAGATGAATTGAATTTCTATAGACCCTTTTTGTACACCGCGTTATAAATGTAAAGATTAAGCGTCAACTAGGAATTTAATGCAGTTGTTATTGTAGTTTTTACAATCCTAGAATCAACGTGCGAGAGCTGACTATGAAACGTTCGCCGGAACGGATGCAAATAGGTAGAGCCCCTTGGATGAAAAAATATCGCGATTTTATGTCAATCGGCGAAAAGCCGCAGGCTAGACTGCCGAGGCGGAGGCCGACGGGGAAAAGCCGCAGGCTAGACAAAGCCTGCGGCATCGCATACGCTTACGCCCTATGAAGACATCTCATCTGCTGTTCATCTCTTGCTGTTTCTCATTTACGGCTTTGGCGCAATCTACCCCAGTTCAGCCAACGCTCAACGCGCTAGCAGCCACCCCCATCGTCACCTGTCGAGATTTTGTGACCATGAAGCAAGTTCAGCTGCCGCTTTGTGATTTTGTGATGGCCGATCAACTAAAAACAAATTTGCTCTCGCTTCTTATCACAGAACAAAAAACCCTTGAGACGCTTCTTACAAACACCTCTCTTGAAGTAGAAAAAGCAAACTTCTATATTCAGGTGAAAGATTATTTATCTTCTATCGAACGTTTCGCGATCCAAAAAATCGCCGAAATCTGTTACCTCAAAGGTCGGCTTATATTACAAACTCCAGGCCTTATTTCTGGATGCATGTACAATCAGTTGGTCAAAATAAAATTGACTGTGGGGATGTTGCAAAAAAATGTTTCCCTAGCCGGCTCTTTCAGCCCTCCAGTTCCGTCTGAGGAGCAAAACAAATTCGACGTTTTTATTAATGATCTTTTGTTCGATCTAGCCGAAAAAAATAGAAACTACTACCCAAACAACGCCACAATAAAAACTCTCATGGCCGAAGTATTAAAAATCTACGGTGGTGATGGAAAGAATTTATACTCGTCATTTTTAGGAATTTGTGGTCTTGAATCCATAACCAACATCGCACCCCCAGCCAATACGAATTTCGTTTCTGAGTGCGAAAAGACTTACCTGACCGATCTGCGCCAAACTCTTTTTCTAGCCATCTAAATGTACGGACACACTTCTGTGGCCCAAAGCGTAAATCCGGTGCCAGGTCCTATTTGATCCGGCCAGCATGAAATTAAAGCCCTAATACCAGATCTATTCTTTCAAACATATAAATAGGAGTTGGCCGGATTAAATAGGACCTGGCACCGGATTTACGCTTTGGGCCACAGAAGTGTGTCCGTACCTTTAACGCTGGGCCAAGTGTGTCCGTACCTTTAAAGACATTTGTGACAGAGACCTCGGATCACAATTGAGTCGTTGGTCATTTGAAACTTCACTTCTTTTTCGAGAAAATCTGCGAGAACTTGCAATGTTTTGTTTGTGCCGCCCACGTCGGTGACGTTTCCGCAGCGTGTGCAGATGGCAATAAAATGCTTGTTGTGGTTGCACGCCTGATGCGTGCAATAGATGTATTTTCCGTCGCCGACGGCGTGAACAATTTCGAGCTCTTCAAATTTTTCCAGGATTCGATAAACAGTGACGCGATCAAAATCCTGGTCTTTGAACTTTTTCTGCAACGATAAAAATATCTCAGACGGTGATAGGGATTTTCGGGTGGCTTCTAAAAGTTCAAGTATCCTCAGCCGCGATTGCGTTAAACGCAGACCCGACTCACGCATTTTGGCAAGCACACTTTCGTCAAAAGGAAGTGAAGCACTTAGTTTTTTCACGGATTCGTAGAAACTCCGGTGCTACCAAAACCACCGACACCACGCTGAGTGTCCGAGAGCTCTGAAACCAGTTCCATTTGCACCTGAAGAACAGGACAAAGCACACACTGAGCGATACGATCTTGATCTTGAATCACGAAAGGCTCGGCACCCAAATTGATCAAAATAACTTTCACTTCGCCTCTGTAGTCGGCATCGATAGTTCCCGGAGTGTTTAAAACGGTCACCGCTTTTTTTGCGGCCAAACCGCTGCGTGGTCGCACCTGAATTTCGTAGCCCACGGGAATTTCGAAGCTCAGCCCAGTTGGAATCATAGCCGTTGCGCCTGGAGCAATGGCCATTGGTGCGTCAACTTGTGCGCGGATGTCAAAGCCGCTAGCCAATGTAGATTCGTACTTGGGAAGATCCCCCTTGTAATGCGCCCACTTTTTAACTTTCATAGATACCGTTGTCACAAGCCCTCCATCCACTGACGATCCTTTGATTCATTCACCGCCCCCATCAAGTAGAGGCTCTTGGTTTTCAAATTTAAAAACTCATCGATGTAGTTGTTAACATGCTTTAACTTTATAGATTCCATTTCTTTGATGACGGACTCCACAGATCTATACTTTCCAAAAACCATTTCGTTCGTCGCTAAAGATACCATTCGGCTTTCCACGTCTTCGGAAGCGATAATAAGTTGCCCCTCCACCTGACGACGGTAAAAATCCAATTCTTTTTGTTTCATCTTCGCTGTATGAAATTGGCGTATTTCGCTGAGTAGTTCTTCGACGAGGCCGCGGTATAATTTTTTGTCCGTGGCTGCGTAAAAAATCTGGAGTCCAAAATCAGTATAAGTATTCAGCATGCTGAAGATTGAGTAGGCCCAACCCTTTTCCTCGCGAATTTTTTGGTACAAGCGTGACGTCATTCCGCCGCCCAGGCAGGCGTTAACCATGAACGCTTCAAACCGTCGTTCGGACCCATAGGGCAACGACGGCGCACCTAGAACAATGTGAACCTGCTCACTCTCACGCTTCTTTGCGTCCAGTAATGGCTGTAAACCTTGCGTCTTGCGAGTGATCACATGCTTTTGCTCTGGCATGTGACCCAAATATTTTTCAACAAGTTTCACGACTTTGCCGTGATCTACGTTACCAGCGACGCTGATTATTAAATTCCCAGATAGATAATTTTTTTTGTACCACTCTCGAACATCTTTTTGAGTGATACTTTTCAATGACTCTTCAGTTCCCAAAATAGGCCAACCGATGCTGTCTTTAGGAAACGCCTTTGCGAAGTACTCATCAAACACAGAGTCTTCGATATCATCGTGACTCATGTAGAGTTCCTGCAACACCACATTTTTTTCTTTTTCAAATTCCGCTTCGTCGAAAATTGCGAAATTAAAAAGCTGCGATAAGATTTGAATACTGAGCTCGAGATCTTCTTTGAGGGTGGTGGTATGAAAGCAGGTGTGTTCTTTAGCTGTGAACGCGTTGAGCTCTCCGCCCACGGCTTCTAACTTTTGTGCAATCTGCAGACCTGAGAATTTTTTTGTGCCTTTAAAAACCAGATGCTCAATGAGATGCGAAACTCCCACATACTTTGGAGATTCGTCGCGAGTGCCGCGATCTAACCAAAATCCCACCACCACACAGCGAGTGCTCTTGTGGGACTCAGTGAGAATCCGAATACCATTATCTAATACAGTTTTTTTGAAGGAAGCCGACCCCATCTTAGACATAAGACAGAATCTTATGTCGCTCCATCAACGAGTAAGGCCTTGCGCGAAAGTTTGACACGACCTGAGCGATCCACTTCAACCACTTTTACGTCAATTTTATCGCCCTCTTTGAGCACGTCAGCCACATTGCGAATTCTCTCGTTGGAGATTTCTGAAATATGCAACAAGCCTTGCGTTCCCGGAAGAATTTCAATGAACGCTCCGAAATCAACGATTTTCACAACTTTGCCTTCGTACTTACGGCCCACTTCGGCCTCTGCACAAATTGATTCAATGATTGCGATCGCTCGGTTTGTCATTTCTGGGTCAGAAGAGGCAATGTTGATCGATCCATCGTCTTGGATGTCAATTTTAACGCCAGTCTCTTCGATAATGCCTTTGATAACTTTACCGCCAGCACCGATCACTTCGCGGACTTTGTCTGGTTTGATTTTAATTGTAACGATGCGCGGAGCAAATGGCGACAGTTCGCCTTTTGGTTGTTTGATAACCGCATCCATTTTGTCGAGGATGTGCAGACGTCCAGCTTTCGCTTGTTTTAACGCTTGTTCCATCACATCGAAGCTAATGCTATCAATTTTTATATCCATCTGCACGGCAGTGACACCTTCGCGGGTTCCAGCCACTTTAAAATCCATGTCGCCCAAATGATCTTCGTCGCCTAGAATATCAGTCAGTACGGCTGTGCGCTCACCATCACTGATAAGACCCATAGCAATTCCAGCAACCGGTGCCGTCATCGGCACACCTGCATCGAGGAGTGCGAGCGTGCCCGAACACACAGTGCCCATGGAGCTTGAACCATTGGATTCTAATACTTCACTCACTATACGTATGGTGTACGGAAATTTATCAGGCGGTGGCAGCATTTTTTGAAGAGCACGTTCTGCCAAGTTCCCGTGGCCGATCTCGCGACGGCTCTGCCCACCCATACGGCCAGTTTCACCCACACTGAATGGTGGGAAGTTATAATGTAAAAGAAATCTTTTTTTGTAAGTTTTGTTAAGACCGTCAATCATCTGTTCATCATCACCCGTACCAAGCGTAACTGTGCCAAGAACTTGCGTCTCACCACGAGTGAAGAGACCTGATCCATGCACGCGGGGTAAAATATTAATTTCACAGGCAATGGGACGAACCGTTGTTAAGTCGCGGCCATCGATGCGCGAACCTTTGTCTAAAATAGTCGCGCGTGATATGCGATATTTTAAATCTTCGAGAACTAAACCGAGGTCTTTTTTACGAAGTTTCTCAACCGACTCTGGAAATTTTTGATTTTTAACAAGCTCTGTGCCTGCAAGTTTCGCAATCTCATAGTAGCGAGCATAACGTTCGTTTTTTGTGCGAATGTTAAGAGCTTCGGTTATTTTGTCAGTGAGAAAAGCTTCGGCTTTAACTTTGAATTCTGCATCTATTGCGTAAGGAGTGAATCCGCGTTTGGCGGGCGCCTTTGATTTTTCGCGAAGCTCATCTTGCATATCAAGAAGGGCTTTTAAGTGTTCGTGACCAAACTTAAGGGCTTTTAAAAAATCCTCTTCGCTGATCAAAAGTGCTTCGCCCTCAACCATCAAAACCCCGTTACGAGTTCCGGCAATTGTGATGTCCATGTCTGATTTTTCTAAAGCTTCTGCACTCGGGTTTATAACAAGCTGTCCATCGATACGGCCAACTTGTAGAGCCGCGGTTGGGCCGTTGAAAGGAATATTACTAATGTGGAGAGCTGCTGAAGCCCCAAGACTTGCAAGCATTTCAGTCGAATACTGCCCATCGTAACTGAGAACTGTAGCAACAACTTGCGTTTCGAAACGATACCCTTCTGGGAAACAAGGACGAATCGGACGATCGATTAAGCGCGATGTGAGTGTCGCGTTAGTCGTTGGCTTGCCTTCACGTTTAAAAAAGCCACCGGGAATTTTACCAGATGAATAAAACTTTTCAACGTACTCAACAGTGAGTGGGAAAAAGTCTAAGTCGGACTCTTTTCGACTTGAAACTGCAGTCACGAGAACAATGTTGTTTCCGCAGGTGACTAAAACTGCCCCGTCTGCTTGCTTTGCCAATCGGCCCGTTTCAATTGTGATCTGTTGGCCGGCTAACATTGTCGTTACTGTCTGTACCATGGGTCTCCTTGTGGCAGTTTATGTACGCTAAAAAAAGAGCCTCATTAGGAAGCTCTCATCAAGAACTAGAGTTTACTTACGAAGCTCTAGTTCAGCGATAACTTCTTGGTATTTTTTGAAATTGGTTCTTTTCAAATAATCCAAAAGACTGCGACGACGGTTGACCAGTTTTACTAAACCGACGGTTCCGTGATTGTCTTTCGGATGTTTTTT
>JAYUQP010000054.1:0-11498 GCA_043757265.1 Bdellovibrionales bacterium | reverse complement strand
TTGTTGATTTAAGTTCTGCACCCATTTCGTTGGCAATCAAATGGGCCAGTGTGGTTTTACCTAACCCCGGGGGACCGCTAAATAAGACATGATCCATTGGCTCCTGACGGCGTTTTGCTGCTTCAATATAAATTTGCAGTTTTTCGACAATGCTTTTTTGCCCAGGAAATTCATCGAATCGACTTGGGCGAAGCGTGTTTTCCCATAGGCGCTCTTTTTCCTCGCGCGGTTCGCTTGAAATAGCTCTTTCGTTTTCGATCATCGTCCGCCCCCTAGCACAGAAAGTGCCGAACGCAGCTGTTCCTCAAAAGGTTTTTTACGATCTACTTTTTTTACAATTTCCTGAACATCCATGGTTTTAAAGCCCAAGTTGGTCAGCGCCGAAAAAAGATCATCCTGTTTTTCGACCTTTCCCGAATCGGAAACAAGTTTACCTTTCAGCGTAAGAATCATTTGCTCGGCGATTTTTTTTCCGACTTTTGGCAGTTGGGTAAGGGCTTTTACATCCTGCTGTTCGATGGCATCAATGATTTGCTCAAGAGACGCTCCTGAAAGAATTTGGATTGCCATTTTTGGCCCGATACCATTCACTTTGAGCAGGCTTTCGAACAATTTTTTTTCGACCTGTGATGTAAAACCGAAAAGTTGAATAAAATCCTCGCGAACATGGGTGTAAATCCAAAGAGCTGTGGTCTTTCCTTCGGGGAGTTCGGCGATCGTGTTTGATGAGCACGCCACCTCGTAGCCCACGCCTTGCACATCCATCACCACAACCGGCGGTTCACACCATTTGATAGTTCCCTGTAGATACCCGATCATAATTCGATTCCTGTTCCCTTAAAACGCTTTATCACGTCAACTTGCATGGCGTGGAAAAATGCCAGCGCCAGCGCGTCAGAAGCGTCAAAACTATTCGTTTTAGAGCGAATATTCAACTGAGAGTAAAGCAATACCTGCACTTGTTCTTTGGTCGCACTCCCCGATCCGGTGATCCCCTGCTTAATGACTCGTGGGGTGTACTCGATGACTTCAGCCCCCACTTTGATGGCTTCGTGCATACAAACGCCGCGAATATGGCCCAATTTAAAGGCACTATCTACATTGCGACCCAGGAAAATTTTTTCAATGACGCAAACATCGGGGCGCACGCGCGAAATCAAGCCCTCAACCCTCTGCGACATGATTCCTAATCGAGGAACAAAGTCGATTCGCTCGGTAATTTTCAAGTGATCGTGCTCGACATACTCAACGCCGCGGGAAGTTTTTTTTATGACTCCAAAACCAAGAACTTGTGTTCCGGGATCGATTCCTAGGATCAACATATTACCCCCACAGACTATGAACTTGCTACGACCGCTCTCCGATGTCATCATCAAATTGAGGGGCTATGTTTTCCGATAAAACCATTGAAGAGTATCAAATCATTCTAATGCGAAATCCAAATGCAAAAATTTTTGCACCTCTGGCTGAAGCGTATCGTAAAATGGGTCTACTTCAACAAGCCCTAGAGATCTGCGAACGCGGAGTTAAATACAATCCAGAGTACCCATCGGGACTTGTAGCTTATGGGAAAATTCTCTTTGAACTCAAAAAATACGAAGACGCCACAGCCATCTTTGAGCGCGCTACAAAAATGAAAATGGATAATATGTTGGCGCACAAACTTAAGGCGCTTTGCTACATAAAATTAAACCGTTATGCAGATGCCCTAGAGGCCTATAAATACGTTCAGTTTTTAAACCCAAACGATGAGCAGGCGATTAAATTTATTCAAAATTGGGAATATGTCGAAGCCACAGAGTATGAGGCTGAAACCTTTAAAACAAATCATGAACAGGATCCCGCTTTAATTGCCGACTCAAGCCCTTCGCATGTGGCGCATTTTATTGAGGCACTTATCGCGCGCAATGAAATTGATCGGGCTAAAAACATCACGCAAACCAGTTTGGATATTTGGCCGGATGACCCTCATCTCCTCAAACAACTGGAACTGATTAATGAGTTCACACACGAGGAAAATATCTCGCAGCATCGCCATGCCCTTGAATCCAATCTGATAAAAAAACAGTTTCTTAAAAGACTGCTACGACGCATTGAATTGGTTAAGAGAGTTGACCAATAACTGCTAAATCCCTTTAATGGGGCCACATTAAAGAGGTTCCCATGTACACCACTTCTGATTTCAAAAAAGGTCTCAAACTTCTGATCGATGGACAGCCGTTCAGTGTTGTAGATTTTCAACATGTCAAACCGGGAAAAGGAAATCAGTTCACACGAACTAAGCTCAAGAACATGATTACCGGTTCGAACTTAGAAAAAACCTACAAGTCTGGTGAAAAATTTGGAGTGCCCGATGTGATGTCACGGGATTGCACTTTTTTGTATAAAGAAGCCAGCGGCTTTGTTTTTATGGATAAAGAAAATTACGAACAATACATCATTTCACCAGACGCCGTCGGCGAGACAGGTAATTTTCTGTCTGAAAATCTTGAAGTGACCATCTTGTTTTTTAACGGCCGCGCTATTGGCGTTGATGTGCCGAACTCAGTTTATTTAAAAGTCGCTCAAACAGATCCTGGAGTTAAAGGCGATCGTGTTTCTGGCGCTACCAAACCCGCGACACTTGAATCGGGATTTGTAGTCAATGTGCCCTTGCATATCACCGAGGGCGACGTGCTTAAAATTGACTCCCGCACAGGTGAGTACATAGAACGCTTCAATAAATAGGTCGTTGTGAGTCTTTCTCCGGTTGGCTCTCACGAAAAGTGCTTACCAATTTTGTTTACTATTCATTTTGATAAGGCGGGAAGCTAGCCTTTCGTCTTAGTTGCCATATCGTCTACAGCTTTGGAATCAGTACTTGGTACCTATTTGCCTCGTAAAAAAGTTGTGTTTTTCAATCGCAGCTCCCCTCTTAAAAGGCTCCAATGGATAATATTATATAGACAACAAAGATGGGGCAAACTTGAACGATAAACTCTCACCGACCGCAAATCTTATGATCCTTCAGCTTTTGCATACGACGTCGGATCATGCAGATTTTTTACGAATTTGTTGGGACCAGCTGAATGCAGAACAGAAGATGCATATTTTCCATTTTCTGTTTCTCGCCAAGCAGGATAAAACATTTATCAACGTTTTAAGACAAGAGTTGTTCCTCTCCGATCCAGTCGTGCCTTGGACTCAACTTTTTGCGGTTCTCAAGAAATACAAAAAATTGTCTGCACAAATAATAAACTCTCTAGGGCTTTCAGAGGCGGAGATATTGGATTTAATGAGCTTCTGTATCGATTCACCAGAAATGGTGCAGCTGTGGAATCAGAAAAAGAAAAACGTGACACAACACTATGAAGAGCGGCGAAGCAGTTTATTGAAGGAGTTGAATTTTGCAAAAAATCAAAACTTAAAAGAAAAACGTATCGAAGCTTTGAATCAGTTGAAAAAATTTTTTCCGAACGACAAATCTATCGAAAGTGTTTTTCAATCTGAAAAAGAGTTTCACGCTCGTCATATTTATAATAAACTTAATAGTAAGCGCGATAAAAAAATGTATGTTAAAAAAGAAACTATTGTATTTACTAAAGATGATGAAGTGGCGATGTTTAAAACAATAAAAAAATATCTTAAAAAAGATGCAAATTACGCTTATGACTTTAGTGTCATGTTTATGGAAATGGATCTTCCTCTCATGGGACTAAAGGTTATTGATTTGTTGAAAAAGAAATCAAATCGTTTGGGTTGGCACGAGTTACAGCTTTGCCTCGAGGGAAAGCAATTTGCCCGCGCTTTAAGTTTGATTGCGCAGATTCAAAAAAACAAAGTCGACACAGATCGGTCATTCTCTTTGCTTTACTACCAAGCACTTGCACTTAACGGGCTCGGGCATCGCGCTGAAGCTGTGAAGATAATAAAAAATATTCTTAAAATTCGCCCGCAGTTCAAATCTGCAAGCTCGCTCTTATTAGAATGGGAAGCTGATTCATGAAGGTGTCGCGTTCTCGGTTCTTTTTCTTTCTTTTTTTTATCTGCACAGCAGTTGTTTTTAGTATTCCATGGCAGAGTAAAGAGCTCGACGTGTGGGTTAACAGCAAGCTTGCTTTTTACTCGCAAAAATACCTTCCAGTGAGCCTTTCGGTTGCCCAAGTGGAAATCAGAATTCTTCCCCCGACTCTGACGCTTTATTCGATGGCGGTATCGCCGCAAGACCCTAAACTTAAAAATGTTCTATCCTCCTTCGAAGTGGGAAAAGTCACCCTGCAACCGAGTATTGCTCACCTGCTTATCGGTCGACTTCACCTAGCCAAGATCCATTTGGACCAAACTTCCATCAAAGTGAACTATAAAATAGCCAACTCTCAACAGGAATTTGAACTTGAATTAGAAAAAATTCTTCATAAAATACCCATTACCCAGGTACAGTTGAGCAATGTTCAGGTGGATGTCCAAGCGAAAGATCAGTCGCAGGAATTTCATGTCACTATTTATCCTCTCGCCGCCACCATCACCAACGACCTCAACAATCTCCTTGTGAAGCTACGCGCAGAAAAAGTGAAGTTTACCCTCGACGGCGACACAGTGTTGAAAAATACTTTTTTTGAAACCCACTTTTTTTTAACAGAAAAGAATTTTGTTCTATCGGATTTGAAGGTCAAAGAACAAGACTCCTTTTTGGTAGCATCGGGATCAACCCAGCATATTCTTTCGCAAAAAAATATTAAATCGGGAAAACTGAATATTCGAGCGTATATGAAAGCAAGCCACGGCAAAGACTTAGCACGTCTTTTCGCATCGAGTACCGAGCTCGCTAAACTTGAGCCTATTGATGGCGCAATCAAAACAGATTTGCGTTTTGATATTAAAAACTTTGCTGATTTTGATTTGGAAACTCGGACGCATGTTTACAAATTGGCTTACGATAATTTCAATATCGGTGATATTGATCTCAGTGGCACCTATCGCCACGCCCAACAACAATTCGACGTACAAAAAGTAAAAATTCAAAACTCGGGCGTAGAAGGAGACCTAGGCCCTACAAAAATCTCACTCAAGGATCTCTCACTAGCCGAAACGAGTTTGGTCTTAAAATCGTTCAGCTTAAATCCTTATCTGAAATACTCACTGGGCAAAGATATTCCCGCCCATGTGGAAGGACAAGCAAACGTTGTTTGCTCCGGAGTTTTTTGGCCCTTGAAAATTGATTGCAAGGCAGAAGTTGAAGGTAAAAATATCGTTGTCGATCCCAATCCACAAAGACCGCTCATTAACCTACCAGACGCTCTGAAGGCCAATGGCAATTTCACGGTGACGGCGAAAGAGGTGACCTACAAGGCCTCTCTCGATGCCGGACATAGCACCGGCGAAAGCGACGGAGAGATCAACTACAAAACCGGGTTTGTTATTAATTATTCGACACCTCAATTAGATTTCAATGCTGTCAAACGACTTGCCGGATTGGATGTCGGAGGAAAAGCAAAAATTCAGGGGTTTACTAGAGGCAATAGCAGCGCCGCGGTTTTCGAACTTACGCTTGACGGTAAAGACATGATGTTGGAAAAATATTTTCTTGGAGAAATATCACACCAGCTGAAGTACAAGGAAAGCGTGCTGTCCGTTCCAAAAATACAAGGAGCTGCGGAAAGCTCTCGTTATCTTGGGAACTTACAAATTCTTTTAGACAAAAACAGAATCAACGGTAAAATTCAGTTTCCTTTTGTAGACCTGTCCGTCATGCAAAGTTCGATAAAAGAAAACTTAGCACTTCCAGTGGATCTCACCGGATCGGGAGCTGCTATTCTAACAATCGACAGTTTGTTGAATCCAGCAAAACTGTCCTTTAAAGCCAAAGCACGGCTCTATAACTGTACGGTCGGGCAACAGCACATTGAAATGGCGGACTTAGATATCTCATCAGAAATGGGAAAGATTTCAATTTTGAATGCAACATTCGAAGAAAAAAACTCGCAAGCTCAACTTACAGGTTTCATTTTTCTTGATCGTAAGGAGTACGACCTTGAGTTTCAGTCTGCAAAAACGTATTTAGACGATGTCGTCTATGCGACCAAATATTCTACGCCCACTCGTGGGCTTTTTTCCTTAAAAGGCCGAGTTCGAGGACCCTTTAGCGCACCAAATATCGACGTGGATTTTATTTCGGAAGATTTTCATCTCGCCAGCAAAAAGATTGCCCCCATCAAAGGTCACGCCGAAATTTATAGCAGCAAGACGATTGCACAAATCAATGGGCCAAATAATTTTAAATTTATTTTTCGCGACATCCACAATCTTCCCTACTACCAAATTGAAGGCAACACAGAGCAATTTGACGTCGCTCCTCTCGTCACTAGCTTGATTGGGATTGACCATACAACAGATTTTAAAATCGAAGTCACCAGTAATTTTAACGTTAAGATTCCGCGCGATCAGCCTGCAAATTTGAGTGGCTATCTGCACATTCCAAATTTAAATGTAGATACTGAAAGAAATAGTTTGTCGTCGTCTCGCGAGATTTCTCTTTTCTTTACCCAAGGAAAAGTAAACTTTTCGTCTTTTGAAATGCAGGGTACGGGTGGCCATATCAACTTTAAATCCAACGCAACAAATGTGCCGCTAGACATCCACATCTCCGGACTATTCAGCCTTTCATTTGTCCATCTACTCACACCATTTCTGGAGACCATTGAGGGTCAAACTACGATCAATGTAAGACTGCAAAAAAGCCCGGAGCGACTCGAGTTTTTCGGCTCAGCTTTTATCGACAACGGCTATCTGAAAATTCCCGACATACAGCATGCCGTCGAAAATTTGAAAGTCGATCTACTATTCAATCAAGATCGAATCAATTTGAACTCGCTCAAGGCAAAGTTCGCCTCGGGCCAAATGCTAGGTGATGGCACCATTCGACTTTTAGGCTCGAAAAATGTGCCTATTGATCTTAATCTGCATATAGATAATATGGATCTTAACATTCCACCGCAGGTCAACACTGTGGGAAGTGCGGATCTTAAGCTGTCGGGCAATTGGCTCCCCTTCAATTTGACCGGCACCTATCATGTGATCGACGGCCTCATTACCAAGGAATTCTCATCGGGTGAAGGAGAAACTAAAAATGCTCATGAGATTTTTCTCCCGCAAGCTTTGCGCAACGAAGATCAGTCACCCGTAGTTCTTAAATTAGAGGTCATTCCTTCAGTGCCGCTTAACATAAAAAATAGTCTCATTGATGGAAAACTTCAGGGCCAAATTAGTGTTTCGGGAACACCGAAGGCGCCAATATTGGGCGGGCAAATTCAAATTACTAAATTTTCACAAATTTTATTCCGTGATATCGTCTTCAGAGTGCGGGATTCGAACATCTCGCTCAATAATACCAACCCACCCAACCCGATTTTGTATATCTTGGCAGACGCCCGTTACAAAGGCTATGATATCGAAATGCTTGTTCAGGGTTCTGCTGATAAACCAAAGTTTTCGCTGACGAGTCAGCCATCACTCACACAGCCCGAAATAATTTCGCTCTTAGCACTCGGCTACACCACAAACGAAGAGTCCTTGAATACGGCTAATGCCACCACCGGGATTACTAACACCACAGTTAACAGCAGCAGTGACTCCCAAGGAATGCAGGTCGGAACCAGTGTTTTTGGGCAAAATCCGCTCGGTAAAGAGTTTAAAAACCGCTTTGGGGTGGACGTTCAGTTCTCCTCACGGTTTGATTCAAACTCCAGCGTTGCGGTCCCGACCATTGGATTTTCGAAGAAAATCTCAGAGCGAACTTCGTTCGTGGGTAGCGTTCAAACTGGCAAGGAAGATCGTAAAGAAGGAAAACTTCGCTACGAGCTTGATCGAGGTTTTGCAGCTACAATGAGTGTGCAATCACAGGGACGCGAAGAAGATAACTTGGTCAACGGTAACAATATCAGTGATATTCTTGGTATAGATCTAGAATTTAGAAAAGAATTTAAATGAGAAGATTATTATTCTTGCTCCTATTCTTAAGTCGATTTCTTGCGTTTGCTGACGATGCCTACCGTTTTAAAGATGCGGACTTTTCAGAAATTAAAAAAATAACTAAATTTAAAAAAAATAGTTTCAATCGTGAGCAAATCAACGAATTAATCAAAGAAATCGCCCTCAAAAAAGACTTCACTGTGGCAAAGGTCAATTTTGAAAATGGGTTTTTGGCTCTCGACCTTAAAGAAGTGTCCGTGCAGCAAACATTACAAATTCAGGGAAATCAGGCCCTCACCCAAAGTGAAATTCTTCTTCTTCTGGAGATCACAAATCAGCAAAAAGTTGATAAAGATCTCATTGAAAGAAACTTAAGCAAACTTAAAGAAAAGTACGAATCCATCGGCTTAAAAAAGGTTGCTATGCAGCTGAAGGAGCAAGCTGATGGTAAAGTAGTTAATTATATTCTAGAAATCAACGAAGGCACTACGGCAACCCTCAAAGAAGTAACTGTCCTTTCCAGCAATGCCTATCTTAACGGTTACATCCGTAACAGACTCAAGCCCTACCTGAATAAAAAAATCGATAAGGCGATGATTAAAATCATTGAGCAGCTTATCACCGAAATACTTATACAAAGTCGCTATCTCGATGCAAAAATCACCAAAATCTCACCAATTTACAACCTGGATCGGACAGAGTCGCGTTTGGTTATTACAGTTGAAACGACGGCAGCCTACGAATTTCTGTTTTATGGCAATGACTACTTTTCCGCGGGAAACCTTCTCACTCACCTCGATCTTGAAAAAAACTTTTTAAACTACATAAAAAACCAAAAGCTTTTAGTTAAAAACATCGAGGACTACTACCACGCCGCAGGATTTGCCAACGTTGTCGTCGCCAATCAGGTTCATTTTTTTGAAAAGCTTAACAAATATGTTCTGCAATTTAATATTAAAGAAGGCATTCAGATTCATATCAAGGATGTTGAGATTTCTGGAAAGATATCGCGAAGTCCAAATTACTACCGGAGTTTGTTTTACAATATTCTTTCCGACAATAGGAATGCCCATTTTTTTATACAAGAAAATTTAGTGAAAGCCTCAGATCGTTTGATTCTTCAGTTAAAAGATGAGGGCTATTTACGGGCCGAGAAAATTTCTCTCGATTTTGTTTTCAAGGGCAAAGATGCAGTTGTCGTTCAATTGCAAATCAACGAAAATATATTAACTCAAATTCGCAATATCACCTTTACCGGATTGCAAAACTTTACAGCTTCCCAACTTTACGACGTCATCGAGTTAAAACCAAATTCGCCATTGAATCTGGTGAAGCTATTTAATAGCTACTCGCAACTCACATCTTTTTATCAAAAAAATGGCTATTTAGAATTTGAAAACCTAGCTCCGCCAGAAAAACTAGTCAAATACATGGATAACTTTGAATTTGCAGATATTGCATTTGAGTTTAGGGAGGGACCTCAAATACGCATCAAGGATGTACAGGTTCGAGGCAACACATTTACCAACGACAAAGTGGCTATTCGCGAATTGGATCTGTCACCAGGGGATGTTCTGACCTCTGATAGGGTGAATGACTCCGTTGTTTTTTTAGAGAGAACTCAGTTATTCTCTCGTGCGCAGATCAATACTAGTGACTCCAATACGCAGATATCTGATCGTACGGTTTTCGTAGATGTACAAGAAAAGAATCCAGGCCTGCTTGCCTCTGGAATAGGACTTTCTAACGAGTGGGGAGTTACAGTTCGTTCCTATCTAGGCATAAGCTACCAAAATCTAGGTGGAACCGGCAGGGGAGCGAGTGCCCGCGCTGACGTCAAGTATTCCGTAGACCCCAAAGTGAGCTACCCGCAAAATAGAATCGTTTTTGGGTACTACGAACCCTATCTGTTTTTTAATCGTTTGCGTCTGCGAATTTCGGTCGAGCGCGAGCAGCAGATTTTTTTTCCACCAAACAGCGCAAACAGCGAGGCTGAAATTCAAGAACGAAACGAAATTAACTTTCTTGTTGAAAAACAAATCAACCGGCGCTTAAAACTTATTTGGCATTTGTGGGATCTTTCATATCTTCGGTTTTTCGAAAAGGGCTCTGGTAATGACAGATCGAAAATCAAAATCGCCAACATTGGACCTGCGATTGAATGGGACCGACGCGATGATATTTTTGTTCCGCGCGATGGTTCATTTTCTGTAGCGCAGGTCGAATATTCCCATCCCTCCCTTGGGAGCACGCAGGATATTAACAACTATGTCAATTTCGTTAAGTTTACGGCTGGACATATCAAGTACACTCCCCTAGCTCCAACAAAGCGCTGGGTGTTGGTTAATGAAGTTCGCGGCGGATACGTAGACAACTTGAGTGAACGACCGGAAGCCGGAATTCCTGGGGCGCGCCTCTTCTTTTTAGGGGGCCGCTCCACTTTGCGCGGATACGACTTGCGCGACAACGAACGTGTACCAAGCCTTAACGAAGTGTGCGGCACCGTTTGCAAGTCCATTTCTGATTTTAAAGTCAGAACGTCATCGCAATTCTACCTCACCAAAAATGAAATTCGTTTCCCGCTCAGTGGTGATAACTTTGGAGGTTTGGTTTTTTACGATGGCGGCGCCGTTTTTATTGCCGGAGCGGATATCCAGGACCACTATCGCGATACGGCGGGTTTTGGCATCCGCTACGTGACACCGATTGGAGCCTTCACCGGCGAAATTGGTTTCAAACTCGACAAGAAAAAAATATCAGAACGCTACCCCAACGAAAACGCTTTCACAGTCCATTTCTCTATGGGCACTTTCTAAAGGCCCGGAGAATCGCGGGACTTCTCGCATTAAATCTTTTCGGAAAATAATTAAAACCTTCCTTTTCGGACGCAACTCCTGTTTCAACTGTTGTCGCTGCGCGATCGCGTCACGCTCAACAGAGGTCCAAAAAGAAAGGTTTTAATTATTTTCCGAAAAAATTCAACGCAAGAACTCCACCGAATTTTCCGAACGTCTGGCGATGGGGTGAAGGCTATCGCTCGATGCGCTTATTCATGCAAGGCTCAAAGAAACCATTCCACGGCGAAAAGGTTCGCCCCCGAGTTCAATTTGCCAGTGCATCAGAAGAGCGCTCAAAAGGTTTCAGATCCGAGGCGACGAGGTGCAATCGCACGGAGGTGGGCTTCCTGCCCATCGAGTACGAGTGCACCGAAGGCAACGAAGGAGATGGAGCCTTTTCAGCGCTCGTAAGCTTTAGAACATTTCGGGGTTAAACTTAAGCCCCATCCGCGTGCAGATGATGCGCGTGATCTCGTTGGCTGTTTCTTCTAGCGCGCGCTCAGTGACGTTGAATACAGGCCAGCGCTTGTTTTTCGAGAAAAGTGCCTTTGCGTAATCGATTTCTTCGAAAATTTTATCGATGCGAGCATAGTCGCTGCCGGGATCTTGTTTGATTCTCTCAAGACGATTTTTTCTAATTTTTTGCAGCGAATCGGGATCGATGATCAACCCCACGATTTTGCGTTGATCGACTTTAAAAAGTTCATCGGGCAT
>JAYUQP010000053.1:0-32096 GCA_043757265.1 Bdellovibrionales bacterium | reverse complement strand
TTACTACTGGACACATCTTTTAATTTCCGAGGAGCATTTCTGCTCCTGCGGCCATGTTTTTTAGTTTAGTGTAACCTCGCCAAAACGTTATCTGGCCTGGTGGATTTGAGTTTTTTGACCCTCTGAACCCACCCATCCAGCCAATCCATAACCACGCTTCTTTAACTGTTGGATCATATGTTTTCTTTTTCTTATTTCTCAGCGCTAAAATTCTACACTCTGTCTTTGTTAAATATAAAGTCGCTGGTTTGTCCGGCAAATACCTATTCCGATTGGATAACCAATAAACCCTGATCGCACAGGGTAACATCGCCGAGACCGCACGTCGCAATCGATCGGCACTGCTCAATCGCAACTCCTCTACCTTAAAACCAGATTTTAACGTTTTGTGAATCGATTCTATATGCCACCGCTGTTTATAAAGCCAAATAACTTCTAAACAACTTTCAAGACCTAACACTGGTAAAGTCGTCAGTAATAACCAATTTACCTTTGGTCCTCGGTCCTTTGATTTTACATATACCAAATGGATCTTTCGATCTAAACATTTCTCTTTCGTCTTGGCGCCGCATTTACGAACCGGCGCCATAAGCTCCACAGCACAAGATCTGATCTCAACTTCAATAGATTTTTTTCGCCCCTCAGAGTCCAACACATCAATTCTCTGAGTCCCGCACACCGGTGCCTCCTCCGCTCTTTGTCGTAAAAGTCTTTCTTCGTTAACAAGACTTCGATTTGCATTTGATCGAATCACAAAATCCTGTCCTTGATCACAAATGACATTCATAAAATCATAAATGTCAGACTCTCGATCCGAAATCCAAATCACCTGTACTCCTGACTTAATTTGGCCATCCAGGTCTCTTACAGACTCGATCCACTTATAACTCTCTTTTTTTTGGATTGGTTTACTCTGATGCTCATTCAACCGCTCCTTTCGTGGATCCTTTTTTCGCTCCCAGAGCTTGAGCTGGGCCACACCAAGCGGCTCTGCCTGCGCCGTTAAAGCCAGCGTCCAATGCATCATGATCCCCTGAAAACTTCGATCTTTGGTACTTCCGATATGACCCAAACCCTTCGTCGATAAGTGAGAATCATAATTGAGGTGACTCGTATCCTGGATTAATAAAACTCGTTCTAATTTGTTGATCTTAGAAATCGTACTTTCGATCGCAGGCTCAATGATATCTGAATCATCAATAAGCTCATTGCCTAATAAACGATGTGCTGCTTTGTTTTCCGCTTCGTTGCCTAAAATACAAGACAACGTACTTTCTGCACCATCAGCCACAAGCCCAGCAAATCTTACAAGGCGATCTGTTCTGCGGCGATCTCCTAGGTCTGCATCCCCAAAAACATCGTCTGCCCACTGCATTGAATCCATAAGTAACCCCCAAATTACAGAGATTATCCTCGGAAATTAAAAGATGTGTCCAGTAGTAAGAGCGTAGCGAAGGATCTCATTTCCCAATGAGCAATAAAAGATGCGAGATCCTTCGCTGCACTCAGGACAACGGGGCACTTCTTTTTGTTGTTGTGAGAATTACGTTCAAGAATATGGCGTTTGTTATTCCTGCCTAGTGTTTTTAGCTACCGTGAGCGAATCACGACGCAAATGATGGTCCTAGCTGTTATGATAGGCTTAGACTCGCGTCCGTCCAGTCACAATCGTCAAGAATTTACTTCGTATCAATTTGAATCAGGTATGTAGTTTGGCTTTAAGTCTAGACTCGATCTTTCAATAGAATTTCCGATAACGATGAACAGGAGATTTTATGCCTATTTTTGTTTTGTTCTTAGCTATGTTTTTTTCATCCAACATTTCGTTTGCTGTCGACGGTTATCAGGATATTAAATTCGGGATAACTTTCGACGGACTTAAACAAATGAAAAAATGTCCGCTTGTTTTAGATAGCTCGACGTCAACAAAGTATATGAAAGTTTACGGCTGCTCCAACTTTAAATTTGGAGAAAAAACTGTGGATGGGATATTTTATTTCATCGATGGTAAGCTTCTGAGAGTTGGCTTTTTAGTTGGCGATTCAACGGAAGATTTTTTATCCTTTTTGGATGCACTGACCAAAAAGTATGGTGTACCGAGCCGTAAGGCTGATGCTGCGGAATTGCAAATGTTTGATTCCGGTAGATCAGATTCAGTGGACTTCGCCTGGGACAAAAACACGGTGATCCTGCGGCAAAATAGAGACACCAATCAGATCCTCACGTTGCTTCTGTACAACTCTCCAAATTACGAAACCGAAATGATAAAGTCCAAAACCAAAGGTGTGACCGACGCTCTTTAATTTTAGCCAGGAATCCATGTATACCAGTTAACAGGTAGGCTGGAATTCCCGTAGGATTTCGGTATACCCGTATATGCCCATACGTCATCCTGAGCGTAGCGAAGAATCCCAGTCATACACTACCGGAATTCATGTATACCGGTTAACGGGTATACATAAATTCAGGTATGACACTCAACGTGGGGATTATCAGGGTGACGAAGCTGTTGTTAGCTCGCGGTAAAGTTGGAGGCCGATCCAGGCATCGGTGGCGGCGTAAAGGAGTTGCTCTTCGGTGAGGGACTGGCGCTCCCAATTTGTCATCTTGGGACCCTTGAAAAGGTTGGCGTTGAATACTTCTTGGGTCATTTTTTTTAAGCCTAAATTTTTTAATCCCTTTTCTTTTCCAATCTTTTGCACGTCGACAAATCCTGCGGGCTGGAATGGAAAAATGTGTTGCAGCTGCTTTAAATCGTGGGCAATTGCTGCGCCGACTTTTAAAATGTCAGGGTTTTCGAAAATGTTTCGAATAGGCTCAAAGTGCTTAACGTAATGCAATCGAATCAGGTAAGCGACCGAGTCCGTGGCCAGCTGTAAGAGCGCTGTTTTAAAAACTTCGCCTTTTCGGTAGGCGGGTTTGGTTTCGGTGTCAAAACCAAAGGCGATGATCTGCTCAAAGTTGACCTCAGCCATATCTCGGTCGTGCGCAATTAGCCGTATTTCGCCAGGAAACTGGAGAACACTTTGACCCTGCGTGTGCGCAATTGTTTTTGCCTGATTTAAATTCGTTTGATTCATGAGTTTTTAGGTTAGCACAGCAGATGATAGTGGCACAAACTTTTGGTGCTGTCTCACTGACCAATTTGGTATATTATCGCGAACTATGAAAACAAAAGCGGCGGCGGCCAGACCAACTCAGAGGAAGCGGAAAACAAAGGATCCCTGTTCCGTTTGCTATCTGCACAAAGAGCGCTGCATTTGTCATGCAATTCCGCTTTTGGATTTACAGACGCGCGTCTGTTTGGTGATTCATGCGAAAGAATTAAAGCGAACCACCAACACCGGGCGCTTAGCGCTTCAAGCATTAAAAAATAGCGAAATGCATGTGCGGGGAGAGGGAAAGGATCGCTTGGATCTTAGCGAAATACTTGATCCTGTGTATCAACCCCTTTTGCTTTATCCCAGCGAAAATGCCGTCGAGCTTGATGCTTTGTTTGTTTCAAAAATAAAGAAGCCCGTATTGCTGATTGTGCCGGACGGAAACTGGCGGCAGGCGAGCAAGGTTCATCATCGTCATCAAGAACTCGCCTTCGTTCAGAGAGTTTGTTTAAAAAAAGTAAATCCAGCAAGTAAAAACGCGAGCAAAACCTTGCGAGCAGAATCCACTGTCGACGGTATGGCAACTCTTGAAGCCATAGCACAAGCTCTTCGCTGGCTTGAGGGAGAAGATGTTGGAAACTCACTCCAGCGGCTTTATGAACAAAAACTGAAGCAGACTTTATTGGGAAGAGGAACTTTGTCGCCACCGTCGTCCTGAGCATGGCGAAGGATCTCATCTACTCAGTGGTAAAGGTGAGACCCTTCGCTACGCTCAGGACGACGAAGTGAAGACCGGAGGATGATGGAGTTCAATTTAAGGTTTGCAATGCCATGATGAGTGAACCTCTCACAAGTACCGTTTTCGGCATGCAAAAGTCAGTCAGCTCCGCCCACTGGGAGAGTCAGAATAAACTTGCAGCCCTTACCAAGCTCTGAATCTACCCAAATTCGACCATTGTGAGCTTCTACGATCCACTTTGATATGTACAGGCCTAAGCCTAATCCACGACGGTCATTATATCCAATTTGCGAAAAACGATCGAAGATTTTAGAGATCTTATCCTCTGGAATACCGGGCCCCGTATCGGTCACCGAAAGTTCAACCTCGTCCGCATGTCGTTCTACCGAAAGATTGATGGTACCTCCTGCCGGTGTAAACTTAAGCGCATTGCCGATCAAGTTCGATAAAACTTGAAGCAATTTGGCGTGGTCTACTTGCGCATAAACTGGTTCAGGGCATGTTTGGGCGGTCATCGAAAACTTCTTACTTTTAACGATGGGCTCAAAAAGCGATTTACATTCCTGTAAAATGGCGCAGATGTCATGTTTCCCAGTTGTAAGGAACAACTTATTATTTCCCATGCGTTCTACATCAAGAAGATCGCTCACCATCCTTTCCATGTTTGCCGCATTTCGCTCGATGATTTCGAGGTAAGCAAGAGCACTGTCGATGTCCATGTCTACTTTGGAAAACTCACTTCGCATCAAACTTGCACTCATTAATATACTACCGATAGGGTTCTTTAAATCGTGGCTAGCGATCGCAAGAAACTGATCGCGTGTGTCCACTGCAGTTTTTGTTAAATCATGAGCAACTTTTTCGCTCAAAAGAAGATTTGAGTTTTGATCGAACGCTAAGTCGAGGCGCACACGCTCGTCCATTAAATTTGTGTCAGTTTCTTTGCGCTCAACGTAAAAAAGCGCTTCTGCGATCAAGCGTTTTTGAAATCGCTCCCGGGTTCGAAACTCATCTTCTTTTTCGCGCTCGACAGTTTGAGCTAAGTCGGATCGCTTGCGTTCTTGCATTAAGCTTTTGTCATCGGCCTTAGCCGATGGAGAAACCTGAGAGCCGTTTCTCTTTTCTACCTTATCCTGGTCGTGGGCGGCCCGGGATTCATCGCGAGCCTGATCCGCGGCAATTCGATTTTGCGAAATGGCGTCTTCAGCACGATCGGTAACAGTCTGATGTTTTTGTTCCAAGTAATCGTCGGTTTTACCGCGTTCATCTTTGAGACTTTTATCCGTTTTGCCACGAAGATTTTCGGCAGGCTTTTTATCATTAATTGTCATAAAAAAATCCTATCCCCGTGCTTAATTGAACCTAGGCAGTCAAACAGTAATGCATGATTGCCTTTCGTATTTCCTCTTGTCAGCAGATGAAGCGTCGCGATAATCCTTAAAGTAAACCTAGAACAGCTATGAATTTCAAATTCGCCGCGCCTGTTAACTGTTTTTTTCCGATGGCGATTGAAGATTTAATAATGCATCAATCTTATCAAAAGACGCACTCCAGCTTTCCGTCATAAGTGGCTTCATATCGTGGAACGTTTTGCGTTCGGCTGCGGTAGCCTCTCCTTTAATTTCCCAGGTCACAGTGACTCGTGTTTGATTTGGAGCCTCCTCTGCAAACTGCACTGTAGTAAGGAGCATGTCAGGGTAGGATGGGGCAAACGGTGGCTTGCAGAGTTTTCCCGCGTTATCGCAAAAATTTTGTATGTAAATTAGGACATCAGGCGCACCAATTTTTAAGTACGTGAGTTTGCCGTACTTGGTTTGGCCTTCGGATGTCATGGACCACATGGACGAGCTATCTTCTTTCACGTCAGTGTTAAGAAATCTCATTGTCGAATCAGCGGGACCGAGCCACCGAGAAAAGTGATCAGGATTCACCCAGAGTTCAAACATCGATTTGATGTTCATTTCGAAAGAGCGGGTAATCATAAACACGCTGTTGCCATTGATTTTATTTTCTAAAAATTCACCCAACCGATCCCAAGTAGAGTCACCATTTGCATTTTTTATTAATCGCTTCGTCGTTTGGGCGTCTTCAGACGTCGGCAGTGTCGAGATAATTCTTAGTGTCGTCTTGCCTTTGTGTTCTTTAAAGGTCACCGCCATGCTAAGCAGTTTCTTGCGATCATCGTTGCCACCATGATCGTAGACTAACTTTTCGTATTTAAGCACAACGCGATAGGTGGTGATGTTTGGAAATACAGTGCCATCAGGGCCACGCATTGTGTAAATCCACTGCCCACCAGGTTGCAGGTCTTTGCTTGAAGTCGTGATTGAAAATCCACGCGGACCCCACCACTGTTCCACCTGGCTCATATCAGTCCACGCATCCCACACCACTTTGACGGGGGCGTTGTACACGCGAATCAGTTCTATTTCGTTAGGACGCAATCGGGCTTTTTCTGGTGAGTGTATAGACACGGGGTTTTCTCTTTCTGTTTTAAGTCGTTGGGCGGAGTTTAAGCTGCAGGCCTTTGAGGAAGCATCGTAAAACCTGGTCCTGGCAAGCCCGGTAGTTTTTATGATCAGGCTTTCTAAAAAATGCCGACAGCTCGTGGTCGCTCATCAAAAAATCGGCGTAGCCTAAAATTTCTTTTACATCTTCGCTTTGAAGATTCAGCGCGATTTTTATTTTCTTAAGCACAATATTATTGGTGATTCGTTTTTCGGGCTCCGGTTGCGGGCCCTCTTTTTTTCCACGATTTTTAACAATAAATCCGTTTAAAAAACATGAAAGTTCCACATCTTTAAGAAGCTTAAAATCAGGATCGTCATCTTTTTTAAGCCACTGGCTGACCTGTTCCCGAGTGACGGGGTAGTCGGCGAGGGCAAACAGAGCGATCATGTCTGAATCGCCAAGATTAAAAGTGTAGCGCAGGCTGCGCAAAGTATCGTTTGTTGTCATGAAAGGCCTCGAAACTGTTCGTGGTTTAAAATTGATTGTTTAAGCTGAGATTCATTTTGGCAACCGATTGGATACGGCGTAGGAGAGCGTTTCCACCGTTGCAGCCAGCGTTCGTCAAGGGGCTGTTTAAGGTCCTCTAAACGTGTGGCAGCTTGAGTGGTGTCTTTTTTCAACCCCGTGGACTGTCCATAGCCAACATAAAAACCAGCCTCGAGCAGAGCCGCTCGAATGGTGGTGGCTTGGCTGTAATTGTAAAAGGTAGCTCTGTCCTGGCATTTATTCCGTAGCTTTTTAAAGCAGGCGGTTGTCCACATTGATTGATTTTGTTTGGGCGAATAAGGATCGTAGTAAATCAGGTGGCAGTTGTGCTCCACTTTTTCGATGCATTCCAAAAAATCACCATGGTGGAGTTCCCATTTTACATTTTCATGTTCCCAAGACTTATTTTTTAAAAGTGATTGAATGATTTCCTCGTATCCATGGAGATATAAAAGCTGTGCGCTGTTCTCTAAGGCAAAATACAGCAGATCCAGATCGATTTCGAAGCTGACAAGGCGTGTGCGACGTTTGGTATTTTTAACTGCCGAGAGCGTCGCTACGGCGTTAGCCGCCGCACCCAGGCCAACATCATATATGACAAGCTCGGTGTCCAGGTCGCCACCTAAAAATGATTTAAGATTTGATTGCTCGACGTAGAGAGCGTTGGCTTCTAACCAAGGACCTACGGGGTTGTGCATGATTTCGTTGATTTGTTTGTTTAAAATAGAAATGGCGCCAGTAGTGGTCTTTACGACTTCAAACAGAGGATTTTTCAAAAAAACTCCCAAAGCGTTTGGTCTTTTGAAGGACCAATGCTTTCCCCTGGCGCTATTTTTCGGTTTAATTTTACCGACTCAACCTTAGTTGAGCAATCGAACGTTGCTAGCTTGTGGGCCTTTTTTTCCGGCTACCACTTCGAACTCAACTTTGTCGCCGTCTTTAAGCTGGGCGCCACCAGTGTCGTTTGCGTGTACAAACACGTCTTTATCGCCATTATCGGGCGTGATGAATCCAAAACCTTTACCTGCATTAAAAAACTTAACTTTACCAGTTTGCATATACTCTCTACCTATCGTTTACAGAACAGCACCGTGCTGCTCTTTTTATTACAATATGAACTAAAATTTCTATAAGTCTATAAATGAGTATGATTCAAAGCAAAAATTTTGACATTTGGCTGGTCAGTTTCCGCATGAATAATTTCAAATAGTTAGGTATGCTTTTTGGATGAGTTTATCGGAAATTGCCTTTTATATCGCCCCGCTTATAGGATTTGTAACACTAATTATCGGAACGGCAGCGGTTTTAAAACCCGCCCCCATGTCGAAAAATTTCGGAATTGAGGTCAGTGGGTCGGCACTTCCCTATGTTGTGAGTACCGGTATTCGTGACATTTTTATGGGGCTTACCATACTGATTTTGTTTTCTACACAACATCACCAGCAGGATCGGCGCACTTTGGGTGCCATTCATCTTTGTGTGGGTGTTGTAGCGATTTCTGACTTTTTAATCGTGCAAAAGCACGGTGACAAAAAAACGTCGTGGGTTCATCTTTTAGGGGCTGTAGCAGTTATAGGCTACGGGGTCTGGTTAATCTTTCAATCGTCTCTGGCTTAAATTTAAGCTCACGCTGTGGAAACGGGATGTCGATCGCTTCGTTTTTGAACAGTTCGGCGATGGTGCAACGGATGTCACTGCTAACGAGCTCTATTTGCCAAATATCTTCGCTCCAAAATAGCAGATCAAAATTAATTGACGAGTCGGCAAAGGCTACAAGAAGCGCGCGAGGCGGTGGGTCTTTTAAAACTCGATCATCGCTAGCCGCTGCTTTACAGAGCGTTTGCTGTACTTTTACGATGTCTGATCCGTAGGCAACTCCCACACCTATATGGTAGCGAATTTTTTCTCCTAAATAGCTCTCGTTCATCACTTCCTCTGATACAAATTTAGAATTTGGGACAATGATCGTCGAGTTATCGCGAGTTTGAATCACGGTGGAGCGCACACGGATATCCAAAATTTTACCCGACGTGCTGCCGACTTTTACAATGTCGCCCACTTTGATGGGTCGCTCGATCAATAAAATCAAACCCGAGATAAAGTTTTGCGCAATATTTTGCAATCCAAAACCTATACCCACCATCAAAACTGCGCCAACAGCAGCGAGCGAGTTTATGGAAACTCCTAAATTGTCCATGGCAAACAAAATACCGATAAGGATCAGTGTGTAGCGGAAAAATTTTTCTAAGGAATCGCGAACACCGGAATCCACATTGCGCTCGGTGAGTGTGCGATTTAAAAGGCGGCCGGCGTATTTCGCTAGCTTGACAGATAAAAAAACAATAACGAGCGAAAAAACCAAACTCGAAAGCGAAACCTTTGAACCGCTCACCGTAAAAATAGGTGTGGTCATAAGTTTTAGAAAGTCTTCGAAATGATCTACAATGGGCTTAAAATTTTCTTCCACAAACGATCCTTGTTATTCTTATTATGAAAGATCGTCTACAGTCATGCAAGGTATCTTTTACTCAACCGTTCAGCCGACGGGTCGGTTTCGAAATGCTTTACTCAAAATTGCCGATCACCATGCATGCTATCCGATCGCCTGAATCGCCCGAAGGTTGTGATTTTAAATCGTCTGCTTTTTGATGAACAATAATACTTTTTTGGAGAATTCCTTTCTGACCATCCGATGTGGCATTCGCAATTTTTACGCTGCCCGAAAACACACCGTTTTTATCAGTGGTGATATTACCGAGGTCTCCTAAGTGAGCATTACTGCCTGGAGCTCCATGATTTTTAGCTTCAGGATTGAAGTGATCTCCCGCAGACGTAAAATCGGGCCCGTCACATCTGCCAACATTGTGAATATGCAGCGCGTGCTGGGCGTTAGGTTGTAAGCCCGAAATCTGCAGGCGGGCCTCAACACCGTCGCTCACGCGCTTAAAGCGACCATCGATTTTAGCGTTGTCCTTTTTAAAGTCTGAGCCTTGCACGAATCCACCTGCAGTTCCACCGGCGGACCCTTTACCCGTGTTTACAACGGCAGACCCGCTACCAGTCTGTCCATTAGCAGACCCACCATTTGTAGCACCGATAATTCCGCTGGATTGTTGGACCTGTGATGTTTGGCCGGTTTTCAAACGGCCCGGCTGAGGGCTTGTCACTAGGCGGCCAGTCTGAGCAGATGGATTTTGGCTATCGAGTTGCCCGCCAGCGGGTTGGTTTAATGATGAGTTGCCTGATGAGCCGCCTGTCTGGCCGGGAGATGCGCTACTTTCGGACTGGATAGGTGAGGGGTCGCCGGCTTGAACATTGGAAGTATCACTTCGCGTTTGTGACACGGATTCAGCACCTTCTTTTTGACCATTCGCTACTTCTGTTCCGTTTGTGTTCGTTGACTCGGTCGGTGAAATCTCACCTTTGGGATTCGGCTTCGTACAGCTAGTATTTGTTAAAAATAATATAAATGGGGCGATTGCGATCGTTGTTTTTAGATTCATATTTCCTCGCTTTATGATTTGAATTTTTTCTGCATCTTTAGCTTTGCATTTTCTAATTTATGATCAAATCGAATTTCAATTTGAACTTTCAATTTGCATTCAGCCAGATTCATGCCAAGAGCCAAACAGAACGAAATGAACTTCACACAAGATCACGTGGTTAATACGCACGCAGACGAGGAATTTATGCACTCGTGTCAAGTTTAGTACGCTTCATCCTTCATTCCAGAGGCGAAGGATCCTGCATGCCTGATTTGGCACGAACTTACTTTGTCTTCAGGAATCAGCACGCGCTAGTTATATGAATCAAGCAAATTGGTTTTCATTTTGAAATTTCGAGCGAACAGCGAGATCCTTCGCTGCGCTCAGGATGACGTGCGGTGCGCTTTTTGGACGACGATAATATGCAACGTTCGCGGTGGGTTGATTTGCGCAATGGCTTCAATCCAAGATTGCTAGTGCCAGGAAGGCAATAACTTTGCCTCGCTAGGCCGATCCTTCGTCATCACGGCAACTCCCTCATAATCTTGATAACGTTCAAGTGCGTCGTCAATAAGCTCTCTGTTTTTTGCGCTTTCAAACTGAATCATCACTTCTCCTAGACGCCACCGGAGTTCTGCACCCATAATGTTCATCGTTATTGCGTCGCGCTCTTCTAGCTTGTTCCAAGCGCCCTTGATCCCAAACTGAGTGTAGTAGAGCACGAGCGCATCGGTTCTTACCTGTTCGTACTGATAAGGATCATCAACAGCAATATGGCTAAAAATTCGTGCACAAGTTTTACCCAGCCAATTCCCGTTTGCGGTTTGCGTGAAAACTAAAGAAAGTAGTGCGGAAAGTAGTATTCGCTTCATTTCGGATCCAATCTGTTTCGCCTTTGTTATTTAGGACAGTCTAAATAAGACGGTCTAAAGCAACAGTGAGAGCAGGTTTACTGATCGTTAAGAAATTCATTTTTCACACTCCAAATATACAAAATTAAAACAATTCCGAGCAATGTAGCTTGGTTTGGAGTTGCACAATATTCGCTGCGTTCACAACTTGAACCTTTGCTGATTCGTGCTTTTTTAAAAGCGCATTCAGCCAACCCACTCTTTTTAAGTTCTGCCGGCGATAGTCCATTTGCAGAAGACCCTTGAAATACGAAGTGATTGCAGAATCGTAACGTTCGAAAGTTTTGAATACTCTCTCCAAAGGAAGCTCAAGTGGGATTTTGGGAGGGGCTTGTTTAAACCACTGCAAATAACCATGTAACCGACCGATGACCATAATTCGACTATGCACACCTTCAGGAGTTCCTATATTCTCGATGGGTAAATAAATGCGTAAGCCCTCAATGTAACGAAGCTGTGGTACCCGAAGAGCATTGGCAAAGTATTTGATTTGTGGATCGAGACTCTTCCCAGAGTCCACATCGCGAGCAAAGGTGAGGATTCGTTGCTCACTCAATTCATCAAATACAAAAAAAGGCTCTCGTTGGAGTTCTTGCAACCGCACAATTTCTTCTTCCGTAACCTGTACGACGAAATGTTTAAAAATCATTTCGGATTGCAGCTCGTGGGTGCGCGGTGAGTGAAGGGACACATGCACGGGATTTGAAAGTTCGAAGCGCAGCCGATGGTCGTCGAGTATGATCACTCTGGCGATATGAGGCGCAAGAATAAGCGGATCGGTAGTTGGCGCAGAACGATGATCCACTTCGGCAAGTTCAAGTTGCGTCGTGGAATACAATGAAAGATGGAGCTTCCACGGATAAGCGTTTTCTAATATGGAAACGTCTGCGGAAGCGTTCCAAATTATGAAATTTAAAAAAATTAAAATATAAAACATCTTCGTCCTCATTTAGTCCCAACGGACCTGAATCCAGTCAGCAACGTTTTTATTTTGCGCTACAAAAGACACAGCGGATGTAAATCGGATGTTCTGGATAAACGGATTGAGATATGGGAAGTGCGCTTCCTGCTGACCGAACCGGTTATAAATTACAACACCGGAAAATGGTGGAATTTTCTCGGCGAAAACAGTCTGTGGCGCAACGATCGCAAACAGTCCATGGACATCGCTGTTCTCGGACGCTACAAGCGTTCCCTCAATACGCTGACGCATTCGAAGGTTTGCATCAAATATGCGATATTGGTTTGGAGTTCTAGAATCCGAAACCAACCATGAGTCTTTACCGAGATCAAACACCGTTGAGGACCCAACATAAGCATGCGATACGGCTCGCGGCACCTTATAAACGCCAGTTAATACGCCGTCGGCGTCCCAAGCCTGAAGGAGACCTTTGCCATCATTTGCAACAACCACTGTTTCAGAGCTGCTCCACAGTTGGAGCCAATAACCGTCTAACTCGATATTTTTTTTGAGAATGTAATCAGCCGTATAAAAACTGAGAATTGTTGTGTATTTTTGCCGTTGATTTTGGGTTTGGATTAAGAATTCGACAGTGTAAATTTCGCCCGCTCGATTCAGAATGCCAAAATTTCTATTGATAAAACGTGGATGTGGAGACCCTAAAATTTCAAATTCGTTTGTTTCATTTTTGCTTATCAAAGGAATTTGATTGCGACCATCTCGACTTGTAACTTTAAAAAGCAAAGTTCCGCTATCGCCCACGCTGATGGTAGCATCAAAGTTCCACTCGTGAGCTTTGACCATTCTTGCATAGTTCGGGTTTTGTGCAAGCGACGCCAATATGTCGGACAGCTGCAAACTCTTAACATTCACCAGGCTACTGCTATGGATTCTATAGAGATCCAATTTTGAGGGGGCGAGGACCGCGAGATGATCACCTTTTGCAATAAGCGAACGGGCGGAAAGAACGCTGGGTGCAGGGATTCTACCCAAGGGAACGCCTGCAGAAGTTTGCACAAAAAGCTGATCCCCATGCTTGTAAAATCGCAGCGGATCAATAATAAAAAAGGAATCGGTAATTGAAGTTTCTGATTTTTGCGTTGTGGATCGTTTGATGGCCGGAGATCCAATCTGTTCCCCTGAGTAATTAAATTGGTAGAACGACTTAAAGTGTCCGGTCATAAGAGTGTAAATTTTTAAATTATCCGTCTCAAAACTTACAATTTGGTGAAAGATCGATGATCCGTTACGCGTGAGATCAGGACGGTTCGGGATTTCGGTTGTGAATCTGACTTCTTGCAATGACTGAAGGTTGCTCATCACCCAGTTTTGCCTTGCATCTGCTATAGTCGAAGACAGCATCCAGCGTCCATCTTGTGAGAAATATGTGAAGTCGGGTTTGTTTGTTCGGATGACTGATGTCGTAGTTTTTAAAAATAAATCATTACAAACGGATGGGTTTCGCGCCGAGGCGACAGATGCCGCAGTGATAAAAAATAATACAATTATGAATTGTCGCAATAAAACTCCGTTTTTGTGTAGAAATCTAAATATATGCGAAACGGAACTGCATAACCACTGCAGCTGTAAAGTTTTCAGAAGTTATCTGCTTTAGGTTTGGAACGGCACTAGGTTCCGGATGCCTGTCCGATCAAAAGATCAAGTGCATCTCTGGCGTTCTGCGTAGCTAATGGAAGAGTGTCGGCCGAGCTCGCGTAGAGAGCGCGAATAAGTTCTTCTCCTTCTCGCATGGCAACATTGAAATCTTTGGCGATAGCGCCGGTCAAAATAGCAATAATTAGAGAGTTCAAAAAAGCTTCACGGGCATCTTGCGTGTAAGAGCGAGCAGTTCGAATATGCTCGACGGCGGCCTGGCGATCTCCTCGGTCTAAAGCCTCCTGGGCTTTGCGAAATTCCGCCAGGGCGAATATGGTATTGGCGGTGACCGCTCCCACACTGTAAAGTTGGGCTATGCCCACTCCAAATGTTGTTGCGAGGAGTACGGCGCGGGCACCCGTGGCAGTGAGGGTGAGTACGCCGCCACCTAGGCCGATTGATCCACCAATAAGTGACGCTTTTAAATAGGGTGCAACTCCGCGCTCGCGAAATCCTTGAATTTGCCGATTCAGTTCGCAGAGGTAAAGCGTGTCGTTGTTTCGACTATTTCTATTTGCTTCAAGAAGCATGGAAGAAATATCAGTCACCATCAAACCCGCAGGAGCACCCACTGCACCTAAACCGGCGCCGGCCAAAATCTGACCCGTGCGGCCTAATCGAGCGGCAACAACCGCATCGGTCGCAAACGAAGCAGCGTACTGACTGGCTTTTGCTATGATAGCCGCAGACCGAATCGTTGTTCCGATAAGAAGCCCGCCCGGAGCTATGGCAAGACCAATCATGAGGATTTTTCCGATGGTGTTATTCACTCTCATCTGCATAATCTGTTGGTTAATTTGTTCCCAGCGATCTATGTACATATAAACTTCTTCAAGTTCTTTCACGGTGCGGGCTTTGATGATGTCGGCTTCGTGTTGCGTAAGTCCTCGCTTACGCATTTGCGATGCTGTAAGCGCAGTGATCCGATCCACCATTGCTTCGGTCACCTCTTTTAGTTTTTGTTTTTGAAACGGACGCAGTGAATAGTGGTGCTGGGTCACATTGATCATCAATGGTTTAAAATCGCGCCACCACTGCGGGTCATTTTTCCCAATGGTCATTTCGATGTCGTTCCAAAGATATTGCTGGTCAACGTAATGAATTACTCGCTCGTAGAAAGTCGGAGAAATTTCAATGACGGTCTTATCCGGAAAGTAAGTGCTTAAAACTGTGTTAAGCCGTCTTTGGAATTCATCTTTTCCATAAAATCGCTCGAGACCGCCAAGACGGATCAAAAATAGCCGTAAAGCCAGACGTTCTTCATCGTTGAAATCAACATTGACAGGACAGCTGTCGATAGTTTGAGACACAGAAGCAGATTGAGCGCGAACATCGGCTGGAGCCATCAGGCCTACTAAAGATGTTATTATTAAAATAAGAAGAATGTTTTTAGGATACAACATACGGTCAACTCCTCATCCTCGTAACTATTTGTTGCAGATGAAGTGCCTGGCCTAATGTGATAAAAGGGAATACAAACAACGACGAGTGACGTTTCTTGGAATTCACGTGATTGAACGACAATTTTTGGCACTTTAATTGCTCATTGAGAATGTGCGCTAGTCATACAAAGCTTATTAGACTTAAAAAGGAATTCATGAAAATTATACTCGCTCTGTTTATCTTTTCGACAACTTTGGTTTCCCACGCTCAGCAAGCCTACGTGTCTGATAGAATCGCTTGTGACAATGGAAGCGCCGTAAATTTCGATGCCCTAATAATTCCATCTAGCAGTGTGAATGTTGAGTACTATCTAGAAATTAAGTCACAGGAAAAAGATGGAATTGAGCTTGTGAAAAAGCAAGCGAGCGAGGGTGGGGTTGTAATCGTCCAAAGATATTCTCTTGTTGAGCACGGAATTGACGGCGACAACTGGAGTTTCTTCGCTTTCTCGGTGGAAGCGGCTGAATTTTTCTATGTGTTATTATCGTTCGACGGCTTGCAGATCAAATCTATTTACACGCCAGATACAGACTTCCAGACATGCGGTGGTGGGATGGTCGTGACATATTTACGCTCGATCTAATTTTTACATTCGCAGTAAGTTGCTCCGAGCAATCAAGCGGCTTTCACCAACTAAGCGTATGCGTAGCGCTCGTAGAATTTTTGCAGCATCTGCTCTTTAAGGCGCAAAGTTAAAAGCTCGATGGATTTAAACGGACTCCAATTCCGGTGCGTTAGATAAACCGCAAAATCGTTACACACAAAACGCAAACTCACCTGATATTCCCCTAAGGTTTTCTTCACCTTAAATTCTACAAGACATGGGCCGGGCGAGTAGTGGGCGATAGCCTCGGTCTGGCTATCAATATATATGTGTAATAAATTTGGGGCTTGTTTCGTCATCGTTGTTTTTGTCATGTTAGACCTCCATGTCGGGTTTCGGTATTTATTTCAAGTTTAATTTTTTAGAACCAGCTGGCTTATCATGTCTACGCAGTCTGCAAGTCGCAGAGGTTTTTGCAAATAGACGGGATAGCTAAATTCTATGGACTGGATGAGTTTGTTGAATTTCTCTTCGCTCAAACTGCTGACAAACAGAAATTCGTCGGCCACTTCGCTAAAACGGGTCCAAAGATCAATCCCAGTTCTTCGTCCAGCGAGAAAAATATCTGCAATGATAATATCGTATTTTTTCCCCTCAAGCGTCATTCGCTTCACTCGCCTTTCGGCTGCTTCTTCGCTAGCCACCCATTCGATATGAGCGTGGGGTAAGACTTGGTGAACTGCCTTATACCAAAAGGGTTTAAAGGTAAGGTCATCTTCCATGATAAGCACATGGTATTCGGCGTGCTGCCTGATGAGTTCTGGATTTGACGATGAGTACGTGGTGATGTCCTCGGCGGTGCTATCGAGCGATGTAGTGTTCATTTTCTTCCCTCCTACTGAATTACTTAAAATAATTATCGGTCATTAGTTTTATGAGAGTTTTAAAATGAATTGAAGATTTCATCAAAACACCGTACAACTGAGGATGTGGATAGAATTTTATGTATCGAAGACAGCCAGGAATACCAACTTTTCATCCGCTCAGCGCTGAGCGAGATGCTTATAGATTTTGCAGGAAGCATCTCTGAAGCCCGTAACCTCCTACAAAATTCATCACATCACTATGACATTTTACTCCTAGACATCTCACTTCCAGACGGAAACGGTATTCATTTCTTATCGGAGCTCAATCTGATGAATAAAAGCCGCTATAGTGTCCCAGTTTTCATCGTGTCCTCGGATTCGCAGGAAATGAGTAAAATTGCGGCATTCGGTCTAGGGGTAGACGACTATATTTGCAAGCCGTTTAGTTCTAAAGAATTTCGAGCGCGGGTCGAGGCAAAACTAAAGAAAAGTAAAACCAAAAGTGCTGTCAATTTTTTCGTTGGGAATATTCAAGTCAACCCCAACAAAATGACTCTCACCTTAAGCGAAACAAATCACGAGGTCAGTGACATCACTCCCATTGAATTTAAAATTCTTTGCACACTAGCCGCCAAACCGGGCTTTATTCTTTCACGCACGCAGATTATCAATGCGGTATGGCCGGTAAACACAAACATTACCGAACGCACTGTCGATACGCATCTAAGTCATTTGCGGAAGAAAATTTCAGCGTCAAATGTCAAAATCGAAACAGTGATTGGCGTCGGATATAAAATTGTAATCAAGTAATTATAATTATGGATTTTGCGCAACGATAATGGCCTCTTTAATTGCGGCAATTTGGTCTAAAATCTGCTTTAAAAAGTTCAATTCCACAGTCCTATTATGATTTTTATGATCAGCACATACCTGTTCACAGATCTTTGCGAGGCTTAAAAACCCAACAAGTTGTGAAGAACCTTTTAGTTTGTGACAAAGTCGATAGGATTTTTCTGAGTTGGGCGAGTTGATAAGCAAGCGGAGTCCGGAGAAGCTCTCATCCAAGGTGTTACTATAAGACATTACGATCTCAGCAAGAACATCAGCCCCAACTTCGGAATAGAGCTGCAAAAAGTTTTTTTCATCGAGAAGGTCATTTTTGACACATTCGGACTGAAAAAGTTCAAGGAAATTTTCGTTTTTGTCATCACCCTGGGACATCGATTAATTATACTTCATAACTTTTTATTAAGTACAGTTCTCTTGTGAAGTTTTCTCCACATTTCATAAAAATAATTATGTTAGAAGCGATATGAGTCGATGAGAATTGGGTGTTCAAAAAACATTGACGAGACGGGTGCTATGAAGGGGTTTTTAAACTTTTATAAAAATCGATTATTCTACGCAAGTCTCATTTTGGGTTTGGGATCGTTGCTCGTATTTCTGTTGTTCCGCTACATAAAAGGCGTCGAGCTTAGACACTTAGAATCTCAGACCCAAATAGAGTCTAAAAGTATTGCGATGAATCTCGATTTGATCATGGCGAATTATGTTCTTAAGACCCAAAATTTGGAAGATTTTTTAGAGATTAAAAAAATTAAAAGTGCCACGAACCAGCAGGTGGTCCACACCGTTTTTGACAATACGATTTTTGGTACGTTTTCTGTGTTAAGGAATACGTCTCCTTTCGGTTCAAGTAGTGCTCCGGATCATCTGAATATGATCCGCCTGTTTCGGATAGTAGCGCCCAACAAAAAAACCGTGCCAGTTGATTATAAGCAAAATGTGCGAACCGAGGCTTACAAAAAAGCCATCAGGGAAATGATTAAGGACGGAGATCGTCAAAAGCAATTTTTTGTGAATTTAGGCGACTACATTCTTTATGTAATCATTAACCGATCCAAAGAAGATAAAAATTACTTTTATGTTTTGACCGGTCAGGCGCAGGATCTTTTCGATGAGGCCTTACCCAAACACAGTTCATTTATAATCACGATTGAACAGCAGATGGATAAATCATTCTGGCTCATCGAAAAAAGCGACGAGAATGTTGAAATACAAAAAGTCACTTCATTGACCCAGTCACAGCGAATTCACACGTTTAGTTCAGATTTTTTCAAGCTTGATTACGAAACGCAGTTTTCGCCTAAGAAAAACTTTGTGATTGCAGTTTATGCAGCTAAAAACAAAAAGTTCATCAACATGGATCGTGCTATACTATTGTTTTTTATTAGTGCCACAATCTTGTTTATCGCGTTTTTAATATTTTATCTTACCGATAGAAACTTTCGAATCCAGGAACTGGTACATCTTCGAACCAAAGAACTGAAGGTGGAGACCGAGCGATCAAAACAGGCGACCATTGCAAAAAGCCGATTTTTAGCAAGCATCAGTCATGAGATAAGGACGCCGCTTAACATTGTACTAGGCATGACGGACCTACTCGAAGAGACCACTCTCACTCAAGTGCAGACACATTACTTGCAGTCGATTCGAACATCCGGAAGGCACCTTTTAAGTCTACTTAGCGACATTCTCGATATGACGCGAATTGATCTAAAGGAAGTTATCTTCAAGCCGACGCAGGTTGATACTTTGGATGTCATCGCCGAGGCCTGTCTTGCCATAAACGAAGTTGCCATGAAAAAAAACATCAAGCTATATTGCAAGATCTCACCGCAAGTGCCGCGACATATGTTTATTGATCACGCTCGTCTGAAACAGATCATCATCAACCTCCTTATGAACGCCGTGAAATACACTGAAAAAGGAGCTGTCGAGTTGAACGTTGATGTGCAAGGCAGCGGCGGCTCGAACAGTTTTTTATCCATTCAGGTGTCAGACACGGGAATCGGGATAGCGGATGATAATTTGGAACATATATTTAAATCATTTTTTCAAGTCGATCAAAAGGGGGCCAATCTAAGCAAAGGAGTAGGGCTTGGATTATCAATTGTGGCCTCGATCGTGAAACGACTCAAAGGTGATGTTCAGGTGCGATCAAAGTTGGGAGAAGGGTCGGTGTTCCTAGTACAGATTCCAATTATTGATATCCAGAGCGTAACTTGGCCCGGGGCTTATCTGGCAAGGGCTAAAACGCTAAGATCGAAAATCTTATTCCTCAGTCGTGACGAGAAAACTCTTAATATCATGCAAGATTACAATAAATGTTTGAACCTTGAGGTTATCTTCAAAACCGATCTCGCCGAGATTTCTTTGAACGAAAATTATGAGTTTGCTTTTGTGGACGTAGATATGGCCGAAAGCGTGGTGATTGCACGTTTGAACAGCCTGGTGCGCCAAAAACTATTTGTTTTCGATTTTGATCCAAAGAGACCTAAAGAGCACTTTTGGCTGGATAAAAAAATCGAAACTATCTCGCATCGATTATTCTTGCCGCAATTGATGTTTGAGATGCTTGATAGTAAACGCTTTTCAAATGATGAAAGACCAGTGGGTGGAGCGGCATTGGCCGAAGTAGAAGAGCCAGCCCTTTCGGTTCTTATAGTGGAAGACGATGCTTCGAACAGAATTTTATTTCAAGCGTACTTGGCGCAAAAAAAGAACTGGCGAGTGGACTATGCTAACAACGGGCTTTCAGCACTGCAGGATTATTTGGGGCAGCGAAAATACGATGTGATGGTCACCGATTTACAAATGCCAGAAATGGATGGTTTTACATTGTTATCCAATTTGTCAGACACGCAAAAACCGCCACGAGTTATCATTCTTAGTGCTGATTCCACAGAAGAAACGGCTCAGCGTGCAAAGAATTTTAAAGTAAATCAATTTATGACAAAGCCTGTTCGAAAAAAAGACTTCATTGACGCAATTCAAGGATCTGCCGTTTAGGGTCGGTTATCAGAACCTAGAATTTACTTGGTAAAAAGAGAGAGACTGAACTCGCGGGTGCTCGGGCTCGTTACGTGGGGATAGGTTGAGCTGTTCGTTTTGATTTCCAAGTTGCCAGTTGCTTCGAGCACGACACCTAGCGCGAGGTAGGTTTTATTATCAATGTGGCGGGTGGTGATCACAGCGCTTGCGGAGTTGCCCACAGTATTACCAGCACCTGCAGTGCCTTGGTAATAGAGGGATTCCTGCAAATATCCGGTAGGACCGAAAACCGAAACAAGCATGTTATCTCGGGTGTGTCCTGTATCAGCGACAACTTTCAATAGAACCCCCGATTGATTGTAAAGCGAGGCTCGACCGCGATAGCCCCCCGAAACGTAAGCGCGTCCGTCTTCCGAAACTTCGAGCTCTCCGCCAACGAGCGAAGCCATAGGGCTCGAGCTTCCGAAACGGCGGTACCAAGATAATGTCCCATTCAAGCTGTATTTGACTACAAACTGATCCACGGGCTGCGAGGTGGAAAGGTTCGCAAGCTCGGTATTGTTCGATGCCGAATCTCCATTCGAAAGAATACGTGCACCGGTACCGTGAACACCAGAGGCGTAGACATTTCCGAGGTTGTCTATACCGGCAGCCCGAAAGTTATCGTAAGTCGCCGACTTTACGGATTTGTGCCATAGGAGGCTGCCACCGACCTCAAAATAAAAAAGTGCACCGTCAACGCAATCCCGCGTTTGGGTGCAACTTGGAGGAACAGGCAGTTGAGTTGTTGATACGACGGACGTCCCATTGAAAGTGGCTGTTCCGTAGAATTCCAATCCGACGACCATGCGACCAATTTTATCCGCAGCAATAGCTCTTATTTGCTGTTGACCTGCCCCGCCGAATTTATAGATATTTTTTACGACCCCATCAGCTGCATTCACGCGCAAAACAAAACCGTCTTTGCCGTCGCCTGTCGTGACACCAACACCGTTGTGATAATTTGCACTATCGGACATCGCAGTGACAACGAGGGTTGTATTGTCGGCAAGGGCAATCTCGTTACCGCCGTCGTTGCCAGTACCGCCGAATTGTTTGGCCCATACAACGTTGAGATTGTTATCTAAACGCGCTAGAAAATGTTCAGAGGTTCCATTTTTGGTCAGGGTGTAGCTGCCGATGGTCAAGGTCTCGGAGAACGAACCATTGATATAAACATTTCCTTCGTTATCCACCATCGTATCAAAAATATTTTCAACCCCTGACATACTTGGAGAAGAAACAATAAGGTGTTTCAGGAGCTGGCCTTTGGAATCAAATTTTACAATATATGCGTCCTGTGGGCCCACACTTGTAAGGGTGAGGCCGGCGAAAGATCGCATTCCGCTAAATGGACCAGACATGAAAACATTCCCCGCGGAATCAATACCAACCCCGTCGCCTTCGTTTTTGATAGAAGTGTCGCCATATAACGGTGAGGAAGCTCTAAAAAAATTCAAAGATGTGGAAGCAAAGCTATCAAACATCGAAAGGACGGTAGATGAGGCATTTAAAAATTCGTGGCAATTGGTATCGCCGCCGCTGTAATTCAGGGTCATGTCATTGAGGATTGTTGGAACAGGCGGTGTCTTGTTATTTAAAACTGCAGCGTTATTTTGTACGTCGACTTCGTTAATGAATGCGTCGCAAGTGGCGTAGTTAAAAATCGTGGGCACGTTGTACAAATTGCTCGAAAGAATTTGCCCAAGCCCTGCTGCGTTCGAAATCTGAACTGCTTTGATCTGCGCTTTTCGAGCCGAGTACACAGCGTAGCGCGAGGTGAAGCCGCCCCCGTTCGAATGTCCGATGACAAATAGTGGTTGTTGAGCAGGAACCGCAAAGTGCGTAAGGAGGGCGTCGACGTTTATAACGTCTACGTTTGCGGTGCTGTTGGTTACGGACCACTGGCCGTCCACTTGATTTAAACTACTGGGGCACACAAACGAATAATTATTTTTTCGCATGTCTTCGAGGTAGGCTAATTTTTCGGTCTTCGTCCACCCATCGGCGCTGCCGCCAGCACCGTGAAAACAAACAATCACGCCTTTTGAACCGCCTAGGTAATAATAAACTTTTCCATAAGTATCGATTGTAGCGACTTGGGGAACGCTGTCTGGAGGCTGGGAATTCGGATCATTGATCGGATCGTTAATACTGGAAGTCGGCGTTAGGCTCGAAGAGGGTGCACCGCAATTTTGAAAAAGGATTGCACAGACAATGAGAGTCGGAATTAAAAGTAGCCAACGCATAAATCCCCCTTGGACATCTTTAATTATAGTTTAATTAGGTTTTCTGACCAATAGCAAGACACCAAAACGCCTCAATTTAAGACATGTTACGGTAATCAAATCCTGACAGAAGGCGACGCCATCTTAGTAAAACTGAATTATGACGAGTTCGTCATTATCCTCAATTCAATGTAAATGGTTGGAGACTTCGTCACATACTATTTTAACGATATTTTTTACAATTCAACGTATGGATTTTTTGACCCCACCCGGTTTGCTCAGTACTTCATGATCCAACAATCTGGATGGTCCGGATTGGAAAACAAGGGAGAATCATATGAGAGTAGTCGTTGCACTGATTTTAAGTGTATGTGTGAGCAATGCGTTTGCAAAAGATGACAAACAACAACAGGCGGAGGCTAAGTTTGCCGCAATGTCAGCACAAGAGGCGTTTGCTTCTGGGTTTAAACAACAAATTATGAATATTCAAATGCCTGGCACAAGCACATGGATGAAGCCTACAGACCTTTGCACCGATGGAACATCTGTTCGCACAGAAAATCCAGTAGGATATTGCGTTCAGTGGACTGGTAAAAACGACGATGGGAAATCTGTGACTGTTAATAGCTATTGGGAAGCAAAAGATTTATTTGATACCAACCCAGCTAGCCTTTGCTCAGATCAGGATTATCAAATTCTTTCTACGAAAATTAACTACACTGATACAAAGTGTGCCCTCTGGTCTGCAAAAGGTGGAGATGATGAAGATTTCAAAACCGCAACTTTTTCCAGCAAATCAAAAGCGGAAGATTACGGTGGCAATGCAAAATGTGTACAGTCACAAATTTACACTGCAAAGTTTCCAACAGCATTCGAAGTTAAATTCTACAGAAACAGTGTAGAAAACAATCGATATCTTGGCTCGCACGTTTACGCAATTGCCCGTTGCGGTGACGCTGGATCTTTCTAGTCGGAGATTTGCAGGAAGCTTAGTTTTAAAAGGGTTGCAGTTGGTTGCAACCCTTTTTTATTTTTTCGGGACCGATTTAGTTTGCAGTCGGGCTTTCGGCTTCTAAAAATTTTTCGGGCTGGAAATCAAAGCGACGCAAAAGCTTTTCTTGAATGCCAAGAATTTCGGGTGGCAATTGACTCTGTAGCTTCTCAAAGAGTTGCGAGTGGGAAAGGATTTCTTCTTTCCATTTTTCTCGCTGCAAGCTCATCGCTTCGGAAAACTTATAGCTATCAATACTGGTCAACCCCTCCAGCGGAAGATCCTGAAAAGAGGGCATCCAACCGATAGGTGTTTCAACAGCATGGGCAGTTTCTTCGGCTCTGCCGATCATCCAAGCGAGAACGCGAATATTTTCGCCAAACCCTGGCCACATAAATTTTCCGTCGGCGTCTTTCCGAAACCAATTTACACTGTACATTTTTGGAGCTTTTGAGAGTTTTTTGCCCATGTCGAGCCAGTGCTGAAAGTAGGTGCCCATGTGGTATCCACAAAAAGGCAGCATCGCAAATGGATCGCGTCGCACAAGTCCCACGTTGCCAACGGCTGCGGCTGTGGTCTCTGATCCGAGAGTGGCTGCCATATAAACGCCGTGCTCCCAGTCGAAAGCTTCGTAAACGAGAGGAATTGTTGTTGGTCGGCGTCCACCAAAAATAAACGCAGAGATCGGAACCCCTTCTGGGTTTTCCCAATTTGCATCCAGGCAAGGAACCTGTTCTGCGGGAGCAGTAAAACGCGCGTTGGGGTGCGCCGCCGTGTGCCCGCTGCCGGGGGTCCACGGTTGGCCTTTCCAATCCGTAAGACCTTCGGGGGCCACTTCGGTCATCCCTTCCCACCAAACATCTCCGTCGGTTGTGAGCGCCACATTGGTAAAAATTGTATTTTTTCGAACCGAGAGCATGGCATTGGGATTTGTTGCACTCGATGTACCTGGCGCCACACCGAACAATCCCGCTTCGGGGTTGATGGCATAGAGACGGCCATCTTTTGCAAGCTTAAGCCATGCGATATCATCGCCAATTGTAGTGATTTTCCAGCCATCCATCGCCGCCGGAGGGCGCATCATTGCGAAGTTGGTTTTTCCGCAAGCACTTGGAAAAGCGGCGCTCACATAATGTTTTTTTCCGTTTGGTTGCTCAACGCCAATAATTAACATGTGTTCAGCAAGCCAACCTTCGTTTTTCCCCATGCTAGATGCAAGTCTGAGAGCAAAACATTTTTTTCCTAAAAGAGCATTGCCTCCGTAGCCACTGCCAAATGACCACACAGTTTTTTCGTCTGGAAAGTGCGAAATATATTTTTCTGTATTGCAGGGCCACGCTACATCAGGCTGGCCGAGTTCGAGGGGTTTGCCAACGCTGTGTAGGCAGCGAACGAAATCTTTTTCGCCAAGAACATTCCAAACTTTTTCTCCCATGCGAGTCATAATCTTCATGTTCGTTACTACGTAAGGAGAATCTGATATTTCGACGCCGATTTGGGCGATGGCCGAGCCAAGAGGGCCCATAGAAAACGGAATTACATACATCGTGCGGCCGCGCATACAGCCTTTGAAAATTTTTGTAAGCGTCGATTTCATTTCAGAAGGCGCCATCCAATTGTTGTTGGGCCCCGCATCTTCCTTATGTTCAGTGCAAACAAAAGTGCGTTCTTCCACACGCGCCACATCGCCGGGATCAGACAGTGCTAAATAACTATTGGGTCGGAGAGTTTCGTTGAGCTTGCGGAGGGTTCCATTTTCGCACATCTGTGCGCAAAGACGATCGTATTCGGCCTCACTGCCGTCGCACCAGTACACCGACTGTGGTTCGCACATATTGACCATTTCCTGCACCCAGTTTTTAACGTGGGCACTACGAACCGCCGATGGAACTTGGATTGTCATCCGTCCTCCTCTAAAGATCTTTACCGAGAGGCGTAGTTTTATCCGATTCTACGGCCAATAGCTACAGCCATTGGGGGAGGCTGTTAAAATTTCTCCGAGCGCCTATTATTTCGATATTTCAGGGGTTTAGCAAGGATTATGCAAGTGGAGTGTGCACGTGAAATGAAGCCAAAATAATCCCCTGACTTGAATAAAGCTTTAAACCTGTCTAACCTTTTGGCCTACGGAGTTTTCATGTGGCCTAAAAATGTATTAATGGTGTCGCCAGATTATTTTGAAATTCAATATGCAATCAATCCGCACATGCTTGATGCTTCGGGGAAGCTCCAAACAGTGAAGTGCGATGTAGCAAAAATACAGTGGCAACTATTGCGCAAGACTTTCGAAGGCCATGGGCTGCAAGTTGAAGTTGTGGATGGAGTCGCAGAACTTCCAGATATGGTTTTTGCGGCCAATCAAAGTTTTCCGTTTTACAAACAAGACCGATTGCAATTTGTAATGAGTCGAATGAAATCTGCCTTTCGCCAGCAAGAAGTGGGTTACTTTAAACAGCGAAGTTTACACAACAACACAGAGACATATGAAGTACCTGAAGGGTTGACGTTTGAGGGTATGGGCGATGCTCTTTGGAGCTATGAGACCGGAGAAGTTTTTGGCGGTTACGGCTTTCGAACTGACGAGGCGATCTACGATTGGCTTGCGGAGGTGACCCAGGCTCCGATCATTCGTTTAAAGCTTATTAATGAAAAGTTTTACCATTTGGATACGGCCCTTTGCATTTTAAACCGCGATTCGGCGTTAGTAGTCCCAGAGGCTTTTTCTGCGGAGTCTATGGATAAACTAAAAATGAAATTCAAAAACCTCATCCGCGTTCCAACTTCGGAAGCCGTAAAGTACCTGGCTGCAAATGCGTGTTCCCTGGATGGGCAATCGGTACTAGTCGAGGCTGGGGCCGTGCAAACTCAGCAACTTTTGCGAGAGAGCGGGTTTAAGGTTGTGCCCATTGAGACTTCGGAGTATCTCAAGTCTGGTGGTTCTATATTCTGTTTGAAAATGCTTTTTTAGAGATTCCCCGAAAGGGATTGCTGTGAACAAAGAGAGTGCTAAATTTGATATAAATGATGTGCGAAAGTGTGTTGAAATCTTAGAACACTTTTCGAATCACAGCACGCAACTGCATGATATTGGTCCAGAGGCGCACATTGAGCTGATGCGTGCTGCCGGCAGGTTGTCTCGCCCTGCCAAGATCGAAATGAAAAAACGCAATCTTGATTTAGACCGGGAACTGCGCCACAGGGAATCCAAAAAAAATCGAATGGCCAGGGCACAAACTGGCATTCGGCAGGCGCGCTTGAACAAAATTTTTGTGGCGCCTGAGGAAATTAAATATTTGCCAAGCCCGGCGGATCGATTTTCAGAAACCACTACGAAGCCGCAAAACTGTTATGTGTGCAAAGAAGAGTACACGGCCCTTCATCACTTTTACGATTCTATGTGTACGTCCTGTGGAGATTTTAATTACAAAAAACGATTCCAATCTGCTTCGCTTGACGGTCAGGTGGCGCTGATTACGGGGTCGAGACTCAAAATTGGGTACCATGTCACCTTGATGATGTTGCGAGCCGGCGCTCAAGTTGTTGCAACAACGCGTTTTCCGCGTGATTCGGCGTTTCGTTTTTCGCTGGAAAAGGATTTTTCTGACTGGGGACATCGTTTGCAAATTCATGGTTTGGATTTGCGCCACACTCCCAGCGTTGAAATATTTTCGCGCTACATGGAACAACGTTTGCCTCGCCTTGATATCCTTATCAACAATGCCGCTCAGACAGTGCGACGACCGCCGGGATTTTATGCGCACATGATGGATCGTGAAGTACTACTGCTTGCAGAACTGCCAAAACGGGTGCAGGCACTTCTTGAGGATCATGAAAACTGTAAGACTCAGCTAAATCAATTCAGCGGTGAGGAATCGGATTCAAAACTTCCTGTGCAGTGGCATGGTCAGGGACCGGGAATCGGGCTTCGAGCCTCGGCAAAACTTTCGCAAATTCCGTACTCGTATGACAACTCGCTAAAGGTGGAAGAAATTTTCCCGAAAGGGGAGTTGGATGCAGATCTTCAACAGGTAGATCTTCGCGAAACAAACAGCTGGCGCTATCGATTGGCCGAAGTTCCCACGCCAGAAATGCTCGAAGTGCAGCTCGTCAACGCCGTGGCACCCTTTGTTTTGTGCAGTCGTTTATTGCCACTCATGCGAAAAGACAACACTGGTAAAAAGCATGTTGTGAACGTGACTGCAATGGAAGGTAAGTTTTATCGTTTTCATAAAGAAGATCGCCACCCGCACACCAACATGGCAAAGGCAGCTCTCAACATGCTCACGCACACGTCGGCAAGTGAGCTTGCCAAAGACGGCATTTACATGAACGCTGTAGATACAGGATGGGTGACAGACGAGGACCCAGCTCAGCTTGCAGCCCGTAAAACTCAAGTGCACGACTTTCAGCCGCCGCTCGACATCGTCGACGGAGCTGCTCGCGTTTGCGATCCATTTTTCGATGGCATCCTGACCGGGCAACACTGGAGTGGCAAATTTCTAAAGGATTACTTTCCGATTCAGTGGTAGTTACATCGGCTCTGTCGTCCCAAGCGACGCATCTCCGTCATCCTGAGCGGTATTGAATTTAAGGCTGGCAGCCTACGTACTCAGGATAACCAGCAGGGTTATTTTCTTTGGGATTAAATTGTGGTTGCAGCAAATTGTTCTGCGAATACAAGCCGCCATCTCTGTTTACATAAAATGGGCTCGTGTACGCATGTGCGATCATGGCCGAGGGCCCATCAGTAATGGCAAACTGATTCCAATCTGTGCATAAAATGGCATCCGCAGTTCGCAGGGATTTGACGTAGGAGCTGTCGTCGTTAGCTACGTTGTAAAGTCGTGCCCAATTGCTATTTAAATCGGAGCCGTCCCCCAAGTTGTTGAGCACCCAATTTTCCTGATAGGTTTCGGGTGTGGTTCGCAAAAGGCTCCAGTCGCGATCGAGATTAAGAAGTCGTTTTGCAACCCCCTGAGCAAAAAGACTTTCTCCACCTCGACGAGTGATATGGACAATGTTTGTGCAGCCATACGCTTTTAAAATAAGCGTTGGAGTGAGATCAGGCCAACCACCCGCCGAAAGATATGTTTTTCTGCCGGCTGAAAATTCGCGAAGAGCCGATAACCCAGGCTCTGCCGGTGAAAGCCTGAGAGCCTCGTACCAGTTCGCCTCGTTAAGAGCCAAAAATCGTCGGCTTTTGGCGTCTTTGTATTCCAAATTTTGCGCGATCGTTTTGAGAGCCAAGCGCGTACCCCAGTAGCCAAAGCGCACATCATCGTAATTTGATAATGAAAATGTTTTGCCAAACTCTGGATCCAATTTTTTATGATACTCGTCCATGGCCACTTTTGCTTCTCGGTAAGCTGAATCAACAAGTACAGACGTTATCGGAAAGCTCACAATTGTTTGCCCGATGGTTTTTTGCGAAAAATCTTCGCCAGAGGTGCGAAAAAATTTATCCACGGCGTCTTCTAGCAAACTTTGGCATCGCGGTTGGGACTCGATGAGCTCCGACCAAGTGCTCTGATTGAGAGAGGAAGAGCAAGTGTCATAGAGATCCTGCCAGTTTTTGTTCTGGAGAGTGGCATTTGCATAAAACGCCGCAACTCGCCCAGCTTGTTGGGCAAGGCCGTCAAAGTTGACAATGCCTGCGCGAAAGAAAAGATTATCATCCGCCTCGGCGTTAAACTTTCCAAACACTTCATAGGTTTTGTAAAGTTCGCCGGCATAAAACTTCGCTGACTTTAAAGCTTCCGAAATGTGCAAAGGATTTTGCGCAGTTTGAACCTCTCGCACTGCCTCTGATAGCCGGGCAAAGCTTTCCACATTGATCAAATTGAGTTTCCGTCCAACCACGAGGTTGCTCTCGATACGTCCCAGATTGTCAAAAAACACTTGAAGCGCCGACGCTATTTGAGTTTCGTCCATTTTTGAAAACGTTTGATGAATGTCTTTTGCCCATTCTGCCGAACCCAATTTTTGAGCATCGGCGGCGAGCAAAGCAAAGTCTTGCCATTCTTTTTGATTTTTAATCCAATATGTAATTCCTTCGAGCGACTTGATCAAAAAGACCGCGGCCTCGGGCTGTTGTTTTACCATCGGGCTTGAAGCAATACCGTCGAGGAGGAAAATTGAAATCGAAGCCGAGCTGCCTCCAGCTTGCGCCCTCGGCAGTCCTAGTTTTTCAACCACTGAGGCCATAGCTCCCCAATGTGAGGCGATCAATTCGCCATTCCCACGCACCGACAAGCAATAATCAGCGGCAAACGAAACTTGGGAAGTAAGAAGTAAGGCAAAAAATGTTTTAGTCATAGGGTCCTCACAGATTTGAAAAGCATGGGCTCACAAAAGGACTAACAAACTGGCCGAAGGCGAACAAGGGCAGGCGTAAATTCTACATTTGTTTAGCATCTGAAAGCAGGACCAATAGTCAAAATTTCCAGAAGCGGAAGCGATTAGGGAGATAAATCGACTTTCAAGCCGATTTCAAAGACTTGCGATTGTCTATCGGTGGACCAACGACCCTGATCCGCGGGATCGTAAAGATGGCGGGTTGAAAGGTGGGCCGTTTCGAAAAATGCCGTCATATTCTTTCTGAAAAAATACTCGTATCCCACTCGCACAGTGGAATTTTGCAATATGCCATAGCCGGTAGAAACGCCATTTGAGAGATTCAGCACCGGGCTTCCAGCCACATAGCTATAAGAGGGAGCCAGATTTTCGGTATTAAAAATTTTCGCATATCCCCCGCCAAAGAACAGACCATGTCTTTGGTTGATACGACGACGAGCTGTGAAAAAAGCCCCGGCCATCGAGTTGCAGTTTTAGGCCCAACCGTGACTGTTGAACTTGAAACGACTGACTTGTCCGGCTCGGAAAGATAGCAAGAGCCGGGTTTGCAGCCGCATTGTAGGCCACCAGGTTGTTACGCCCTAGCGAATCGACCCCTCCAGAAGCGATCGTGCTATTGGCAAGCAAGAAACCGTACAGATCAAACTGCAAGTCCTTTGCCGATGCCCCTGGCAAAAAAGAGAAAACGAAAATGAAAATGAAAAGATACCGTCCCATAGATGTCTTTAACTACGCAGCGGGGACGGATGATACGCATTTGGAAATTACCAACCGCACTTTTGGCCCATGTTTTTTTCGCGAAGCCATTTTTCAAGTGGAGCGAAGTATTCACGCAATGCCGTGGCATCCATTTGCTTTTGTCCAGTGATAGCCTCGAGGGCCACTGGCCACGGTTCGCTCAAACCCACCTCCATCATTTTCCAAAGTTTCGAGCCTGCTTCTTTGCTGCCGTATATCGAGCACTCATGAAGTGGTGCTTTATTGCCAGCTGTCTGGCAAAGCGAGCGGTGAAATTGGAATTGCAAAATGTGCGCTAAAAAATAACGCGAGTAAGGAACAAAACTAGGAACATGGTATTTAGAACCGGGGTCGAATGCATCGCCCGGGCGGTTGTTTGGTGGAACAACACCCTGATACTCGCGCACGAGATCCCACCAGGCCTGGTTGTACTGGTCGGGTTTTACCGAACCATCAAAAACTTTCCAGCGCCATTTATCAATCAAGAGTCCAAAAGGCAAAAAAGCCACTTTCTCGAGAGCCATTGATAAAAGGTAATCGATGTTGTCATTTTTTGCTGGGAGCTTTTTAAGAAGGCCAATGTCGTAGAGATACTTGCTAGTGATCGAAAGTTGAATGGTGTCGCCGAGAGCTTCATGGAAACCATCGTTTGCGCTGCCGTTAAAAAGGATGGGTTGGTTTTTATACGCTAAATAGTAGTAGATATGGCCCAGCTCGTGGTGGATTGTGCGAAAGCTATCGTCATCGATAAGGATACACATTTTGATTCGCACATCATCTTTTAGGTCGATATCCCAGGCGCTCGCATGGCACACAACTTCGCGATCACGGGGCTTGTCAAATAGGGAGCGTTCGTAGAAACTTTTAGGAAGCACAGGCATTCCAAGCGAAACAAAAAAGTTTTCTGCGGTGTTCACCATTTTTTTAGAATCGTACTTTGCATCTTTCAGTAGCTGGGTGATATCCATTGCCTTTTTAGCGTCCACGCCCACCACATCGCGAATATTTCCCCACGACTGCGCCCACATATTTCCTAAAAGATGCGCCGGGATCGGGCCTTCGTTCGAAACCACCGCGTTGCCATATTTTTTATTTAGCTGGCCGCGAACATAACAGTGCAGTTGTTCGTAAAATGGTTTAACTTCGGACCACAAACGATCCAAATCTTGCTCGAAGGCTGCGTCGCTCATGTCGTATTTAGTTTTCCAA
>JAYUQP010000052.1:0-32990 GCA_043757265.1 Bdellovibrionales bacterium | reverse complement strand
CGGCCAACGTCTCGATCCCGACGGACCGCAGCCAGCCCTTCGGCAATGCCGGCCGCAACATCGTTCGCGGTCCGCGCGTGGATGTACTGAACTTCGGCCTGCACAAAGAGTTCTCCTTGACCGAGCGCTTCAAGCTCGAATTCCGCAGCGAGGCCTTCAACCTGCTGAACCGGACAAATTTCGATAGCCCGAATTCGAACCGTTCTTCGGCAATCGGCGTTTTAAAATACACAGACTTCATCCGCTGGATATTCTTGGAAAGAATTCCAAGAACTCTACCAAAATTCCTCTACTAAATAATGGCCATTCTTGCCAGCTTTCCGCCTGCAATTTATGTATTTAGATTTAGTCCTTTTTGCAGGCATCTCCCACATTTCGAACCAGTTTGTGAATCTGGATATACATCTCATCCAAAAGCATTAGAAGGTACTTTTTATATTTCTGAGGCGGGAAGGACTTTGATTTCGTCTTTGAAAACGAAGACGTAGAGGAGTTCTGTGAGAATTTGGAAACGGTTTTCGCAGAGGGTGCGGCAGGTTTCGAGGCGTTTTTTTTGCCGAGGGGTTACACGGTTTGTGAGACTCCAATCGTTAGCCATCGATTTGACCTCGATGAGCACTAGGTTTCCGAATGGCGACATCATGACGATATCTATTTCTATGGTGAACATTTTTTGGCGCGAATAGATGAGCGTGAAGCCTTGCTTTAAAAAATATTGCAAAGCCTTGTGTTCAGTTTGCCGGGACCACTGTTGGGAAGCGCACGAGGTGTTCTTTGACTCCTGCAAAACTTTGTCGATGGTGTGACGTGGGCCCATACTTTTTAATAGCCGCACGATGGATGCGGGTGGCGTAACCCTTGTGCTGAAGAAAAGCGTATTGAGGAAATTTTTCATGCATCTCATCCATCAAGCGATCGCGTGAAACTTTGGCCACAATCGATGCCGCGGCAATCGGGGATGCGCGCAGTTCACCTTTTATCAGCGCCACCTGTGGTTCAGCAAGTCCCGGGATTTTGAATTTGCCATCCACAAGAATAATTCCAGGAAGTACTTTTTTATTGTCTATCGCCAAATTCTCAACAGCTCTCTTCATCGCCAAAAGAGAAGCTTTGAGAATGTTGATCTGTTCTATCTCTAATACGGATGCAAATCCCACACCCACGTAGGCTTGCTCGTAAATCAGATCGAAAAGTTGATTTCTTCGGCTAGCGGATAAAAGTTTCGAGTCGGTGTACAAAGTGGGATCAGCGTTCTTTTTGAAAATCACAGCCGCAGCGTAGACGGGACCGGCTAAACAGCCACGCCCTGATTCGTCGACTCCGACCACTGGAGGTGTTTGCTGTTGCCACTTATAAATAGGATATGCGAATTTTTTTTGCACTGCCACCGACGTCCCCCAAGGCTGTTGATCAAGAAGATCAACGATCAAACTGCAAAAACGAACGACAATCAACCGTCGATGCACAGTGCTCAGATTTCGTTCGAACAAAAATACAAGGTTTTTACAATTTGAAATCAAATAATTACCGCAGCTCTTTTCTGCCGATTCAGTGGGCACCAACGGTTTCATCAACTTCAGCTAAGGATGATTTTATGAACCTGTCATCACCCGAAGGCGATTGCAAACTCCGTCATCCTTAGCAAGGCGAAGGATCTCGTTTTTGACTGAGTGAACTAGTTGGGACGCGCCTCACGCACGTGCGCGTAAAACTTTTTATTCTGAACAACTGCTTGCTAAAATAAAAATAGAATAAGCGCACTGAGGCGCCTCCGTAGGAAGGCGAGAGCGCTGTGGAACGCTTGAGTTAGAAGCAAAAGCAGCTTGAGGCGTGTCTGTAAAAATAAAAAGCGCATCGGGGCGCTTTTTCTTGAACAAATAATTTTTTTAGAAAATTTTAAATTAAGCTTTTTTCGGTTTTGCAGATTTTTTGGCTGCTTTGTCGGCTTTTGCCTTGATCGCTTTTTCGGCTTTTTCCGCACGCGCTGCTGTTTCTTCTACTGTAGAAACTTGCTGAGAAGCCGTTGCGAGCTCGGATTTAATTTTTGCAGCCTTACCTTCCAAACGTCGAAGATAGTAAAGTTTCGAGCGACGAACTTGACCGTTTGAGATCAATTCAATTTTATCCACAGATGGACTTGCGAAAGGGAATGTTCTTTCTACGCCGATACCGTCAGAGATTTTGCGAACAGTGAAGCTGCGAGCAACGCCCTTGCCTTGCAAACGAATTACGATGCCGCGATAAAGCTGCACACGTTCTTTTTCTCCTTCTTTCACTTTCACGTGCACTTCGATGGTGTCACCCGCACGAAAATCAGGGAATGCTTTAGTCGGATTGAATTTTTTTACCGCAAGCTGAATCAAGTCTGTCATCTGGGCTCCTTAAGTCGAGTCAACAAAGGGGGTTTTCTACCACGCACCCCTAAGGCGGTCAAGACAGATACTTACTGCCGAACGAACTGATAAATGCCGGTAATCTTCGGGGGGAGCCCCACGAATCGGTTCCAATAAATGTGTGCAGGATTCAAAAACTGATTCCGCCAGCCCAAATCCCGTTCCAAACACCAGAAAATGCGGTTTCTTTGGGAGTTCGGCCCGCATCTCCTGGAAGGTGTACCCTTGATACTTTTCCTTCTCACGGGCATGTGTGGCCACAACAGCAGCATCTTTTCTACCCCACAAAGCAAGGGCCTGCTCGAGGCTTTCGGCCGTTTTTACGGGACCGAGTGCCGTTTTTCGCTTCGGATTCATTCGCGAACCCGTGCCGCTGCGCCAATGATCTAAAACTCGCGAAACAAACATCAACTGCTCGCGTGACGGATGGATAATAAAATAATCATTCACCCCGTACACTCTACAGGCTCGAGCAATATCGTGAATGTCGAAGTTCGTAACATTGGTGGCCACCGTCGTGCCCGCCCGGTCCAAAATTGGATAGTGAACAAGCCCCACCGCGAGATCGACGGAGGACTCAACGGGAGAATCATTTGTTTTCAAAACTAACCCCCAGCTCCTGCTTCGTAAACTCCTCACGAAAGCCTAAAACTTTAAGCTCTTCCGGAGAAATTCTTTGTAAGAACGTGCGCAGCTTTAGAATATCCAGTAGAGCGCGCGTTTCTGGCCGGGCTTGTAAAGTGAGACCCTGGCCAACGTAAAACCGAAACTCGTCAATTTTTTTATGATCTCCTGACAACAATATACCGGGCACTTTGCCGGCGGAGTTTTCGCTGGGCCGCGTGAACAAGGGTGCTTCAAAAAACCCACCTCTTGCAAAGCTATCCTCCTGGGCCGATGCTTGATTTCCCAAAACGCCCGGCAGCTTTCGCACAACTGCATCCATGAGAGTCAAAGCCGGAAGCTCGCCCCCGCTCACCACATAATCACCAACCGAAACATTCTCAAAGTCGTACTCGTTTAAAAGTCTTTGATCCACGCCGCCGTAACGCCCACATAACAAAGTCACATGGGCCACTCTTGCAAGATTGCAGACCATCGCCTCATCCAATTTCTTTCCAGCGGGAGACAAGTATATTTTTTTAGAACCGGCAAATTCACTTCGCGATTTAAGAACCAGTGAGAGCGGTTCATAAAGCATGACCATGCCATCGCCGCCGCCAAATGGCCGGTCATCAATTGTTTTATGCGCGTCGGTGGTAAAATCTCGCGGATTTACGGCCTCGTAAGAAAAAATAAATTTTTCTAAAGCACGCCCCACAACTCCCCACTGAAGTGCTTGCTCGATCATTTGTGGAAAAGCCGAAATCACCGTAAACTTCACAAATCCTCCAAAAGACCTTGGGGGATATCCATATAAATTTTTTGCTCCTCGTAATCTATCTTTTCGATAAACGGCTGAACGAGTGGAACATCGTAGGTTCCAGAGGCGGTTTTGATTTGAATCAAATCTTGAGCTCCGTTTGAGGAGAAAGATACAATTGGTCCCACCTCTCCCCGTTCTTTATCAATAACTAAAAAATTCTCAATCTCGCGAAGAAATATTTGTTCGCCTTTTTTTGAAATTAAAAAACTTTCCGGAATCCAGATAAACTTTTTCTCAAGGGCATCAGACGCGTTTTTGTCATCAATGTTTTTTAGTTTTAAAACCCAGCCAGTTTTCCCCTGTTTGCTGTGTTCTTTTTTTTGCAAAATCTCGTACTCCAGCAAAACATCCTGCTCTTCGGATACTGACAAATACAATGTCTTCCACTTTTTTACCCATGGTGGATTTTCAGCTTTCAACATGACAAATAGCTGCCCTCGCAGTCCTTGCGAAGAGTGCGTTTTTCCAATAATTCGAAGTGCTTCGTTTTTTGTCATAATTGAATCGCCGTTTGGATAAAAAAAAAGGCGCCATGAGCGCCTTTATTTAGATAACTTTAGGTTTTAAGCCTATTCCATAATTTCAAGAACACTTCTTTTATGCAGCTTAGTGCTGGCCGCATTTAAGATGGTACGCATTGACTTAGCCGTACGCCCTTGTTTACCAATAACTTTTCCTAGATCTTCTTTGGCTACCGATAACTCAACCACGGTTGTTTGCTCGCCCGCAACTTCGTTAACACTCACTTTATCTGGTTGATCAACGAGTGACCTTGCCATGAAGTCTACTAGATCTTTTAAGCTTGAAGGATCGAATCCCATACATACTCCCTATTAATTTACTTGCCGCCCACTAAAAAAGCTCTAGCTAGCGCTTGTCTCAGCTAATTTAATAAGAGTTTGAACTCGATCTGAAGGTTGCGCGCCCTTTAGGACCCACTCTTTTGCCTTCTTTAAATCGAATACCAACTTCTTGTCTTGTCCTTGAGGATTCGGATTGTAATATCCAAGATTTTCAATGAACTTCCCATTTCTCCAGCGACGAGAATCCGCGACCATGATGCGATACTTAGGGACCTTTTTTGCACCAAAGCGAGCCAATCTAATAACGACCATCAACACCTCAACTGTTGTAATTAGTATCAGGATTTACCTGGATTCAATATAGACAGCAAGAGGAATTTTTAACAGACGTAAAGATTTGTCGCCACCCTGCCATAAATTAGCTCTAGTTAGCTGGTGCTGAGAAGAAAATTTGATCGATCCGAGCCTCACCTGTAGGAGCAGAACAGTTAGAAATAGGGAAATTATTTTCATGCGGCTAATAATCAACAAACAAGAACAATTTGAAGGCGGGTTTTTCCGCACGATACGTGTAAAACGGGGTCGTTTGCTTCATAAAAGGCAAAAGTTTGTAAATAGTTTATATTTAGGTAAACTAAAATGGCAGTTTTCCAAGCCCGGGTATTCCGCCCCCGCCGTTCTTACCAAGTCCCATTTTCATCATCGACGACATCATCGTTTTTGCCATCTCAAACTGTTTTAGAAATTTATTCACGTCTTGCACTCGGTTTCCGCTGCCCTTGGCGATGCGCACCACCCGTGAGCCGTGAATGATGCGATGGTCACGCCGCTCAAGCGGAGTCATCGAGCAGATGATGGCCTCAATTTTTTTAAGCTCCTCGTCTGGTGGAGTCATATTCTTCATTTGTTTCATCATTTGCCCCATGCCCGGGAGCATTTTGAGGATACCTTCCATACTGCCCAGTTTTTTCATCTGGCGCATCTGTGCAAGAAAATCTTCAACGGTGAACTCGTTGTTCATCATCTTGCGTGCTGACTCTTTAGCGGAGTCTTCATCTATCACTTCCTGAGCCTTTTCAACCAGGCTTAGAATGTCGCCCATGTCTAAAATGCGCGATGCCAAACGATCGGGATGAAAAATTTCGAGAGCCCCTTGTTTTTCGCCCATCCCGAGAAACTTTATTGGAACGCCGATGGATTCGCGGATGCTGAGAGCCGCTCCACCGCGGGCATCACCGTCGACTTTGGTTAAAATTAAACCGCTTAAACCAACCTGTTGATGAAATCCCTCGGCCACATTCACTGACTGCTGTCCCAGCATTGCATCTGCTACAAGAATCACCTCTTGCGGCGAAAATGTGCTTTTGAGATCGCGAAGCTCATTCATAAGTTCTTCATCGATTTGCAAACGACCAGCGGTATCGATGAGCAAAACATCCAGCTGTTGCTCTTTCATCCAAATTTTAATTTGGTCCCCGGTGCGCGCGACCTTTTGCTGAGGGTCGGTATCGAACACCGGCACCTCGGCCTCGCGACCTAATGTTTTTAATTGTTCGATGGCAGCCGGGCGATAAATATCCACCGACGCCATCCCCACTTTTTTGTTAAGCTTGGTTTTTATAAAACGTGCAAGTTTGCCCGCCGTGGTTGTTTTTCCTACCCCTTGCAGACCGACCAGAAATATCACGCTCGGCTGACCTGTGAGTTGTAGGTCTGTGGCTGTCCCACCTAAGAGAGCAATCAGCTCATCATGCACCACTTTAATAAATTGCTGGCCCGGATCGACGCCCTTCAAAACTTCTTGGCCAACGGCTTTTTGTTTTACGCGGTCAATAAATGTTTTGACCACTTTGAAATTTACATCGGCCTCAAGAAGACTCATGCGAATCTCTTTGATCGTTGCTTCGATGTTTTCCTCAGTGATCTTTTTTTGACCCTTTAGAAGTTTTATGCTGCCTAAAAGTCTTTCCGATAATCGCTCAAACACTATTTACCTCAATTTTTTTGGAACTAACTTGAGCCAAGGGTGCGTCGCACAAACCGGCGCGCCACGAAGAAGAGTATAACTTCAAGGTCGTTCCTCCGCACCATACAAAGCCCTGGTTGTTTTGTCCAGACTTGGAGAGTATGATGCCAGTCATGAAATCGTATCAGTGCCTAAAAGCCTCAAACATCTCAGGCCTTCCCGATGATTTCGCGTCGATAAGCTGTGAATGGGTTCCACAAACTCCCCCTGAACTGAAAAATGACGAAGTGCAAATTGAAGTTCATTTTTCCAGTCTTAACTTCAAGGACGCTCTGGCTGTCACTGGACGAGGAAAAATTCTACGTCAGCTTCCCCTAGTGCCGGGAATCGATGCTTCAGGCATTATCATCAAGAGCCGATCGGTAAAATTCAGCGAAGGCGATGAAGTGATGGTCACAGGTTGTGGTCTCGGCGAAACTCATGATGGGGGCCTTGGACAAGTGATCACAGTTCCCGCTGCGTGGGTTGTTCGCCTGCCATCGACTTTATCATTAATGACGGCAGCTATCTTAGGCACTGCTGGATTCACTGCCGCTTTAGCTATTCATCAACTTGAAAAAAATGATCTCAGTGCAGATGAACTTCCAGTACTCGTCACTGGTGCTACCGGCGGCGTGGGAAGCTTGAGTTTATTAATGCTTAAACAAAAAGGTTACAAAACAACCGCCTGGTCCCGAAAAGTTTCGGCACAAAAAATGTTGATGGCGTGGGGTGCAGATTCTGTGCAAACTCCGCCGGCAGAAATATCTCGCCCGCTCGAATCCGCAAAATGGTCGGCTGCCATTGATAACGTCGGCGGCACGGTGCTTGCGCAGTTACTCCCGCAGATAAAGCCCCACGGCAGTGTGGCCTCTGTCGGACTTGCCCAGAGTGAAAAACTTCAAACCACGGTTTTTCCTTTTATCTTAAGAGGCGTAAATATTTTAGGTACAAGTTCTGCAACCTGTCCGCGCCCTTTGCGCGAAAAAGTTTGGAACACTATTAATTCGCAAAATTGCGATTGGACTAAAGTAAAAACAGTCGATCTGGGACGCTCGCAGGTAGTGAGTTATTGTCAAAAAATGGTTCGCGGAGAAACTTCGGGGCGAAGTCTTGTACATATGCAAAAAGAGGTCTTGTAAAGTGGGCGTACTTATATCAGCACATAAACTTGCTAAAACGTTTGGAATTCAAAATCTTTTCAAAAACATAACTTTTTCGGTTGAGAATGGGCAAAAGATCGGTCTCATCGGACCGAATGGCGCCGGCAAAACCACACTGCTTCAGATCATTGCGCAAAAAATAAAACCTGATGCCGGCGATGTGAGTTTTGCAAAGTCTTTAGTGGTTGGGTATCTTGAGCAAAATCCAACTTTTCAAAAAGATGAAATTGTGATCGATGCACTTTTATCAAGCGCCATGCATCCCGAGGATGCTTCCTCCCAAGCGCGGGCCTACGAATTGATTTCAAAACTCGGGCTTGAAGAGGAAACCGAGTATGGCCAGCGCTCGACATCTGATCTGTCTGGAGGTTGGCTCAAACGTGTGGCCCTGGCTCGCGAACTGATGAAAGATCCGAATTTACTTTTACTCGACGAACCAACAAACCATTTGGATGTAGTGAGCATTCAATGGCTTGAGGAGTTTTTATCCACCCAGGATGCGCTTGCGTACTTGATTATCACCCATGATCGGCTTTTTTTACAAAACACCTGCGATATGATTTTTGATTTAGACATCAAAAATCCGGAAGGGTTGATTCGCTTTGGCGGAACATACGCTGACTTCTTAGATTTAAAGGATTCTTTGATTGGCGCCAGGCATACGATGCTTTCTGCACAAAAAAACACACTTCGCCGTGAAACCGAATGGCTCCGTCGCGGGGCCAAAGCCCGACAAACCAAACAGACTGCGCGCATTGATCGGGCTCATGATTTAAAAGACGATGTGCAAAACCTAAAATTTGTTTTGCGCGAAAAAGTCGTCACTTTTGACTTTGGAAAAAGGGATCACAACCCAAAAAAGATCATTGAGCTTGAAAACGTTTCCCTTAAACGCGGCGAAAAAGATCTATTTAAAAACTTTACGCACATCTTTGGCGGTCGCGCGCGCACGGGTTTGCTTGGCGCAAATGGAAGTGGAAAGACAAGTTTGATCAAACTGATGCTGCAAGAGATCCAACCAACCAGCGGAGTCATAAAGATCACCGATGGTATTGAGCTTTCGTATTTTTCGCAGAAAAAAGAAGACCTCAACCCAGAGCTCAGCGTTTTAGAGACCATTTGTCCCTATGGAGATTATGTTCAACTTCAAGGACAAGCGGTCTATGCGAAATCTTATCTCTCCCGATTTCACTTTCGAAATGACCAGATGGATCTTCCGGTGGGAAAAATTTCAGGTGGCGAGCAAAGCCGTTTGTTGCTCGCGCAATTGATGTTGGGCGCAAAATCTGTATTAATTTTGGATGAACCTACAAATGATTTAGATATAGAAACCTTGGATTCGCTGCAGGAAGCATTGGCTGAGTACCCGGGCGCCGTCATCCTAGTTTCCCATGATCGCTTTTTTATGGATCAGGTGTGCACCGAAATTTTGGCCATTGACGAAAAAAATCATAAGATCGAAAAATTTGCAAACGTGTTCCAATGGACTGAGTGGATTAAGGGCAATGCAGACGCCCCTTCAGTCGCTGACGCCCCTGGAGTTTCTACATCTCCAGCCAAAAAGTCGGCTTCAAATAAAAAGTTATCGTTTAAAGAACAGCATGAGTTCGACACGATTGAGGAAACCATTCAAAAAGCCGAAAAAGATTTGTTGGTTTTAGAAGCCAAAATGAGCGAACAAGCTTTGTCGCCGCTCGATCGTAAAAAAGCGACACAAGATTATCAAACTAAAAAAGAATCTATCGACGCACTCTACGGCCGCTGGGAGCACCTCAACGCCCTCTTGAAATAGAAACCAAATTCCGGTGCCGGATTTTCTAATTTGATAGCGCACCGCCGCCGGTAAAGGTACTTGGCGCCGCCGGTAAAGGTACTTGGTACCTTTTAACTAGGCCTACTTGGTACCTTTTAGGCGAGGCTGTCCCAGAACACGAAAGTCATGAGAGCAGCAAACAGCAAAACAGCTGGAATTGCGTCCGTCCATGAACCAGGCTTTTCATTTAAATGTGGGTTGTTTTTTTTCCAAAAAAAATCATGCAGCCCTCGGAGAACACGGCGAGGCGCAGAAATATTATGTTTCTTTCGCGTCAGAAATCTTTCGGTCCAAACGAGCAAAAAAAGAAGTCCAAAAAATACGGTTATCAGAAACTTGATTCGCATGTCCATCCTACCTTCCGTTGAACAGTTCTGCTCGTCGCTAAAAAATCTGAGCTCTCTTTCAAAGCCAATGTTAAAAGTATCTACCACTTCAGATCTGCGAAAATTTGGCCTTAACTCTTAACTGGTGCCAATTCTTGGCTCCGGATTTTGCGCTATTAGTTTTTCTAATATCGCACTGCCGCCGGGAAAGGTACTTGGTACCTTTCAGGCACGAAATCCGGTGCCAGGTCCTGTTTAATCCGGCACCAAATTAGCGGAATTTTGCTAATTTGGTGCCGGATTAAACAGGACCTGGCACCGGATTTTCCGGGTTAGAGGTTTCGGCGGTATTGGCCGCCGACTTCGAACAAGGCTTGGGTCATTTGAAAGAGCGAACACACGCGTGAGGCCGACATCAGGGCTTGAAAAATATTTTCTCCCCGTAAACAGGCATCTTTTAGTTTTTTTAATTCAAGCTCTGCCGAAGCTTTGTTTTTTTCCTGATACGCATGCAGCCGATTGAGCTGAAGGTTTTTTTCTTCGTAGCTTGCGCGCGCCATCTCGATCTTTGGCGGAATGTATCCATCCTTGAGCGTATCTGGATCGATAAATTGATTCACGCCAATGATCGGCAACCCACCTGAATGTTTAAGATGTTCGTAGTACATGGACTCTTCTTGAATTTTTCCACGTTGGTACTGACTTTCCATGGCGCCAAGAACACCGCCGCGTTCGCTGATGCGCATAAATTCGTCGAGTATGGCTTCTTCCACAAGTTCAGTCAGCTCTTCCATGAAATAGGATCCCTGCATGGAATTTTCATTTTTCGCGATTCCGAATTCCTTATTGATAATCATCTGAATCGCCATAGCTCGGCGCACAGACTCTTCGGTGGGTGTTGTGATGGCCTCATCATACGCGTTCGTGTGCAGCGAGTTGCAGTTGTCATTTATTGCAAGGAGCGCCTGCAGCGTAGTTCGGATGTCGTTAAATGCGATTTCCTGAGCATGCAGCGACCTTCCCGAAGTCTGAATGTGATACTTCAACTTTTGCGAGCGATCGTCACCGGAATACAAATCACGCATGGCAATGGCCCATATACGACGAGCCACGCGGCCGATCACACTGTACTCAGGATCCATTCCGTTACTGAAAAAGAAGGAAAGGTTTGGCGCAAAGTCGTCCACCTTCATTCCGCGGGCTAAGTAATATTCTACGAACGTAAAAGCATTGCTAAGCGTGAACGCCACTTGGCTGATGGGATTAGCCCCGGCTTCGGCAATGTGATAGCCTGAGATGCTCACTGAATAGAAATTCCTAATTTTTTGGTTGATAAAATACTGCTGAATATCGCCCATCATTTTGAGAGCGAAGTCGATTGAAAAAATGCAGGTGTTTTGTCCTTGGTCTTCCTTGAGGATATCCGCCTGAACTGTGCCGCGCACGTTGTGAAGTGCAAAGGCCGTTACATCCTTGAACTCATTTTCTGTAAGAGTTCGACCCATTTCCTTGGATTTTTTCTCCACCTGCTGATCGATGGCCGTGTTGAGAAAAAACGCCAAGATCATTGGTGCGGGTCCGTTGATCGTCATGCTGACCGACGTGCTTGGCGCGCAGAGATCAAAACCATCATACAATCGCTTCATATCGTCGAGTGAGCAAATACTGACGCCGCTTTCGCCGACTTTTCCAAAAATGTCGGGTCGATCGTGAGGATCGTTTCCATATAAGGTCACCGAGTCGAAAGCGGTTGAAAGACGTTTTGCGGGTTCCTCTTTTGATAAAAAATGAAAACGTTTGTTGGTGCGCTCTGGTGGGCCTTCGCCCGCAAACATACGTTTTGGATCTTCCCCCGTGCGTTTTAACGGAAACACACCAGCGGTGTAAGGAAAGAATCCCGGCATGTTTTCCAGTCGCAAAAATCGCAGGCGATCGCCCCAATCAGTTAAGTTTGGCGGAACTACCCGGCGAATCTTAAGCCCACTTAAGCTTTTGTGCACAAGGGGCTGCTTGACGGTTTTGCCGCGCACCTCGTAGGAAAACTCGTCTTGCTGGTAGCTTTTTACAAGACCGTCCCAGCTGTTGAGTGCTTGCAGATCAGCTTGTGGGATTTCCGTCTGCAATTTTTTAGAAATTCCTTCGGCGTCGCTATTCGAAAGCAATGTTTTTATTTTTTCAATGGCACCCAGTTGGGATGCTTTATTGGCTGTCGTTTCAGTTTCTTTTTTGTAACGACGAACGCTGGCTGCAATCTCGGCCAGGTAATTTTGTCGGTCTGGCGGAACAATAAATTGACGGTGAGCTCCGCGCAGGTTTTCTTTGTAGCTTTTTGGCAAGGCCCAGTTTTTTTGTTTTTGTTCAAGGGTGTCTACCAGGCGAAAGAACAATTCGTTACAACCTTGGTCATTGAATTGCGCAGCTTGGGTTAAGAACACCGGAAGCGTTTCGTCGACGGCATCGAACATCTTTCGCGAGCGCTTGTATTGCTTTCGCACATCGCGAAGGGCATCTAAGGATCCACGTCGATCCGCTTTGTTAATTGCAATCAAATCTGCAAAATCGATCATATCGATTTTTTCAAGTTGCGACTGCGCACCAAATTCCGACGTCATCACATACAAGCTTAAGTCGCTCACCTCGGTGATAGCAGTGCTGGCTTGGCCAATTCCCGAGGTCTCAGCGATGATAAAGTCGAAATCATATTTTTTTAGCTGTGAGAGCACAAGTGGAAGCGCTTTAGCGATCTCTGAGCCCGACCCACGTGACGCCAGCGAGCGCATGTAGACATTTGGTCGGCCAAGGGCATTCATTCGAATGCGATCGCCAAGCAACCCACCGCCCGTTTTACGTTTGGTTGGATCTACGCAAACCACTGCAATTTTCTTATCGCTGTAGGCATTGAGGAATCTCTGTAAGAGCTCATCGATGAGGCTCGATTTTCCCGCGCCACCCGTGCCGGTGATTCCTAAAATGAGCGCTTCAGGTTTTTGCGCAGACCTTGCAAATCCCTTAAGCTGACTAGTTGTAGATTCTGAAACCTTGCCGGTCTTTTCGATTTCATCCACCGCAATTCCTAAAGATCGGTGAGCAAGGTCTTCGCGCCCCTCAACGGGTGCAAGCGAATTTCCCTGCGCTGCGTGAGCTAAATCAAAATCTGATTTTTCGAGGATGATATTTATCATCCCTTGAAGTCCCATTCGGCGGCCGTCGTCTGGGTGAAAAATAAAGTCGATGCCTGAACTTTCCAATGCTTTTTTCTCTTCATAAACAATAACCCCGCCGCCCCCACCAAAAATTTTCACATACGGTGCGCCGCAGGTAATGAGAAGATCCTTCATATATTTGAAGTACTCCATGTGACCGCCTTGATATGACGACACACAAATTCCTTGCGCGCCTTCCTGCAAAGCTGCGACTACCACATCAAGAACGGAACGATTGTGCCCAAGATGAATCACCTCAGCGCCAGAATCCTGCAACAGTCGCCGGATCATGTTAATCGTTGCGTCGTGGCCATCAAAAAGGCTTGCCGCCGTAACGATGCGCACAGGATTTTTACTTTTATAGGGCTCGGTAATCATTGTCGTACTCACTTCAGATTGTTAAACAGGGGTTTGCGTTTTTCGATAAAAGCCTTGGTCCCTTCTTTTTGGTCGGCAGTTCCAAAAAGACTCGCGAAGATATTTTTTTCGATGGACATGGCCTGGACAGAGGGAAGACCGTAGGTTTCGTTGATGGATTTTTTTATAAGCTTTAACGACTGCGGTGATCGTTGCGCCATTGTGCTCGCTAACTTTTCACAATCAGCAAGTAACGTTGCGCTTTCGCAAACTTGATTTACAAGGCCTGTCTGCATCGCGCGCTCGGCGCTGATCATTTCGCCCGAAAATGTCCACTGCTTTGCAAGGCCAGGGCTTGTCCTGCGTGCGAGTCGAACAGTGCCCCCGAACCCAGGAATCAAACCCAGTGTGCATTCCGGCAAACCCAGTTTGGCGTTTTGTGAGGCGATAATAAAATCACACGACAGTGCCAGTTCTAGGCCACCACCCAGAGCAAAGCCGTTGACCGCGGCAATCACTGGGCAAAATAGGTTTTCTATTTTCATAAATACACTTTGACCGAATTGTGCAAAATCGGCGGCGGTCTTTGTATCTAAAGTATCTATTTCTTTGATGTCTGCTCCAGCTACGAAGGCTTTCTCACCAGCACCAGTGATTATCAAACAACGAATGTCTTGAGTTTCGGAAAGTTGATTGAGCAACCCATCAAGCTCTTTTAGAACTTGCGTATTGAGCGCGTTCAACGACTCTGGGCGATTGATGGTTATTATTCCCCAGTGATCTTTTTTTTCATAGCGAAGTGTATGCATTGGCGCTCCCCGTTCGTTGTCTGTATTTGTTGATACTTATTCGTCTTTTCTATTTGGCGTCGTACTTGTAAAAGCCGCGGCCGGTTTTACGACCCAGCCACCCTGCCTCAACATATTTTTTCAAAAGTGGACACGGGCGATATTTGCTGTCGCCCAATCCCTCGTGCAAAACCTGCATGATGGCCAAACATGTATCTAAGCCAATAAAATCGGCCAGGGTGAGCGGACCCATGGGTTGATTGGTACCGAGCTTCATCGCTTGGTCGATGCCCTCGACGCTTGCAATGTTTTCGTAAAGCGCATAGCAGGCTTCGTTAATCATCGGCATAAGGATGCGGTTGACGATAAATCCAGGCATGTCACGGCCTTCGACAAAGACCTTTCCAAGGTCCTCAGTGAGGAATTTTACTGTGGCGAACGCATCATCAGATGTTTGAAGTCCGCGAATCCCCTCGACCAATGTCATAAGTGGCACGGGATTCATAAAGTGCATGCCCACCACTTTTTCGGGCCGTGCTGTCGCACCTGCGATTTTGGTAATCGAAATCGAAGACGTGTTTGTGCACAAAAGTGCTTCTTTTTTTACTTTAAGATCCAGCTGGCGAAAAATTTCAAGCTTTAGATTTAGATTTTCTGTCGCCGCCTCGATCACAACATCACAATCTGCGAGCGATGACATATCCGTCGAAATATTAATTCGCGAGAGCAACTGTGCCTTTTGCTCGGTCGTCATCTTTTCTTTCGAAATCAACCGATCGCAGCTTGTCTGAATGGTTTTCAGTCCCTTTTCCACTTGCGCTTCGCTCACGTCCATCATTGTGACCTTGTAGGATTTGGCAGCGAAAACCTGCGTGATTCCGTTACCCATTTGTCCCGCTCCAACAACACCAATATGCGATACTTTCATAGATCCTCCTAAAAAAATTAATCTAGCTGCGCCTTTTGCCATCAGCCTTCGCTTCGGCGAATCTAGCTGCGCCTTTTGCCTTCAGCCTTCGCTTCGGCTTACCACTTAAAACAGGCACTGGGACCGAAGGTCCAACTCAGAGATTTTGTCTTGGGCGTAAAATCCCAAAATTCCACCCCAAAAGCAAGGCTCAAGACTGGTCGATGAAAACGTGCCTTGCGCCTACCTACACCCTCCATCAAACTAAAACGATGGCAGCCCTGTATTTGAGCATCGTATCCCTCCTTATCCCGCTGGTAAAAGCGATCCCACACCCATCGGTTCAAACACCTCAATCCGTAGCGGTTTACCTTAAGCCCTACTCGGCGGTGCCGACGGGCCACTTCAACGCAGATGCTCTTAAGAAAAATCTCACACGACAAGAAAAACTCCAGTGGCTTTTAGTTCGCAGTTCGTTTGGCATCTCGGGTTGGACTCCCCTGCAGAATTTACTCACGCCGCTCCATTTTTCGACGAAGGCACAGTTTCTGGCTGGAAGTCCTCTCTTTGAATCCATGGATTCTTTTCGACCGATCCCTAATCTTAAAACTCGCGAAGAAGAGACTGTTTCTATTTTGCAAATACAAAACACGCGCGCTCAAATCAAAATCGGTTCCCGTGAGCTGTGGACTTCAACTGAATATCTATATCCTGTTGAAAAAGACCCTGGTGTTTTTTATGCAAAAAAAGATCTAGCGCTGAGAACAAGCGCAACAATCAAGAGTCAGCACGTGGCACGAATTCCCATGGGCGCGCGGCTCACGCCCTTAAGCATGGACGCTACGTGGGTAAAGGTTCAGTTTAATCAATCGAAAGGCTACGTGCAGTTGAACAATGTGATCACACGGATTGATATTGCCTCCCGCCTCAAAACCGAAAAGGGGCTCGAAGCAGCCTCGCGAAAGCATCTGGGTAAAAAGATTTATTCCATATTCATCAACCCTCTGTGGCTAGGGTCGGGTCCGAATCGCATTCCGCTTTTTGAATCACCAACGGCATCATCCCCTTTGATCGGCACCGTCGATCCTTGGCAAAATTTAACTAAACAGGATTCCATTGAGCAAGAGTGGGCGCAATCGGAAATTTCTCACTTAGGCAGCGTGTGGTGGCAAATTCCTCAAGAGCGCACGATATTTCGCAAACTCATTCGACTATCACTAGCAGACATCCGTGAGGTGAAAGAAAATCCGCTTTTCGAGCACGTTAAGGTTGCCTCGGCTGGCGGTTTGTTTAGAAGCACCGACGGCCTCTTGTGGACACCACTCAAGGGTTTCGAAAAGACAAGTCCGGCATTTGCGTTCTCGGCCGATGGCGTGCTGTTTGTGGAAGATAAAATCAGTTTCGATAACGGCGAAAATTTTACTCCCTTTGTCTTTTGGGAAAACCTTTTTAAATCGCTCAAACAGAATCAAATTGCTACCCGCAATCAAGTAAAAATCATCGGCATCGAAACTCTCAACAAAACATCGCAGCAGATTGTTCTCCGCCTCGACATAGGCGAATCCCGCCCCGTCGCCATCTACACCGCCAACCGCGGCCGCGACTGGCAATATCTCAATCGTTAACCCCAACCCAGTTGAGAATTTTCGTCATGTAAGTGGCGACGAACACGCCATGTAAAATTAATTCTAGTTTTTCTGATTTTCGGAATTTCTTATAAAGACCTTTTTGAGGTCTTGCCTCCGAATTGGACCGAGTGGTACCCATGGACCAACTTAAATACTTAGGAGGTATTTTTATGAAGTCGTTTCTTCTTTTTTTCTTCGTCGCTTGTTTTTCAACTGCTGCATTTGCAGTGAATTGTGCTGGCACTGAGCCATTTTGGGGAGCACAAATCTTAACTGATAAAATCGTGCTTGAGGGACCAGGTTACGAAGTTCCAATGGCTTTACCTGTGACGTCTGTGTCCGGCGCTTCGGGCTTAACCGCAGATTTCTTGAAGGTGTATTCAAACGATAATGGACAAGTTGCTGTAATCACGTCTAACAAGTGCACAGACGGCATGAGTGATTATGAATTTCCAAATGAGATCATAATTTTTACAGGCACGGAAACGCTTTATGGTTGCTGCGGCGAAGGTGTAGCCACGGGCGAAGGGATTTAATACGATTTCAACGCTTAACATGTCGATGATCGCTGTCAAAAGCGCGAAAAAAGCTCAGAGTTCTGGGCTTTTTTTTTGCCAGCTCGTCTTTGATAAACTGGGTGCGGCGTAAAAAGCATTAAATACTAGATCCTTCGCTTCAGGATGACGGCAAGGAGATCCTCAGGATGACGGTGGTTGGGACTTTAGGATGACGTGGGAGTTTATATGAAGAGCGGGGGATCAATTTAAAATGACATTCCGAATTGGATTTTTAGGAATGAAAAACGGGGGAAGTAAGATACTGACTTCATGGCTGTATCCACGTTGTCTCGATCTTCGGGGCTTGTGACGTAGTCGAGAAAAACCGATTCTTCCTTGGTGACAACCACGGGTTGCGACCAGCTTACCCAATCGACGCCAAGGGTGACATTCTTGCTGATTTGCCAACGGTTTCCCACCGACAGATTAAAACCAAGCGCCTGGATCTGTAGCAAATCAATGGAAGGAACCGCACCACTGGACAGACGACTCAGAATGTCGCTTCCGAGGTTCACCTTAAAATCGAAATAACTAAGCCCGTAACCAATATTAAAACTGTTATTCCCCACATAAGATCGACGAATGATTGAAATCCTTTGGTCTTTCATGGAGCCTAAGTCGCCAACAATAAACGGAGCTGAAACGCTCCCTCTAAGATACTCAAGCTCCCAGGTTGTATCAGCACTGCTCACATAACCGATTGTAAGGCCCAGCTTGCTTGGGATGATCAAATCCAACGGGGCGTAATTGATCAACCCCACGTAGTCTTTTTGCTCGCGACGAGCGCGAGTGTTATCGAGCACATTTTCGATTTTTTGCGCTGTCTCTTCTACTTTCAATTTCGCATCGTCGAGAGTTTTTCCCTCTTCACCAAGCGCAAGGCTTGAAAATAGAAATATCAGCGGACAAAAAAATAACTTCATGAACTTTCTCCAAGTAAACGCATGCGCGCGGCTAGGCGCTGGCGTTTTTTATACTCATGGTGAGCTTGTTCTCCTTGGATACTCAATAAGTATGCGTCCTTGGTTAAAACCTGCACTTCGAAGGGATAAAAAAAGCGATGGGCGTAACCGTTAACATTCACGCGAATCATCTTACGACTCACAAACTTAATAAACTTGTAGCCTTCGCCTGAAAAATTGTTTTCTTTCAAAAGATACTCTGCACGATCGACGTTTTCTAAAAGCTTTTTTTGTAAAACAGCATCCACTTCTTGGGGCTCAAGACTTTCGCCTTTGGTGCGCATATGGTCCATCACTTCTAAAAAGAGATTGGTAGGATATACTGTGTTCACGGACTGATCTGTGATCGTTTGAAAGGAGTTCACCATCGAATTGGCCATGATAAAACGTAAAACTCGAAAGCAATCAAAGGTGTTATTCACCACAAAACGGAACCCGATATTATCATAGAGGTTCAGCGTAAACAGTTTACGTTTTGCGAGAAGTTTTAAAATGCCGCTGCGAAATTCCTTAATTGGTTTTTGTTCAAATTTATACAGACGAATGGTTTCCTCAGTAGAATTTTTTCGCAACACTGAGGCTCCAAGCACAGGATCGGTATGAAGATACTTTTCGACAGGACCTAGAATTTGTTTTTGAATCTCTTCTGGAAAAATAGAATACATATCGTGGCTGTATAAAAGTATTACGTGAAGCACCTTTAAGAGCGCTCCCGACCACACACGCAGTTCATTGCTTACAGAAGGCGTTTTTTCATTCACGTAGAGAAAAAGCTTTCGCAAATCCTTCAACTCGTTGACGTCGGTCAGGAGCGAGGGGATTGTTTCCCCGGGCCGGCATATTTCTGATTGCACAAAAACCACGGCTTTGGAGTAAAAACCAAAAAGCTCTTTGCGATCGACCTCGTTCTCCCAGTCAAACCCGTAGGACAACAAAAAATCTTCGGCGTCGTCTACCGACTCCATGGATATCGTTGTGAGATCAAGCGGAGAGATCCCACCGATCAACGTGTCCATGTTGTGGCGGCGAAACCGATAGTTTGTAGAACTCATGAATAAAACAGTCTTTGCGTCTTTGCCATGTTGCGAAGCGGGTTTGAAGGTTTGAAGCGATGACCGTATTTTTTGGCATAGAGCTCAAGGCTATCCACCATTCTCTCGGATCCAATGGTGTCGGCGTATTTTAATAAGCCGCCGCGAAATGGCGGAAATCCCGTGCCCATAATCATGCCGAGATCCACTTCTTCGGCCGTATCCACAATTTTTTCTTCGAGCAATACCAATGCTGCCTCGTTCACCATATTGTACATGGCGCGGCCGATAAGATCTTCGTCCGACAATTGGTTGGTCGGCGTCGAAAGCCCTAACTCTCCATAAATCGCAGTGTCCACTTCAAGTTTTTTACCGCGCGAATCGTATTTGTAAAAACCTTTAAAATTTTTCTTTCCAAGGCGGTCTGACTCTTCAAGTTTCATCAATGCATCCGGAAGTTGTAAACGCTCACCCAAGGATTTTTTAAAGATTTTAGAAACCTTTACGCACACATCTATTCCGACTTCGTCCATCAGATGAAATGGACCCATGGGCATACCAAATTGTTTTACAAAAACATCGTCCACCTTCTGGATGTCCATGCCCTCCTGAAGAAAAAACGCCGCTTCGATCAAATAGGGAATTAACAGGCGATTGACTAAAAAGCCCACGCCATCTTTGACGACGATGGGAGTTTTTCCCATTTTTTTCGAAAGTTCAAAAATCGTGGCCGTAGCCTCGTCGCTGGTTTTTGGACCGCGAATCACTTCGACCAAAGGCATTCGATCCACAGGATTAAAAAAGTGCATACCCACAAAATTTTCTGGTCGCGGATGGGCCTGTGCCATCTCAGTTACGCTGAGGGACGATGTGTTTGTTGCAATGATCACATCCGGTGAACACTTCGAAACAGTCTCTGCAATCACCTTCTTTTTGACTTCCATATTTTCAACAATGGCTTCAATCACCACGTCCATGGATGGAAATCCAGAATAGTCCAAACCGCCTGTCACATAGGTTAGTTTCTCGGCCTTTTCGTACTTTGTGATTTGGCGCTTTTTCAAAAGCTTATCCCACACTTTCGATGCAGCCTGAAATCCTTTGCTGATGGCGTCTGCTGTGATGTCCTTCATGCGCACATGAATACCGTTGTCGGCGGCCACGTAGGCGATCCCGCCACCCATGGTACCTGCGCCAAGCACTGCGATGTTCTTAACCTCTCGCGGCTTTACGGATGCGTCTGCCACACCGGTTCGCTTTTTAACCGCTTCCATCATGAAAAATAAATTTACGAGGTTTCGGCTCACTTCGCCGCCTGCCACATTGCAAAATCCTTCAGCTTCGATGGCTAAGGCTTTCTCTCTAGATTTTCCGTAGGATTTTTTTACAACATTCAAAGCTTCAAGCGGCGCTGGATAGTGGCCATGACTTTGTGACATGACTTGCTTTTTAGCTCCCGAATACACAAGCGAAAGTGCTAGCGAGTTCATGATTTTTTCTTGCAAGTTTTTGCCGCTGAAAGTTTGGCGACGTTTTTTCCCGCCTTCTTTGATGACCTTTTGCGCAAGTTTAATGGCTTCCGATTCAAGAATACTAGGATGTACGACGGCATCTACAAGGCCGATCTTTAATGCCTTCACTGCCGGAACTGTTTTTCCTGCTAGAATAATATCAAGCGCGTTCATCACACCCACGACTCGAGGCAAGCGCACGCAGCCACCAAATCCCGGAATGATTCCAAGTTTTACTTCTGGCAAACCGATCTTGGTGCTTTTGTCTTCGCTTGCAATACGGTAATCGCAAGCCAAAATCATTTCGCAGCCGCCGCCGACACAAGCGCCGTTAATAGCCGCGATCACTGGGATTCGTAAATCTTCAATTAAATTCATAATTCCTTGCCCCGACTCCACAGCAAAACGAAAATCTTCTTTGGAGCGGAGATTCTTTATTTCTTCGATGTCAGCTCCCGCGATAAAAATTTTGGGCTTTCGCGAAACGATGACCACTGCCTTGTAAGATGATTTTTGCAGGTCTGCTAATATCTCTTTAAAGCGCACCATGATTGGCGTACTTAATTTATTTACTTTTTCGCCAATGTGATCCCATTCAAGCAGGGCAATTTCACCTTTTGGTACAATTTTTAAACTTTCTTGTATGCTCATTTCGTTACCCCTCGTTCTCAATAATCATTGCGCCACCTTGACCGCCACCAATACAAAGTGTGGCTAAACCAAATTGTGTTCCTCGACGCTTCATTTCTTTTGCTAAAGTGAGCACCAAACGTGTGCCCGTAGCTCCCACCGGGTGACCGATGGCAATGGCTCCACCATTTACGTTGAGCGTATTCATGTCGATTTCGCCCACAGCTTGCGGAAGGCCCAGTTTTTCCTGACACCATTTATCGCTCGCTAGAGCCTTGCGACACGCAAGCACCTGAGCTGCGAACGCTTCGTTAAGTTCAATAAGACCCATATCTTTTAAACTTAAGCCAGCTTTGCGAAGTGCGATGGGGCTTGCGTAGGCGGGACCGAGTCCCATACGTTCTGGTTCAAGGCCTGCAAATGCGTAGCTGCGAATGCGCGCGATGGGTTTATAGCCTTGCGCTTCAGCTTTCGCCCGACTCATAAGTAGCATCATCGCCGCGCCATCAGTCAGCGGACAGGCGTTTCCAACAGTGATTGTTCCCGTTCGACGGTCAAAGTATGGTCTTAATTTTTGCAACGCCTCCATAGTCTGTCCATCACGAGGTCCGTTGTCTCTATCCAAAACTTTTTTGTAATCAGGGCCGATAAATACTGGCGTCATTTCCTCGGCCAGTGTTCCATTTTTATTTCCTGCGGCAGCTTTCAAATGCGATTGCAATGCGTACTGATCTTGCTCCTCGCGCGAGATTCCAAATTCTTTAGCGATGATCTCAGCTGTATCTCCCATATTGATGCCAACAAATGGGTCAGTGAGAGCTTCCATAATCGACACTCGCGGAGCAAGAAACGACGGGCGAAATTGCATGATGGCCGAAAGTTTAGCGCCCATGGTTTTTGAAAACTGAAGTTTAGCAAAAAGCTCGGTCATTTTTTTATTATAGATCAATGGCGCTTGTGACATATTTTCTGTCCCACCGGCAATCACCACATCTGCCGAACCCGCTTTGATCATGTTGTAGCCTGTAGCAATGCTTTCCAGGGCTGACGCACAATTTCGATGTACGGTGTGCGCCGATACGCTTTGCGGGATCCCTGATCTAAGAGCAACAACACGGCTGATGTTCACTGCATCAGCGGGATTGCCTACGCATCCAATAATTACTTCCTCAACTGTTTTTACATCAAGATTTGTACGTGCGATCAATTGCTGTAGCGCAGTTTGCCCGATCTCTGCGGCATGAACATCTTGAAGCACCGTACCTGCTTTCGCAAAAGGTGTTCGCACACCATCTACAATCACCACATCGTTTGCTGCTTTATTCATTTGTTCTCCCTCTATGGTCTAAAATTTCAATTCAATCTGCGAAATTGGCCTCGCTCATACCGTCGCGCCTACAGTCGTACCTACATCCGGGCGACTACATCTGTCTAACGCGCTTATCCACTGCTAGAGCCGCTTCGCGCATCACTTCCGACAAAGTTGGATGGGCGTGGAAACTTCGAGCAATATCTTCGCTGCTCGCACCAAACTCCATGGCAACCACCGCTTCGGCGATCATGTCGGAAGCGCGAGGCCCAACGATATGCACGCCTAAAACTTTATCGGTTTTTTTATCAGCTAATATCTTCACGCGCCCCTCGGTCATACCAATAGCTTTGGCTCGCGCATTGGCCGTGAATGGAAAACTTCCCGAATTGTACTCGATGGCCTTGGCTTTGAGTTCCTCTTCGGTAGCTCCCACACTGGCGAGCTCAGGCCAGGTGTAAATCACCGAAGGAACTGTGTTGTAATTGACGTGGCCAACGCCACCAGCGAGAGTTTCGGCAATGGCTACACCCTCTTCTTCCGCTTTGTGAGCGAGCATTGCGCCAGGGGTTGCATCGCCAATGGCATATATCCCAGCAGTTGATGTTTGAAAGTGCTCACCCACCACAATTTGTCCGCGGTCGTTGAGCTTTACGCCCATCTTGTCGAGTCCTAAGCCATGGGTGTACGGCTTACGTCCTACTGCGACCAAAACCTTGTCGCATTGGAGCGAATTTTTTGCGCCATCGCTCACCGACTCAAAGTTCACGGTTACGGAATTGCCTTTAACGTCGGCTCCGGTCACTTTTGTGGATAACAAAAACTCCATCCCTTGTTTTTTTAATGCACGAAAAAGATCGTTCGATATTTGTTTGTCGGCGGGACCGCAAATTTTATCCGCATATTCGATCACCGTGACTTTTGCTCCCAGGCGCAACCACACTGAACCCATTTCAAGTCCTATGGCTCCGCCGCCGATAACGATAAGATGTTCTGGCACTTTATCAAATTTAAGAGCTTCGGTACTTGATACTACATTTTTTCCGTCGAGTTTTAAAAATGGCAATTCAACAGGCACGCTGCCCGTGGCGATGACAATATTTTTTGCCTTGAGCGTTGTCGAAGTTTCGCCAGCCACTTGCACAGTGCCAGTCGAAACAATAGATCCTGTGCCAAAAAATGTTTCCACTTTGTTTTTCTTCATCAAATACGCTACGCCCTGGGTGAGCTCGCCCACAATTTTTTCTTTGCGCGCCATCATGTTGCCAAGATTCAACGAAACTTTCGTAAAATCCACACCGTGATCGGCAAGCTCATGCTGAGCCTGCGCAAAGTGCTCGCTCGATTGCAGAAGGGCTTTTGATGGGATGCATCCTACGTTTAAACAAGTCCCGCCCAACGTTTTATCTTTTTCGACGATGGCAGTTTTCAGCCCTAACTGCGAACACCGAATGGCGCAGACATAACCGCCTGGGCCTGAACCAATAATCACGACGTCAAATTGTTGAACATTTTCTTGGACAGCTTCATTCATCTCTTAAATCTCCATTAAAATTCTAGAAGGATCCTCGATGCACTCCTTCAAGCGCACAAGAAAACTTACCGATTCGCGGCCGTCGACCATGCGATGGTCGTAGGAAAGTGCCAAATACATCATCGGGCGAACCACCACGTTGTCGCCAATGGCAATGGGTCGCTTTTCTATCTTGTGCATGCCCAAAATTGCAGATTGTGGTGGGTTTAATATCGGCGTCGACATCAACGAACCAAACACGCCACCATTGCTGATGGTAAACGTGCCGTCTGCCATATCATCAACAGTAATTTTTCCATCTCGCGCTTTTGTTCCATACTCGCCAATAGCAGATTCGATTTCGGCCAGAGTTAACTGGTCGGCGTTTCGAATCACCGGAACTACAAGACCTTTTGGAGTGCTTACCGCAACGCTGATATTGTAGAAATTTTTATAGAGGATATCTGTTCCGTCAATCGAGGCATTCACTGCCGGAAACTCTTTGAGCGCTTGAATGCACGCTTTGACAAAAAAGCCCATGAAGCCCAGCTTTACGTTGTGCTTTTTTTCGAACTGATCTTTGTATTTTGCACGAATGTCCATTACTGCCGTCATGTCCACTTCGTTGAACGTTGTCAAAATGGCGGCCGTTTGCTGAGCATGCACTAAACGCTCGGCAATTTTTTTACGAATTGTCGTCATTGGAACGCGATCAATGGAGCCCGCAGATTGAACGGCTTTCTTTTCTGAAGCCGCTGGTGCTTTTACCGGATCTGGTATGACCAATGTTTTTGGTTGAATATCCAGAACATCTTTTTTAGTCAAACGTCCGTCTTTCCCAGTGCCAGAAACTGTCTTGGGATCGATTTGTTTTTCGTCAACGATGCGACGGACTGCAGGGCTTAAGTGCACAGTCGCATCAGCCGAGCTAGTGGCTGATGGGGCAATTGATGGTGCAGGTTTTGCGGGAGCTGCGGTGGGAGATGCGGCAGCTTCCGAGGAATTCTTGGGCTCTGCCTTCGCAGCTGTAGCTTGCGCCGCAGGAGCCTCCCCCGGTTCAATTTTACCGACCACAGATCCGATGGCGACAGTTTCGCCCTGCTTAGTGATAATGGTTAAAACTCCGTCGTTTTCTGCAACCACTTCAACGCTGGCTTTATCAGTTTCGAGCGTTAGTAAAACTTCATTGCGCTTTACAAATTCGCCCGATTTTTTCAGCCAAGAGCCTACAGTTGCTTCGGTCACCGACTCGCCTACGGCCGGAACTTTGATTTCTACACTCATTGTGTCCTCACTTTTTAAAACAATCTTTCCAAATATTTTGTTGTTCTTGAATATGGCGTTTCGTAGTGCCCGTTGCCGGTGAAGCGCGATGGCCACGGCCGACGTATTCCACTCTGCCGTTAATACCGCTTTTAATTTCCAGATCTCCTAGCAAGACTTCAAGTGGATGAACAATGTTTGTCCATGCTCCCATGTTTTGCGGCTCTTCTTGCGCCCATACAACCGATGCTAGTTTTTTTGCGCTCTTTAACAAAGCTTTCAGCTGAGCTTCTGGGAACGGATACAGCTGTTCGATGCGCACAATTGAAGTGTCGGTGATTTTGTTTTTTTCTCTGAAGTCTGCAAGCTCGTAGTACAACTTTCCAGAAACAAAAATACATCGCTTGGCCTTAGCCACGTCGACAGTTGTGTCGGGAATTACTTCCTGAAAACTGCCCTTCGTTAAATCGTCGACTGTCGAAATCGCTTGCGGATGACGTAGCAATGACTTTGGCGACATGACTATCAAAGGAATTCGAAACTCGCGTTTGATTTGCCGCCGTAGAACGTGAAAAATCTGCGCGGGAGTTGTGAGATTGCAAACTTGCATGTTGTTTTGCGCGCAAAGCTGTAAAAATCTTTCAAGCTTGGCGCTGGAGTGTTCTGGCCCCTGGCCCTCGTAGCCATGCGGTAGCAACATCACAAGACCACTCATGCGCATCCATTTTTGTTCGGCACTGGATAAAAACTGATCGATGATAATTTGTGCACCATTTGCGAAATCGCCGAATTGTGCTTCCCAAATAATTAAAAAAGTTGGGTCGGAACTGGAATTACCGTATTCAAATCCCAAAACCGCCATTTCCGAAAGTGAGCTATTGTAAACGCAAAATTCTTTATCTTCACGTAGCTGTTCTAGAGGATTGTAAATCTCGCCGGTCATAAAATCATAGTAACAAGAATGACGGTGCGAAAATGTTCCCCTTACGCAATCCTGTCCAGACAGGCGCACAGAGTTTCCTTCCAAAATAGTCGAGCCATAAGCTAAGAGCTCCGCCATGCCCCAGTCGATGGGCGTGTTTCCATTTCCCATCTCCTTGCGCGTATCGAGGAGCTTGGTGAGCTTCGGATGCAAACGGAAGTCTTTCGGAAGTGTTGTCATTTGCTCTGTGATTCTTTTAATATTGGCTGCGGATGTTTTGGTCTCAACAGTTTTTGCGAAATCCTTCGCCTCTGACCGGCGAAAGCCTTTCCACATTTTTCCAAAAGCCTGAGGTAAAAACTTTGGTGGATTTTTTCGCACCTGTTCCAAAAGTGCCTGAAGATTATCCATCTTTTCTTGGTAGAAACCATCGTAAAATGACTGTTCGATTGTTTTTTCTTGCACTAATTTTTTGCTGTAAATTTCGCACGGTGTGGAATGTGTCTTGATGGTTTGATACATGGCAGGTTGAGTGTAGCTCGGTTCATCACCCTCGTTGTGGCCATAGCGTCGATAGCAAATTAGATTGATCAAGACATCGCGCTTAAATTGCTGACGGAACCGAATCGAAATATCCATGGCTCGAACACACGCTTCAGGATCATCGCCGTTGACGTGAATCACTGGCACCTGTTGCGACTTTGCCACGTCCGACGCATACGGTGAGCTGCGCGTGCACTCAGGGTCAGTTGTGAAACCCACTTGGTTATCAATGATGATGTGAATGGAACCACCAACAGTGTAGCCCTTGAGATTCGCTAACTGCAGCGTTTCTGAAACCACGCCCTGGCCCGCGAACGCGGCGTCTCCGTGTATTTGGACGGGAATTACTTTTTTCCGCTCCTCGGTGTCGTTGCGAAATCTTTGCTTCGCGCGCGCCATCCCACACACCACTGGGTTGACCGCTTCAAGATGGCTTGGATTAAAGGCCAACGATACGTGGCAGTCCCCGTGTGGAGTTTTTTTGTCCGTAGAGTAACCCATATGGTATTTCACATCGCCATCATAATCGGGCACTTCATCAGTGATCCCTTCGAACTGTGCAAGAATCACTTCGAGGGCTTTATCCATATAATTTGCAAGAACGTTCACCCGTCCACGGTGTGCCATTCCCACAACGATTTCTTCAACTTCCAATTCGCGCCCTTTAACAGTGAGATGCTCCATCATTGGGATTAAAGAGTCAGCACCTTCGATAGAAAATCGTTTGGCGCCGACAAAGCGCGTATGAATAAACTTTTCTAAACACTCAGTGCGTACAAGTTGTTGAAGAATTTGTTTTTTCTTTTCGACCGGAAATATAACTTGGTTTTTTTCCATCTCCTGGTGAAACCAGTCGCGCACGCCGGTCACCGCATCTGACACTTGTACAGTTATGGTGCCACAGTAGGCTTTTTTCAAATGTTGTAAGATCTGCGCGAGCGTTGCATTTTTTAAACCCAAAATTGATGCTACTGAAAACACCGAGGTTAAATCTTTGTCGCTGAGAGAAAAATTTTGCAGGTCGAGATCGCCAGTGCTCGGTGAACGCATGGAAAGTGGATCCAACTGCGCTTCAAAATGTCCGTAGTCACGGTATGCCTGAATTAAATTATAAACGTTCAGTTCTTTAGTGGATAAACCACTTCCTGCAGTTGAAGCAAAATCGACTCCAGAGAAGAAATCACGCCACTTTCCTTCGACAGATTGCGGATCGCTTTTGTACATAGCGTACAGGGATTCGATGTACTGAAGATTTTCCGAACTTAGTGATTTGGACGATGACATTCTTTTGCCTCACGTTTAAGCACTGACTGAGTCAGTTTTTAATTTCCCAATGAAAGCTATTATTACATCATATTATGGGTTTATACCAAGCAACTCCGGGTGTGGATTCGTTGCGACAATTTTCGAAAAACAAACTGCGGAACTTGTAATTATTCCACAGACCAAAGCATAATAACAACTATGTCAAACGCATGGGTACACACACTTGATCCATTCATCATCAAGATTACGGGCAACTTTGGAATCCGCTGGTATTCCCTCGCCTACTTAGCGGCCTTCGCCTTCGGTTTTTTGTTTATGAGCTGGTTTTCTAAAAAAAAACGCACCAACCTGTCCGTTGACCAAGCCTCGGACTTTCTAACCTACCTTATCGTCGGTACGCTATTGGGCGGTCGGTTGGGGTATGTCGTGTTTTACAGCCCCGACCTTCTCACTGATTTTAGATCGGAATTTCCTTTTTGGGGCGCACTTGCCGTTTGGGAAGGCGGAATGGCCAGCCATGGCGGTTTTATCGGTGTAATTTTAGCTTGTATTTTGTTCGCTAGAAAACACAAAATGGATCCACTGCACCTAGGCGACATGACGATATTTGGAACTACGCTCGGGATTTTTTTTGGACGAATTGCCAATTTCATCAACGGCGAACTTATGGGTCGCGTAGCAAGCCCCGACGTTGCTTGGGCGGTCAAATTTCCGCAAGATATTTATCGGTGGATCAGCTTGGAATCCGAAAAACTCTCAAGCTTAACTTTAACTATGAAGGAAGTGGGCATTGCAGAATCCGAGTGGCTGCAATGGGTGCAGAACCGATCTGTGGGCCGAATGTATGAGGCCACTGATCGACTGATCGGTGCTGTGCAGGCGGGTCAGCAGAATGTGATCGACGCTGTGGGACTCGTACTCGAACCGCGCCATCCGTCGCAACTGTATGCGAGTTTGGGTGAGGGATTAATTCCTCTTATTATTTTAGTGATAGTTTGGTTGAAACCGCGCAAACCTGGCCTGATCTGTTCGCTCTACCTTTTGATCTACAGCTGCTTTCGAATTGTAGACGAAATGTTCCGACTGCCCGATGTTCAGTTTTCCGATCTTAGCAAAATGCCGTTTGGTTTAACCCGGGGACAATTCCTTTCTGTTTGGTTATTTTTGTTTGGAGTGGGCTTGATGATTTGGACCCAGCGCCGTAACGTTCAGGTGACTGGCGGGATTTTGGCGGGGGCACCTCAAGCAGGAGGTCTTTCCAAAGAAGGCCGGAATGTAACAGGAGGCCTTACTAAAGAAGGCCGAAAGATAACAGCCAGAAAAAATAAAAAATAAGGTCTGCAAGAAAAGACCTTCTTGTCCGGAGGTTTTTAATGAAGCAATTAAGTCGACTTTACGCTCACGTGGTGGCTCACCCGCGCATATTGTTATTTTTTGCAATTTTTGCTTTTGTTCTCTACCACCAATCTGGCAGTAAAAACAATTCTGAGTCACCTCCTACTCAAGCCACGAGCACCACTCCATCACATGGGAGTTTCGGTGGTGGCGCAGCGGGTTCGACCCCAAAAGGCCATAACTACAAACGCATGGGTGAATCTGCCCCGCAGCTAGCTGCTGACACATCTTCTGATTCATCGCTTTTGGATGTAGCGTCTTCAGTAAGTCTTGTGAATCTTCTCACTCCCGCAGCGCACGCTCAGCAGAATGCCATGCTGATACGAAACGGCCATATCAGTGCGTATGTGGATTCTTTAGCCAAAAGCAGAAAGCAGGTGGCTGAACTTTTAAAATCGCAAACGGCACACATCGAAAGCGAAAACCAAAGTGACGAATACAATAGCACCGTGCTGCGTCTCACACTAAAAGTCCCAGCCGAAAAATTTCAAACCTTGTTCGACCAGCTACTAAAAATGTCAGAAAAAATTCGCAGTCACTCGATCAATGTCGAAGATGTTCTCAAACAGTACACCGATATTAAATCGCGACTAGAGAACAAAAAAGAATTACAAACGCGTCTGCGCACGCTTGTGCAAAAGGCCGTGAAAATTACCGACATCCTCGAAATCGAACGAGAATTGGCTCGTGTTTCAGAAGAAATAGATTCTTCGATAAAGATTTTAAAGCAGTACGAAAACGACGTGCGCTTAAGCACGATCAGCGTCGATTTTGCAGAGCCAAAAACCGAAATCTCGGGCCCCGCCCCTTTAAATATATTCAAAAAATTGGGTCAAGCTGTTGTCGCCGGGTGGGAAATGGTCATTGACACGCTTCTCGAGTTCGTCACATGGTGGCCGCTCTGGCTTGTATTGGGGCTCGGATACTTTTGGTATCGCAGTAGAAAATTAAAATAATTTCGCAAAATAATCTTGCTTACCCTCTGCGTGAGCAATCTGCCTGTAATTCAGAGCTAGCTGCGAGGCTTCTTACCACAGAAGCCCTACAACGCAGTCAGCTTGCCTTTCATAAATGGAGAGCTTAGATTATCCTTTTTTGGAGGGATATGTTTACACCCATGCGCCGAGTACCAGCACTTGCCCAGTACAAAAAGAACGACGTTCTCGTTCTTTTTGGTGAACTTTTTTCCCGCGGCTATGCCAACGGCATCGTTGACGAGGCAGAGCGCCTCGGAATGACAATTGTTCGAACCACTGTCGGTCGCCGCGAAGGCACGGAGCTTCGCACTCTCACCGCTGAAGAGATGGCCTCTGTTCCAAAACCGTTTATCAATGTTCCGCTGGAGGCAGGTTTTGATATGGAGCCCGACGACGAAGGAAAATCTCCTTGTGATCACCTCAAGGGTTACAAGATGGATGAGTGGGCAAATATAAAACTTAAGGCCTCAAGCCTCGAACAGTCGCGAGTACGAGGAGAAAACCGCTTTGTTGAAAATGTAAAAACGTATTTGATGGAATTAGATTCCCATATCCCAGCCGGCGCCAACGTTCTATTTGTTCACACTATGGCGGGCGGTGTCCCGCGCGCAAAAATTCTAATGCCGGTGATGAATAAGGTCTTTAAAGGTCGCGAAGACCGATTTATTTCATCTGAAGATTTTTGGAAATCGGATCTCGGAAAACTTTGCGACATCAATTTTAAAGAAGTCACCGCGTACACATTCAAACACCTTGTTGAACTTTCGTCAGATCTCCGCAAAAAAACTGAAACCGCCGGCGGCAATGTGTCCTATGTGTGCTACGGATACCACGGCACGGATGTTCTGCATGGAGATGAAATCCACTGGCAAACCTATTCGCCGTACATTCAAGGCTGGGCAAAAATTGAACTCGAAAAGTTGTGCGAAAGATACTTCGCTGAAGGATTAAAAACTGCGATTTTCAACTGTCCTGAGATTCTCACAAATTCGAGCAGTATCTTTCAAGGCGTAGAAGTTCCGCTTTACCCATTTCTTGGAGCACTGAGAGACAAAAAAAATGCCGCCACTCAAAAAGCTGTGGCAGATTGCCTTGCGCTTCTCAAACCCGAGCATACGATTGATGAAATTATGGATTTTACAAACCGATTTTTTAATAATCCGCTAATTCAGTCGCACATGGTTTATGACAAATGGCCGCAGCACAATTCTAAAGGACAGATGGAACTTTTGCTCAACTCTTCGGAGCATTTGATCAACATGCACAAAGATCCAAAAAATTTAATTACTTTTGTTCTGAGCGAAGAAATTTTTAAAGCCACTGGAAAGATTATGTTACACGAGGGGTGGAAGCCTCGCCGACCGGTTTTGTGGTTAGGGCATGATGTACTTTCCGAACAATTAACCAAGATGTCATAGAGCAAAAAAAGGATGTAATGGAAAAAACCAGCCTGCTTCCCTCAATGGGACTCAAATGGTCCCACAAGGATCACCACTTCGTGGGTTACTCCGTTGCCGGAATTACCACGTCGCTGGTTTATGAAAACGCTGGGATGGTTTTTGACATTGGCCAAGGCATTCCATTTCATATCAGCAAACAGTTTTATTTTATCACCCACGGTCACTCGGATCATGCCGGGGGTTTAGCTTACGTGCTCTCGCAGCGTTCGCTGTGGAATCAACCGCCCGCACAAATCTATTGCCTTCCTCACTACATCGAAAATTTCGAAAAAATTTTAAAAATTTGGCAAGAGATCGAAGAGTATCAGTTTAAATATCAACTGCATCCCCTATCGCCCGGAGAATCGGTTTCCATCGGCAAAGAGTATCGAGTACAACCCTTTCAAACGGTGCATCGAATTCCTTCGCAAGGCTACACAGTTTTTAAAGCCAAAAAGAAATTAAAACCCGAGTTTGTAAAGCGGCACCCTGTGGAGCTGCAAAAATTAAGGCAAAGTGGCATCGATGTGGATGAGTATACTGACGAAGCGATTATGGCATTTACCGGCGATACACAAATTGAATTCTTAGAGAATTTCAAAACACCGGTAAAATTTTTATTCATGGAAACCACATTTATCGACGATTTAAAACCCATCGCCTCCGCCCGCGAATGGGGCCACATCCATCTTGACGAATGGATTCACCGTGTAGAAGAAATTCCCGCTGAAAAAATAATTTTAATACATCTATCAGCGCGCTACACCTCGCGCACGGCGATCGAAATCCTCGACAAAAAAATCCCACCCGCGCTGCGCGCAAAAATCGAACTCTTCCCCCGCCCCTTCTAAAGGTACGGA
>JAYUQP010000051.1:0-4161 GCA_043757265.1 Bdellovibrionales bacterium | reverse complement strand
AATCGGCCGTTATTCGCAACAACGTTGATTCGTCCATGTACACGGATTATTACACCGCCATTAGCTACCGGGCACGTACCCTAGTCTATGAATCGTCTTTAGATGTGAGTAGCATTAATACGTATGCAGATCTCGCGAAAGCAGACTTCGCAGGCACACTTTGTTTAAGAACTTCAAAATCAACTTATAACCAGGCGATGACCGCGACGCTGATAAACCGCTATGGATATAGCGAGGCAAAAACGATACTTACTGGCTGGCTAAACAATATGGTCGATCCGGCAGTGTTTTACCCGAATGACACTTCGATCATCGCTGATATCGCATCGGGGAAGTGTGCGCTAGGAATTACTAATTCTTACTATCTTGGCCAAGAACTTCAGAAAAATCCTAATCTACCTGTTTCGATAAAGTTTCTTGATCAAAACAACGGCGGAGTTCATACAAATGGCACAGGCGCCGGAATCAGCGTGACGTCAGAGCAAGCCCCTAGTGCGCAGCAATTTATCGAACTCATGCTCAGTGAAAGCATGCAAAAATATTTAACCGAACAACAGCAGGACTTTCCTGCGAATAAAAATGTTAGCTTTCCGTCAGCTGCAAAATCATGGAACGGGTTTAAAGTGAATTCTGAGAATTGGTCAGCCACTGCAAAATCTGGCGAAAAAGCGATTCAGATTTTCGACGAGATTGGTTATCTGTAATCGCTTAAATTTAATTTGATACTGAAGGGCAACGGAGTTGCCTCTACTTATTGCTTGAGTCGTTTTATTGGAAGTCTTAGGGAGGATACTAGATGTGGATTAAGCTTACGCGTGTTACGGTGATATTGCTCTTTGCAACCTCATGTTCTAATTACGCCGACGACTCTGTTTTCAATCAAGGATCATCCCAAAAGATAAGGCCACTCCCAGCAGAATATCAAGACGTCAATTCTGGCGAATTCACAGTTAAAAAAATGCTTGTTAATATTGGCCTCAATGTGATTGCTAAAAATGTCGAAGACTTTTATTTTAAGGCGGGTTTGCTCAAAACTTCCATAGCTGATTATTGTGTCGAGTTGGAAAATTTTAGCGGTGTTAGCTCCACCGGCGAATTTATACCGCAAGAAGCAAATCTTAAATTCCTTTGGAAGGAAACGATGTTGTCCTTTCATAAGGTCAACATGTCTGGTGTTGGTCCTCTAACAGATAATAACAATGCTATTTCTAACAAAATCTACTCGTGGCCAGTGGTCAGCGAATGCGGCATCGATCAGGAAGTGATTAAAAACGAAAGTGGAGCGCTCTCTGATAACGTCCTTGCCAATCGTCGAAGTCTTTCGGCTCTTGAATACTTACTTTTCGATTCGACGCTCGTTTCCAAATGCACGGCTTTTGTAGAGCCAAAGGCTAAAGAGTGGTCAGAAAAAAGTCTTTTTGAAAAAAAGAAGGATCGTTGCAACTATGCTAAAAAAGTAGCGCAAGATGTGCAAAAAAATGCCGAAGCTCTTCATACCGTTTGGGCGCTGGACAAAGAAAACTTCACTGTTGCTTTGATCGATAATTCTATTTTCCAAAGCACTGACAAGGCAGTAAATGCCTTGACTGACGCTCTCTTTGCGTTTGAAGATTTTAGAGACACGGCTCTTGCAATTCCACTGGGCGTCCACGAGGATTGCAAAGACCCGTCTGGAAAGTGCCTCAGCAGCATCGAACATCCGTGGTCTGGCATCGCCGCCGAGGCAGCCATCGCCCAGATTCAGGGCTTTAAAGAAGCGTTTATTGGCTCGAAGTACGACAACGAAACGGCTTTTGGGTTTGATGATTATTTGATTTCTAAAGGTCACAAAGATGTGGCAGATAGTATAAAAACGAACTTAGCTTTATCAACACAAGGTATGCAGCGCCTACTGCTTCAGGACCCGGCTCTTCGAACAACGATCCTCAACGTAAAAAAAGAGAACTGCGACATTTTCGAAGGTGCAAAAGACTCCTTGGATTTTGTTTGTCAGGTGTACAAAGACATTCAAAATGTAACGTTCACGCTAAAAACCGATGTGATGATTATTTTAGCTTTGCAAGTTCCTACAGGGCACGCAGGAGATGCTGATTGATACTGCTTCTTGTGCTGCATGCTGGGCTGATTTTCTCGCAAGAACAAAATGAGATAATTACCGAAACCGAAAAGACCTACAAAAAGATCGAAGTCACTGACGACGAAGACGAGTTTTTTCTAAATACAATTTCTCCACACCGTGTTTCGAAAGAAAAACTAAACCTTTACAACTACACCGACGCCACCCGCGCCCTCAAACAAAGCGCCGGCGTCTACTCCCGCGACGAAGATGGGCAAGGCTTACGCCCCAATATTGGACTGCGCGGAACTAATCCCGATCGCTCAAAAAAAATCGTATTTTTGGAAGACGGAATTTTGAGCGGCCCCGCACCCTACTCGGCTCCAGCCGCCTACTACACGCCGTCGATGTTGCATACGGAGGCTTTGGACATCTACAAGGGCTTTACCGCTGTTCCCTATGGTCCTAATTCCATCGGCGGCTCGGTCAATTATCTCACCACCTCGATTCCGTCCACGCCACTAGTAAAAGGCACAGCTTCGGCGGGAGCGTTTAACACGCAAAATTATAAATTAACCGGCGGCAACTCTTGGAGCCGATCGAGTTTTTTAGTCGAAGGCTCGCGACTGTCGAGCGATGGGTTTAAAAAAATCGACGGCGGTGGCGACGCTGGTTTTGAAAAAAACGAAATTCTTCTTAAGTTTCGCCAAAAAATTTCCAGCCCCGGCGACAATCGCGAACACTATCTAGAAGCCCGGGTGGGCTTTTCTGACGAGACTTCGAACGAAACTTATTTGGGCCTAAGCCCTAACGACCTCAACGCAAGCCCATTTCGCCGGTATGCTTCGTCGGCATTAGATAAAATGGAGTGGCAGCACAGCAAAGTGCAGCTGGAGCATGTGTATGATGTTTCTTCGACCTCTCGGATAAAGACTTCGCTCTATCGAAACGATTATGAACGCTTGTGGTTTCGTTTGGATCGTTTTGCAAACGACACTTCGATATTTAATGTTTTGTCCTACCCGCAGTTTGATCCTGTTCTTGCGGGAGTTTTGAATGGGACCGTAAATTCCAGCGACAGCAATGGCAATTTGGTTTTTTTGGGCAATCAGCGCACGTTTTACAGTCAGGGCGTGCAAACGAAAATGAATTCTCAGGGCTCGTTAGGCGTTGCAACCCTCGATACAGAGCTCGGATTGCGATACCATCAGGATCAAATTCGACGGACACATACAGGGTATGATTACGCTATGACCGAGGGACGCCTTGTCCCTCTTAACTTTTCAGCGCCCGAGGCCCTCAATAGAAATCGCGCTTCGGCCTTTACAGCGCACTTGATTGAAAATGTAAATATCGGAGACTGGGTCATCACTGCCTTGGGCCGAGCTGAAAGCGTACGATTCAATTTTGAAGAACATGTGCTTAGCAATAATTTTAATTTGCGCACCACCAGCAGAAACGAAACTGCTTTTGCCCCAGGTGCGGCTGTGCTTTATAAACTTTCGCCCAGCTTTTCCACCAAAGTGAGCGTCAACAGAGGGGTGTCGCTTGCGGGCTTGAGCGACAGTGGTAGCGAGCGACCCGAGGAAAGTGTAAACTACGAGTGGGGGCTCAAGTATATCTCTAGAGATCAGCGCTCGCAGGGCGAGATTGTGGCTTTCTACAACGACTACTCGAACATCACTGGCACCTGCACCACCTCCACTGGCTGTAACAGCACCCAGCTTGATCAGCAATTCAACGGCGGTCAGGCCCTCATTCAGGGAATTGAGGCACGACTAGCCCAGCAGTTCCAGTGGTCAGCTGTGCAGATTCCTGTGCAATTCAACGTCACTCTCCTTAACGCCGAGTTTAAAAACACCTTTGATTCAGGCACTGCCGAATGGGGTGACGGCACTGTGCGCACGGGAGATCCACTCCCCTACATTCCGCAAGTGCAGTACACCTTATCCGTCGGTAGTTCCTACAAAAAATTCACTCAGGAAATGTCGTTTATTTATCAAGGCGAAACTTACGACCAAAGTGTGCGCGAAAACCGCTTACGAATTCCTGCCTTCGGGATTGTGGATTGGACCGGTAGATACGAAATGAATAAAAAAACTCAG
>JAYUQP010000050.1:0-4303 GCA_043757265.1 Bdellovibrionales bacterium | reverse complement strand
TTTTTATAAACTTTTGACTTAGCAAGCAGCATTCCGCCAGCCATTTTTTGATTTGACCATCAACGATCTTATCGACCATCTCGGGCTTTTTTCCTGCCTCAAGGTTTGTCGCACGCATTACACCGCGCTCTTTTTCGATCGTCGCTGCGGGGATTTCGGCGTCTGAAACAGCCAGAGGGTTTGCCGCGGCAATATGCATAGCAATGTCTTGTGCAAATGCTTTAAATTCATCGTTACGGGCAACAAAGTCTGTTTCGGAATTAATCTCTACGAGAACACCAATGCGTCCTTCACCGTGAATGTAAGAGTAAACAAGACCTTCTGAAGCGACACGACCGGCCTTTTTAGCAGCTTTGCTCAAACCTTTTTGACGAAGCCAATCGATGGCTTTATCAAAATCCCCCGAATTTTCTTCGAGGGCTTTTTTACAATCTAACATTCCAGCGCTGGTGCGATCGCGCAATTCTTTAACCATTTGTGCGGAGATAGACATTGGCGTGCTCCTATTCTTTTGTTGCGACAGCAGCTTCTTTGGCTACTGCTGCTTCTTTTGCGACAGCCGCTTCTTTAGCCACTGCTGCTTCTTTAGCCACTGCTGCTTCATTTGCTACAGCCGAGTCTTTTTCTTTCTCGATAACTGCTGTTGAGATTTCCTGTTCTACTTCTGCAAGAATTTCGATGTCATCGGCGGTACCAGCAGCAACGAGTTTGCGGCCTTTGCTCGCTTTTACAACATTCGGCCCTGCTGGTTTAACCGGAGCAGGTGCAGCTTCTTTCTTGCCACCGCGTTGAGGTCTTTGCGGAGCAGCAGTTTCTTTTTGTTCTTTTTCAACATCAGATTGTTTGTCAGTGCGAGTGCGAAGAACTTGCTCGTATTTTTTAGCGCCAGCTTCGTAGGCATCAGCAATCATTTCGCTGAAAAGCTTGATCGAGCGAATGGCGTCATCGTTACCAGGAATTGGATAATCAATCAAATTTGGATCAGAGTTTGTATCGCAAATGCCCACAACTTTGATTCCCAGTTTTTTAGCTTCCTGAACAGCAATGTGCTCTTTGTTGATATCAACAACAAACAACATTCCAGCAGGTTCCTTCATGTCGCGAATACCCTGAAGATAATCGTTTAACTTCAGGTATTCTTTTTCCATGCTCGAACGCTCTTTTTTTGAGAAAAAATCAAGCTCGCCCTTTTCGCGCATTTGATCGATTTTTTTGAGACGGTCGATACTTTGTTTGATAGTCACAAAGTTAGTAAGTGTGCCACCGAGCCAACGTTTAGTTACAAAATACTGACCACAACGATTGGCCGCTGCTTGAATGGTTTCTTCGGCTTGTTTTTTGGTGCCCACGAAAATCATGCGGTGACCATCAGCCGCCATATTTTCGACAAATTGCATAGCCTCTTTGGCTTTTGCGAGAGTTTTTTGTAAATCAATAATGTGAATACCGCCACGCGATGTGTATACGAACGGCTTCATTTTTGGATTCCAACGCTCTTTTTGGTGACCGAAATGCACCCCTGCATCAAGCATCGATTTCATAGTAAGACTCATAATGTTCCTCCTTGCTGGTTATGCCACCTTTTCGGAGAACCGTTCTCGCTACAAAGAGCGCCCGGCACCAGCGGAGTCCAAAAAGTGAGTTATAGTTTCGCCTAAAATGACGTAGGTAGTGGGTTAACATAGAAGGATTTAAAAAAGCAGGGGTTTATGCCTTCTAAACGCTTTGCGTTAGGTCCGTCGAATTGGCGTTAAGTGAGGCTTTGCCCCACAGGCTTGGAACACCTGCGTAGTACCGCGAACCAACCGCCAGACGATTCACCTTTGGAAACCGATCGTTTTCTAAAAGCTGAATATTTATAGTTCCATAGGCGTCGGGCGCTATAAAGATGTTTTCTTTTTCCACGGTTTCAAAAAACGTTGGATACATGCGCTTAATCTGCTTTTTCATCTCACGCAGCATGGTCCCGAGCGATTCGCTATCAGCAGCAGCTTCGGGATTGATTAAGCAAAGCCATTGCGATGTGGAAACACCAAACTCATTTTGAAAACGTCCCAAGCTTGGAAGTTCTTTGGAGCCGTAAAGAATATGAACTGCAGGTGTTTCGGTGACCGCCGTACGATGACGATAAACCAAACTGATGGCGGTCCAAAGCTGAGTTTTACTAAGTTTGGGAACAAGATTTTTTGGAAGTTGGGTTTTACTCACCGATAGCAATTTTGAAAGCTTCAATGGCGAATCATAAAAATACAGCTCTTCGGCGGTTAAAAGTGTTGTGCCATTGATTGTCACCTGCACTTGAGGTTCCAGCTCGAGGGCAGTCACTTCGCTCAGGTAAAGAATTTCGCTCGTGAGTTTTTCGCGAAGGTATTGTGCAATTTCGCTAAAGCTTTTTGAAAAATGGAGAGTTTTGGATTGCAAAAAATACGAATAAATATCCACGGCCAGATTGCTGGTCTCACCAAAACCCATAAAAGGCTGTAATTTCCCGTTGTGGAAGGTGAGTGGCCCAATGTCCTTAGCGTCGAAGGTAAGAGAATCGACCGTGGCACAAAGTTGATCTGCCAATACCCGAGCTTCAGGGGAATCTTCCATAAATGGAATATGGGATTCAAAGAGCACTTCGTTGCTTCGCAGACCTCGAAACAAGCCACCAAGCGTGTCTTCTTTTTCGACGATGCAGCCGTTAAGGCCGTTTCGTTCGAGCTCCAAACATTTTAACAGAGCTTCAATTCCGGAACCGATAACAATAAAGTCATATTTATTTTTACTCATAATCTGCCTTTAAAAGATCACAAATAGGGCGTGCGGGCAAGGCTTACGGGAGCTTGAAAAGATATTTTAGAATCTTAGCGAGCACGGGGAGGCCGCCTCTGAGGACCGCTTTGACAGCTGAAAAATGTTGCAGGCGGTTAGCGAAGGCCGGTGAAAATCGATAGTAGAACCGTACAAAGGCTTTCCCAAATGTTGTGCGAGCTAAGACCCGGCTGCGAAATTGACGAAGTATGACCAGGGTTGGATCATTGCGGCTGTCAAAGGCGATGGACGCGATAAAACAATTCCCGGTCTTCACGTTTGCACTTTGAAGAATCTTTTTGTAAGCAGCAGCATTATTGCCGTGGCGAGTTTTAAGCACTGCAAGTTTCACCATGTTGGTAAAAAGATTGGTGTATGGCAAAAGTTCGCCAACTTTAACAGCGCAAACCTCCTGTCTTTCCTTGTACTGCGGATGCAAGTCGTAGATTTCGACCAGCGCCCAAAGGGAGCTGCACATAATGGTCACTTCTTTTGGGTTGTCACCAAACAGGGTGGCGTTTAGATCTTTAAATTCTTTTTCGTAAACCATTTGCAAAATTTTAAAATATTTCTCGTAACAAATAGCGGCTTCGGAGTGCTCTTTTCTGTCAACAAAGATTTGAGCTTGACGAATTAAGGACAGCCGATTTTTCCAAAGATTTTTTTTATAATTACCTTGTATCATCTTTTCGGCTTGCAGGAGCGTAGCGCTGGATAAGTTTTTTGAGAGCGATTTAAAACAAGCTGTACAGACGGCGTCGAAAGAGATGACGGTGCCCTCTTTTTTGAGCCGTAAGCGCATCCCCGATTCAATCGGGTGAAGAAGCGATGTACTTGCTCCACATTGAGGACAACCGGATTCTGTGCCTAAATTTGACATGATGTAATCATGCTACATTAAATTGTACGGGTCCATATCAATTTGGGTGCGTAACTTTTTGAATTCATCTGAGCTCAGATGAGTTACGTACTGGAGTGTTTTATTCAATGATGACAAGGACGCACTTTTTAATAAAACCTGAAAACGGTATCGTTGGCGCAATTTAAATAATGGAGCAGGAGCAGGTCCTAGGACTTTGACTTCGGGATCAAGCGTGGCCGCGTAGTGCTTGATTCTCAAAGCAAGATTTTGTGCCTGTTTGCGAACTTCCTTTTCGTCGAGTCCAGAAATTTTGAGGCATGCCATGCGAAAGTAAGGCGGGTACGATAATTCTTTGCGTTCTTCAAGCGCAGCATTAAGGAATCCTGCGACATCCTGTTTTTGTGCATGCAACAGACTTGGGTGGTCGGGTCTGTAGGTTTGCACGAACACAGCGCCAGGGTGATGCCTTCCCGAGCGACCGCTCACTTGCGTGAGCAACTGAAAGCTGCGCTCGGATGCACGAAAATCGGGGATGTGAAATCCGATGTCGGCGAGAACAACTCCTACAAGCGTAAGATTTTTAAAATCTAAACCCTTCGCAATCATTTGCGTGCCTATAAGGATTTGAACTTCTTGGGATTCCAT
>JAYUQP010000049.1:0-35284 GCA_043757265.1 Bdellovibrionales bacterium | reverse complement strand
GGGACAAAAGAAGGCGTCACAATTACCGATAAAGTAAAACAGCTAATGTTCGACACCGAAGCCAAATTGATGGTGCCCGACTGGGAAAATTTAGAACTTTGGGCCGGCTATCACGCTGATAGTGGCGATGATATGGCAGGGGACGGCACGGACGGGCAGTATGAGCCTCTCAATTACAACCTACACCAAAACGCAGGGCGCTTAGACTTTTTTAAGTTTGGAAATTTAACCTACTTGCGTTCGGGCGCTTCGCTTCGATTTTCGTCGGAGTGGTATGTGGGCGGTGAAGTTCTGTTTTTTGAAAAAAGCAAATTGGGCGGCGCAAATTATCTCGAGCGTGCCTATGTAGCGGGCGATCTTTCAACCGCGCTTCAGGCAGGAACAATTCAGTTTGGCCCGTCCAAATCGCTTGGTACGGAGTTTGATTTGTGGGTGGGAAAAACCTATCAAAGCGGCGTAAATTTGGAACTCAGTATTAATATCCTTCGCCCGGGTGATGCCATGAAGACCGCTTATACCGGGGGCGTCCCGACCAATTTGTTTGCTCTCGATGACACCGTGATGAGTGTGATTCTTGATGTGGGCTTTTTCTTTTAAAGGAAACGATGGATCAGTTTTTTGCGTCGATTCCAAAAGTCTTGATTGGACCCATCGTTGTGGCGCTGGTGATTTTATACTTTGTGTACGATGATCCACCAAAAACCGTTTGCGATTTGCAATTTGAAATCTTTCAGAAAGAAAATCAAAATTATTTGTATGGCCACGTAAAACGCGCGGTGAAGCACTTTCCCGAGTATCAAAAACAATTGGCACTGTGCCAGGCTCAAAATTCTCCAGGCGCGTGTTTTGATTGGATGGAGGGGATTAAAAAAACCTTGCACGCCAGTCGTAACATTCCTACGGAGTGCAGTGCCGATCGGCAAAGCTCGCTTCGCAAGCTCAAACATCTCACCGGTGGTGCTGACCCTATGGCTGCGTTTAAACAGTGGATGTCCATCTCGCTGTATACGTTTAGTCAAATTTCTTGGAATGAAGGGCCCAATGTACGGCGCGGGCTGTACGGATGGCTCGACCAAGAAGACTTAATTATTTATTGTCGCATGAAGAGCGAATACAACCGACTGTACGGACAAGCCGCCTACGTTCAATTGCAAAATAGTTTGCACGCACAGCTGATAAAACTAAAAAAACTGCCCGCTAAAGATACCTGGGAGCGAACGGTGCTCTCCTACTCGTGTCCGCGGGCGCTTTAAAAAGTTATATCGAAATGGCTATATCCAGCTCTTTATATTGAAAGAAGCTGTAGGCTTTTCCAGCCTTTTGTGCCTTTTTCGCCAATCAAACGAAAACTTGGGTCTTCTTTATTTACGAGTAAAAGTTTATCAAAGAAACCTTTCCCGTTACTATCGATCAACCACTCGGACGGATCGAGTCCGAATTGAGTGAGCGTCTGGATCAGATTGAATTTTTGTGTTTTTTTCATGGTACCTCCGTTGTTTCTCGAGAGGACAATAGAGCAATGGAGATGCCATGCTGTGTCCGCTTTTAATTCATTTTTAGATAAAAAATTCGGCTATCCCGGATTTTGGTGACAAAAAGTTTCGAAGTTCGGACAAATCTCGGCGCATCCATTGGGAAGTCGGAATTTTTGAGATGCGAAAAATTTGTAAAAAATACCAGCTCAGAAAATCTGAAAGCTACTCTGCAAGCGGCTCTTAGGTGTGTAGGTAAATTAAAAAAGGAGCCTGTAGATTTGAGAAAGAGGAATCAAAATGATCTGTGTCGTTCTTAGCGGACTGAAGGATCTCGCATCGATAATCATTTAGACGTTAGGTCCTTTGCTTCGCACAGGCAGACGGGGGTATTCGGGCGACAGGGATTGGTAGGAAACATGGCCGTCGAGAATGAAAATGTCATCCTGAGCGCAGGCGAAGGAATTTGTGCTCGAATCTTCTTGCGGTGGATCCTTCGCTTCGCTCAGGATGACGAAAGAAAGAGACTCAGGATGGTGGGGGTGGACAACTTAGGATAGGGGGGCAGGAAATGCATGGAGACGGGATGCCATCTAGTTGTGATGCTCGTTAGGTGCGCCTGCTAAGGGCTTAAAAACAAAAAGCCCAGCGGGTGTTGCTGAGCTTTTTTGGTATTCTCTAGGTAGGCTTGCTACAATTTTGCAAGTCGCATTATTTTCCACCAGTAGTTCTAGTGGTATTTTCGGCTGAATTCTGGCATTTTTTCAGGCCAAAACTTAGTCAAAACTAAACAGTAAATGGCTTTGGAGAAATCATTTCTGGGATTCCGCCTTCATCGTAAGCCGGGGCACCATTTGGAAGAAGCGCTAGGTTACGGGCTTTTTTAACGGCAGAACACAGCTTTTTTTGCTGGTTTAGGCTCAATTTGCTAATTCGGGCTGGGGTAATCTTGCCACCTTCAGAAACGTAGCGGCTAAGGCTTCCTGGATCTTTATAATCGAAAAAATGATCACCGCGAAGGTCGGTGCGGTACTTGTTGCGGATCGCTTTTCGCAAAGAATTATCGGTCCCTGTCTCTTTGTCTTTCATTCAATCACTCCACTAATAGGTGTTAGGAATCTGACTGTATACGATAAATTAGGGTTGCCAACAAGTCTCTTTTTCAACTATAAACCTCTTTTGTTAATATTTAAGGAGGCCGTCGTGGCACGTTGCGAATTAACTGGAAAATGCCCTGTTGTTAAGAACAAAGTAAGCCATTCAAACATTAAGACAAAGTTTATGGCCATTCCCAACGTTCAAAAAAAACGTGTATTTAGCACTGCTCTTGCTGAGTTTGTAACACTTAGAATTGCAGCGAGCACGATCAGATCACTCGAACACTCTGGTGGTTTTGACAAATTTATTTTGAACCAGGAAGAAGACTCCATGTCTTCACGTGCGTTGACTGTAAAAAGACGCATAGCTCGTAAGATCAAAGCGAAAAAAGCTACAGCCGCTAAAAAGAAGTCAGGTGATGTATGAAACTGAAGATTAAAAAAGGCTCCACTGTAAAAGTTATTTCTGGCAGTGACAAAGGCAAGACGGGTTCGGTTTTAGAAGTTTATCCAGAAACTATGAGAATTCGCGTTCAAGGCGTTCGCATCCAAACAAATTTGGATAAAAAAGAAAACCAACTTGTTAAAACTGAAGGCACCATTCATTACTCAAACGTAAAATTGGTGGAAGCCGCTAGCAAAACTTCGGCGAAAGCTAAAGCCAAAAAGAAAACAGCTTCTAAAAACGCTTAATGGACACATCCAAAACCTCAGCCGTTTCGGTTGGGGTGTCTGAAACACTCAGGCTTGGAATTGTGCCAATGACTTCCACCGATCGCGTGGAAGTAAATACGCAAGTTATTCTTGCCCACTTAAAATCCATGGAAAATTTTAAACCGGACCTTGTGTGTTTTCCGGAAAATTCCCTTTATTTTAATTTCAATAAAAAATTGAATCCCGCGCACGCGTTCACGCTCGAAGAAGACTTTTGGGTCGACATTGCTGCATGGGCAAAAAGGCATCAGTGTTTTTTGCATTTTGGCGGCGTGGCTGTTCAAGAGACGGCCCGGCGGGGGCCGACTCCAGATCAAGTGTCGGATCAAGATCTGGCCCGGTCTGTTCCAGTGGATTCATCCCGTGGGGGGACAAATCAAGCGCTGAATCAGGATCAAACGCATATTTCGAGTAACGAATCATCGGAGCCAAAGAGCGAAGTGTTCAACGGGTCGATTTTGGTGGAGCCATCGGGAGTTATTCGGGTGGTTTACCGTAAAATCCATTTGTTTGATGTGGATGTTGCGGGGCGGGTGGTGCGCGAATCTGATTCTTTTTGTGCGGGCAGCGAGCCTGCGATTTTAGACATCAAAGGTTGGCGCGTGGGAATGACCATTTGTTACGATTTGCGCTTTGCCGAAATGTTTGTGAATTATCATAAACAAAACGTGGATTTGATTTTGGTGCCCTCCGCGTTTTTGGTTCCCACGGGCCGCAGTCATTGGCAGGTGCTGTTACGCGCTCGCGCCATTGAAACTCAAAGTTTTGTGGCGGCCCCGGCGCAAGTGGGTGTTCATCGCAGTCAGCTTCAGCCAGATTTGCCCGAGCGGCAAACGTGGGGGGAATCGCTCATTGTGAATCCGTGGGGGGAAATTCTTGCCGCGTCTAGTTCCTTCGATGAGCCTTTATCTTCGATTCCGTCGCCTCTAAAACCGCTGCTGTTAGAGCTTGATCGCGCACAGATACAAAAAACTCGCTCGCAGATTCCCATGCTGTCGCATCGGCGGCTGTAGTCTATCTGGCTCGAGTATTAGTACAATTTCTAGCGCTTTTGTGGTCTGAATCTTAGGACCAATGAGCCCGTCGTTATTTTTAAGTCTCTCTAGTCGCGGTTTGATTTTCCTTCCTAAGAGCTTCTTACAGACCAAAACGCGGCTTCGGTCCCATAGATTTTTTTATTTTCGAAGCTAAAATAAAAGCATGCGCATAAAAATACTTTTCTTTTCGATACTTTTGGCAGGTTGTTTTGGTGAAGCTAGCGATTTCATCATTGATCCCGAATTGATGAATCAGGAGACATGGGCCCAGCCCCATTTTCCATCGAGCGAAGAGCTCTCGCGCGAGCCAAGCAGCGAAGTGGCCATGAACGATGAAGGCCGTAACAACGCCCCCGTTAAAAACGCGGATGAGTATTTGGATGTTCTAAAATCCATCCCGGCGTCGGAGCCAACCATTTCCAAAGCCTGGTTGGAATACAAAGTTCTTCACGAAAACTAGTTGGATCTCATTTGTTTGAATGAATTCTTTCGATTGTTGATTTCTTACATTACTTTGCTGTCGATCCGATGGATCGCTCGGCCAAATGCCCGATGGATCGCTCGGCCAAATGCCCGATGGATCGCTGCATTTCTCCCTGCCGATCGATTGAATTGCTCCGCCATCCATCTCTTCAATCGTTAAGCCGGCAGATTGCTCCGCTGTCGACCTATTTGGTTGCTCTGCAAGAGAGCTTTCAAATGGCTTTGACTGGCAACACCACTCATCGGCAGAATAAGCCGTCTCCGCGCTCTCGTTGACTCCTAGAACACACTCAATCGCCGCAATTGATTTTCCAGTTTTTTATTCATTCTAAATTTGCAATTTTGCTTCTCAGTTTAATGTCATCCTTTGCCAGATTGCCTGGAATCCTTTAATAATTAGGTGTTTGATTTTCATTTGGAGGTACGATGAGCACAGCGGTTGATGGCAGCAGTACAAATGGTGGAATGGGCAATGTGGCGAGCGACGTTCCGAGAGAAGAGATGGAAGCCGATGTTCTGATCATTGGTGGTGGAGCAGCGGGGCTTTCGTGCGCCATTCATTTCCGAAAATTGATCGCCGCACAAAATAACGGGGCTGACCCCATGGTGGTGGTTCTCGAAAAAGGGTCCGAAATCGGAGCCCATAGTTTATCGGGCGCGGTGTTAAACCCGATCGCTCTTAAAGAATTGATTCCAAATTACGTAGAGCTTGGGTGTCCGATAAATTCCGAAGTTAAAAAAGAAGGGTTTCATTATTTAGGAAAATCCTTTTCGCTCAAAAGTCCTATTATTCCTCCGCCGTTTCAAAATCATGGCAACGTGATCATTTCTTTAAGCCAGTACAACCGATGGCTTGCTCAGCAGGCCGAGGCCGCGGGAGTGAATATCTTTGCAGGCTTTACTGCAGCCAAGGTCTTGCTCGACGGTGACAAAGTTATCGGCGTGCAAACGGGCGATCGCGGTTTGAATAAAAACGGCGAGCCTAAAGAAAATTTCGAAGCAGGGATGATTATAAAAGCCAAAATCACGATCTTTGCCGACGGCACACGAAGCCCACTTTTAAAACGAGTTTCTGAGCAGCTTGGTCTTCGCAAAGATCGAAACCCTGAGGTGTTTGAATTGGGCGTAAAAGAAATCGTACAAATGCCCACTGGCACTGTGGAGCCTGGGCACGTGATTCACACTTTGGGCTTTCCCTTTAACAAAAGCATTGGTGGAACCTTTATCTACACGCTCAAAGATGATCAAATCGTGGTGGGACTGTGTGCGTATCTTGATACGGTGGATCCGCTTTTAGATCCACATCGAGAATTGCAAAAGTTGAAAACCCATCCATTTATGCAAAAACTTTTAAAAGGCGGGCAAGTGATTGCCTATGGCGGAAAGTCGATCCCGGCTGGCGGTTGGTTTTCGATGAGCAAACTGTATCATCACGGCATGATGGCTTGTGGAGACACAGCCTCGATGGTGGATGTTAAAAAACTGAAAGGTATTCACTTAGCCATGAAGAGCGGAATGCTGGCGGCAGAGACTGCAGTTGAAGCTTTAAGTAAAAATGATTTCAGCGCCGAAACTCTGAAAGCATATGAAGACAAAGTGAACGCCAGCTACATTAAAACTGAACTTTGGAAGACACGAAACTTTCACCAGGCTTTAAGCAAAGGCCTTGTAGCTTCAATTCCCGAGCTGATGCTTCAGGAAATCACTGGCGGCCGCGGACTTGTGGCTCGCAGACCTATTGAGCATAAAGATCACGAGACCACTCGCAAAGTGAAAGATATTTGGGGTTCGCAGACCGTGGCGGAGATGGAAAAACGTTTGCCAGCTCCTGATAACAAAATGTTTTTTGATAAGTTAAGCAGCGTGTACTTAACCGGCACCATGCACGATGAGGACTCGCCAAATCACTTAAAGCTTCAAGATGGGAATATCTGTTCGGATATTTGTAAACCGCAATACGATTCCCCCTGCGTTAGCTTTTGCCCCGCCAATGTTTACGAAATGATCGACGATGCGGCGTTAGGGAAGAAGAAGCTGCAGATCAATTACACCAATTGTATTCACTGCCATACGTGCGACATTAAGTGCCCGTTTGATAACATTGATTGGACGCTGCCCGAAGCAACCGGCGGGCCCAATTATAAAGAGCTTTAAGTGGGATTGGACTGACTAGCCTGTTTACACTCTGTAAAAATCATCAAAAGTGACAATAAGGTTCTGCACTTGCGGAACCTGTGTTAACTACTAGATCATACAAAATTAGGCGCGCACGAACTGGATTTTTTCCGGGTTAGAAGGTGTGCCTAGAAAGAGGAAAATATGCCAAGATTCGTGGCCGTCACTTCACCAGGTCTTACCGGTGCGCTCTTCAAAGAGCTTGAAAAACTCGAATTAAAAAAATTAGAAAGCCATCAAAGCAGCGTGATTTTCGAATCCAATTGGGAAGGCGCTTACCGAGCCAATCTTTGTTCGAGCATCGCCACGCGAATTCTTTTACCCATTTTAGAGTTTCCCGCTTACAAGCCCGAAGATATATATCACAACATTCAGAAACATGATTTTACTCAATACATTAAACCTGATGGAAAACTTTGGATCAGCGCGAAGGTGGAAGAGTCCGCCCTTGCTGATCAGCGCTTAATTGCCATGAAAGCAAAAGATGCCATCGTCGATCAGTTTCGCGACAAGTTTGGTGTGCGTCCTGATGTAGAAAAAGATCAGGGACTGATTATTTACATCCGCGGCTACCGAAATAAATATGTAGTTTCCATAGATACCTCAAGCCCAACGCTCAATCAGCGCGGCTACCGCGTCGGCACTGTGGAAGCGCCGCTCAAGGAAAACGTTGCGGCCGGCTTATTATCGCTTGCCGGTTGGGATGGTGTCACTCCCATCGTCGATCCAATGTGTGGGTCGGGAACTATTTTAATCGAAGCTGCCTTAATTTACATGAAGCGCGCTCCAGGATCATTACGTAAAGGTTTTGCGTTTCAAAAGCTGTTGAACTTTCAACCTGATGCGTGGAGCACAGTGATCGACGAAGTTGCCGCCCTTGAAGATGACGATAGTTTGAAAGAAACAAAAGAGCCTATTTTTTACGGTTACGACAAAGATCGAAAGGCCATTAAGATGGCCGTAGAAAACGCGCGCCAGGCGGGCGTAGATCATTTGATTTCGTTTACTCGCAAGGACGTTGTGGAGATTGATGAGGCGCCCGTCGAAAAAGGTTTAATCATCACAAACCCGCCGTACGGGATTCGTGTTGGGGATGAGTTTTTTCTTGTCGAAACCTACAAGAATTTTGCTTACACCCTTAAAAATAAATTTAAGGGCTGGGATGTGTGGATTTTATCGGGCAACCGCGAACTCACCCAGCATTTTGGGATGCGTGCAGAGCAGCGCTATCCTGTGATAAACGGTGGCATTGACTGCCGGTTGATTCATTATAAAGTTAAGGTGTGAAATCACTATCGTTTAAAGAACTGGATCTCATTGTTGAAAAAACAGCTCATTTTTATGGAGCTGTTTTAGAAGATGTGGTTTTTAACAGCGATGTCCTTTTACTCATTTTCAAGTTCAAAGACCACAAAGTTCACTTTGTGGTGGATCTTCGTCCCAAGCCGTATTTTTTAATCAGCAGCGACCGTGCTCCCGGTTTAAAAAAACAAATCAAACCCATCGTCCTTTTTTTAAAAGCCCGTTTTTTAGGGGCCACGTTTCTAGGCATCGAAGCGAAAAAAGAATTTGGCAGGTTGCTGGTTCTGAAATTTTCCGAACACCGACAAATGGAAATTCATTTGTTTTCGCAGGCACGTAACATAATACTTACTGCAAACCAAGCGCACATCAGTCTTCGAAAGGTGAGCGAGCTTAAACCCATGGGAGCATTTAGCGAGGATCCAAGCCCGCGCAGTCCGCAGGCGCTGTTTGCCGAATGGATGGAGGCGTTTTCGAAGCCCGTGCCTGGAAAAACCGTCAAGGTCGAAGATCGACAAAAGGTATTTCAAAAAAAGCAGCAAGGACTTTTGGATTTGCAAAAAAAGATAACAGAGCTTGAAACCTCTCCATGGATGAGTGCTGCTCAATGGTTAGGCGAGCATCGAAGCTTAGAAGTGCCCGAGGAGTTTCGCCAATCGGTGGACATGAATCGATCGCTTTCGTGGAACATCGAGAACGCTTTTACCAAAGCCAAACAAGTTAAAGAAAAAATGAAAGCTGTGCTAGAGCGACAAAAAATACTGCAGGCAGAGCTTGAGCAATTCGATTTTTCGGAATCATCTGCCAAACAGGGACGTGTCACACACAGCTTAGCCGAAGGCACCAAAGCCCGCACGCGTGTGATCAACGATGAGATACGAGCGTTTATTGGTAAGTCTGCCGCCGACAACCTTAAGATTTTGCGCAAAGCAAAGGCATGGCATCTGTGGCTGCACGTTAAAGATTTGCCAGGCAGCCATGGAATCATCGCCTTTGATAAAACAGTTCAAGTGTCGGTTGAGGTTCTTCGCGAAGTGGCGCTTTGGGTGGTGGAGCAATCGTTGTCGCTCAAGCAGCGGGGGGACTGGCGCGGAGTGAAGTGCGACGTTATTTACTGCGAATGTCGTTTTGTGACGCCCATTCGCGGAGATAAATTGGGCCGCGTGAACTACAAAAACATCAAAACCATTACCGTCATTGTTTAAATTCCCAAAATGCGTATTTGTGAATTTCGAACAATCTTTTCCGAAAATTCATAGCTATCTGGTTTTTTCGAAACTCCGGTACTTCACGCTTATGCGCCAGGGGTGGGGGGCAGCTGAATGCTTAAGGAGCGTGTTTTGCTTTACTTGTTCGATCGCACATTCAAGGAGGAAAAGTATAAACACGGGAGCGAAGGTGTGGTGAGGGGAAGTGTGCCTTTGGCGCCCGTTCGCCAGCGTAGCTCGCACCGTGCCCACACACTTTGTGGGACTTGGTGCATTAAGAAAAGGAACGGCGTACCTTTTTACGTACGCCGTTCCTTTTCTTTGTTCACATAGGCGTAGTTGCTTGGTGGTGGCGGGTGAGGCATGGGTGTCGTGTCTCAACTGGAGAGGCTTCGGAGTTAAAAAATACTAACGCTTTGAGGCGCAAAAGCGGCTATGTGGTGTTCGGGGCTTGCTTGGGGTGCTGGTTTACGAGAGCCTTAGGGAATGTTGAGAGTCGAGAATCTTCAATTTAATTACGGCCCTCGCAAAGTTTTGGATGGGCTCAATTTTACTGTGGCCAAGGGGAAGCTTGTTGGGTTTCTTGGGCCCAATGGTGCTGGTAAAACGACGACCATGAACTTGATCACTGGGGCTTGCTACGCGAGTGACGGCGAAGTTTACATCAACGAGACTTCGATGCGCAAAAATCCTTTGGAAGCGAAAAAGCATATTGGGTTTTTGCCAGAGCATGCGCCGCTGTACCAGGATATGATTGTTTCTGATTATTTGAGTTTTGTGTGTGAGCTCAAAGGCATTGCTCGCGAGCAGTGGAAAGCGTTTGTAAATGAGGCCATCGAAAAAACGCGCTTAGGTGATGTGCAACATCGTTTGATTGCGAGGCTTTCGAAGGGATATCGGCAGAGGGTGGCACTGGCGCAGGCGCTTGTGCACAAACCGGATTTGATTGTGCTTGACGAGCCTACGGTGGGGTTTGATCCGCAGCAAGTGAGTGAATTTAAAAAGTTACTGCGTGCGCTTCGCGCCGAACACACCGTGCTGTGGTCCACTCATATTTTGGCAGACGTGGAAGATACATGCGATGAAATTATTTTAATTCGAAATGGTAAAATCATCACGCAAGGGGTGCCTTCGCAGCTGCATCGTGCGAGTGGTGGGGCGAAGGAACTTATACTTGCTGTGAAACACCCGAGTGAAGAGTTTCAAAAAAAACTGGCTGAGCTTCGTGGTGTGGTGAGTGTCCAGTTTTTTCAAGAAAAGCAGCGCTATCATATCGCTTACAGTGCCGCCAATGCTTCTGACACGGTTTCGGACGACGTTCTTCAATTGGCGGCTCTTATGAAAGTGGGCGTTCTTCATCTTGAAAGTGATCGTAAGGATCTTGAGTCGTTGTTTTTGGAGTTGACCAAATGAGTGGCATGTTTGCCTTGATCAAGCGAGATCTTAAATTCTTTTTTTTAAGTCCCCAATTTTATTGGCTCGCATTTATTTGCACCTTGTTGTGGTCGCCGATTTACGTTTACTCATTTGGCATGTTTTTAACTCAGGTTGTAAGCATGCTTGGTGGAAATGGTGAGTACTTAACTTATCAGTCGCGGGTGTTGAGCGAGTTTGTGGCGCTGATTCATTTGATGCTTTTGATCTTGGTTAACAGCATCACCATGCGGTTACTATCCGAGGAAAAACGAAATCATACGTACTCGCTTTTGATGACCAGCCCCCTGAGCAGTTGGCAAATAGTGCTCGCAAAATATGTTGTGGGCTTTGTTGTAACGACTGCGCTTGTGTTTATTGCGTTTCTGTATCCCGTAACAACGTCATTGCTTGGGAGAATCGAATGGGCTCCAGTGTTGTGTTCGTTTCTTGGCTTGCTGTTTTTTGTCGCGCTGTATGTTGCGGTGGGGTTGATGGTGTCGGCGATGACAAAGTCCGTTTTGATGGCATTTATTTTAGCACTTATTTTAAATTTGGGACTTTGGTTTTTAGGCTCTGGGGTTGAAGTGGCAGAATCTGACTTTTGGGTGACCTTTTTTAAGACCATTAACTTAGATCCGGTGTTTAAAGACTTCACGCAAGGCGTGTTCCGCTTTCAGGGCTTGGTTTTTTTAGGCAGTCTCACCGTATTTTTTCTTGTGGCCACCGAGCGGCTGATGGAGGCTGCGCGATGGGAGTGAAATGGCTAAGCCGTTTATTTTTTGTGCTTTGCGGTTTATTTTTAATCGTGGCCTTTTTTGCAAGGTCACTTTTTTCTGAGTGGGATGAGCCAGGTTTATTTTTCCTGATTGCAGGCGGCGTGTTTTTTGCCCTCGGAATTATTTTAGATCGAAAAAATATTTGGCACGTGCTGACCGCGAAGACCGCCCGGCGGGGGATGAGTGTGGGCTTTATCCTTTTAGTTTTATCGGCGGGGCTTTTTGCACTTAACTATGGCGTTTCTTTTGTGCCGGGAAAAATCGACTTTACCAAAGATCAAACCCATACGCTGAGCTCGCGAAGCCGAAATGTGGCGACGTCGTTTAAACAACCTGTCGAGTTTTTATACTTTCAGATGCCCGATGAAAACAGCCGGGGAGCGGATGAAGCCATTCGACTGGCGCTGCAAAAGTACATTGATGTGAATCCTGGATTTAAGCTCACGAAGATCAACATTATGGATCATCCGGAGCTTGCTAAGAAATATCAGCTGAACGCCCAAGAACAAGCCATGTTTGTGACCTACGATGGCCGCGCTGAACGGTTTTATAAAACCGACGAAAACAGCGTGACCCAGGCCTTGTTGCGTTTGCTTAAGGGACGAAAGACGCTTTATTTTTCAGTGGGTCATGGAGAGCTGAGTTTTGAAAACACCAATCCGCGTGGAGTTTCGGATTTGAAAAAGGAACTCGAGCGGCTGTTTTACCAGCTTCAAGAAATAAATTTAGAAAAAGAAGTCTTACCAGCAGACGCAGCGGCTCTTGTTATTTTAGCTCCAGAGAAAAACTTGAGCGAGACTTTTAAGAAAAAAGTTTGGGACTACTTTGCAAGTGGTGGACGACTATTCGTAGCGTTTGACCCCGTACAAAACGCCGATGAGTCTCAGATGCTGGCGTCCTATGGCCTAAAAATGGGCGCGGGAATTGTTCACCAGGAGCAAAATGCCATTGCCAACGTGGGTTCGTTTGTTGTGTCGGGTTTTGCCCCAGAGGAATCACCCCATGCCATTACAAAATCCATGGAGCGTAGTTCGCCGGTGATGTTTTATGTAACGGGGTCGCTCAGCGAGATCATGCCCCATTCGTTTAAATCCTCACCAGTAATTGTGAGTCCACTCAAATCGGTTTTACGAAGTGGATACACCAAGCAGGATCCTATTATCGATCGCGGCTCCTATCGTTTGGTAATGGCTGTGGAAAATGATAAAAAAGGTCTCTTTGTGGCCAGTGCGGATTCTGACATCTTTGCCAATCAGTTTTTATATCAGCAAATGAATCCGCTATTTATGTTTCATATTTTCGGATATCTTACCCGGGATGAAGATGTTGTGAAACCGCTAGATGCCACCAAAATTGCCAAAGATTTTTTAGTGACGGATGTAAATTTTAAACTTTATGTGGGACTTTTCGCGATACCACTTCCTCTAAGTTTTTTATTTATGGCAAACTTCTGGTGGTTTCGCCGTCGCTGGCTTTAGGAGAATCGATGTACAAAGTAAAATCCCCAATGCGATTTGACTTAGCTGGTGGCACTTTAGATCTTTGGCCAATATGGGCAATGCTTGGCAAAGCCTGCACCGTAAACGTGTCCATCAGTTTGTTTACCGAATGCGAAATTGTGCCCGTAGCATCCTCTAAAATTGAAATCATTTCGGAAGATTTCAAAAAAACGTGGACCTTTGAAAATTTGCAGCAGTTTCTTTCCTCAACCGATAAAGATCTTGTTTTCTATCAGGCCCATGTTAGCCACTGGATGCCACAAACCGGTTTCAGCATGACCACGCGGTCTGAAAGCCCAGTGGGCGGAGGGCTTGGCGGAAGTTCGAGCCTTTCTGTTTCTGTATACAAGGCGTTTGCTCAGTGGATCGGGACAAAAGAAGATATTCACCAAATTGTGCGCGCGTGTTCCAATATTGAGGCCTTTATTCTAAAAACTCCGACGGGGACGCAAGACTATTATGGTGCAGCCTCGCAAGGGCTGAATGTGATCGACTTTGATTTTGCGGGTGTCCACCTCCAAACGCTTCAAACTCACAGATCGGTGATGGCAGATAAGCTGATGATCGTTTACACGGGAAAGAGCCATCATTCGGGTATCAACAACTGGCAGGTTTTGAAAAAATATATCGACGGCGAAATTCAAACCTGTCGGGCACTGGAAAGCCTTCAGCAAACGGCGCAAGCTATGCGTACGGCTTGCAAGAATGCTCAATGGGAACTCATTCCGCAATTATTTGCACGCGAGTTTGAGGCACGGTTGATGCTAGCTGAAAGCTTTGTTTCGCCCGAGATTTTGAATTTAAAAAATTTGGCTGATCAAAACGGCGCCGAAGGATTCAAAATTTGCGGTGCAGGTGGGGGCGGCTGTGTGGGGCTTTGGATAAAAGCCGGAACTCACGAACAAATCAAACAGGTTATCGAAAAAAGTGGCTTTCAAATATTGGACGTGCAAATTTTATGATAGTACCGTCACGGACTTTTAAAAAATACCGATTTATTGGAGTTTCGCTGTCGGGAGGGAAGACGCCGCGCACGCACGTTGCAGTGATTGATTTTTTCCCTTCAGAAAAGAAAGTTTTTTTAACGCATTTATTTCGCGATATTGGCGAAATGAATGGGTTAACCGCTGACACTGTTCTGATTGATCTTATTAAGAGCCACAAGGAAGACGTACAATCCATCAGCATTGATGCGCCACTGACCATGCCGAAATGTATTCGCTGTCGCCTGGTGTGCCCAGGAGCCGAGGCGTGCACTCAGCCCGAGATCAAATGGATGTGGCAGCATCACAAAGCCATGGATCGGAAAAAAAATCCCAACAAGATATTTACGCCGTACACGGAACGTTGCGTAGAGTCGTATTTATCAACGCAGCTTGAGCAGAATTTTCCAGTAGATCACACTCTTGGCAGTAATCGGGCTCCACTTTGGGCGCGCACATTTTTTTTACAAAAACGTCTGAAAAGTTTTAAGCTTTTAGAAGTTATGCCACGAATCAACACGTGGCGCATTGGACGCGAGTTAAAAATTTCTAAAACGCCGCTTATGTTCTACAAAAATTCCGTAGAAGGGTCGCACCACCGGCAAACCATTCTCGATAGATTTGTAGACGCCGAGTGGTTGTTTATTTATCTGCAGGACGTTAAGCATATGGTAAAGGACGTGTACGTTTTTGAGTCGGTGATGTCGGCATTTACGGGTCTTTTACAGTACAAAAATTTGTGCGAAAAACCACCCAAAAATTTTCCGCTGACCGAAGGCTGGGTTGCCATGCCTAAAAGTTCTTTTTCCCAGCACCTTTAACTTTGACAATTTACACCCGAGAGGCCAATTAAGATATTGGCGAACCATCGGCCGTAGATAGTCCTTAAGTCCAGTATCTCCACCACCTGCACGGTCTGAACACTGACGATCCAGACTCATCTTTTTTGCTCCCGAAACCGAAGTATTTATCATGGTTGCTATATGGGTTATTGTTGGTCTTATACTATCCGCTACATGTGTATCTGTTTTAGGTGCGGCGTTTTCTGTGGTGGGCTTAGGCGCCTTATTTTCGGGTGCAATGGTCGCTGTTTGGGCGATGGCGGGTTCACTTGAATTTTCGAAGTTCGTCCTTGCGGCCTACCTGCATCAGCGCTGGCAGGATTTGAACCTCGTTTTTAAATCCTATCTTGTTTTTGCTGTGGTTGTTTTGAGTTTAATCACCAGCATGGGGATTTTTGGATTTCTTTCGGATGCTTACCAATCCTCGTCCCACGAAATCGAAGAAGTAAACATCAAGATTGCAAACTTGCGTTCGCAACAAAAATTAAACGAAGCAGAGATTGCCCGTTTAAATAAAGCCATCGACGAAATTCCTGACAGCCGCGTGAGTAAAAAAATTAAAGCACGTGCAGAGGCGGAACCGCGGATCTCGGCCTTGACCAAAGAGTCCGAAGAGGTGGACCGCAAAATCGGTACGGCCAATCTTCAGCTGCACGAAATTAAAAAGAAAATAGGTCCGCTAGTATATATTGCGCGGGCGTTGAATAAAGACATTGATACCGTAGTCACTTATTTGATCTTGGTTTTTGTAAGTGTGTTTGATCCGCTTGCAATCTGTTTAGTCATCGCCACAAGTGAAGCTATGGTGGCTCGTCGCCGTTGGAAATTAAATCCTCCGAAGCAAGAAGTGGGTCAGTCTAATGCAGCTCCTTCGGAGCAGCAAACAAATGCAGCTTCTTCGGGTTTGTCACCAGCAGCTCTTTCAGAGCAGCAATCACCAGCACATTTGCCAGTACAACCGCCGTTGACTGTCGTCGTTTCTGCTGAGGGTGCCGCTTTGGCGAATGCAGCAGCAATTACGGCACCATCGTTAGAAGTGCCGCAAGCAATAAACGCTTCGGTCTCAACTCCAACACTTCCGCCATTTGTAAACGCTAATGATGAAATTATCGAAATGAAATACGTGGAAGACGAAAAAAAACTGGGGTGATAAATGCAGGCGGTTAAGTTTTTAGAGCGCCCCAAAGTCATTCGATTTTTTGGCATTTGCCTTTTACTTGCGCCTTTTATTAACGTCGGCATTAATATCTTTCTACAAACCCAAAAATCCCAAGTCACATCAATGATTGTTTGGAAATCGTTGATGGTGGGAACGCTTGCGCAAAACATGCAGAATTTGTTAAGTCTTGGCAGTTTTGTTATTGGCGCGGTGATGATGTTTGGGAAACGAAAAGCATGGACTTTTGTTCTCGGTCTGATCGGCCTGCATGTCATCATTCAGACAATTACATTGATGAAAGACATCAAGGAAAACTGGGTGTGGGGAATTGTGTTTTTAATAAATCTTGCGGTTTTCTTTTTTATAGCCGATCAGTTGGTGTTTAAGGAAAAGAGGGCGGGCGAAGCAGAAGACGATGCGGAAGGCAACAACGTCGCCAGTGCCGTGCAAGCCTACGACAAAAGCCGCACACAAGATAACGTTGGCAAAGAGGTTCAAGCGTCGAGCACGATTGTTTCCGTGCCCGCAGCCGATGCGAGCACGTCTGTTTCCGTGCCCGCAGCCGATGCGAGCACGTCTGTTTCCATGCCCGCAGCCGATGCGAGCACGTCTGTTTCTGAGCTCGCAGCCGATGCGAGCACGTCTGTTTCTGAGCTCGCAGCCGATGCGAGCACGTCTGTTTCTGAGCTCGCAACCGTTGCCGGCACGTTTGAGACAGCGCCCGCGGGAACAAACGCTTACGCCGGCTTAGTTACCAGAAAGCGAATTATCATTCACTTTTCGGATATCAATCTTTGGGCGCAGCTGCTGCACATTTCAAACCAAGGTCTTACGGTCAAAGCCATGGAAAACAAAGCCATCGAAGTAATGAAAAAGCCCATGGTGGTTTTTTTACGAAAAGACCTCCCTCTCAAACTCATGCTAGACACTGTTAAAAACGGGCAATGCTTTTTTCAGTTTTTCCCGATGTCCACGACCGAGGTAACGGCTTTAAATCAATGGATTTTGGAGAAAGCAGACGTTAAACGCGTGCCGTCGGAAAGCGGTTTCAACTCTCTTTCATTTACTCAAAAAGTCTCCTGATTTTGCGATATTAAAACGCCCCACGTTGCTAAGCTCTCCTTTTAAGCGTAATTTGCGCCTTAATGAATATGTGGCAACTTACTACGCAGCAAAAAGCCAAAATTGTGGGCTTTTCGGCAAGCCTTCACGCTGATCAAAAAGTTCGGTTGGAGGATCTCGGTTTTGCACTACAAGAGATCGTAATTTGCGTAAAAAAAATCCCGTTTGGCGGACCAGCTGTGTATCAGGTGCAGGCCTCCTTGTTCGCGCTTGAAGGATCTATAGCTCGTCACGTTGTTGTGGAATTGATCGAATGAAAAAAATTATTTTGGTTGGAAAGCCGAATTCTGGAAAATCGTTGTTATTTAATCGCTTAACCGGCCTTGATCAAAGGGTGGCAAATTTTCCTGGTGTGACGGTTTTTCTAAAAAAAGCGAAGTGGCGAAATTTTGAGTTGATGGATTTTCCGGGAAGTTATTCTCTTAAGCCTATCACGGAAGATGAGGTGGTGGCGGTTCGTGAATTTGAACTACTGTTAAAAGATGATTCCTTGTCTGCGGTGGTGTGCGTGCTCGATTCCACGCAACTGATGCGAAGTTTGCACTATGCTCTGCAGGTTTTAAAAGCTTCGCGCCAGCATGGAAAAAAAGTCATATTTGCCTTCAATATGTACGACGAAATAATTTCCCATCATTTGCAAATCGATTTTGTGGGTTTGCAGCGGGAGCTAGGTATCGCTTGTACTCCGCTTTCGGCGAAGACGGGATACGGCGTAGAGGCTTTTTCGCAGCTCCTTTTAGCTCCGGAAAATTTACCACAGCATCAGGAATTGCCTCCGGATGTGCAAGCGAGCAAAGAATTGAATGGCAAAGATCTGCATTCGATGAACTTGAGCGGTAAGGATGCGCATTCGATGACATCGAGCGGTAAGGATTCGCATTCGATGACATCGAATGCTAAGGACCTATCGCGAAAATACGGACCGCAGACTGATTTGTTTTTTAAAAAAATCAACCGACTCGATCGGTTTTTCCTTTCCTCTCTTTGGGGGGGGCCCATTTTTCTGTTATTAATGGCTTTGCTTTTTCAGTCGATCTTCACCTGGTCGACACCGCTCATGGATTTTACCGAAAGTTTCGTAGCTACCGTCGGTGATTTTGTCAGTGGATTTTTTTCGGCTGGAATTTATCGTGATTTTGTTGTTGGTGCGATTTTTGGCGGACTTGGAACGTTTATTGTTTTTGCACCGCAAATATTTATTCTCACTTTTGTCCTGGGCATTTTAGAAGACAGTGGCTATTTGGCCCGGATCGCTATTATTTGTCATCGGCCCCTTCAATTATTTGGGCTTTCTGGAAAAAGTTTTATTCCCTTTTTATCAGGCCACGCGTGTGCCATTCCAGCGATTTATTCTGCAAGGATGATTGAGTCTCCTAAAAAAAGATTGATTACGATGTTAACCGTTCCACTAATTTCCTGTTCAGCGCGGCTGCCGGTGTACAGCCTTTTGGTCATCGCGTTTATTCCTGATGAATATTTTTTAGGATGGATCAGTTTGCGTGGAATGGTCTTTTTTGGACTGTTTTTGTTAGGCTACGTCACAGTTTTTATCGTGAGTAGTATTTTAAATTTGACCATCCGACGAAAAGAACAAGATGTGCCGTTTATTGTTGAACTTCCATCGTACCGTCGTCCATTTATTAAGCCGCTGTTTCTACGTTCCCTTCGCAGTGCTTGGGAATTTTTAAGTAACGCCGGGCCAGTCATTTTTTTTACTACCGCGATTGTTTGGGTTTTAGGTTATTTCCCGCAGGGCGGGGGCAATTTAGAGGGCTCTTGGTTATACATGTTAGGTCGATGGTTCGAACCAGCGATGGCCCCGCTGGGATTGGATTGGAAATTTGGTGTTGCAGTCCTCACATCGTTTATTGCACGCGAAGTCTTTGTAGGTACGCTTGGAACATTTTACGGAATTGAATCCGCTGATGGAGATGTACAGGGTTTATCGCAGCGTCTTCAGCAGGATCAGCTAACGACGGCATCGGGTTTGGCGCTTCTTATATTTTATGTAATCGCTTTGCAGTGCGTTTCGACTTTAGCTGTTATTCGTCGCGAAACAAACTCTCTTAAAATTCCTGTACTTTTATTTGTTGGTTACACAGCTTTGGCTTACGTGCTGGCGCTTATAACTTACAAGATCTTAACTTGACGCGATCTTATTAGGACCTGGACCGTATTCTTTTGCCTCAAGCCACAGAAAGTGAGATTCTATGTCCTTCAGGAGACACAAAATGACAAAACTAATTAAAAAAATTGATTGGGTTTCGGCGTTATTCCTTACTTTAACTCCCATCCTCATCGTTCCACTCTCGATTTATTATTTCAAAACAGAAACGTTTAATTACTGGATGATTCCTATTTTTGTATTTTTTTATTTCGCAATGGGAATGTCTATCACGGGCGGGTATCACCGCCTGTATTCGCACTGTGCGTATGAAGCTCCATGGTTGGTCAGGCTTTTTTATCTTTTTTTTGGCGCTGGCGCTTTTCAAAACTCAGCCCGTAAGTGGGTGATTGATCATCGCCTTCATCATCGCTACGTGGATCAGGACAAAGATCCCTATTCGATCAACAAAGGTTTTTGGTATGCACATTTTTTCTGGATGTGCGTAAAAGAAGACTGGAGAGAGTCAAATTTATCTAAGCCTTATACTCGCGATCTTGATAAGGATTCGTTAGTTGTATTTCAAGACAAGTACTACATCCCAATTGCGGTTCTTTCCTGCTTTGTAACCCCTGCCATTGTGGGCTGGTTCTTCGGAAGTTGGGTGGGTGGGCTATTATTTGGTGGGCTTTTACGTATGGTTGTTGTTCACCATTTTACATTTTTTATCAATTCAGCCTGCCACTTTTGGGGACGTCAGCCTTACACGGACGAGAATACAGCAAAAGATAATGGAATTTTGGCCATTTTTACTTACGGCGAGGGCTATCATAATTTTCATCACATTTTTCATACTGATTATCGAAATGGAATCCGCTGGTATCACTTCGATCCTACCAAATGGTTTATCCGCTTTTTGTCGTATTTTAAATTAGCTTACAACCTTAAGGTCACGCCCGAATTTGAAATTTTTAAAGCAAAAATGCTTATGGCCGAAAAAAGATTCCGCGATCGTAAAACAAGTCAGTGGTCCTATATGGAAGGGGCTGTGGAGAATTTTAAAAAACGTGCCGAGGAAGTCCATGCTCGCTTTTGGGAATTAAAAAGTGAGTACGATCAACTTCGTAAAAGCATCACCACGCCGCAAAGAATTCAGCAGCTGCAAAAAGATTTGAGACAGGCTCAAAAGGAGCTGCAGCAAGTTTGCCAAATGTGGAAGAGAACAATGGCCTCCTAAGCGGTTGTAATAGTCCTTGAACAGTGAAATTCATAAATTGTTTAAAAAAAAACGGCTCTTGAAGAGCCGTTTTTTTTTATGATATCTAGGGGAAGGGAAGAGGGTTAGGCCTCGCACTCGCTTTGGTATTCAACGTACGCAGGAATATAGTAACCGTCTGCTTCCGGCTGCGTTCCTTCAGGAATGAGGATATAAGCTCCGCCCTGCGACCATAACCAGTCTTTTTGCATTGTGTAGCGCACCCCATCAACAACAATGACCGTTTCTCCTCCATCGGCAATTTCTTCCAAGGTGTATTTTACTGTTTTATAGGTCCAATTTGACCAAGGCTCTTGATTGAGTAATTTAAGAGTCCCAAGTTTCGCCTCCGTTGAAGACAAAAACTCTACGCTCGTTTGGCTTCCATAAGCTCCTAGGCCTGGGCCCCAAAACTTGGTCCCAACAATCACCTTGCGAAGTTTTTCGATGTAGGAGGTAGTGTTTGCGTGGGGTGTTGCGTAGATCGTAGCCTCACGGAACGAAAAGCTCGACGAACCCACGGATTGGACGTCTGTATTAGCTACTAGCTCTGCCGACATTTTTTCTGCATCAGCTGGGCTAGAGTAAGAGGCACGAATGATCGCCGTTACTGAAGCCGAGACGATGTCAGAGGTGTATGTTCCTTCTTCGCACATCAAATCTTTTTGTACGCGCGCTTCTGCACCAGTCACTGCCAAATTTTTGTAAATGTTTGCCATCTTTAAGTTATACTCACTGCTATTTTGAGCATATTTTTGATATTGTGCTTCTTCGTTACTCTGAACATCAGCCCAAGTAGTTACAGAGGCCGTCATTGCTAAAATAAACGCGATCGTTTTTACATTTCTTAAAATTATTTTTTACAAAGTGTCGGCGGTGATCTGTATCGGTTTAAACAGGGAGCGGATGTTCTCCTGCTTGTAGGGCAACTGGCCGGTGGCATTCACCCAGGTCTCTGGAGTTTCCATGCAAAGAAAAATTTTCCAGCGAGGATCCAAATCTTTAAACTTTTTAATGATGGTTTGAAACATTTCTTCTCGTAAAGACTGATCGTAACGCATTTTTCCCGAGCCGCTTTTGAACATCTCGGCTTTTGTAACCCAACTGTTCATGCCAAATCGCTCGCGCATAATGTCTCGCTGCTCCGACTGGAAACGCAGGGCGCCGAGAGATATATAGGGCAGGTCCTGCGGGCGAAAGTGAGCGTGAATAGTCTCGGCAAGGGCTAAGTAGTTTTCTTTCCAGTTGGTGTGCCAGATAACGGGGTCAATGTGAAATGCGATTTGATAGCCATGCTCAAGGCACTTTTTCGCAGCTTCCAGTCGATCGTTGAGGCTGGCTGTTCCATGCTCCTCGGATTCGACGATGTACTGGGGATTGATAGACCAACTCACAATCACATTGGAGCTTGCAGGAACCGCAAGTAAGTTTTCGATGTATGACGATTTTGTTTTGAATTCCAAATTCCAACCGGGCTTATCACGAAAAAAATCTATCAGCTGCGGCGAAAAATTAGTTAGCGGATCTAAACTCAAACTGTCCACCACTTCGCCAGTGCCAACACGCACGCGAGAAATGGAATGGTTTGCGTAAAGCTCAGCAAGTTCGGCGAGCGCTCGTTGAATGTTGGTGTACACCACCGTGTAGGGTGTATTCAAAAAGGATTGCAAATAACAATAGGAGCAGTCCATATCGCACTGCTGGCCTAGATTAAGTACATAGTAGTTACAACAGGCGAGGCCTTTTTTGGCTCCGGGACAACGCTTAAAAAAATGCCCTGGATGTTCCGTTAGAAAAAGTCGTTTTTTGCTAAGTGCGTAGTCCCCGGCGCTCATTGTCCCCTTGCCAAACGAGGTGGGTTTCCCGTCGGTGACTACGATTTTTTCTGCTGGAAACAGTTCCAAGCAACGCTGTGCAAGTGGCGACTGCAAAGCCGATTTTTCGATGGAGACCGAAGACATCTTGTTTAAAATGAGATCAAGCGGTTTCATTGTTGGTCTCTGTTAGGATCTCGGTCTGCTGGAGCAGACGCTCGTGTAAGGGCTCCGCCTGCTGGTGCAGACGCTCGTCTAAAGGCTCCGTCTGCTGAAGCAGACGCTTGGTAGTTTGCATGGTTTGCTCAAGCAACTTTGAAAATTTCAATAATTCTTGTTCGTTGGTGACAAAAAACTTTACTTCCAGTCCGCCACGATCGCCATTGCGTTGCCAACGAAGTTGAAAGTCCTTAGGCCAGGGAAGTGCCATCATTCTTTTTTGCTTTTCTGAGTCGCTATTTTGCGTCTGTGGATATCTTGCTCTCTTGAGCTGTGACAACCAGTCTTCAGCAGAATTCGTTAAATCTTGATTCGCCAAATCTTGCGAAGACATTAAATAGCACTCTACTAAAAGCTCTAAGATTTGCGCTCCCAAATTTCGAGACACTGCGAGCTCGCTTATTTTTTGCAAGTGATTCTCGATCTCTAAAGGAGCGGTCAGGCTTAAAAGTGGAAATAAATCGCGTGGAGAAAGATCGTGTTTCGTGCACCAGTTTAAAAACGGGGAGGGGAGTGAAGGAAGAACAGTGAGAAGCTGCACCAGTTTAGAGTCGAAAGAGTATCCGTAATTTGTATAAACCTTGGACGCTGTTATGGGTAATGAATGCGATAAAACCTGGATCAGTTGAAAGATTCCGCAAAAGCTGATTTTGGGATAGACCACATTTAGGGCATCTTCAATTTCGAGGCTGCTTAAATCCACCCGTTTGTTTGATGAGGTTCTCTCTGCCTTTAAGGCTATAGAGTTCCAAATGTATGATACGTCGTTCGGCATGCGGCGGAAGCTAACACAACGCGCCGATAGGTACAACGTGACAAGCGCCAAATTTCGAAACACGTCGAGTTATAAGGCTTACCCTGTTTTTAGGTATTTAAGGAGTACCTGTTAGAATAGCAACGAGTAGGAAAGCCGCGCCACAAACTCACGGCTTGGGGCTGGAGTATTTCCCATTTCGCTGTTGTAGGGTTGCACGTATCGGTTCTCTTCATCCCACAAATTAAAAACGCCAAAACCAAACTCTAAACCTTTTACAAATAGATTTGGGTAAGTGAAATAGAGGTTAATCAGCGTAACGGAGGGAAGTTGCCGTATCACTTCGCTGTCTGTGGCAATGTCATATTCATAGGAAGATTTAGAGCGCATATAAACGACCGATGGAGTGACGATCCATTTGCCGATGCCGGCTCGAAAAGATGAAAGATAAGTCAGCTTATGTTGTGGAATTCCAAGAAGCTCCTTGCGGCCGGGAACAGCATAAGCGCTGACTTCGTTCGTGCCCCTTTGATAAAAAGAGTAGTTTGCGTTTGTAAAACCTCTTTTGGTTTTTTTCTTGTATTCAACTTCCAGTCCCTGGGTCTCAACACGCGGAAAGTTGCGGTAAAAATCGTTGGTGCCGGTGTATTCGTAAATAATAGGATCATCAATGCGAATCGAAAATATGTTTGCTGTGAGGTAGCTTTTAGCCGAAAGTGCAATTCCACCTTCAACTTCGTAAGTCGTGGTGGTTTCTGGTTTTATGACTGACACTCCATTAACACTGTAATCTTCGACAAAGTTGAAAACTGAAGGCACACGATAGGCCTGGCTCGCGAGGCCCTTAACGTGCCAGTTCTCCGATGTCTTCGTTATTGCAAAACGTGGAACTGTTTTTGAGATTTTGCGATTTGTAGGAGCATTTAGCTCTTCGTAGCGCGCGCCTAACGTCATCTCAAAAATTTCAAAATTTTGACTGTATTGGGCATAACCAGCCAACCCATCAAAATCGATTTTGTTATTTCCAGTCATCGAAAAAACAATAGGGCCACCTGTTCCGTACCACTCGTTGGCTTTCGCTTTATCTGTATAATACTCAGCGCCGATCAACGCATTGGTCGACTCGGAAAGTTGAAGAAGAGCGCTAATTCCAAGTCGAGATCGGTTCACTTGCATATCGAAAACTTCGGTTCCTGCTACGGTGACGGCGCGAGCGTCAGTGACTTTCCATGGAGACTGATCGCGGTAATTGAAATAAGGCGTTACGGTCAGCGAGGATGTTGGCTTAAAATCATATTTCAACGAAGCATACATGGACTCGAAATCGTTTGGTAATCCTTCCGGCAGTCCGCCTGAGAAACCATAAATACCACGCGATGTGGTTTTGTAATTGTCGTAAATAAAGCGAAAATCCAAAGACCCGTTGTTAATTCCTAGATTGAACCACATAGGATTGAGATTGTTCGCGTCGGCATCACTGTAATTGTAAACCTCAAAATTATAATTTGGTGGAGGAGTGGAGTTTGATGCATAGCCGGTAAACGATCCATCGCCCCTGCGACCTTGACCGATAAGTCCAGCGACGCTGTAGTCCCAGTCTCCTACTTTTTTGCCCACTTGCACACTGAGATTTCGACGGCCGAGGCCCTCGCGCATTTGACCGTACGTGAGAACAGCCTTTGCGCCTTGGATATCAGCACCTTTGTCGGTGATTACATGAACAACTGCAAGTTCTGCGAAGCCACCATAAATTGCCGAACCAGGGCCGCGAATAATTTCGATCTGTTTGATATGATCTACCGGGTAGTGGTTGCCGAACGGTGTGCCTGAATAAAGCAGTTCATTCATTTCCTGACCATCCACCATCATAGAAAATTTGCCTTCGTTTGCCCAATTTCCGCGTACAGCTAAACCAACAACTCCTTGCACATCATGTGCAAAGTTGAATCCTGGCACCATGCTCAGCACATCTATCAGATCACGAGCGCCCATTTTAGTGATCTCTTCTTTGGTGATCACGGTGACGATTCCAGCAGATTCCCGCGTACTCTTTTCGGTCTTCGAGGCAATAGACGTTTTTATGTTGAGCAAATCCTCCAGCGAGAGATTGTCGATATCTATATTTTGCGCATGCACCGAAATGCAAGCGAGCAAGAGGACAAGTGCCACTACGAGTTTATTTGCCATTGAGAAATTCCTCCACATCGGATTTTCCTGATTCGCGAGCTGAATCAAGAGCCGTTTTTCCCGATTGTGACTTAAGTTTTGTGTCGGCTTTATTTGTTACTAATGTTTTCACAATTTCAATGTGGCCAAGACGGGACGCTGCCATGAGGGCCGTTAGACCAGAGGCATCCTGCTCGTTAACAAGAGCTCCCTTGGCAAGTAACGATAAGACAACTTTGTGATTACCTTGCAGCGCAGCCAACATGAGAGGCGTAACGCCTTTTCCAGTTTTTGCATTTACGTCCACACCTTTGGCCAGGGTGGCTTCGATTGCGGGGTTATCACCGGTCATGATCGCTTTAATCAAGTCTTTGGTAAGGTCGGTGGCTGAAGCAAAAAATAGAAATAAAAAGATTCCCCAAACAGACATGAGATAATGGTCGAGTAAAAAAAATGTTGTGTCAAGTAACCGCCTGAAAAAACGAAATAATTGGCAAAAAATGTTCATCCAAATGCAATCCGTACCGATAAGAAAATGTCGATCTGTTACGGAGGATTTGTAAAGATGAGTTTCAATTTCAAAGCGCGCGAACTGTCCATCTTTCATCAAACAGTTTTCATTGGATTATTTAATATAATCATGCTCCTGGCGTTAGCGGCAATGGTCTACTTTTTTTCCTCTACGAGTCAAAACGTTGTCTACACGGATAACGAAAATCAAGCCTTTTTCGTATCCCAAATAAATAAGCTGAGCCGGTCGGTGGTTGAGCTGAAATCCCTGTATCAAGTTATTGCCGTGACGAAGGCAGAAAATTCGCTCAATCACCTTTTGGAAGTTTCTGAAAATCAAAAAGAAATCACCGTTCTCACAAAAGAACTTTCACAAAACGCCACTATCAAGCAAAACATAAAGAATGAACTTAAAAATTTAAATACCATCATTGAGTCGGTTGTGAAGGCTGGCCAGGAAATGAATGCGAATTTTTTAAGTGAAGACGCCGAAGGCGCGATGAAAAACGAGCAGCAGCTTGATCAGCATATTGATAAAGCATTTAACCTACTATCGAAGGTCTCCGACGATGTTCGTGTTGATAATGCCCGTTTCTTGCAGGAAAAGCTTAAGAGTGACAATCGTTCAATCCTGAGACTAACAGCGATCTTCATTCTCATTGCCATGGTTGTATCGTTTTACCTGGGGCGCCGAGTAAGACAAAATTTAGCCACTCTCGTAGCGAGGTTCAAAGACCTTTCCCTGGAAAATAAAGAAATCTCAGAAAAACTTTTTGATTATTCGCTGCAAGTAAACGACAACGCGAATCGCCAGGCAGATTCGATTCTGGAAACAGTGAGCGTTCTTTCTGAAATCACTGCAATGGCGCAAAAAAACGCCAAGAGTGCGGCACTGTCTTCGGAAAACCTATCCTCTAGCCAAGTGATTGTACAGCAAGGGCAAAGCTTAGTTTTGGAAATGAATCAAAGCGTGTCGGATGTTAGAGAAAGTATCGATCTTATTTTAAAGCAGGTCGAAAAAAGTAACTTGGATATTGATGGCATTATTGATATTTTACGTCTCATATCGGAAAAAACGTCTGTAATCAACGACATCGTTATCCAAACGAAACTTCTTTCGTTTAACGCATCCATAGAAGCTGCACGGGCCGGTGAGGCGGGCAAAGGATTTTCAGTTGTAGCAAATGAGATAGCTAAACTTGCGCTTATCAGTGGAGCGGCAGCGCAAGATATCGACGAAACTCTCAATACAAACTTGAAGCACGTCGGGAAAATCGCCGGTGAAATGAAGAGTTCAGTTAACTCTTTAGTGGATGATTGCGCAAGACGGGTGAATCACGGCAAGGTACAAGCCGAAAAGTGCCGTGATATTCTCGAGAGAATCGTAAAAAATGTCGACAGTATCCGTTCTTCGGCCAACCAAATATCTTTAGCTTCGACGGAACAGGCATCGGGAGTTAAAGGAATTAACCGCTCCATGGATAGCATCAATGTGGCCTCCTCGCAAACGCGAAAAACATCGCAAGATTCAAAACTGGCGGCGGAACAGCTGTCATTAATCTCCGAAAACTTAAAAGTAAATATTATCGATCTGGAACGAAAACTCATTGGCAGCAGTGAGGTTGCATAACTATGGACGCGTTTGAAAAAGAACTCAAAATTAGTTTCCTGCAAGAAGCCGATCAAATTCTCGATGAATCTGAAAGGTTCTTTTTAAATCTTGAAAAACAGATGGATGATGAATCGATCGAAGAAATATTTCGTGTTGCACATAATTTAAAAGGTAGTGCAAGCGCCGTAGGTTTTACCGAACTTGGCGAGTTTATGCATGATTTGGAGTCTTTTTTAATAAAAATTAAAAAACGCGAAGTGAAAGTAACACCCGTCACTGTAACGTTGCTCCTCAGTTGTAACGATCGCATCCGTAAATGGGTTGCAATTTTATCGCGGGATTTCGATGCCAAATTGGATAAAGATGATTTAGTCCAGCAAATGCGATCACAAAGCACAGACAAGTATGTAGCGTTCGATGCAGATCATCTATTATCAATGATGGATATCGCAGATGTGGCTTTACCACTCCCAGCCGCCGAGATAATTCCACAAACGATCGATGAAACTATTCGCGTTGCTTTACCCCGATTGGAAAAGTTGATGAACTATGTAGGTGAACTCGTCATATTACAGACGGTTCTCAATCAGCACAAAGCTGAAATGAAATCACCATTGTTACAAAAGACAGTTTCACAGCTCAATAAAATAACTAAGGACATCCAAGATATGTCGATGAGTTTGAGAATGCTTCCACTACGTCAAACATTTCAAAAAATGCATCGCATTGTGCGGGACACGTCTCAGGAACTGGGAAAAGAAATCCACTTTACCACCACGGGCGATGACACCGAAATTGATAAAACTGTGATCGAAAAACTGGGCGATCCATTGTTGCATATTATTCGAAACGCCGTTGACCATGGAATTGAATCACCTGAAGAACGAGAAAAACTAGGAAAACCGCGACAAGGAAAAATTTATCTTAAAGCTTTGCAATCTTCGGGCAAAATAATAATCGAGGTCGGCGACGACGGTCGAGGCCTTGACCCGGAATTTATACGCCGTAAAGCCATCGAAAAAGGTTTGGTATCAGCTGATGCGCAGATGACTGATAGAGAGGCGAAGAACCTAATATTTATGCCAGGGTTTTCCACAAAAGCTGCTGCCACTGATATATCAGGGCGGGGAGTGGGAATGGACGTAGTTAAAACCAATATTGAGACAATACTTCGCGGAGAAATTATAGTTGAGAGTGAACCTGGAATGGGAACTCGATTGCATATTTCACTTCCGCTCACTCTCGCAATCATCGACGGGATGGTAATTACGATGGGTGCGGACAAATATATTATCCCCATGTTCCAAATACACGAGTCTGTGCGTTTAAATCGTGACATCGTTCATAAACCATCGGGTCTGGGCCATCTGCTTTCACTTCGGGGAGAGGAAATCCCACTTTACAAAATAAATCATCTGTTGCTCGCACGTGAAGGACACTCAAAAGCCATAGAGCTTTCGATGGCCATCATCGTTCGCCATGGGGGCAAATCATTTGCTGTTGCGGTGGACGATATTGTAGGTCAGCAGCAGGTTGTTATTAAAAGTTTAGGAGCCGAGATGCGCAATATGCGCGGCTTTGCTGGCGGAGCCATCTTGGGTGACGGCAAGGCTGCACTTATTCTAGATCTTATAAATTTATTGTCAGAATCAGCCTCCAGACCTAGCAGGCGCAGCGAACAGGAGGCCGCATGAGTAACACAGTGAGCTCATACATTCGATTTTCGCTTCACAATGAATGCTTTGCGATTCCACTTTTGCTTGTAAAGGAAGTGATAGCCTATCCGGAGATCACCGCCATTCCAAACACCCCAAAGCATTTTTTGGGTATTATGAATCTGCGCGGTCAGATAATTTCAATCATCGATCTGCGCGATAAACTTAATATCAAAAACGACTTCAATCCCGAAACCACAGTTATTATTTGTGATTTAAATACATGCACCATCGGTATCGTCGTAGACAGTGTCGACAGTGTACTAAGCCTGAAACAAAGTGAAATTAAAGACAAACCAGATATTCAGGGTCCAATATCTTCCGAGTACATCACGGGAATCGTTAATTTAGATCACCGTTTGATTCTTTTGATTGATGTAACAAAAGCGCTGGATCTAAAAGACAAAGAGATCGCATCGATGAATACAAGAAGGGCGAGTTGATATGGAAAATAAGATGACTTTAAGAAAACAGCTGCTGGTTTTGACCGTAGGTGTTAACCTTGTCTCCTTTGTTTTCTGCGGTTTCATGATGACGCAAGTGAAAGGGGCATTGAACATCTATCTTCTGATGGCAGCTCTCACAATTTTAGTGGGATTTGGAATTTACAGTTTTATTTTCATTAATCGTATTGCCCAGTTTATTTCACGAGTGATCTTGAAAATGTTTGATGAGTCACAACAAATGCAAACATCTGTAAAGGATATCTCGGATGCCTCAAACCGTCTTGCACAGGCGACAACAGAGCAGGCATCGGCCCTTCAGGAGACAGCAGCCTCAATTGAAGAAATGAATGCGATGATAAAAAAGAGCGCCGAAGGATCATCGCGATCGAAAGATGTGGCTATCAAAAGTTGTGAAGTGGCCAGTCGCGGTAAATATACCGTCGACGAAATGACAGCGGCCATTGCCGATATCTACCGAAGCCAGAGCGAAATTATGAAATCCATTGACGAAAGCCACCAGGAATTTTCAGAGATCGTCAAGATTATCACAGAGATCGGTAGCAAAACAAAAGTGATCAACGACATCGTTTTTCAGACAAAACTTCTCTCTTTCAATGCCTCAGTCGAAGCGGCCCGAGCCGGTGAGCATGGGAAGGGTTTTGCTGTGGTTGCCGAAGAAGTAGGAAATCTTGCACAAATGAGTGGGCAGGCCGCGAAAGAGATTTCTTCAATGCTTGAAATGAGTGTGCACAAGGTGCAGGACATCGTGAACGGAACAAAAGAAAAAGTCGGCGGCCTTATTTTACAGGGGCGTCGTAAGGTAGAAGTGGGAGAGACCGTTGCCAAGGCTTGCGGAGAGGTGTTGGAAGAGGTGGTGCACCACGTTTCCAATCTCAGCGTGATGGTGGACGAAATTTCGACGGCGGCTCAAGAACAGGCGCAAGGTATTGCAGAAATCACCAGAGCCATCAACCAGTTAGACCAAGTCACCCACTCCAATGCGATTACGTCCCAGCAAACAGCCAGCAGCGCTTTACAATTGGACTCGCAAACCACCTCAACTTTGTCCCTTCTTGACGATCTTCATGACGTCGTCCATGCAAAACACATTCATATTAAAGGGAATTCTACAAAAGCTGTGACCCCTAAGAAGTCGGCGGCGATTTTCGAAATGCCCCGTCGTCGATCGAAGCAAACAACTACCAATTTACCACTGGCATCCGGAGGAGAAGAAATACCTTCTCAGGATGATCCACGCTTTGAGGATTTCTAATGTCTGCAAACCAACTACAACAGCTCAATTCAGCGTTTGTAAAAGAGATCGCCGACATTATGTTGCAGCTGACAGGCGTGCAATTTTTCGACAAACAGTCCGGCATGATTCAATCGCGTCTTTTTAAGCGCATGATCGAGCTCAATGTTAAGGAACCTGCAGCCTATCTAAAGTATTTAAAAGAAAACTATGATTCGGAATCAAAAATTTTGGTCTCACTTCTAACGACGCATCATACATTTTTTTTCAGAGAGTTTTTTCATTTTGATTTTCTCCTAAAAGAAGGTCTCGCAAAAGTAATTGCCGAGTTGCGAGCGAACAAACAAAACAAAATTCGCATCTGGTCGGCGGCCTGTAGCCAAGGCCAAGAGGTTTATTCGCTGGCACTATTTTTAGATTATCACTTGGCTACAATGGCTCCGGATATCACCTACGAAATACTCGGTACAGATATTGATATCGACTGTATCAAGATTGCAAAGAATGGCGTTTATCGATTTGAACAAATAAAAGAAATTCCTAGTCTCTATCAAGGAAGCCATTGGCAAAAAGGCACCGGCGACATCGAGAACTTTGTACGCCTCAAAGATAATATTCGTGGCCATTGCCAGTTTATGACAGCAAATCTTTTTGATATGAGTCTTTTGATGGGCCAAAGCTTCCATTTTATTTTTTGTCGAAACGTATTTATTTATTTTAATCAGCTGCAAATTGGCAGCGTGGCAAAAAACATGTTGAATATGTTACATCCCAAGGGCTACTTGTTTTTAGGACTTTCAGAGTCTTTAAACGGGGTCGATCTTTCGATGGAGCAAGCGGGACCGTCTATTTACCAAAAAGCCAAAGCGGCGACGCTTATCAAAGAGGATGTATCAAAGTCTCAAAATTTTATCACCGCTGCGATTCCCGTAAAAGCAGAGCCGATTCGAGTTGTTTGCGTGGACGACTCACCCGTTATCATTACATTACTTAAAAAAATTCTCACTTCCGAATACGGTTTTGAGGTTGTCGCTACAGCAAGCAACGGTATTGAGGCACGCGAAATAATTCAAAGGTTCAAGCCAGACGTCGTGACCCTTGATATTCACATGCCGATGATGACGGGTATCGACTATCTAAGGCAGTTTTTTTCGGACGCTCACCCTCCAGTAATCATGGTGAGTTCTGTATCGCGCGAAGAAATGGAATATGGAGTCGAAAGCCTGGTCCTTGGAGCTACAGATTTCATCGAAAAACCATCGTTATCCACTCTCCAAGAAAAATCAGAAGAAATTCGAACTAAATTACGTTGCGCCCATACTTTCAAAAATCAGAGTTCAAAAGAAGACCTGATAGATCTTGTAAAGAAATTCAAGGTGGATTTTTCGGCAGTCGCTGCTTCAGGGCTCGTGCGCGTTAGCGTTCTGGGCCTTGGCGAATTGCAAAAAATGAGAATGATTATTTCGCAAATGGGAGATAAGTTTCCACCGTTAGTCGTTTTGCTTCACGGAGCGCAATCTTTTGTTCCTCTGTTGGTCGAAAAAATGCAAGATATCAAGGTTCACCGTCTCGAAGATCACGTTGAGTTAAAGCCAGACCATATCTATTTGGCGCCCTTCGAGCAATGTGACATGATCAATAAAATGCTGTCCGTACAAAATCATTGTCACTTTTTTGTACTTGGAGACACTCCCCCAGACGTCGCTGCAAAGGTATGCCGCATGAAAGACATAAGAGTATTTCTTGAGGAGAATGCGTTACTTTACAACAAAAGTTCTTATCATATTTTGCGTAAGTTCGCTTTCGAAGTTTTACCGTATACGAGCCTCATCTACCACTCGTCGAAGTCCGTGATGGAAAAAGTAAAGAAAGCGTCCGCCTAATGTTGAAGCTAATTAAGAGCGGACAGTTTTACGTTTCGTCGGATGATGTTTATAAAATTCGACTTGGTCTAGGATTCTTTGTTTGTGGGGTAGATTTAAGCTCGAAACAAGCCTTTTGCTTTTGGTCTGCAAAAAAATTATCGATAGCAAACTTTAGCAGTCTGTTATTAGAACACGTTCCATCCATTAAAAGTCCACAGTCCCAGTTCACCGTCAAAATGGTTACCGACGAGGATGACGGTTCCGAATTACGTAAAGTCTTTTCTAAATTAAATATAAAGAATATCAAAAATATCAGTCGCCAAGAAATTGGCAGTGAGATCTATTTTTATTCGATCGACGGACGATTGCGAGCCGAACGCGCGCCTCGCATCCCAAAAAAAGAAGTCGAGCCATCGACCGCACCTAAAATCAGAGTCCTTTGCATTGACGATTCGCCAACGATCCATCGTCTTTTGGGTCACATCTTCGAAGCTGCATCAGACGTAGAGGTTGTCGGAACTGTACTTGATCCACTACTCACCGAGGAAGCGATATTGAAACATAGGCCGGATCTTTTAACTGTAGATATTCACATGGATGGACTTAATGGCGTGGAACTCTTAAAAAAAATTCTACCCAGGTTTCCAATCCCTTCGCTGCTCGTTACGTCTCTGAGTATAAATGACGGTCCATTAGTCATAGAGGGGTTACAGTCGGGAGCGGTGGACCATATTCAAAAGCCAACAGTCGAAAATATCGATCAGTTTGCCGATGAAATCATTGCCAAGGTAAGATCCGCCGCAGCGTCGCGGGTGAGAGTCCCGAATAAAGATGCGAAAAAACGCCGGTTCGCAAACACTTCACTGGATCCGCGCGGTCTCATTGCCATTGGTGCGTCGACGGGTGGCACAGAGGCCCTTGCTTCGTTACTTTCTGAACTTCCGGCGCAAATTCCACCGATTTTTATCGTGCAACATATTCCTGAGCAGTTTTCTAAAGCCTTTGCCAGTCGACTCAATGATATTTGCGCGTTTGAGGTGATGGAGGCACGAGACGGTCTGCGTGTGCATTCTGGGTGCGTGTATGTGGCTCCCGGCGGCAAACACATGAAAGTGCTCAAAAATCATTTGGGCCAGTTGAGTATAGAGGTGAGCGATGGACAACCCGTGAATCGCCACAAGCCCTCGGTGGATGTATTATTTCGATCGCTTGCGGGAATCGCGCCCGAAGGTAAATCCATTGCTCTATTGCTGACCGGAATGGGAAGCGACGGAGCACAAGGTTTGTTAGACTTAAAAAATTCGGGCGTGTTAACCATTGCCCAGGATGCCGAAAGTTGTGTGGTTTATGGCATGCCTAAAGTTGCTAAAGAATTAGGTGCGGCTATGGAAGTTCTCGCACTTGAAGACATGTCCAAAGCCATCGTAGGTTATTTAAAAACGTCCATTGCCGCTTAAAACTTGTTCCTTGTCGTGAGATCAGCTAGATTTTAGGACATGAAAAATGAGAAAAAGCGACAGGTTCAGATTATTGGTGATGTGGTCTTTTTCAGCTACACATCTATTGCGGACTACGCATCTTTTGACGAAATCTACGTATGGGATTTAGATAAAACCTACTTGGATACGCACTGGCACTCTCTTCGCGATATTTTCCGCGCATCTTTTGCCGATAATTATCACCGCAACAATGTTCCCGGCACGTCCACACTGGTCAATTCGCTAAAAAACTTTTGGCATCAAAAAAATGGTGAGCAAAAACAGTTTCCGATTTTTTTCATCACGGCGTCTCCGCCACAAATGGAAAAGAAAATTCGCGAAAAACTGCAAGCGGACGAGATTTTGCCACTCGGGATATTTTTTAAAGATAATCTCAGAAATTTATGGCCTGGTCGATTTTGGCGATTGCGCCAGCACGTAGGTTATAAAGTAACAGCGCTACTTTACCTACGAACCTTGCTGAAAAAAAATATTACACAAGTTCTGTGGGGCGATGACAGCGAGACAGATGCGGTGATTTATTCTCTTTACTCGGATATCAGCTCGCGACGTTTGCAAAACGACGATTGCGAAAAAGTACTTAAAACATTTCAGGTCACTTCGGAGCAGATCCAGCGTATTTTTGCTAAGCAGGAGCAGATCGAGTCCATGGATCCTGTGGAAAAAATTTATATTAATCTAGCGGTGGATACCGATCCGGAATATTACATGAAGTTTGGACGCAGAATGCTTCCGTCCTACAACTCATTTCAAATAGCCTTGGATCTTTTTCAGGACAACCGCCTCAG
>JAYUQP010000048.1:0-12812 GCA_043757265.1 Bdellovibrionales bacterium | reverse complement strand
CGTGGGATTTTCCTGGAAGAACGACAGTATCAATCAGTGTTGCGAGGACGAGTATCGTAATTAGATTTCTCTTTGCGCATTCTATGTGAATCATTTTGGCCCGCCTATGTTATTGACAGCAATTATTGTTAGACAATCGCACAATAAGCTAACGAAATCTTTTGATTACAATCACTAACGGCTCAAAAAACGTCTACTTATTGCCTTATTGCTGGATGATACAAGTCAATGTTTTCAACATGTTACAGCGGTCGGCCTGGCGGCTGTATTGCAATTTACTGCTGTGGGGTTAGGGGGTTGTAATATGAAAACATTTATTCTTTTTGGGCTTTCCTTTTGCCTTACGATGACGGCACAAGCTACTCACATCGGAGAGGATACATTATCCGCCGATATCAGTACCGCAACACAACAGCTGGAAATCGAACTAAAAAAACATGATGCCGCTGCCGCAGATCGTAGGCTTCAGCATTACGACCGAATGATGAAGTTAGCCGCTGCAAGACAGTCGCGAATGGTTCATCGCCTTGATACTAATCCTAAAGCAGTACTCGATAGCGCGATGCCAGATGCAGTGCGCGCTAAGTTTCCTGAGAAAATTCGCGCCCTGATTGAAGAACGAGTGAGTCTCTCAGGCGCTTTGAGCAGTATGATCGCTGATGATTTTCAGAAAAAGATTTCTAAACAGAGTTTTTATTTGAAGACTACAAATGGGCAATCGCTGGAAATTCGGCTCAGCGATTCGGAGTTACTGGCGAATGGCCTTTCGCGTAAGTTAAATCGGCAAGTTTCGGCAAAGGGCCTCAAAGTTGGACGCAAGGACTTAGTAATTTCTAGTGATAAAGATGTCACGTTGGCTGCAGACGGAACGGGTACGAACACTGGCACCGTGGCGGCGGTCACCGCGGTCGTTCAAGGTGACCAAAAAACTTTAGTTATCATGGGCAATTTTTCGGATAAGCCTATTGCGTGCACTCAACCTGACCTACAACAACGCTTACTTGGCACTGTGGGCGCCACTATGAACGTCGGTTACCAACAATCTTCAGGCGGCCGAGTTAGCTTTTCAGGCGATGTTATTGGCCCATTCAATATTGATTCCACCAGTACTTCAAATTGCGATACCCAAACATGGTCTACAGCGCTCGACAGCGCGGCTTTGGCCGCCGGGTACAACATTTCAAATTACAAACGCGTTTCATATGCTCTACCCCCTCATTCTGTTTGCGGATGGAGTGGAATTGCGACTCTTGGTGGGAGTGTGTTTCCAACGCGATCCTGGGTTATGACGTGCGCTTCAACTGGAGTATTTACTCACGAGCTTGGGCACAACTTATTATTTCATCACGCTGCAACTCCCACTTTTGAATACGGTGATGGTTCGGACCCGATGGGTGGTGCGAAAGTTGTGCAGTCCAACGCACCTAACCGCGTTATGGCAGGATGGTACACCGATGCCCAGCTGGTGGATGTCACCGCAAGCGGTAGCTTTGCCATTAATGCGCTAGAGAACAACTCGGCGACTTCACCTCTCATTCTTCGCATTCCAAAGCCGGATTCAAATGAGTACTACTATTTAAGTTTGCGCCAAGGAATTGACATCGATACCGGGTTGGTCACTACTTATCTAAACAAATTGGCTGTTCATCGTTCTGCAGGAACTTTGCCAGCCAAGACTTTCCTCTTGGCGAATCTCCTTGCCGGAGAAAGTTTCAACGACCCTACAAATGGTATCAGCATTAAGCTTGAATCGCTGGTGGGTTCCGTTGCAAACGTTAGCGTCGTTTTTGGTCCCCCCACTTGCGTTCGTCGTAATCCAATCGTTAGCGTTACACCAGGTGTTCAATCCGCACCTGCGGGAACGGCGCTTACCTATAATTTGAGTATTACAAATACAGATGACCCGGGCTGTCCTGCGGCATCTTTCTCAGTAAACGTACATACGGTGCGACTAACAGGCCCAATCTCAGCCGCGAGTTGGAATATACTTTCGGGGGGAACTGGGGCTATAGCGCCCGGGGCGACAGGGATTGCTACAGCTACCCTCACTCCAAGTGCAACTACATTACCGGGCGACATTAGGCTCGATTTTACTGTAACGAATGTTGCATCGAGTGCGTTCCTTGCCAAGGCTTCAGCAATTTACACTATAACCGGATGTGCGCGGGCAAATCCGACTTTAGCTATTTCGCCATCAAACCAGTCCGGCGCACCCGGCGCATCACTTGCGTATAACCTGACGCTTACAAATAATGACAGCTCCGACTGTGGCGCTTCTATATTTAACGTCAACCTACCAATAGCCAGTGGCTGGAGTGGTGGCATTTCGAATTCTCCAGTAACCATTTCGCCTAAAAGTAACTCGGTAATTCCATTCTCAATAACATCGCCATTGACGGCACAAGGTATGGCTCAGGTATTCACAGCGACGGCCACAAACACCGTGCTCAATTCTTCGCAGGGCTCTGCTTCGGGGACGTATACGGTTGTCGTTGCACCGCCGAGCGACACAACTAGCCCTTCCGCGCCGACGTTAAGCGGAAGGTATATTGCGCGAAAAAATCAGGCCTCTTTGAGTTGGACGACAGCGACAGATAACGTCGCTGTAACCAAGTATCGACTTTACCGTGACGGAGTTTTGGTTAGTGAACAGACTTCGCTTTCCTATGTCGATGCCGCGATTGGTGTAGGCGGAACTTATCGTTATCAGGTGAGGGCCTTGGATGCAGCCGGCAATGAAGGGCTTAGCAATATTCTTTCGATCTCGGCGATGAAATCAACAGGCAAGCCAAGGTAATCTGCTGGCCCGAGGTCGGGCCACAGTCGCTCACTGGCCGCACCGATTTCGGTCTATCTTCATCTAGTTCTTGCCAATACGCTGCAACGTGAGGCTCTAGGAAGCCTTTTGCTACAGTCTCAGATCAATTACTGAAGAGGCTCAGCATTCACCGCTACGGTTAACTATTGAAAGATACACCAGGTTTTACTCAACACTGATTTTTTTATGGGAACCGGGGCCGAAGAAATTAAATTACGTATGACCAACCCTGCCTACATAAAGAACGTAACCCTGATCTTAGAACGGCCAAATTAGCCTAAAAAAAATAGCCGTCAGCAAAACGCTGACGGCCTTTCGAGCCTAAAAAAGAAACTAAATGTCTAAAGCCTTGCACAAAGCAGAGAACTGCTTTGGTTCTGCTGCAAACATCACAGAAGCGAAGCGGCCGTTAAGGGCAAACGCGTCTGTAGCACCGATATTGATACCGGCCTTTGCAACTTTACCCAACGCTTGGGCGTAGGTTCCGACCTTGTCTTCGCCCTCAATGTAGCAAGCGTCGCCGACTTTGGGATTTAATCCCATTTTGGTGAGCGTAGTTTTAGTTTTGTCCATATCCGTAACATAGAAGTGAGCGTGGGCCTTGCCTGGTCCCATTTCATAGCCCCAGCTCGCGATCACATTTACACCGGCTTCTTGAAATCCGTTATAAATGCGAGCGAGTGCCCCAGCTTCTGCCGGCAAAGTTACGTCTAGAGTCTGGATTTTCTTAACGACTGTCTTCATGAATACCTCTTTTTTTGTTTGTTTGGTTCGTCAGGTTGTCATCAGTGACCGGTAGTGATCAAATTGTTTATATTTGCCCGCGCGCAAAAAGGGATGACACAAAAAGCTAGGCGAGCGTGATTGTTCATGAATGTCGCGAGGTCTAGATTTTTCAATGCGGCGTGAGCGACATTTTGGAACTGGACCTGAAGCTCGGGAAGCCGGCCTTGCGGCTGTGCGCAATTAATCTGAAGGTCTTTAGACCACTAGCTTTTAGGTATGATGGGGAATTTCGATGTTAAATTCTGCTCCCTCACCAACTCGTCCAACTGCCGAAATTTTCCCACCGTGCATTTCCACGATTTTTCGCACGGTCGCTAATCCCAACCCGCTTCCCTGAATATTTTTACTGTTATCCCCGCGCTTGAAAGGCTCGAAGATTTCCTGATTCAGCAATGGATCAAAGCCCATTCCATTGTCTTTGATACAAAGTTTGACTATATCGTTTTCTTTCGAACCACTGATAATAATCTGACTGGTCCTCTTCGCAGATTTAAATTTGAGACTATTCGCGATTAAATTCTGAAAAAGTTGGCTGAATAAAATGGGGTATCCAGTAACTTCTGGCAACCTTTCAATAGTGACTTCTGCACCTGCTTGAGAAATGTTATTTGCAAGATTGGCCTTCGCCTCCTGAGCTGCACTGGAGAGGGAAAAACCTTTTTTCTCCATTTCCGATTTGCCGATTTTTGCGTACTCAAGTAATTGATCGATCAGAAGGATCATTCTTGAACCAACATTTTTAATCGTTTTGATTTGATTGATAGCATCTTCCGAAACATCTTTATGGTCATCTAACATCAGATCAGCGTAACCAATGATTGTCGATGCGGGAGATCTCAGATCATGCGCCGCAATCGCAGCAAAACGTTCCAGGTCATGGTAACTTTCTTCTAAGTGTCTCGTAGCTTTGCTTAGTTCAATCTCGCGAAGTTTTGCAAACTCAACGGCTGCAATAGTTGCCGCAGACTCGAAGAACCGATTGATTAATCTAAAATCTGTAATCACAACCTTATGTGCATGTTCCAGCTCATCAAAAACGACTTCCTTTAAAAGCCAATATTCATTGAGCACCTGGGAAAGAGTATAGTCTCCGAAGGCGAACCTCTGGGCGCCATGAATCTGACCCAACTCCTTGGGTTTTTCAAAAACTCCAGTTTCCATGACGTCACAAAGCGCATCGGTCAACTGAGGTAAGTGATCCCGGACAGCATTCCTGGATTTATCGCTTGCCGCTGGAAACATCTTACGAGAAAGCTGTTCCCAGCGATCAAGGATTTTATTTTTCTGAATTCTAATATGGCATTGCTCAGGCATTTGATCTTCCTTCGACTAGAGTTATAGGCGAAAAGCATTTTTTTAACAATGGGACGGCTTCAGCCGAGCCACGAAAATCCAGTTCCAGAGCTCATCAATGGTGGATATAGCCATTGCCCTCAGCTTTTCCTTCAAAATTGCGAATTGTCGCGAAACCTCTACCGCGCTCCAACCCAACATACATTATTGCCTGTGTAACCTGATCGTAGAACTTGTCGGAAATATGGCACACGCTATGAATGAGAGTCCAAGCCCAGATTATTTACGAATCCCTAGCGGCTACGATGATATAGATCCTCCTCGCTATTCAGCTATGGATTGGTCCCTGATTGAACCGCGCCTAAAGGGTCGCCCAATACCGCAAAAAAGTTCTTTACTGTATTACCGTAATACAGTACATTCTGTCTTAGGAGTTGGTAGAATGATCAAAGACTTCGGCAACAAGTTAGCCTCAGATCTCTACCACAAGGGAAGCTGCAAAGGACTTCCTAGGCAATACTGGCAGCGCGCGGTTCATTTGATAGAGGTCATGGACGCTGTTGAAAGTTTCGAGGAGTTGAAAAGGAAGGGTTTTCCGCCCAGCATCCGTCTACACCCCCTCTCGGGTAACCGAAAGGGAGAGTGGGCAATTGATATTCATAAAATTTTAGGATGGCGAATTACCTTTAGATTTGAGCAGGGTGAATTTATTGGCGTTAAAGTTGAAGACTATCATTAGGAGGAAGTGGTGGAAAAATATCCTAAAAAACGGCCCTCTAGGAAACCGTCTCATCCTGGAGAGATACTAAAAAAGCTTTGGCTTGATGAATTGGGCTATAGTCAGTCCCACTTTGCAGACCTGCTTGTGACGGCATCAGGTGGTTTGTCAAAAAAATCAACGATGCAAACCAAACTCAACGAAGTGATTAGCGGTAAAAGGTCCATGAGCGCAGACTTTGCAGTTCTTATTAGCAAGGTCCTTAAGAGTAGTCCGAAAATGTGGATGAACCTGCAGATTCAGCTTGATATTTGGGAAGCTGAAGAAAAAGTGGCCTGACTCCTTTTTCTTTTTTATGGGATCCTTATCAACGATTTCTTTTTACAAGGACCTTGTAGAAATGCGTTTTGTGGGAGGCATACATTGCCAGGTACAATGACAAAAGAACGTGCGCTAGCGTTGGCCGGTTCGTGGTCCGCATTATCGCTTCAGCCGTCCATTCTGGCGTGCGGGGTAAAACCCTTCGAACTGCAAAAGGAATTCTCCGGTGTAACCGTGAGCGAGCAGGTCGGGGGAAAGTTCGACCTAATTGTTGCAGATCTGGATAACGCAGAAATTTCCGTTGCGGACTTTGCTCTTCTATTGAATGAGCGAGGCGCCTTAGTGGCGGGATCATCGTCGCCGCTCAAGCTTTCACTCACAACAAGTCAAATGACCTGGCGGTTAGATACCGGCGCCGCTTACACGACTTACTTTTGCCTCCCTCAAAACGTGCAAGAGAATCATCACTTCTTACAGGCCGCCTGCTACGATGCTTATGTTGAAGAGTACAGCGACGACGTTGAATTTTTAAAAAAATGGATTGACGGTGCATCTTCGGTGCTAGAGGTGGGCGTGGGAACTGGGCGCTTGGCTCGTGTTCTCACTCCGCTGGCTAAAAACTATATTGGCATTGATACTTCGGCGGCGATGCTTCGCACTTTACGCCGGCGCGGAGTTATGATCGAAACTTCGCAAGCTTCGATGCTCGATTTCGATGCGGGGTTTATCGCGCGCTGGAAAGGTAAGTCGGTAACTTACAGTTTCACTGGCCCTGACGGGCGCGAGTGGTTTAAAACGGATCATATGGATTTTTCCAATCACACAATGTTCCGGCGGATTGAACTGATGCATGATGGTATTGTGGTCAGCCAGACTTCCGACGATCTGACTTGGGTGTCGGCCGTAAAGTTGAGCGAGATCTGCACACGCGCTGGCTTTGACGTCACAAATATTTATCCCGCCTACACTTGGCAGAAAATAAGCAATTTCAATACCTAATCGAGCGGCCTGGCCTTCCCCTCGCATTAGAAGTTTTATCCGATGATCACCTGACGGATTTAGAGGAGGGGGCCACAGAGTTGGTACCAGCTTTCCCTTAGAGAGAATGTCAGACGATATTCAAGCTCAAGGAGCTACGGGATAATAATCTACTGGCGCAAGCTGACGCTTTTGGCGCGTGTCTCTACAAATTGGTTAATTCCGACTTGAAAGACTCGCCGAACTGGAGAAAGGGACACTGATGTATCAGCTTGATTCTGGTGGAGGCGGAGTTATTCAATCAACTCTATCCTGATTTTTTCATGTTTAACTTAGCTTCGATCTTTTCGACACGCTCAAGTAAAGTTGCCTCATGGTTCATCATTTGTTTGAGCAATGAATTCATGAGCGTCTGATATGGAATGCCACGATGCCCACCTTCTTTAATCAGCCACTCAAAGACATCCTCATCGAGGCGAAACGTTTTTTGGACCTTATTGCCCTTATTCGGAACAATGGGGCCTTTGTGAACTTTAGCCTTTGTAAAATTATATTCTTTCTTCATAGAACTTCCTTTCTTTTTTAGTGGCCTTGCGAGCCGAAATAATTCTGACGACGTCATGAAATCGATAGCAATAAACGACGACAAGGAGATTCAAATGCTTTGAAAAACCAAGAGCAATAAATCGTTCTTCGTTGTAATTTCTGTCATCCAAAATGAGTTGCTGTTTTGATTCAAGAACCGTTTGAGCTTCTTCAAACGAGATCCCATGCTTGCTGAGATTTGCTTTGGCTTTACTTGGATCCCATATAACAATCATAACTACAATGTAGTGTAAACTACATTGTAGTTACAAGCAAGTTTTTTTATAAAGCAGTTAGTAATATAGCCCGCTGCATTTCCTCGGGATTCTGTTTTTCCGCGTCGAAAGTCGTCGTTACTTTGGTGCTTTCTTTGTTACCTTCGAAACTCGTTATGACCTTACGACCATCCGCCATCGTGTACATCTCCTTCTTCAAGTTAGTTCTCTTAGCTTCAACTTGTCCCATAGTACCCGTTTTTGGTCCGCCCGTCGGACTCGCTCTCAAAGACTCAGCTTCTCAAGCAAACCCCTTACAACCCTGTATCTTGCAAATGTTTCCTGCAAAAATCCTGAGGAGTAAAATGAAAGCGTTTAGAACATTGGATTTGGCGATTGAATTCTATCAGCTCGCCCAGAAACTCAAGACCCCACTCCACCTCCGCAATCAGCTAGATAGGGCCTCGTCGTCAATTTCGCTAAACCTCGCGGAGGGCAATGCAAAATTCTCCTACAGAGATAAGGCCCGCATTTATCAGATCGCTTACGGGTCACTTCGCGAATTTCAGGCGATTTTCCCATTGGTTGGAGTATTAGACCCGCAGCTATTAGCTGTTTCGAAACATCTTGGTTCAAGTATTTATAGATTGATAAAAGCGAGTCTTAACCGAATTGAAGGCGATAAAACGGCCGATCCGAAGCCGCTCGACAAGAATTCATGAATTCTTGAATTCTTGAATTCACGAATTCATGAATTCTTGTCTAAATGGTGGAGAGAACGGTTACTGGAAAGAACTCCCCTACGAATCGCCCCACATACTTAGATTCTATCGAGTTTTTTCAAAAGTGCCACTGGAAAAACACTGCCAACTATAGCGCGCTTTACCTAGAAAAAGGACTTTCTGCCGCGCAGATCGGTGAGCAGCTTGGTATTCCAAAACAGACGGTTCTCAACCAACTCCAACGCGACGGCATCCGTCTTGGTGGCAACAAGGGGCGACTTGCGAATCCCGACAACTACCGTCTCGCCTATGCGCCATATGGATTCGCGAAAAAAGATGGCCGGCTTGTGCCGAACAAATCCGAATTAAAAATCTGTCGGCTTGTCGTTCAGATCAGGAACAATTCGAGAATGTCCTTTCACGAAATCGCACGAGAGCTAGTGCGTCGTCGAATTAAGAACCGCGACGATTCGATTTCGTGGAACCACGCGACCATCGGTCGCATTTATAAAAGATGGAACGGAAAACTATAACAAGGAGCACACTATGCTTGCAGCACTCAAGGACCTCATCACCGCAATCGCCGCCGTAACTTTACTGGCCTACTCAACAGGTCAGCAAGAATGGCTTTGGAAACAGATCGCGATACTGCGTCGCGAAGCTCTTGTCGAATCGCAGAAGGACTGGGGTTGTCCTAGCATCTTCGAAAAATCGGCTTGCCGTCGGATATCACCGCGTTGATTCCCTGCACGACGGACTACTTTGTTTGCTCGATATTCGATATGTAGGCCAAGTAATCAATCGCGATACGTTTTACTTCGCTTAAGTGCTTTTTAATTCGAGCTGGTTTTTTACCAACGGCACCTGCCAATGCAAACTCTGGGAACTCCATTTGGAAGTCTCCGTCTTTGTTCGTTCCACTAATCAAAATAACTCCATTGATTTCTTTTGCTGAGGAAATCTTCAGCTTTTCAATTAAGTTCGGAATGGGTTCGGTGTGCATTCTTGCTGCTTGGATTTTTGCCTTCAGGTTTTCTGAACTCGCGCCGGTTGCAACTAGATTTTTTATATCGGAGTTGTAGGCCTTCATCTCATCACAAGCCAGATAGTGCGGCTCAAACTGCTTGCCTTTAAACTTGCAGAAAAAAGGCGATGGGTCGTTCTTAACTCGTTCGCGAAAAGTTCCGACATGCACCAGTTCATGGCTGATGAGATTTTTTAAAGACAGCTCCTCTTTAAGGACTGAGTGAGAGAATAAAAATGTTTTTGATTCGTCATTGAAAGAGCCTGCCGAAAATGGATTCTTCGCAAAATAGAGAGCGTCATATTTAACAACGATGCCGTCCTTCTTTAGATCTCTCGCCAGAGCATTAAGCTGTGAATCCCCCTCTGGATCCATTTCGATCTCGAATTCTCCCACCCTATGAAACTTCGCATTGGACTGCTCCATCTTGCTTGCAACGGCCGCAGTTATATTTGTGAGGACACTTATGTCATTTTGATCAAGCGGGTTGTTGACCGGTTTCGGTGGCCATGTCCTCGGAAACTTCTCATTGAAACCAGCTTCTGCCGTCTGAAAATCTCCGGTCGATGAATTTGATTTTGTGTGCGAAGCACAACCCGACAGCGCAATGCAGGCGATAAGCATTAAAAGTGAATGACATTTACACATAGTAAATCCTCGACTAAACTTATTGAATGTTTAAGATTTTATTTTTAACCGGCTTTTCCCAGTTTGCAATTGCCACGTATGGTGGACTCAGTGTCCTAGAGCCGAATATCGAGTGTACGGTAATCAGGGTTCACACTTCGGTCCGGACTCTTGGCTTCGATAAGTTTCCAAAAATGTACGATAGTATTAACAACAATCCGCTGAAGTCCAAATTGCTTATTGCAGGTCGCGAGTTCCCAAAATTAAATCCGGAAACAGTTTTGAAAACCGAATCTTATGAGCGGATCTCGATTGTCCACGAAACTGGCACCTTGGAGCTGGAGCTAAACGGAAAACCGATTTCTCGAAACGGTATATTGAAAGAAAATGGCGTAGTCCTCGCAAGAGTCACATGTCATTGAGTTTGGGCGCAACCTGAGCAAACAAGACGATGTTCGTCTCGACTACTGTCTGCGAGTTTTGCAACCGCGATAACCCTGACTGCTATGAGTCGATCAAGCTTTTTATAAAGCTAATCAACGATGAAAGATCCTTAGCGTCAGCTGATCTAAGCGCCGACAAATATCGCTTATCGATTGGAATATCTTTAGGCAGGATTTTTTTATTCATTAGACCCTCAATTTGCTTAGCCAATACAATTCTGGCCAAGCGGCCGTTTCCATCTAAAAAAGGATGGATTGCCGTGAAGCTATGATGAAAACTCGCGATCGATTCAAGTTTTGTTTCGATCGACGAGTTAAGTAGTGCCTTATAATGCCTATTCCAGCCGTCAAGCAGCCCTATTAAAGGATCTCGTATTTTACCCGGCGCTGGTGGGACAAAGGCATTTGCAAGTGGCCCAGCAACCGTAGATCCTTCATGTGAAATTGCAACAGATGACCCTCTAAGGCGACCCGCCATTTCAAATCCCGCCGGAAAAAGCGACTTGTGAATTCTCTGAAGGTCTTCAATTTCAATTTTCCCTGAATCCAGATCAACATCTCCAAGATGTTCAATTTTCTGTTCAGCCGCGGCCTCAGCAATTCTTGAATACTCAACTGCGATCTTCTCGATCTTATCAGCATGGTTGGGCTTTTCCATTAGAGCCATTAGCTCAGATTTCTTCTTATTGAATTCCGCTCCAATCTCTTCAACACTTCTTGGCTTAACTTTCTCTGCATGCGGCTCGACATTTGAACGCAGCATACCCATTTCAATTATTATCGCATACATCTCATCAATTTTTGTATTCTTGTCATCGTCGTCGATCTGTTTGTCGACTCGGAGGTACTGGCCCACCAGCCACATAATCAAAAAAAATGCAGATGCAAAAGCTTTCACAAAGGCAGTGATACGAAAATTACCCTGAGATGAATGCCAATCCCAGAAAGCATAGATCAAAGCAATAACAGCGGAAATCCAGCTTTGTTTAATAAGTTTTTTAGTGGTCTTCCACTTCATCGTGATCTCACAATCCTGGCTATTTTAGTTCTATCTCTATCGACAACAAGCCATACTTTTTTTGGGCCGACTCGTTATAGTAAGAGTTTATGCTTTCAATCCAATGGGCATGATCTCGATAAATGCCGCCAGTTTTAACAAAGTCTTCTGTAACGACTAGCGCCTGCATCGACGGATAAGCGCGTATTGCTTTGACCACGGCCATCAGTATCTCAAGGGTCTTTGTATTTTCAAATTCAACAGAATCACCAACCTTAAGATGCCGTCGTTTCTCGTCACCTAATCGAATTTCAATTGTTTTCTTTCCTTCTTTCGTCACTTCGAATGGAACGGGGTCAAGTTTCATCTTGTGAGTCATTTGCCCTTCTTTCGTGAGCTATGGTCCCGATCATCGATCCAACCATCCAGCTTTCCATCAAGGGCATGAACAAGATCTGCCGCAATGAATACACTTGGCGTGAGTACTCGACCGTTTTCAATCGAACGCAACGTATCCAGCGGAATATTCGCTCGATCAGACAGCTCCCTTTGGGTCAGGTTCTTCTTTTCCCTCTGGGTCTTAATCTTTTGGGAAAATGATATCCCACGTTCTTTAGTTATTTCGTCTGTCTTGGTACGTGCCATTATTGTATAATTATACCAGGTATTTTATCCTTGTATAATAATACATGCGATGATTTGATATTTCTAGACGAGGAAATATGAACTCAAAAGACGTTCTTCTTAGTGTAAAGCCTGCCTATGCAAATCTCTTAGTGGATGGCATTAAAACTATTGAGCTTAGGAGGAAGTTCCCGGTTGATCTGGTACCTGGAACAAAGTGTCTGATCTATTCATCCAGCCCAACCAAGAAAGTCATAGGCGAATGCAAGATTGCAAAGGTTGAGCGCTGTTAGGCGCCAATTAAATATGGATGGATTTTTCCGGCAGCGCATTGACCTTGCTGTAAACAGGCCGGTTTCTGTCTATCTGCCCCTCGGGATAATAGAGGATGTTATCCCACCAGTGCATAAAACTCATCCCCGCCTGTTCAACAAAATCTAGGCACTCCGCGACGGTATAAGCCCTGTCCTGACGGTGCAAAAACGTATCGACCATCCCCGCGTCGTATTTCAAATCACGCGTGCGGCGTATATATTCGTTCACGACATGGCGCTTTGGCAGCGCGGCGAGTGTCTGCTTCACGTCCGCCAGATCACTCTCGCCCTGTTCCAGCCCCAGCAGCCGGAACATTTCCTGCAGCATATAAACGCCGGTGCGGCCA
>JAYUQP010000047.1:0-4472 GCA_043757265.1 Bdellovibrionales bacterium | reverse complement strand
TGAAGAAATTCAAAGTTGCCTGACGCAGCCAGAATCGGCGGAATTTGTGATTCACTCCTGGATGACATATTTACGTGATGCTTACGTTTTGCAAGCTGAACACGACCAGGAACATCAGCCCGTTATTTACAACGAAGACATTCGCTCATTTGCGCAAAAATTCTCTACTACTCAAAATATTCAATCTCTCATGGACGACGTTTTTCAGTTTCGCCACGATTTGCACGCCAATGTGGACAAAAACCTTTTGTTAGACCAGTTTTCCATTCGTCTGGAGGCCCATGCCGCAAATTGAACTCGAGCTACAAAAAAATCCCGAGTTTGCACAATGTTCGTGGGTGGATATCCACGCGCATCTCAATTTTTTGGAAGATCCTGTAGACATATCGTTGCAAAAAGCAGCACGCGCCGGAGTCAAGCGGGTGATCACCATCGGCACTGAGCCCAATGATCTTCAGGTGGTTTTAGACATCGCGCAAAAGAATTATCCCACGGTGTGCTGCACTCTGGGCATTCACCCCCACGAGGCCAAGCTGTACACCGACGACATCGAAGCATTTATTTTAAAAAATGCGACGCTCCCTTATGTAGTCGCTCTCGGCGAAATGGGGCTTGATTATTTTTATAAAAATTCTGAGCCTGCGGAGCAAAAAGTTGCTTTTGAAAGGCAATTGATGCTCGCTGAAAAGTTAAATTTGCCAGTAGAAATTCACACGCGAGATGCTGATGAAGACACTGTAGAGATTTTACAAAAATTCGCTGGTCGAGTCCGCGGCGTAATTCATTGTTTCACCGGAACACAGTATTTGGCCGATGAGTGTTTAAAGCTTGGTTACAATATTTCACTCAGTGGCATCGTGACGTTTAAGAATGCCGACGCCCTCAGGCAGATTGCCGAAACTGTTCCCATCGAGCGCCTGCATGTTGAAACCGACGCCCCATTTTTAACTCCAGCCCCATTCCGCGGAGTAAAAAATTCACCCCAATATGTCATTTTCACCGCGCTGTTTGTAGCTCAGCTAAAAAAGATGAATTTGCATGATTTTTCAAAACAGATGCTGAAAAATGCCGAGAAGATGTTCCCAAAATTACCTCTGACTGGAATCTAGAATCCAGCTTCTTTACCTCTCTGTCATTCCAGTTTAAAGTGACGATTTTACTTTACATTTTCGTGGACAGATTCGCCTCGGTCGCTTACAACTACGCCCATCGTAGTGTATGGCTTAGCTCTAAGCTTTGAAAACTGAAGGAGATTTGTATGTCCAAGGTCCGTGTTGGGATAAATGGTTTTGGTCGCATTGGTCGTATTCTTTTTCGTGCAGCGTTCGACAAAGTAGAAATTGTGGGAATTAATAACTCTTCAGGCACGCCAGAAGAGCAAGCGCATCTCCTCAAGTACGATAGCACCCATGGCATTTATCAAAAAGAAATCACATCCGGTGAAAACTGGATCACCGTGGGTGGAAAACAAATTCCTTTTTCATGCGAAAAAGACCCTGCGAAAATTCCCTGGAAAAAATGGGGCGCCGATGTGGTGTTCGAATGCACCGGGGCTTTTAAAGATACAAAAGAAAATCAAGGCCACCTCGAGGCAGGGGCAAAAAAAGTGATCGTGTCCTCGCCCGCAAAAGTGGATGCCACTTTTGTTTACGGTATCAATCACAAAAAATATGATCCGGTAAAACATCACGTCGTTAGTAACGCTTCTTGCACAACAAACTGCTTAACTCCTGTAGCGAAAGTGCTTCATGAAACATTTGGAATCGAGCGTGCCTTGATGACAACGATCCATGCGTTTACAAACGATCAGCGAATTCTCGATAGCTATCACTCAGATCCACGCCGCGCGCGAACGGCTTCAACATCGATGATTCCAACGACCACCGGTGCTGCGAAGGCAGTGGGCGAAGTGCTGCCAGAACTTAAAGGCAAAATTCATGGCATATCCATCCGCGTTCCAACTCCTAACGTGAGTTTAGTGGACTTGAATGTGGTTTTATCTAAAAATGCCACGGTCGAAGAAGTAAATCAGGCTTTGATTGCTGCTTCACAAGGCGAGCTTAAGGGGATTTTGGCGTGTGAGCCCAAAGAACTAGTAAGCATCGATTTTAACGGCAACCCGCACAGTTCCATCGTAGATCTACCGAGCACTGTAGCCCTTGATAAAACATTTATGAAAGTACTTGCTTGGTACGACAACGAATTTGGATTCTCTATGCGCATGGTGGATTTGCTTGTATACATGAATTCTGTGCAGAAAATTGGTGGTTAGATGATTAGTTTTTTAAAAGACTTAAAAGATCTCAAGGATAAAAAAGTTTTTTTGCGCTTGGATCTCAACGTGCCAATGAAAAATGGCAAAATATTAGATGACACGCGAATTCGTGAAGCGCTGCCGTCCATACAATTTTTGATTGAACAAGGAGCTCGCGTGGTGATGGCCTCGCACATGGGCCGGCCGCGCGGAGATGGTCCCGAAGATCGGGCTAAGTACAGCCTCGAGCCGGTCGCGCAGGATTTAGCGCAAAAGCTAAAACACGAAGTGGTGCTGGTGGAGTCGCCAGACTCAGATGCTCCTCGCGGACTTTTGGCCGAAGGAAAATTTAATAAAATAATTCTGCTCGAAAATTTACGTTTTCATAAGGGCGAAGAAGAAAATTCGTCGGCGCTTGCGCAAAAGTGGGCGCGCTACTGCGATGTGTACGTGAATGATGCGTTTGGCAGCTGCCATCGAGCTCATGCCAGCATCGACGCACTTCCGCGCGCCATGAAAATCAAAGTCGCAGGGTTCCTAATCGAAAAAGAAATCAATGCGCTCACTGTGGTGCGCGAAAAACCCGAAGTGCCCTTCGTTTTGATTTTAGGTGGAAGTAAAGTGAGTGATAAAATTCCTGTGATCGAACATTTTGTCGACAAGGCCGACACAATTATTGTTGGCGGTGCCATGGCCTATACTTTTTTGAAAGCCACAGGTGAACCTGTTGGAAATTCCCTCGTCGAGGAGCGACAGGTTGAATACGCAAAGCGTTTGATCGAGCGAATGGACGCTCGTGGAAAAAAAATTCTTCTTCCGGTAGATCATGTTGTGACCACAGCGCTCGATAAACCTGATGCTGCAAAAACAGTGAGCAGCATTGAGAGCGGCTGGCTGGGTGCCGATATTGGTCCCGAAACCATCAAGATTTTTAGCGATGCAATAACTAAAGCAAAAACCATTTTTTGGAACGGCCCAATGGGTGTGTACGAGACTGCGCCGTTTAACAAAGGGTCGTTTGCTATAGCAAAGGCTGTGGCGAAGTCCGAAGGATACTCTGTTATTGGCGGGGGCGATTCGGCGGCGGCTGCGGTGGATTCGGGTTTTGCAGCTGAGGTAGGGCATATATCAACCGGTGGTGGAGCGAGTCTTGAATACATGGAAGGCAAACTGTTACCCGGTCTTTCGATACTTGATGCCAAGGTCCTCCAGTGAAACGTTTTATCGTCGCTGCCAATTGGAAGATGAATAAAACTCCGGCCGAGACTGTGGAATTTATCAAAGAGTTCAAGCTGCAGTTCAAGCCTATCGACGATCGCGAGATTCACTTTTATCCTTCATTTTTAAGTCTTCCACTCTTCGCGCAACATCTTGGCGAAATAAAAATGAAGTTCGGCGCGCAAAACTGCCACGCCCAATCCTCAGGTGCCTTTACCGGCGAAGTTTCTGCCGCAATGTTAAAAGCGCATGGCTGCACATCTTGCTTAGTAGGGCATAGCGAACGTCGAACGCTGTTTTTTGAAACCAATCAAGATGTGGGTTTGAAAGCGAAAGCTTTGCAACTTTCGGGACTCACTCCGGTGGTTTGCATCGGCGAAACGGCTGCCCAAAAAACTCAAGGAGAAACTTTGACGGTGGTCAGAGAGCAATTGGCTTCAGTGCTTGATATTATAAATCTTCAAGAACCTTTCACCGTGGCCTACGAACCGGTTTGGGCCATAGGAACTGGCAAAGTTCCGACCACTGCCGAAATTACCGAAGTTCATCAAATTTTACGTCAGCAGCTTGTAGAAAAAATGGGCGATTTAGGAAAATCCATTCCTTTGCTTTATGGCGGGAGCGTCAATTCGCAAAATGCACGTGACATCGAATCGGTGCCGGATGTGAATGGATTTTTGATTGGCGGCGCAAGCCTTAAGGTAGCTTCGCTTTTAGAGATTTACCTCAAGTAATCTGTCAGGTTTTTGATGGATAGCAAGTAGGACTTTATGGGTTCACTCAGCATCGATTTACAAATGGTTCAAGACGCTAGCGCGTATTTGAAAAACCACATCGAAAAAACGCCACTCCGCAAAGCTCGTTCTCTGCCGGGCAATGTATATTACAAATGCGAAAATTTGCAAATCACTGGCAGCTTTAAAATCCGCGGTGCGCTCAACCGAATGCGCTTTCTCACCCCCCAGGAAAAACAAAAAGGAGTGATCGCTTCGTCCGCCGG
>JAYUQP010000046.1:0-36634 GCA_043757265.1 Bdellovibrionales bacterium | reverse complement strand
GTTTTCGTACGGGCAAAAAGCCAGCGTCAAAGAAATTGATCAATCGCAAAAGCTCTGCCAAAAGCACAACGTTCCCCATCAAGTTGTTGATTTGCCATTCTTCCAAAAGTTCACGTCCACATCTCTTTTACGCGCGGACAAAGCGATTCCGCTGGGCTCCGAAGTCGACATTCATTCGTTAGAAAGAAGTTTTTTCACTGCAGAAAAGGTGTGGGTGCCAAACCGCAACGGCATTTTCTTAAATATTGCGGCGGGTTTTGCCGAAGGACTGGGAATTGAGGAGATCGTGCCTGGTTTTAATTTAGAGGAAGCGACAACATTTCCCGACAATTCGGAAGAGTTTCAACAGGCTTTGCAAAGCAGTTTTTTGTATTCAACGCAGAACAAAGTTCGCGTTAAATGCTATACAATCAGAAAAAATAAAACCGAAATTCTCAAACGGGGACTCGAGCTTGGTATGGAGATTGAGCATCTTTGGCCATGCTACCAGGCGGGCGATGAGTGGTGCGGAGGATGTGAGTCGTGTTTGCGTTTTCAAAACGCTCTTCAAAAGGCAGGAATTACCAAATGAGAACTCTATTTTTAAATCACAAAAGTAAATACACCGGCGAGCAATTAAAACCTTTGACCAATTACCTACTGCACGGACTCCTTGGAAATTCAGCGGTCACTTGGCTGGGGCCCTGCGCGGTGAGCACCGAGCATATGATCGACGGTGAAGATTTAAGAGCCAAAGAAATCATCGCCGCCGACGAAATGGTGCACTTTGTGATCGAGCTTTTTGACGTAAGCCTGAAAGCGGGAGTTTGTTTGCAGCGGCTGATGGCCGAAATGGTAAAGTCCTATTTGCAAAATAAATCCACCTCCGCCGCAGCACAAAAACTTATGCGTAAAGGCGATGATCTCTATTTCGATAACAAAAAGCTCAACATCTCCATCGCCACCCAATCGGCAAACTCATGCCTCATCCACTTTGCGGTCAACGTTAAGCCATCGGGCGCACCAGTGCCCATACTTTGCCTCGAAGAATTAGGTGTCGCCCCGGACGTATTCGCCAAAGACATGTTGGGTCTTCTCCAGCACGAAATCATCGACATCCTAGAAGCCAGCCAAAAAGTCCGCACCTTCTAAAAAAGCAGCAAGCTTTTCCCACAGAGATCCTTCGCTCCGCTCAGGACGAAGGAAGGCAGTCATCCTCCAAAAAACCTTGGTACCTCTTTTCTCTCAAGACGACGGCAGCGTACCTTTTCCGTGAACGTGATGATTCTGAGCTCTGCTACATTACCGGAAAAGGTACTTGGTACCTTTTGGGTGCAGTGGAATTCATCTTGTTGTCCGGAGCGATAGGTCCGTCCCGTCTTCCTGAGCGAAGCGAAGTATCTCGTCGGTCCATTTTCAAACGTGCGTATTTCAAAAGCTGGCACCTGTATTTATTTTAAGTTTTATTTTTGAAAGTCAGAACTTCTTACAAGAGACTTTAAATATGCAAAATGTGAGTGTCTTTTGGATGTGAATTCTTGATGATCCTCTTTTGGTTCGGGGAGGGGATTTGTTTGCATTTTTAGTGCTGTGTTTTTGTACAAGTCATACTTGGGCTGTTGAGAGCCCGAAACCGCTCGAGCTTACCACCTACATCAAAAGAAATCTCGTGGTGAACGAGCAAATTCAGCAAGCTGATTTGCAAAAGCTAATTGCCAATGAAAAGAAAAATCGAGCATCTGATTTTTTTCAAAACTCATTAACTTTGCAGCCGGGTTTTTACATTCGCGACTTCAAGTCTGATTTAGGAAACGCCTTCCACGAAGAACGAAACAGCCTTTACGGAATGTTTAAACAACGGCTTCCGACAGGCAGTGTGATCGGCGCCGAGTCTACGTACTTTCTTGACGATGTAAATCCGACAGTGGGTGGATTGAACAACGAATACCGCATTTTTATCGAACAACCCCTGTGGCGAAATTCCTTTGGATCGCTTTGGCGACGCCAACAAGACAGTGCATCGGCCGAGGTACTACAGCAAGAGATCACATTGCAGGCAACCATCGTAGACAGCTGCTTGACCTCCACAGAAAATTTCTTAAACGCCTATGTATCGCAAGCAGAAAATATTCTGTACCTGCAAGCCTATAAAGTTGCCGAAAAAGCTAAAAAAATTGCAGAGCGAGGATTCGCTAACAGTTTTCTGCGCAAAATCGATTACCTAAACTCGCAATCTGATTTTTTAAAAGTGAAAACGGAGCTTTTACGAACACAGACGGAAGTGCAACAACGCTTCAATACATTGCGGGTGCAGGCCGAAGACCAAAACTTTCAGGGTCCCATCTTAGATCCGAAGTCATTTTTTGATAAAACGCCACTGGTTCAGGAACTTAATAAAGAAAATGTGCTAAAGCTTCAAGCACTCACTGCTCAGATAGAGGCGCAAAAACAAAATTATTTTGCAGAAAAAAACAAAAATCGTTCAGCGGTGGATCTCGGAGCCGAAACGCGAAGCTCGCGCTCAGTATTGCCTACCACATTTGGCTTGATAGACGCGCAACAGGAAATCACGCAGGTTTATTTGCGCCTCGAGCTCCCTCTTATAAATAAAACCATGCGAGCCGAGGTAGCAACCGCCTTTCATAACTGGCAGCTTTCTGAGTTTGAAAAACAAAAACAGGAAAAACTGATCATCGACCAGTTTTTTCAAAACTTAGCGCAGTTTAAAAACCGCGAAGAACAACATAAAATATCCCTTGAAAATGTGAAAATAAAACAAGCGCAATTAAGTGAAGCTACTAAGCTTTTAAAAATTGGAAGAATCGAATTTAATGACTATGTGATTTATCGCGACTCTTTGCTTATTGAAGAGGTTACATTGCTTCGTGTGCAGACCACATTGTGGCAGTTGAAAGCACGTCTCGCTCAGTACGATACTAGTTTTCTAAATCAATGTAAGGATGCAATGTTATGAAAAAACTAATTGAGTATTTTATCGCCAAAACGGCTTACGTAAACATTTTTACGCTGGTCGTGACCGTCGTCGGATTGTCCTGCCTCTATTTTACAAAGCGAGATTTGCATCCTCCATTTCAATTTAACAACGTTGTTATAACTGCAGTTTTAGAGTCGGCGTCCTCAGAAGAAGTCGAAAGAGTTCTCACCTATCCTATCGAAGAAGTCCTACGAACCGTACCAGGCTACGACGAAATCAACTCAGTTTCGCGAACTGGTTCCATGCGAATCAACATGAAATTTCCTCAGTCGGTTAAAAACCTATCGCAAAAAATAGAAATGATTCGCGGCCGAATTCAAATGGCTCTACGCGACCTTCCGCCAGAGGTCAGAGACGTTAACGTCGTGCAAAGCGAAGACAATCAGATTTTTTTAGCAAACATTGGCGTTGTTGGTGTCGATGCGAACAGTCCAAAACATCATGCTTTTATTGAAGTGGTTAAGAATAAATTAAGCAGCATTCCAGGTGTTGCAAATGCTGGCACAACGCTTTCACCACTCCAAGTCTTTGTACGCTTTGATGCAAAAAAAATGACGGATTATGGAATCACTGTAGCCCAGCTACGCACACAGATTCGGTCGGAGCTCGATCCAAAGCCCATTGGTTTTAACTCGTTGAACGGCCGAGAGTGGCTGCTCGAATTTGCTTCCAACGAAATGAGTCCCGAAGCCATTGGGAACATACCTCTTTTTCATAATAGTTTGGGAAGCCGGTTGCTTTTAAAAGACGTTGCAAAGGTGGAGTACGATTTTGAACGTAGCAATAATTACCGCTTTTTGCTCAATGGCAACGACGCCGTAGAAATTCATGTTAACAAAACACCCGAGAGCGACAGTATCGAAGTGTTCGCGCGACTCAAGGAGGTGCTAAAGACGCTTCAACCTCCTGACAACATTACCACACGGATCCTTTACGATGGACCGTACTTTATCAATCAACAGATTGATGTACTTTTATATAATGGAATCGGTGGATTACTTTTAGTTTTGGCAATGCTGACTTGGGCAATGAGCTTTAGGACAGCTTTGATGACAGCTTTAGGTTTGCCGATCTCCTACTTCGGAACATTCATCGTTCTAAAATATTTTGGAATGTCGATTGATCTTATTTCGATGATTGCCATGATATTAGTAGTTGGCAATTTAGTCGATGATGCCGTGATTTTTGCAGAACGGTATAATCAGCTATTGACCGAAGGGTTTCCACCGGAAGAGGCCTCGTCGAAAGCGGCTAGGGAATTGATAGTGCCGGTCTCCGGCACTATTTTGACAATTATTTGTGCTTTTGCGCCGATTTTAATGATCGAAAGCGAAATGTCGATTATTTTTGGGGCAATTCCCATTGTTGTTACAGCAGCTTTGCTGTTGAGTTGGTTCGAAACATTTTTTATTTTACCAAATCACCTAGCGCATTTTGTAAAGACTCCGCCACGCGAAAGGTCCTTAGCCTTTTTTAATCGCCTCGCACGTGTTTATAAAAAAATTCTCTCGCACACCTTGCGATGGCGCTACGGTTATGGAGTACTAAGCTTAGGTGTGCTGGTCTATTCTCTTTTTGTAGCTTCGAAGATGCCGCAGGATTTTTCGATCAACATTAATGCGCCTCAAGTAGAAATATTTGCTATTTTTAAAGAAGAAAAAACATACGAAGATGTGCAAAAGGCATTAAAGCCATTAACTGTGACCTTGCTCGAAAAGACCAAAAAAAATATCGATTTTATCGAGACAAACATGGGTTTTATTTGGCGGGATGGAAAAACATATCGTGGTCCGAAATACGCAACCCTTCGTTTGGTACTCAATCGCGAGGAGACCGATACTAAGAAAGCGAAAGCCGAAATTCTAAAAATAGTACAAAACGAATTGGCGCTTTTCAAGCATGACAACATTCAAGAAATTTCGGCGATCGAATCGCAGCGCGGTTCGGGGGCGCGGCGCATGAATATGGCGAGTGTCGAAATTGTAGGCCGTGATGAGATTGTTTTTAAGCAGGCAAAGGCCGATATCATCGAGTCGGTTGCCAATCGCGGTCTGGTTCAGGCTTATATTCCACCAGACAACCATGGCCCAATGACATATCAGTTTTTGCCGCTGCCTGATGCGATAAAAATGCATGGCCTGACAAAGGCCGAACTAGCATTTCAAATTCAGTCCCAGTCAGGTTCGGTTGAGCTTTTGCGCGGTCGCGATAGGGGTCGATGGTTGAAAGTTTTGCTAGAACCAAAAGCAATGGAAGAACCGTCCGAAGAAGATTTGAAAGCACTCAAAATTCAATCTCCGCGTCATGGTGAGGCATTGCCTCTGCATTTCTTAGGCGCGTGGAAAAAAGTCGGCTTCTCCGACGGGATCAATCATAAAATGGGCGAAAGAAACCTCGTGCTCGATTTCCGCTACGATGGCAAAGCAACTAATGAAACCGTTGTACAGGCCGAGTTAAAAAAACTGATTGAGCCGCTGCAGAGCAAGTATTCTTCGTTAAGACTGAGAGTGATCGACTCAAACGAAGAGGACAAGAAAGGCCGCGAATGGACAGGGAAAGTGGTACTTGTTGCGGGTTTGTTGATTTTTTTGATCCTTGCCGCAGCCTTGAAATCCTTTTTGCAGCCGCTAATTGTGGGCTTGCCTATTCCATTTGCCCTTATCGGGGTGATTTGGGCCTTAAAGCTGCATGGCCTTCCTTTAAGCCTCATGTCGATGATCGGTTTGATTGGCACAATGGGTGTCGCAGTTAACGACAGTATTGTGATGGTGGATCATATCAATCGCTTGTGGCGCGAAGCTGGGAAGAAAACCCAAGAATTAGTTTTGGAGGGCGCAGCCTCTCGTCTCAGAGCCATAACATTAACTGCCAGTTGTACACTTGTTGGAGTTTTTCCCACTGCTTATGGGATCGGCGGGGAATCAGGCTTTACTCAGCCGCTGGCTTTTTCCATGGGATGGGGTCTGCTCACGTCTTTATGCTTAACGTTGTTTATTATTCCTGCGATGTTGATGACTTTGGAGGATATCAAAACAATTTTTGCAAAAATAAAGTCGAAGTTAATGTCAAAAACTGCTCAGCAAGTAGAAATAAAACTAGAGAGCGGTGAGGCGACTCGACCGAAACAGCACGAAGTTCAACACTATTGAGATTAAAAAGAATGTCCAAACAAAAACCAAAATGTCCAAAATAGAAACCGCTTGGTAGTGCGTGATTTTTTTTGCAAATATCATTTTCTGTTTTAACTCTGAATCGTGAATAAGATTCACCATCTTTACGAGATACTTTTCACCCGCAAGGGTAAAGTATTTTGGCGAAAATTCTTTTGCATCAAATGAAATTTGTTGAAAAATCCCTTCGGCCACTGTTTTTGTTAGGTTGGTATAAAGTGTGAAGGGAAAATTTGCCCCTTCGGTTTCGGCGACTAAAAGGCCCAAGTCATATGCATCCAACTGCATTTTCAGGGCGGTGTCGTTTGTCTGTTGAGTGGCTAATAACGCCATATTTTCGTTTCGCAAAAAATAACTAAAATTGAGTCGGTCATTTTTTCGATGAAATCCGGCAACACTGTTTTCGCCTCTCAGCTGGGCCCGCTTGAAGGGAATATTGTTTCGATCGCCAATATGGTTTTTGTCCACCTCGTTTATGCTTTCAGCAAGATTCACAATGTTGTGAGCGTCTGCCCAGGCTTTGATTTTTTTTTCCGACTTTGTACTCTGCAATTCATCGAGCAGGGTTTGTTTCCTGTTTGAATCTAAAACAAATTTTTTCGTCACAAGTTGAGAGCCCTCATCCACCCAGGCAATCAATGCAGATTGGTCTTGCGACGAAAAATGGCGAGTGACGAGAACAGAAACCCCAACAAAGTAGACACAGTTTAAAAAAAGAGCAGAGATGAAAAAATTTTTTCGCGACCACATAGTCCTAGGGTCTTCCTGATTTTAGAAGGGGTCAAGCGGAGGCTTCTGCATTGACTTCGAGGGCAATCTAAGCGAATCAATGAGATCGTTTTTCACTGGAGAAAGAGGCGCAGATGACACCAAGAGTCAGAGAGATTTTGAGTTGGTATGGTTCGGACAATCCAGGAGTTTTAACCAATATGGCCCGAATTTTAAATCATGGGCGATTGGGTGGAACTGGAAAAATGGTGATTCTGCCAGTGGATCAAGGTTTCGAACATGGACCGGCGCGAAGTTTTGCTAAAAACCCAGACGGGTACGATCCACTTTATCATGCAGGACTGGCCGTTGAATCGGGCTGTAACGCCTACGCAGCACCCCTCGGATTTATCGAGGCCGTGTCCCGAGATTTCGCTGGCGAGATTCCTCTAATACTAAAAATTAATAATTCAGACACTCTTTACAAAACGCAAGAGCCTTGCTCTGCAGTCACCGCCAGTGTGGAAGACGCGCTCCGATTGGGATGTGTGGGTGTTGGCTTTACAATTTATCCGGGTAGTTCATTGCGCAAAGAAATGTATGAGGAGATTGCCGAAGCTTCACGCTTGGCGAAAAAAAATGGCCTGCTTGTTGTCATTTGGGCCTACGCGCGCGGCGAGCACTTAAGCAAAGATGGCGAAACGGGAATCGACGTGATTGCCTACTGCGCACAGATCGCGGCTCAGCTGGGGGCGCACTTTATTAAAGTCAAACCTCCAACTGCGTTTATCGAACAGCCTGAAGCAAAAAAAGTTTACACCGAACAAAATATTCCAATTCAAAAACTTTCTGATCGCATCCGACATGTTGTGGAGTCAGCTTTTAATGGCCGCCGTGTTGTTATTTTCAGCGGTGGCGAAGCGAAGTCCTCCGAGGCTATATTGGCCGAAGTGAAGGAGTTGGCTGAGGGTGGAGCTTTCGGAAGCATCATGGGGCGAAATGCATTTCAGCGGCCTAAAGCAGAGGCCATTCAGCTATTACATAAAGTGATGGACACATTTGTAGGTCATTCTCTTTGATGACAAAAGCCGCAGGCGATATGCGTGTTGGCAAGATAAAGCTCAATGAGCTTGTTGAAAGGTTCTTGTGGAGTTAGACGAAAACGAAAATCCCATTCGCGCAGAAAAACGGCGTAAATTGCACGAGCTCAAAGCAAAAAAGTACGACCCCTATCCGCACAACTTCGAGCGCACAAGTTCGGTCGCACCCATCAAAACACAATTTGCTGATATCGAAACGGGCGAGGCGTTAAAGGAGTCCGTGTATCGAGTTGCAGGGCGCTTGATGACAAAACGTCCGATGGGAAAAGCTGCCTTTTTTAATATTCAAGATCAGTCTGGCAACATTCAATGTTACTTGCGCAAGGAAGAACTCAGCGAGCGCGATCAGCTAGCTTTTGAACTTTTAGACTTAGGCGATATTGTCGGCATCGAGGGGTATGTTTTCAAAACTCAAAAGGGCGAGCTCTCTTTACATTGTACGAAATTCGAAATGCTGTGTAAAACGCTTGAGCCACTGCCGGAAAAATTCCATGGCATTCAAGACATCGAGATTAAATACCGTCATCGGCATCTCGATTTAATCACCGACGAAGACAGTCGCCGCGTTTTTGAAAAACGCTCAAAAATTATTTCTGAAATTCGCCAGTTTCTAAACACGCGTGGATTTTTGGAAGTAGAAACACCAGTGTTGCAACCAATTTATGGCGGCGCCTCGGCCTATCCGTTTTCCACCCACCACCGCGCCCTCGATATGAAGCTGTATCTCAAGATCAGTCCTGAGCTTTATTTAAAGCGGTTGATCGTTGGCGGATTTGAAAAAGTATACGAAATCGGAAAAAATTTTCGTAACGAAGGCATCGATCGCTCGCACAATCCTGAGTTCACCATGCTTGAGTGGTACGAAGCGTATACCGATTATATTTACCAAATGAAGCAATTTGAGGATCTCGTAGCGCACCTTGCAGTGACAGCCACTGGTTCTACAAAGGTTACCTATCAGGGCAAGGAGGTGGATTTCACCACACCTTGGAAGCGTCTCAAGGTGTACGACGGTGTTCGCGAATACGCCGATATCGATCCTGAAACTGCAACGGTCGAACAGCTTTTCGAAAAAGCTAAATCCTTGGGTGGTGACTACGAAGACAAAGATAAACCATCCAAAGGTGAGCTGGTGATGCAAATTTTTGAACTTGCAGTGGAAAAACACCTGTGGCATCCAACAATCATTATGGATTTTCCGGTGGAAGTGTCTCCGTTAACGAAAAGGCATCGCACACAAGCAGGGTTGGTTGAGCGCTTTGAACCTTACTGCGCCGGCATGGAAATTGGCAATGCTTACACTGAACTCAACGATCCAGAAGATCAGTTGGCCCGCCTCAAAGAGCAGGAATCTCGCCGCCTTGTGGACGAGGAAGCCCAGCCAATGGACAAAGATTTTCTTCATGCGATTGATGTTGGAATGCCGCCAACAGGCGGAGTTGGACTAGGCGTAGAGCGTGTCGTGATGATTTTAACCGACCGGCATAGTATTCGGGATATTTTGTTTTTCCCGACAATGAAACACAAAGACTGATCGCTCATGGCTGGTCGCTGGTATTTCTCTATTATTTATTTGTTTTTAACCGGGACCCTGCAAACGAGTTGCGTGCTTGCACCGTCAAAGGTATCCGAATCGGATCTCAGTGTTTTGGATCGTGCGTATCAGTTTGAAAAGGGCAGCCGCCCAATCAAGATTACAACAGACACGGTCGTGCTCGACGTGCGCACTTTTTTTGATTATCAAATCTCGCGGATTCCAAATGCTATCCACATAGATGCTAAAGATTTTTCTTTTCGTCGAGTGCGCGGCGACGATTTACAGGATCAAGCTTTGAGGCTCGCCCGACGTTTGGCGATTCTTGGTGTAAACCCATTTTCCCATGTTGTGGTGCTTGGATATGGAGATCGAGGAAATGGCGAAGAGGGTACGGTCGCTCTGGCGTTATTAGTTTTAGGCGTGGAACGCATTCAAATGGGATCGATGCGGGATTTTAAATTTTTAGCGACAGCCAAGTTATCTAAAGCTTTACCAAATCAGCGCTACTGGGAGCCTCGCGTTGTGTCCGGCGTGCTGTGTCCGGCACATGCTGGAGAGGATGCTGTATTTGTAGTCGACGTAAGTAAAAAAGCACCCATGTCGCCGACTGTAGGGTGGCAAAAAATAGCAATTATTTACAAAAACTGGAAAGACTTTGTAAAGAAAGAGGATTTTTCTCCCAACTACGGTATAAAAACAGCCTTGCAAAAAGACGAGATCGACGTGACTGCAAGAGTGATGATACGCGGGCCACAAGCTCCAATCGTCGCGTTTTCAATGCTACAGATGGGGTACTCGCGCGTTTGCATGCTGGACGAATAGAGCCCCTATCAAAACGGGGGGTTCCATGAAATTGTTTTTCTATTCCATAATCTTTATTGCACAGATCGCTACAGCCGAAACTTTCTCGCAAGGTGAGTACAAACTCGAAGCGCAAGTTTTTCCTGATATTCTTGCCGATCGGAAAACGGAGATTTGGGCGCAGGTTTACTATCCATCTTTTATAAAAAAGCCGTTGCCCCTCGTGGTCATGTTGCATGGAAATCACGGAACCTGCGGCCGGGGTTCCAATCCGCGCATCGACGATAGCTGTGCCTATACTCATACAGGACTGTGTCCCGCTGGCTACACGGTAACTCCAAACCATTTAGGTTATGGCTATTTAGCTGAAAAATTAACTGGCGAAGGAATGATTGTTGTTTCGATCAATGCAAATCTCGGCATCACCTGTGGCCGTGGCGGTACAGATGATTTTGGACTTAACTTAGCCCGCGGTAAACTGGTGCTGAGCCACCTTCAGGCTCTGAGTAACTGGAACCAAAAAGGCGGAACACCGCAAAGTGTGGGTTTAGATCTGCGCGATAAAATCGATTTTTCGCGAGTGGCAATGATGGGCCATTCACGCGGGGGCGAAGGTGTTCGCGCGGCATACAACCTCTACTACGATGCCGATAGTGAGTGGTCGAAAAAAATAATAACACCCGTGAACATTCGCGCGATCTTCGAAATTGGTCCCGTTGACGGTCAAACAAATCGTGTCCTAAACGCATTCAATACGGCGTGGACGGTGCTCTTACCTATGTGTGACGGGGATGTTTCGGACCTTCAGGGCATGAATCCGCTCGATCGAATGATTAGCGAAAATAAAGAAACTCGAGGATCTTCCAAATCCGCAATGATAGTGTGGGGTACAAATCACAATTTCTACAATACAGAATGGCAGCAATCGGATGCCACCGGTTGCAAAAACCACACTCCATTATGGACCAAGATAAATGGGGAGAGCCTCCAACGAAAAACCGCCGAAATGACTATGGTTCCTTTTTTCAAGGCAAAACTTCTTGATGATACTTCAGAATTTTTAGACGTCTACGACCCTTCGTACGACATGCCCGAGACGATGGTTAAGCTGACTCGAGTCGACCGAAACTACGTAGCGACGGTTGATGAACAGTGGATATCTGCCTTCGACCTAAGCAAGTTAGATGTTGAAAAACTAAACGCAAAGAATGTCGAGCTCAAAATTACCGGAGCGCCCTCCCACCGTTCCAATCTAAAAAGCGTATCAGCGGAGTGGAGTGGGCCGGGCTCGCAAGTGTACTGGGATATGCCCTTATCTCAAGATAGTAAGAATATAGATCTTCGTAGCATCGAATTTTTATCATTCCGGATCAATCGCGCGAAAGCTGATGAAAATGCCGAACCCTTAGAGTTTTCGTTGGTGATCGTTGATAGTCGCGGAAAAACTTCCAGAGCGTTAAACGTTGCAGATTTTGTCGATCTTAGCAAAACTGCCAACCATGGTTTTTTGATGATGACAAAAATCGCAGCGGGCGCTTTTACCGGTTCGTTTGATCGCACAAAAGCCCGAAGCTTAAGAATGATTTTTGATCAAACTTCGCAAGGACACATTTACGTTGCCCAACCCGCTTTATTGAAGTGGAACTTTCAAGAAGATTTATCGCCGTACCTACCAGACCTTCTTCCAACGCCTGAGCCAGTGGGTACGCTAGTGGCGATGGCCCCAGATGTGGACGTAGAGACTGAAGTTCCTATGCAGACTCGAATCTTTGCTGTCAAATCGCTCGAGACCAGTCGAATTGTGGACGTTGTGGAAATCAAAATACCCGACGGCTTTGTTGTTCGTGATGCGATGCCGGTTTTAAGGATTGGCGACCGCATTTACCGAAACGGCTATTTTCCGCAAGATGGCTCAACCGATCGAATGATCTTTGAGATTCAACAAGTGACAGAAAATCGCCATCGCAATTCGGATGCGGTGCATTTCTTTTACGAAGGTTCTCCGGATAACGTAATTTACTCTGGCGGACTGTTTGGAGATTTGAGACAATAAGGTTCATGAGTTCAATCAAACTTTTTGCCACGGAAATATATCAGACCAATTTGGGTGATTTTTTTAAAAAAAATCAATCTGATCTTCTCAATGAGGTAACGGTTTTAAGGCAAGATGATCACGCTGGGCGGGCGTGGTCAAAAACCAGTTATCCAAGAGGATACACCTCGTATGCGTCGGCAAATTCGATGCACCGGGTGTCGCCAACTTTTGCCGAGCTTGAATTATTAATTCGCAAACACGTTTTTAAATATGTAAAACAGCTGGGCCTCGGTGTGAGTAAAAACCAACTCACGATGTCGACCTGCTGGGTGAATGTGATGGAAGAAGGGTGCACACATGCGTTGCACATTCATCCACAGTCGGTGATTAGCGGTACGTTCTATTTGAAAATGCCTAGCAAATCCAGCGCGATTCGTTTTGAAGATCCGAGATACGGGTTGTTTATGCACCGGCCACCGCAAAATACCCATATATCACTGTCAGCGAAGCCCGGGGATTTGATTTTGTTCGAAAGCTGGTTGCGCCATGATGTTCCGCTCAATCTTTCCAAGGAACCGCGCATAAGTATTAGTTTTAATTACTAGTTGAGTTTTATGGCATGGGGGCAACAATGACTCGGGATTTTGTATTTTACCAGCTCTTCGAAGCAGAAAGCTCGACGTACACCTATCTTATCGCGGATCAACTTACAAAAGACGCTGCGATCATAGATCCGGTGCTTGAAACTGCTGAGCGAGATCTCAAACTCATCGAAGAAGCAGGTTTGAATCTAAAATACATTTTAGATACGCATGTCCATGCAGATCATATCACTGGAGCGGCAAGGATCCGTGAGGCAACGGGAGCGCAAACTGCTATCAGCCAGTATGCCGGAGTGGTTTGCGCCGACATATTTCTTAAGGATAATGATGAACTTTATTTAGGAAAACATAGAGTCATAGTGCTAGAAACTCCCGGACATACCGATTCATGTCTTAGTTTTTCATTTCAAGATATGGTTTTTACCGGTGACGCTCTTTTGATTCGCGGTTGCGGACGTACAGATTTTCAGCAGGGATCGGCGGAAAGGCTCTACACAAGTATTCGCACAAAGATTTTTTCATTGCCACAGCAAACTATCATCTACCCGGCGCACGACTACCGTGGACAAACATCGTCAACGGTTGAACTTGAAAAAAAGTGGAATCCGCGCTTAGGGCTGCAACGCTCAAAAGATGATTTTATTAAAATTATGGCAGAGCTGAAGTTTTCGGAACCAAAAAAGATCGTCGAAGCTTTGAAAGCCAATATGGCTTGTGGTCGATTAGAACAAATTTAATCGTCTCGTTTTGAGACAAAAAACTTTTTTATAATAATGCGCAACTTTTTTAGATTCTGAAGCGTCTCTTATGTAAAGGGGGTCGCAAATGGACCAGTTTTTAAAAGTACTAAGTCTTTTGTTAATAAGCGCTATGTTGCAGGGGTGCAATTCTCCTGGTGAGTCAACGGGAGTGGTTGCCGATGGGAATACGCAAACCGAAACGCCCACAGAACCGGTGCCTACAGTACCCACGCAGCCAACTACCCCCACCGTTCCAACGACTCCGGCGCAGGGGCGTTCATCCAGCTTTCAGTATGTAAGTAAGGCGGCAGCAAGCTGTCCTGCAAACTTAGCCGCTAAGCAAATTCAATGTCAGGAACTAAACGGTGCCACTGTTAGCTGGTGCAATTGCTTCTGGCCAAAATCCACTGACGGCAACGTGGAACTTTACACGCTTCGCGAAACACGCATTGCGACGGGTAGAAAGATCGACCGTTTGGCTTATGTTTACAAGCCAACACGTTTGACTGCCAAGGGTCCACTTTTATTTTATCTGCATGGCGGGCATGGCAATGCTGAAACCGGTTTTGAAAAAAGCACTCTTCCAAAGATTGCTGACGGTCGTATGTTTAATTGGAGAAAAAACACTGCGACTTGCAAATTCAAGCAAGACGGCGGCGGATACGTCGATGCAAATGGTGCCAGCTGCACACCACCTGCGGTGTCCGCAGCAAACAGTTTACCGTTTATGCTCGTGTTTCCAAGCGGCGTGCTGGATAATTTTAATCATCCTTTCGGGTCTCGTCATTGGGAAGACGGCCGAACACCGTCGCCAGGATTTAGCGGGGCCACAGAGAATCGAGACGACGTTGGTTTTATGGATCGTTTGATTGCGGCAATAAAAACCCAAGAGGCAAGCCTCGTTGACGCCAATCGCATTTACATCAGTGGCGCTTCAAACGGCGGTATGATGACGATGCGCCTTGCATGTAACGCAGGCACATTGGGTCTTCCTGAGCTTGCAAAGGTAGCTGCGTTTACAGCGGCCATTGCGGCCCTTCCGTACGAAATGGCTTCTGGCACTCAAGGTCGTGAGGCTTGCGGAGCCCAAGGAACTTCAGACTTTGCTTTAACATTGATGGTTGGAAAAGATATTCCAACGCCCGATTGTCCAACTGCCGATTGCACAACGCCGACAGTTTCGGGCGACGGGATGATGCCTTATGGGGCCATCAATGGCGGGCCTTACTCACTTGGTGATACTGGACGAGTGATTGGGAGCCCGAACACCGAGGAGCTGTTCGTATCTCTCCTTGCAAAGCGTGTGGGTGCAGCAAACGCCTCGGTGGTGACGGCGATTGGTTCTTTTTCGGAAAAAATAGTTTACACATTTCCTGCATCCAAAATTCGTGTGCAGGTGTATGAGGCAAGCTACGGATTACACCAGATGATGGGAACACGCATGGATTTTAGTGCTGCCTTTAGAATGTTTGAAACGTTAAGCACCTTTGAGCGAGATGCAACGGGTAAGGTGATCTACAAAGCGCCGACCCACATCACCGGATCGTACTAGGTGTCATTTATAAGCCGTTGTTGGGTGGCCGGCGTGGAAACAGTGCTTGAGGTAAACAGGATTCATTCCTAAGATACTAGGATGCGATCCAAAACAGACGGTGAACTTATGACTTTAATTGCGCAAGGAAATGGATCTGCATTTAATTCTCTCTACGAGAGATATGCAAAAATTGTATTTGGTTACAGTTTAAAAATCGTTCGTCAACGTTCTGCAGCTGAAGATATATCCCAGGACGTGTGGGTCAAAGTCGTAAAGCTGGCTTCAGCTTATCGTGGCGACGGTAGTGTAAAGGGATGGCTCTTAACGATTGTTCGAAACAATTCCATTAGTCATCTTCGATCGAACAAACGTATGGCAACTGTAGATGCACAAGAATTTCTTGAAAATGAAATGGTAGATTTAGACGTCAAAGAGACCGAAAATGCGTTGCTACGTGGATTTGAACTAAAAACTTTAAAAAAATCAATCGACGAGCTGCCAGAATTACAACGATTGGCACTTCTCCTTTGGGTTTCCGAAAATCGATCTTACGATGAGATTGCTCAAGAGCTTGCAACCACCGAATCTGCGGTGAAGGCTTTGATCTTTCGAGCACGAAAAACCTTGCTCGAAAAAGGGAGGCCGTCGTGACAAACTGGGATGATTTTCTTTCCGAAGAAACGGGAAGCGAGCTTGACGGAAGAGTCGCTCGTTCCGTACAAAATGAATTGCATTTATTGCGAGTGCAGAGGCGTCGCAATCTTCTCGCGTGGTTTGTGCCAGCAACCTTGGGTGCGATGGGTGCAGTGGTGTGGTTACGATCCAAGTCGGTATTGCAAGATTCTCCAAAGCCGGGAGAAACCTCTGTCGTCGAAGAAATAGCTTATCAATTGCCCGGCCAAACCACCGACCAATTGGCTGACCAATTAGCTGACATCGACGATGAAACCCTAGCAATTATTGAAGACTTCGAAATGCTCGACAACCTTGAGGTGTTGGAAAAATGGAACAGTTAGACCCAGAGATGTTAAAAAATATGGATTTGCTTCTAGTGCTCGACGTTCTTGAAAATGAGAAAGATTGGGAAATGGTCGAAGATCTTGAAGTCATAGACGGTGAGATCGATGCAGATGGAATCAAGAAGGGCACGAAGACGAACAATACGACAAATCAAGATAAGACCAGCAAAGACAACTCAAATAAGGAGGATGCAGAATGGATCGCCGAAGATTTTTAAACCTATGTGCTGTATCCGCACCAACGTTGGCTCTCGTTTTTTCGCCGAACCTGCATGCAGAGGATGAGGCGACAGGCGCCGCCGCGATGGAACGCTGGAAGTCCCTAACGCCCGAGCAACAAAAGCTTGTACAACAACGTTGGTCAAAATTTAAACAAATGACTCTTGAGCGGCGCGCACAGTTAGTGGAAGCTCAAAAACGTTACCAACAGCTGAGTCCGGAGCGACAAAAGCAGATCCGCGAGGGTTTATCTCGCTGGAAAAAACTTTCGGCGCAAAACAAAGATAAACTTCGTCAAACCTATAGTCGTTTTCGTAAGTTCACCCCCGAAAAACAACGCATCATTCGCGAGCGTTTGGAGCGTTGGCAAAGAATGACACCAGCGCAGCGAGATATTTTACGGCAGCGCTTTCGACGGCAAGGAATTTAATGCATTCTTTGTTTATGATGGTAGCGGCATTAATGGCGCTTACTCATGTAGCAACCGCTGAGGATTATGGATTTTCGATGCCGTCATATACTTCGTTGCGGGGCGGAGTGGCCGACGTGGATTCTTATTCGGTGGCGCTGAGTTCCGGTATCACGCTTGCGAAGAACAGAATCTTTGGATTTTCATTGGAAAGTGTCACGATGCCAAGCTCCGTCGCCGAAGGCACGCTTTCGCTAAACAGTGCGAGCCTTTTTTTGACCACCGATCCGCTTCGCGATTGGAGCTTTCAGGGAGCCATCGACGGGTGGACGTCGGAAGATGCGGTGTCGGCCTACGGGGCACGCGGCGCCGCAACGTGGACTGGAAACAGATGGATGTTGACGTTTGAATACGGATTGCAACAAATCACGTTTGCCGAGCTGCCAGTTGTGCTATGGGATGACAGAACATCAACGGTTTCAGAAAATACGGTGCTGCTAATGGCAGATGTGCAACTGTCGCGACATTTTTCAGCGCGCGCCTCCCATCGGATGCACTGGTACAACGCCCCCATGAAAGATTATGCCGAGGGTTTGCGAACACGGTTTATCGCAGCCGAAGTTTTAAACATAGCGGGAACATTAACCGAAGAAGACACCGACTTTGGTTTTACGTATTCACGAAACACTTGGCATGCAGGCATCGATGCTACGACCACCGTCTCGTCATTGGATGAGTTGCGTACGAACGGAATTGGCTTGCGAGTCGGCTATCGTTTGCAAAAAAAATGGTCGGTGGAAGTGCAGGGTGCCCGCTACGAATCAGAAAATTCAGAGACGGATTCAAACCCGCTGCATACATTCAATAGCACTGTTTCTTATTCGTGGTGATTCCGCTTTCCGTCATCGTATGAATTCTCCCGTCATTCTGAGCGAAGCGAAGAATCTACGTATGGAACTTTTGTAGATCAGATCCTTCGCTTTGCTCAGGATGACGAAAATAATGCTCAGGATGGCGGAAACGATGCTCAGGATGGCGGAAACGAGCAGAAAGGATGCGCAGGATGACGGAAAGGACTGCCTCGGTATGACGAGGTTGGTTCATCCGTTTCAACGGAGACCAAGAGAATGCGTCCTTCTTTCCATCATTAATTATATCTATGATAAAGCTATCTTTTATTCATTTTATAAATCATAAAATACTTAATACAACTGTTGCACGCGATGAACGCGAAACAGGGGGATGAATCATGAAGTTTTTTACAGAAAATTTGGAATCAACGGAGCCAAAAAAAATGCAACCGCAACCAAAACAACTACAATCCGGCCGGCGAAACTTTTTTAAAGTTGGAGCTGGTGTAGTCGGTACACTGGCGGCGACGCAGACACTGGCGCAAGTCTGTGGACTCAACAGTGCAGATCAACCACTTGGGCCTTTTTTTCCACGACCGGGAACACCTGAAATGCCGGTGATTGAAAACAACAACCCAGCCACGCCGATCTATCTTGCAAACGATAATGATCTTACGGTCGTGCAAGGTATTAGTGGACAAGCTGCCGGGCAAATCGTTTACGTGAGAGGTAAAGTGACAAACGGAGATTGCAAGCCTCTTGCTGGCGCCACAGTTGTCATCTGGCAGGCCTCTGAAAGCGGCCGCTACAATCATGTTGGCGACGGGGCTAATCACGATTTTATCCATCCAAAAACGGGTGAGTTGCTTGTGCGAAAACTTGATTCGTCATTTCAATATTGGGGAAAAGCCTTGACCGATCAAAACGGTGACTATGAATTCAAAACAGTTGTTCCTGGGTTTTATCCTGCGGATCTCGAAGCTAAATGGTACCGCCCACCACACATTCACTTTATGGTGAGCGCCATGGGCTACCCGCAACTCGTAACTCAAATGTATTTTTCAGGAAAAAAAATTCTCAACGACGCTTGGATACAAGAGCTCAATCAGAAAGATTTTCTGCTCCAAACAAAAAATATTTCGGATGAACAACGAGCCCGTTTGGTTATCGAATTCGATAACGATCAGCAGGGTAAAATAACTGACGGTTTAGTCGGGATTTTTAATATTTCTCTATAAGAATTCTTGAAGTAGAATTTTGAAATGTTAGCTAAGTGTATGATATCACCTCTGTCGTCAAGATGACGGTGGCTAACGCGAGTTACTTCAAGGTCATCCTGAGCGGAGCGAAGGATCTCAGCTCAGAGATGCCTTCTTTCGATAGCCTTGAACTTCTTCAACATGTTCGTAGTTTTTATGTTTTTCGAAACCTTTGAGTAAAATTTCTGACTTTTCCTGCATACTTCGTTTTACCGCCGACATCTTTGCTTCTTCGAGCTCTGAATTTGAAAGATGTTTGTTGAGCGCTCTCAGCCGCCATAAATCCATGGAGTGATACTGGAAAGATAGCTGGTCAGCATGGCCCCCATGTTTGATAGTGAGCGCCTCTTCTAAAAATCCCACGGTCATTTGTGATGTTATTCGCAGCCAAAGATCGAAATCTTCACAGACCATAAAGCTTTGGTCGAACAACCCAACTCGGTCGAGCAAAGACTTGCGTAGCATAACCGTTGATGGGGCAACCATACACAGTTTTGTGCAGGCGATAAAAATATCACCGCCAGATTTTTTATGTTTTGCGGATTGTCGAACAGGCAGGAGGTTGCGCAGCCAAACTTCGTTGGTGTGCACAAGTGAATACTCTGGATTTGCGGTGAAAAAATGAATCTGTTTCTCGAGCTTTGTTGGCAACCACTCATCATCCGAGTCAAGGAAGGCTATAAATTCTCCCTGTGCCGCACGAATCCCTGTATTACGGGCTGCACTGACGCCCTTGCCCTCTGTGGTTAGGAAGCTAAATGGGATGGATGGTTGGAGAGAGGAGATGGCAGATGTGATTTCAGAAGCTGCTGTATCTGTCGAATGATCATTCACGACAATCAGTTCATAATCTGAAAAACTTTGGCGACTGACAGATTCAATTGCACGAACGAGCTGAGCTGTGCGGTTGTAAACGGGAATTATGACAGAAACTCGCGGCATGTTTAAGTTTAACGAATTGCTTCGCCAATTCCATACTGCTGAGGTGCCTGTTTGTAAATTTGGTCCACCGCAGGAAGCCATTCCTGAAGTTGATCGCGGCGTCGATCGTCCGATGGATGAGTTGACAAGAATTCTGGAGGTGCCCCACCTTTTTTGTTGGCGGCCATGCGTTTCCAAACTTCCACCGCCTCGGCAGGATCGTATCCGGCGCGGGCCATATAAATTTGTCCTTCTTTGTCGGCGCTTGTTTCATCTGTACGGCCGTATTTTCTTTCGAAAAATGTGACAGCGAGGCCTGCAGCAGCACCACCAAGAGTGGACATTTTTTTACATGTGTCTGTTTTGCAGAGCAGCTGCCCTCCGATAATGGCAGCACCACCGATAACTGCACCAGCAATATTTCCTTTAATTGCTCGAGAGTAGCCCTCTTTGCCATGTCGAAGCGTGGCATGAGCCACTTCATGTCCCATCACCGCGGCAAGCGCCCCTTCGGTTTTAAGAACCGGCATGATCCCAGTATAAACTGCCATTTTTCCACCGGGCATGCACCAAGCGTTCACTTCGGGACTGTCGATGAGTATGTATTCCCACTGAAAGTTTTCGCCTGAGGCTGCGGCGATTCTTTGCGACACTCTACGAACCATTTCGGTCCAGTCTTTATTTTGCGATATTTTTGATTTACTTTTGACCTCGGCATAGGCTTTTGCAGCCATGGCATTGATCTCGGCCTCGGAAGGTCCTTTAGTGACAGTCGAACAACCGGTGGTGAGAGAAAAAACGATGGTGATAATGATGGAATAGATATTTTTCATATGGCGTACGTTAGCAAAATCCACGTTTAAATTCAACTGCATTGAGCTTTATCAACATTCGGTTAGCAAGCCATCGCAAGCTAAAATAAGTTCTTTTTTTTCATTAATGATCCAAACATCTTTTCCGTGTCCCTTAAGAGGACGTACCAACAGCATCTCGAAGCTGTCTTCAGTCGCTGTGCAGCCATTCTTACAATATTTGGCATAATTGCCCAGTAAAACAGTTTTTGCGGATTCTGAGTACAAAATCGCGTTTCGGTCACTATTAGTTACATTTATGGGGATATTCATAAAGGTGTCTGTCGACATTGACTCTGGGTTTTCAGAGGAGTGTTTTGTCTCAATCAGTTCCACGTCGTCAAACGGTTTTATGAAGCCAGTTTTGTATTCGATGACTGCACTTTCTTGTTCTTCAAAAGGAGTAAAGCCCACAAAATGGAAGTCAGTGGAGTACCTTCCGAACTCTTCGTGAGCAGCTTTAAGCGCAGCGTACGCGTCGCTTAGAATTCTCTTCGCCTCTCTGCGAGCTTGTCTGACATCGAGAGTTTCTACGGGCGCAACCAAATTTCGTGGTGGAGTGACTGTCATAGGTAGATGTCTGGAAAGTTCAACTGGAGTCGACCTTGCGGCCGCCGTAAATTTGGGCGCAGGACTAGTAGGAATAATTACGAACGCCGGGCGAGTTGATGGTTGTGTTTTTTTCGAGTGAGGTGAGTTTTGGAAAATAAAAAAAGCAAGTACGAGACTGACAGCTACTAATCCCCATACTTTTTTTCTTTTTTTTGCCATGTTGTTCCCAATCCTTTGCAACGCGCGTGCTAAAGCAGGCGGAATTTACGGTAGTGTGCGCATAGGGATCTGGTCAAGAGATCGTGTGTGTTATAGATTACGCATCGTAGCCCTCCAATAAACTTTCTCTTGAATAAGGAGTCACACATGAAAGTAAAAGCCGCCGTTGCCTGGAAAGCCGGAGCCCCTCTCTCCATCGAAGAAGTCGATCTCGAAGGTCCTCGCAAGGGTGAAGTTCTTGTAAAAATTGTTGCCACCGGTGTTTGTCATACGGATGCTTTTACTCTTTCGGGAGAAGATCCAGAGGGACTCTTTCCCGTGATACTTGGACATGAGGGCGGCGGTATTGTGGAAGAAGTGGGCGAAGGTGTTACCACTTTGAAAAAAGGCGATCATGTGATTCCCCTCTACACTCCGGAGTGCGGAGAATGTAAATTTTGTACGTCGGGAAAGACAAATCTTTGTGTTCGTATTCGTGCCACGCAGGGCAAAGGGCTGATGCCCGACGGAACTTCGCGCTTTTCCAAAAATGGCAAGATGATTCATCACTACATGGGCTGCTCCACATTCTCGGAGTACACCGTAGTTCCTGAAATTGCTCTAGCAAAAGTAAACCCGGCGGCGCCGCTTGAGAAAATATGTCTCCTTGGCTGTGGCGTGACCACGGGAATCGGTGCAGTTTTAAATACAGCAAAAGTTGAAAAAGGTTCCACGGTGGCTGTGTTTGGCTTGGGAGGCATTGGCCTTTCGGTGATTCAGGGGGCTCGGATGGCTGGAGCTTCGCGCATCATTGCTGTCGATATCAACGACGGCAAAGAGGAGTTTGCGCGAAAACTAGGAGCTACTGATTTTATAAATCCAAAAAAGTTCGATAAGCCTATTCAGCAAGTGATTGTTGAATTGACGGAGTGGGGCGTGGACTATTCCTTCGAATGTGTTGGTAGCACGGCTTTAATGCGGGCAGCGCTGGAATGCGCGCACCGCGGTTGGGGACAGTCCATAGTTATCGGAGTTGCCGGAGCTGGCCAAGAAATTTCAACGCGTCCATTTCAACTCGTTACAGGACGGGTGTGGAAGGGTTCGGCCTTCGGCGGAGTTAAAGGTCGCACAGAGCTGCCAAAATATGTAGACCAATACATGTCGGGCGAAATCAATATCGACGATATGGTCACTTTTACGCTGCCACTTGAAGACATCAACAAAGCCTTTGATTACATGCACGAGGGTAAAAGCATCCGATCGGTAATTCAATTTGCTCCATGATCGAAAAGGAAATGCAAAAGTTATGAGTGAGATAAAATTATTAAAATCGCACAAGACGTTCGAGGGCGTGACTCAATTTTGGGAGCACTCTTCGGTTTCGACACAAACGACCATGAAATTTTCTACATTTATTCCTGATGGCAAATTAAATGGTGCTTTGATTTGGCTCTCTGGTCTGACGTGCACCGATGAAAATTTTATCACAAAAGCTGGGGCGCAAAGTTATTTGCAAAAGCACGGGATGATGGTGGTATGTCCAGACACCTCTCCGCGAGGATTGCAACTACCAGGTGAACACGACTCATACGACTTTGGTTCGGGCGCCAGTTTTTACGTGGATGCGATGGTACCTGGCTATAAAGATCATTATAGAATGGATTCCTATGTGAGCCAAGAACTGCACGAAATTTTGCATAGCCGATTCCATATCCCGAAAGACAAAATTTCAATCATGGGCCACTCTATGGGAGGGCATGGAGCCCTCATCCTTGGTCTTAAACATCCCGGCAAGTTTCGTTCTATCTCAGCCTTTGCGCCCATTGCAAACCCAACGCAATCGGCTTGGGGGCAAAAAGCCCTGGCAGGGTATTTAGGCGCGGATGAAAATACATGGTTAGAACACGATGCCACGGCACTTGTGACTTCTGGGTATCAGCATCCTGAAAAAATTCTGATCGATCAGGGAACGAAGGATGAATTCTACGAAAAGAAACAACTTTTGCCTGAAAATTTAAAAAATGCGTGCGAAGTGAAGGGACAGCCATTATTGCTCAACTTTCGCGATGGCTACGATCATAGTTATTATTTTATCGCCACGTTTATCGAGTCTCATATTCGACATCATGCGGAAGTGATGGGGTCAGGGGCAGGGTCAGACAACCCCTGAACGGTGTCCATCATCTGGTAACAATCCATGGGCTTTTAAAAGTTCGCCCTCAATGCTAACACCATTGCTCACGATCATCAGAGAGCCTTCATTGCGAGTAAGCATCCACTGCGATTCGCGAGAAATAATGGCGGATAACTTTTCTAAAAAAGCTGTCGACAATGCGTAAATTTCGATCTGATCCGAGTTATGTACCGTGTTGCTTTTGATGTCGTCGAGCAAAGGTTTTGGATTTTTATAAGTATAAACTTTTACTTTTTTTGAGGCCTTAGAAGCTTTGTGTAATTTTCGTGCGCTGGGATTTCCGATTTCAATCCACAGCAAATCACCACCAAAGGAGTTTGCAATGCGCAAACACGGCTCGTCGGGGTTGTGTAGACCTTCTGCAGAAAAATTTAATCCCGGTTCGAAGTTAAGAGAGTAGGCAAGCACGCGGGTAAGAAGATATTCCATGGATTCTGAGGGGTGCTGCGCCACTCGGAAATCAAGAGTTTCATAGACCCCACGAGTAATATCAGCCAGTTCGATTTTAAACCTGTAAAGTTGCGTTGAGACCGTCATAGTTTTTAAAACCTATCTTTTGTTTAATGCGAAGTCATGAATATAACGAAGTGTCTCTTTTTGAGATTCTTTTTTTTTAAAAGATCGCGACTTATTCCTAGCTTTAGCGTCTTTTTATTAAGACTAATTAACGTGGGGGAGTCAGTGAAAGAAGTATTAAGACGTGTTTCGAGAATGATTTTATTTGCAGGTATTGCATTGTGCTACACGAATTGCAATAGCGGCAAGGTTGATGGTGGCGATACAAGTGTCGCTGTAGGGGAATCCACACAAAATTTGGAAATGTCATTTTGTGACGACCAAACAAATGTAACGTCGGGGCGTTTGTGCGCGATTAAACCAAGCCGATTAGATAAAAGAACCAAAGATACTTTTGGAGCGGCGACCGTGCAGGATCAATCCTTTGGGTTTGGTTACCATGTGGTGGCCGTGCCAAATATCTATCGCGCTGATCGAGGCCTTTGGATCCATTTCACGGGCACCTATGGTAGGCCCTACAATCAGGCCAGTGGCGATTTTTCAACGTCAACGTGGCTCAACGAGCTCCTTGAACAGGGCTACGTTGTTCTGCAAATTGCCTATGACAACCGGTTTAGTATTAATGACACATGTTTAAGTGGTGCAGGAAAAAATAGAAACAACTGCGCCGGGGAAGCCCGCGCCGAGGTTCTGATAGGGTTTGACTATACGCCACTTAGAGAGACGGATTCATTTAACAGCATTGAATATCGCTTAGAAATTTTGTTGTCGTATCTTCAATTGATTCCAAACTTTCCGCTGCCGTCCAATATCCAGGCAGAAACATTTACTTGGGCAGACGCAAAGCTCAGTGGACATTCCCAGGGCGGAAATCAGGCCTATTACATCGCTAAATATTACGGTGTGAAATTCGCTTGCATGCTGGGGTCCCCCTACGATGTGGATGATACAGTATATCCCAGCGCAACACCGATTGCAGACTGGTTTAGAGTTCCTGGCTCGATGACCCCGGTGAATAATTTGGGGCAATTTATCACCCAGGAAGATGATAATTATAATTCATTCAATCAAGGTGCTGGGTATATTGGGTTGACGGATGGAGTTCAGGCTTATGAGGCGAGCAGTCCGCCTTACTTCAATGAAAAGGGCGAAACAATTAGCGGGCATGCCGCCGCAGTGGGAGAACCAAAGTTTAAGAGCCTGCGCGCGTCAGCTTGCTCGCTAGATTAAGCTGATTAAGAACGCTTGCGGGTTACCGGCTTTTTATTCTTTTTGCTCTTTTTATACGAAGCTTCTTCTCGTTCAATAAGTTCACTGAAACTGATATTGAGATCGGCGATGAGCTCTGGCTCCAACGGCACGTCTTCGGCAACCTGAGCCGGTGAAGATTGAGTCGCAGAATTAATCGTAGCTTGGTAAGCGCTTTTACTCACCTTGATCACTTCGATTTTTTTATTAATAAGCTCTTCGATGGCCTGAAGCTGAGCTTTTTCCTCAGGGGCGCAAAATGAAACGGCAATGCCTTTATTAAAACCGCGACCAGTACGACCAATGCGATGGACATAGTTTTCGGGTTTTTCGGGTATGTCATAATTAATAACGTGAGTGACATCAGAGATATCAATTCCGCGCGCACTCACATCTGTAGCGATAAGGAGTTTGCATTTGCCGCGACGAAACGCATTCATCACGTCCTCGCGATCAGCTTGATCCTTTTCGCCATGAATAGTCTTGCTATCGATGGAAACTCGACCCAAAGCTTTAGCCACACGCTCTGCACGCACCCGTGTGCGTACAAATACAATAAATTTTCCATCTGGGTTTTGCTGTAAATAATCCGCAAGAAAAAAGCGCTTATCATCCATGCCAACAAAAACCAGGCCGTGCGTGATATTTTTAGAAACAGGGTCATCGGGAGAAATCTGAATGCGAATGGCACTTTGGTGGATAAGGTTGTAAGCGAGTTTTTTAATTTTTGTATTGATGGTGGCCGAAAAAAACAGGGTTTGATGGCGACGGGGCAGCAGTCTTTTGACCTCGAGCATATCGTCGATAAAACCCAGATCGAGCATCCGGTCGGCTTCGTCAACGACAAGGGCTTCCACATTTTTAAGGCTCAAAAATCCATTTCGTACAAGATCGAACATGCGACCTGGCGTTGAAATTAAAACATCGATCCCATCTTGCAATTTTTGAATTTGATAATCATGCTCCACCCCACCAAAAACCGCGTAGGGTTTTACTTTGGTGTGCTTAGCGAGCTGATTGAAAACTTCGCAAATCTGTTGGGCGAGCTCGCGGGTTGGAACCATAACCAAACATTTAACGCCGACGGAGCGTTTGCTGTCTTTATTGCTATGAATGGTATTGATAAGCGGAATGGCAAAAGCTGCAGTTTTGCCGGTGCCGGTTTGCGAGATTGCGAGAACATCTTCGCCCGCTAAGATGGATGGAATGCTTTTGTACTGGATGTCCGTCGTGCGAAAAAAACCATGGGCATTCAGGTTACGCAAAAGATCTTCGGACAAATGGAATTTTTCGAATTTCAATGGGGCCTCGATAATAGAAAAGACAGTCGCTACGAAAAAATACCGGCAGGGCCCAGGCGAGTCAGCATTCCTGATGATTTCGTGTAAAGGATACACAGTCGTGTATTCGACGGCTTGTAGTGAGGCGAAGTCGTAGAGAGTGTTTCTACAACTGAAACACTCATCTGGACCATTAAGGCAAAGGTTGCTGGCCACCTCGAGAGTCCTTATAATTGAGAGTACAATTAAGATACAGGCCTGAGGGGTGGATTGATGAATAAAATAAACATTTTGGGATCAGTTGTTTTCTTTATGGCGTCATCCCTGCTTTACCAAAACTGCGCGCCTTCACATAGCAATTTTCAGACTCTCTCCTCAAATGCTCCTCTTCAAACAGGCCCGGTAAGTTTTTCGAGTGTGGAAGCTCTTTTTTCCGCCAAGTGCTTGGCCTGTCATACTGGCGCAAGCCCAGCAAATAATAACGTCGATCTTTCCGACTACGACAAGATCTTAGCCTCGGGAATCGTTGTTCCATCGAGTTCGGCAACCAGCTTCCTTTATCAGACAATTGCTTCTGGCAGAATGCCTCCTCGGGATCCGCTTCAGACGAATGACATTGCCTTGATCCGTTCCTGGATTGATCAGGGAGCACTCGGACCGGTCGTGCCAGTAAATATCCCTCCGACAGTCAGTGCTGGAGGCGACCTCGTGGTTACCGCCTCGGCCGTGTCGGCAAGTTATCGGGGAACGGCGAGTGATACCGATGGAACCATTTCATCAGTGCAATGGCGACAAGTTTCTGGTCCCAGTGCGGCGACTCTCACTGGAACCGATGCCTCGCTGTTGCAGGTCGCAAACTTTGTGCAAGGCAATTACATTTTTGAATTCATGGCCACAGACAACCGTGGAGACACGTCTTCGGACCAAGTGCAGCTGACGGTGCAAGCGGTAAGTACGGTAAATTTACCGCCTCTGGCAAACGCGGGAGCCGATGTCACTGTTACAGTCGGAGATAGTAACGTTGGACTTACAGCGACTGCAAACGATCCCGATGGTTCCATCCAGTCTATGCTGTGGACGCAAGTGTCAGGGCCTAATACCGCTACTTTAGTGGGAGTGACGACATTGCAAATTGCGGTTACAAATCTGGTTGTAGGCACATATGTTTTTGAATTCGGCGTGCGTGATAATCAAAATGCTATGGCCACTGACCGCGTGAGTCTCGTCGTAAGCTCGAACGCTCCTGTGACATTTACCCAAGTAAATTCTACGATATTGAGTCCGCGGTGTCTTAATTGCCACGGAGGTTCGCGCATATCGGGAGGTTTCTCGGTGCTTACTTATGCAACCACCATGCAAAGAGTGCAGGCGGGTAATGCTGCGTTGAGCATGATGTATAGTCAGGTCGCAACGGAAAACATGCCGAAATCGGGAGCTCCACTGACGGCTGCGCAAAAGATGCTGATTCAAACATGGATCAATCAAGGTGCGCTGAATAACTAGAAATTAGAACTAGCAATCGAAAGTATTGCTGAACAAATCCGAATAATTTTCGAAGACGAGATCCTTCGCTGCGCTCAGGATGACGGTGGATGGACAGCACGACGGGTGGTGGGAATGTCGATGCAGGCTGACCGCTTAGTGGTCGTTTCTTGGCTGCTCAGATCAATTTCAAAGTAAGAACCAAGGGAAAATGGTCTGATGGCATGTGGTAGCGCTGGTGGACCGTGGTGGGCAGAGGGTGAGGGGTATCGTAAAAACTTTTATAGCGATACGTATAGGACTCATCGACGACAACTTTGTCTTTGAGCTGAGGTGAAATTAACAGATAGTCTATCACCTGTGGTTGCGGCTGGCCTTTGTAATCAAAATGCATTTGCGATGTACGATCCTCGCGGGGGCTTCCTAAAAGTTCATGAAAATCAGTGAGATCTGTTTTTGCCAATTGCTCAAGTTCCGGGCTTTTCAAGTCCGAATTTAAATCACCACCCACAACGACAGGTACATCGGGGTTCAATTCGCGAATCTTCGTGTATAGAGCCGCAAGCGCTGCGGCCTCAGCTCGCCGCATGTCTCGCCCCTGAAAATCTTTTTCTGTACTGATCTTTGACTTTAGGTGAGTGAGAAGCAGAATCATTTTGAGTTCGGCCCCTTCCAGAAGCCGTAACTCTGCAACATCCCTGGAAAACCGTGCGGCGATGCCTTGCCCCGAATCAATTGTCACTGGAACGTGGCGGTTGGAAATGGATTCTGCCGTTAGTTTAAAATTCTTTCTCACTAAAAATGCCAAGTCGATGCTGCGATTGGAATTTGATTCCACAAAGTGCGCCTCGTAAGCGTTCTTTAAAAAATAATGATTGAAATGATCTAGGGATTCTTTTCCTCCTACTTCAATGAGCATCAAGATATCAGCGTTGATGTCTTCGATAGCGTCGACCAAGCCCCAGATTTTATTGATGGGCTTTTGTTTTTTACGCAGTTGCGGAAGCGCGAGTTTGCGCCATTGGCTTTCGGTTAGATTTTCAAACCCACCACCTTCGTAGTGTTCTAACGAGATAAAAAGATTCTCGGTATTCAACTCGCAGATTTTAATTTGCATAGCTGATTATCACGCAAATTTAAAAAAAATTTAACAGATAAATTTGCTGGCAAATTAATCTGTTAATGAATCTGCTAATTAATCTGCTAATTTATCTATTAATTAATCGACAGATAAATCGGCAAATTAATACTTAAATGGGTAGAGATCGATCCGCGCCTTTTCGTTTCTTTCTTTTAGGATTTGCACTCGCAAAACCAGGATGAGCCAGACCCTTCCCCGAAACAAGTATGTCATCGATGACTGGACTTGTACGAGTGGGGGACCGCGCCAATACGCCATAGTAACTGGAAAGGGGGAGTTGCGGAACAAATGGCACGTTTTGCACCATGCTATCATCAAGAATTGTGATGCCCCCTTGTTGAATCAAGTACTCTTTTGTTCTCTGGGCAGGCTTGCTGCCGCGAGATTTTGGAACGGTGATTGCTCGGCGAAGAAGGGTGGATATTTCCACGTAGCTTAAAAGTACAATATTGTCGACAATCGCCGAGGCTTTAATATCCTTGCTGATTTGCGAAACTCCTAAGAGTTCCGGCGATTCGTAGCAATAATAAGACACAACCAAGTTCTTTTTTAAATAAGCTGTAAGAGAAAATATAAATTCCCGCGCCTCTTGGGGGTGAACAAGTTCGTAGGATGCTAAAGAGTCGATTACGACTCTTTGCACTTTGTGCTCTTCGACCAGATCTTTAATGGTTTGTAAATGCGCATCTAGGTTGAGCTCAAGGGGGCCATCATATGCCAAAATAATATTTCCCTTGGCCTCTTCGCCGGCGAGGTCGATGCCGAGCGATTTTGCATTCCGCCGAACCTGCTGGGGATGTTCATCCAGTGAAAGATGAAGGCCCTTTTGTCCAAGGCGTGCTCCTTCCATTAAGAATTGCATGGCCGATACGGTTTTCCCGGTGCCCGAGATTCCAGTTACAAGCGTGACCGATCCATAATAAACGCCTCCGCCCAACATTTCATCAAGGACAGCATTCCCCACCGACACCTTTTGAAAAGATGTGGCTTGAAAATCTTCGGGGTTAAAATCTCCGACTCGTACGGAGGCACGAGGGAACACTTTTATTCCGTGCCCCTCCGCGATTTGGAAGGAGTGGCGGCCACTACAGAAAGCTTGCCCGCGCGATTTAATAATTTCGATGTAGCGATGAACACTTTTGCCGCGCGCCTGATTTCCCAATGAAATAATTGTATCTGCCACAAACTGTTCTTGGCTGGCTCCAGCTTCACCGATAGAGCGGCTTTGCACCAAGTCGGTGATCACTAGACTAGTAACACCCAAAGACTTTAGAACCTTGAAGAGCCTCAGAAGAGCATCAGCATATGTTAGTTTCCCGCTCTTTTCGATTTGATATTTTAGATCAGAAAAACCATCAATAACGAAGCGTTTTACTTTATTTTGTGTAAGCTCTTCGACAAGACGTGAACAGTTGTTAAGGATATCGTCAGCAAAAAGCTCAGCGGCTTGCTCGGAGATTTTCAGCATCTGGCGATCTTCCAATGATTGTAAGCTCCAAGAAAAACCTTCTGAGTCCCGTAGAAGCCCGTTGCGAGTTGAGTTCAACGTTACAAAATAGCCGATCTCGTTGTGCTGGGTAGCGCCCTGAAATAAAAATTCCATGGCCAGGGTGGAGCGCCCGGTTCCCGACATACCTTCTAAAACGATGGCATTGCCTAAACGGACGCCGCCGAAAAACAATTTATCGAGCCCACTGATGCCCGTTGGACATAGAGTTTTATATGGCAGTTTTGGTGTCATTATGTACCCCCTCCATATGTGGTACCTTGCTTGTGGCTGCTGGTATAGGCTCGACAAAGTGAATCATAGTCGCAATAATCTTCACTTATGGGAATTGAATCTGAATTTGGTCGTATTTTGAAAAAGTTAAGACTGGAGAAAAACATTTCCCAGGTCGAGCTAGCCGAGCTCAGTCAACTAGACCGAACATTTATTTCGCTGCTTGAGCGAGGATTGCGCCAACCATCTCTGACCAGTATATTTCAAATCGCAATAGCTTTAAAGGTGCGGCCTAGCGAGATTGTCGAGGGCGTGGAGCAGAGCCTTCGCCGGGCCCGATGGACGCGTTTGAGAAAATAGACTGCAGACTATATGCTGCATTATCCTCAGAATAATTTTTTTTTTTAGGCCACCCTTATTGTCTATACTTTCTGAACCCACCCTTTATTCTTATTAGGTATCGCCCCATACGCCCAAAATATTTCAAACTCTACGGAAGGAGTTTTATTTATGGCCAGTCGATCTGAATCACAGACTTCCCATCGTAAACCGCGCAAAAAGGACTTACCAAAGTTACCTAAAATAAACACTGGCATCCAAGGACTAGACTATATCTTGCATGGAGGTCTACCTAAGGGTCGTCCTACCCTTGTTTGTGGCAGTGCTGGCTGTGGAAAAACGCTACTTGCCATGGAATTTTTGGTGAGAGGAGCGCAGGATTACAACGAGCCCGGTGTGTTCTTTTCGTTTGAAGAAAGCGAAAAAGAATTGGTACTCAATTTTTCTCCTCTAAATTACGATTTACCGAAGTTGATCAAAAATGATTTGTTGCGCATCGATTGGATCCGAGTAGAACGCTCGGAAATCGAAGAAACCGGCGAGTACGATCTGCAAGGTTTGTTTGTGCGGCTCGAGCAGGCCATCAACGAGATTGGCGCGAAGCGCGTTGTTCTCGACACCATCGAGGCCTTATTTTCGGGCCTGAAAGATCAGTCCGTATTGCGAGCCGAACTGCGCCGTTTGTTTCGTTGGCTTAAAACCAAAGGGGTCACCGCCATCATTACGGGAGAAAAGGGTGAGGGGGCTTTAACCCGACAAGGACTCGAGGAATATGTTTCTGATTGCGTGATATACTTAGACAACCGAATTAGCCACGAAATATGCACGCGACGAATCCGTATTGTAAAATACCGCGGCTCTCTTCACGGGGCCGATGAGTATCCCTTTTTAATTGATGACTCAGGATTTTCAGTCATCCCCATGTCGGCGCTCACTTTACTTCACGAAGCATCGCTGGAGCGAGTTCCAACTGGCATCAAGGATTTAGATACCATGCTGGATGGCAAAGGTTTTTTCAAGGGGAGCTCTGTGTTGATTTCGGGAATGGCAGGCACAGCGAAAACAAGCATCAGCGCAAGCTTTGCCCACGCAGCCTGCGCCCGCGGCGAAAAAGTTCTGTATTTTTGTTTTGAGGAATCTCAGGATCAGCTTTTTCGAAACATGCAATCCATCGGACTTGATTTGTCAAAGTGGGAAAAGTTAGGTCGGCTTAAGGTGCTCGCAACTCGCCCGTCTTTTTATGGAATCGAGATGCACCTTTTGCAAATGGAAAAAGCCATTGTCGCCTTTAATCCAAGCTGTTTGGTGGTGGATCCAATTTCAAACATGTCGATTGTGGGAACCTTCAACGAAAAAAAGGGAATGTTGATGAGATTGATCGACATTTTGAAATCACGACAAATCACCTCTGTGTTTACGAGTTTAAACTCCGCAGGGGTCGATCTCCAGGAGTCGGAGTGTGGAATTTCGTCGTTGATTGACACGTGGATCACACTGAAAGATAGCATTCATCACGAGGAGCAGACGCGGTCACTTTGTATTCTTAAATCCCGCGGCATGCCTCATTCCAACCGAGTCCGAAAGTTCGTTCTAACGGGCAAGGGAATTCAATTATTGGATTTTGTGTCTGAATCATCGAGGGGCTCGAGCGAAACGGCAACCATTGCAGGCCGCGTTGTACGAACTAACGGTGGAATAATGGGGGGAACAGTATGAAAAAAAACAAGACGTCAGCAAAAGCAAAAATGATAACCCAGAAAAAAAGAACTGCTCCGAAGAAACGTCCTATAAAAGCGTGGGAGTTGCGTCTTTATGTGGCGGGGCAAACTGAAAAATCAGTTTTTGCACTACAAAACTTAAAAACAATCTGTGAAACGCATTTAAAAGGAGAGTATTCAATAGAAGTTGTGGATCTATTGCGCCGACCTCAATTGGCTAAAGGTGATCAAATCATTGCCACACCCACTTTGGTTAAAAAACTTCCAACTCCTGTGAAGCGCATTATTGGAGATTTGTCGGACACCGAAAAGGTGTTAATCGGCCTCAACTTGGTTCCTTTGCGCAAGGCCAGATAATGGCGAAGCCAAAATTAAAGGAGAAGGTGGTTGAGTTTGAATTGTTTGTTTCGGGCATGACCGAAAAATCTGTTCGCGCCATCGAAGCATCGAAGACTTTGTGTGAAACTTATATTGGCGAAAATTACAGTTTAAAAATCACCGATATCTATCGGCAACCGGGCGGAGCAAAAAACCATCAGATATTTGCTGTGCCAATTTTAATCCGCTGTGGGCCAGACGGAAGACGCGCGTTTATTGGCGATCTTACTGACTCACCGGCAGTGTTGAAAGCCCTAGGGATGGCGAAGGTTGGTAAAAGGTGAAGCCTAGGGTGTCACCGAAAACTGCAGCGAAAGCTCAGAAGAAACCTCAGGCGAAACGTCTGGCGACAGTTCAATCAGCAGTTCAATTAAAGTCCGGCAAATTTAAAAAGCAGAGGACCAACGAGAATCTTCAGCGAGAAAATCGAGATTTGCGTCTCGCTCGCGACGAGGCGCGCGACACACTTCTTGCCATATCAAGCGGTCAGGTCGACGCGTTGATTGTGCAAACCAAAGAGGGCGAAAAAGTCTTCACACTAAAAAACGCGGAGTACGCGTACAGAATTTTAGTCGAGTCAATGAACGAAGGAGCGGCCACGATTTTAGCAGACGGAACCATTGTCTATTGCAACGACAAGTTTGCCGAACTCCTCGGGAAATCGGTAAACTGGGTTTGCGGAGGAAAAATTGAGCGGTTTATCGGAGCCGGCGATAAAGATCTTTTTTCTGATTTATTTTCGCAAGCTAAAAGCACCCCCGCCAAGGGCGAAATTTTTCTCGTCAACAATCTTGGTGCAATGGTCGACGTGCATGTGTCACTAAGAGCCTTTGATTTCAACGGGGTTCAGGCACTTTCCATGGTCGTGACGGATCTCACAGTCCGAAAACATAATGAGGCTCTCATCGTTTCGGAAAATCTCACGCGTTCCATTCTCGAACAGGCGGCAGAAGGCATTATCGTATGTAATGCCGAAGGCGTTGTTACCCGCGCCAATCCAGAGGCGCAAAAATTAATCGGCCGCGATCCGGTAAATCTGCACTTCGATGAGGCCTTTCCTCTCACCTCAGGTGGGACTAAGTATTCACTTTCGCAAACGTGTCTGCCGGGAAAGGAAACCCGTTCCCTTTCAGTTTCTTTACAGCAAAAGGATCAGACCGTTTTGGATTTAAGTCTCAGCATCAGCTACTTAGAAAACAGCAACATTAATCTTCAGCAATTGCGCGTGGTCACACTCACTGATATCACACCCATCAAGCGCATGGAAAAGCTACGTGCCGACAAAGAAGCGGCAGAGCATGCAAATACTTTAAAAACTACTTTTTTAGCTAACATGTCCCACGAAATCAGAACACCGCTTGGGGCCATAATTGGTTTTGCAAATCTAATGCAAGAGGGAGGATTGAACCAAGCGGAGCAGTTGAAGTATTTGGCAATTATTTCTCGAAGCGGTGAAGCACTCAAAGTCTTAATCGACGACATCCTTGATTTGTCGAAAGTCGAAGCGGGTGGAATGGTTGTTGAAACCGTGGACCTGTGTTTGAAGGAATTGATGGGTGATATCGTTGCTTTGTTTTCCGACAAAACAGCGAGCAAAAAAATCCAACTTACGGTGGAGTATGCCAAAGATGTTCCAGTGCGCATAAGCTCGGACCCCTCTCGACTGCGCCAAGTGTTAGTCAACATCATCGGAAACGCCGTTAAGTTTACGAATTCGGGTAAAGTTTCAGTTTATATTTCCCGCGATGCTTTGTCGGAAGATCCGCTAATGCTGTTTCGTGTGCGCGATACGGGAATGGGGTTGAGTGAAGACCAGCAAAAAAGAATTTTCGCCCCTTTCACACAGGGCGATGAAAGCACCACTCGCAAATTTGGTGGTACAGGGTTGGGGCTTGTGCTTTCAAGACGCCTTGCTCAGGCGCTTGGTGGTGATGTATTTCTCGAATGGTCAAAGCCCGGTCGAGGTTCAATTTTTTGTATCTCGATCGCTTTCAACGAAAGCGTGATCGTGCCTGAAAAAATAGATCAGGCCGTAAAAATAATCAAACCGGTAATATTAGACCAGCTGGACCATCTTAAAATACTTTTGGTAGATGACTCGTATGATAATCGATTGCTCTTAGTTACTCTTTTGAAGCGCCGAGGGGCACATGTCGAACTGGCCTGCAACGGGCGGGAGGGAGTAGATCGTGCCATGGGCGAGCATTTTGATGTGATTATTATGGATATTCAAATGCCTGTGCTGGATGGCTATGGTGCCACTCAAGAATTACGACAACGGGGCTACACAAAGCCTATCATAGCGCTGACCGCCTACGCGATGAAAGAAGAGATGGATCGTTGTGTAGCTGTCGGATGCGATACTCACTTGTCGAAGCCGATTAATTTTTCGCTCGCCGTCGACACGATTTTAGATGTGGTGGAGAAGTCCAATAAAAAACAACGATTGGGACCAGTTTCCCTTTAGTCTATCTACGTCATTAAAAACGATGGGATTCTAAGTGGATTCACTGTATCTTCAAAGCATGAGTCATTTCCCTCCGGTTCTTCTCACGTACACTCAGAACAATCAGCCGACCGTCGTCATCGATAATACCATGTACAATAACTGGTCTGATGTGGTTGCTAAGGTGGGTGGTGTGGATCAAGTGGAAAATGCCTTGATTGTTGCTCGAATGCTAACGCACTTTTCCCACCGATCACGCTTCAAAGTTATCGACGATCCGCTAGTCTACGAAACTGCTTATTTAAAGCGCGTGGCTGGGGAGTCGGCAGTCGACCCCGCGAAGCCAAAGATGATGGTTCGTGCAGCAGCAATGGGCATTCCTGATTTTGCGGCTCTATCGTCACCGCAGATTGTGAACCATCAACTTACTTTTTATGTCTATGATACAGCTCTATTAGTGCCTTACAAAGTGGTAGCATCGCCCACCGAACCTGATATTACGAAACAGGTTTACACATTGCTTGCTCTCACGACGGGCCAATAAACGCGATCCAATCAGCCCGTTGCCCAAACGCCGTCATCCTGAGCGCAGAGCTTACTACTGGACACATCTTTTAATTTCCGAGGAGCATTTCTGCTCCTGCGGCCATGTTTTTTAGTTTAGTGTAACCTCGCCAAAACGTTATCTGGCC
>JAYUQP010000045.1:0-81261 GCA_043757265.1 Bdellovibrionales bacterium | reverse complement strand
TTTGTAGTCTTTGATGGTGAGGTTTTTCTGCACTAAAAGAGAGGAAAGGTGTTTTTCACCACCCTTAGAGGCGATTTCTTTTAGTACCCGGTCCTCAGCTACATTGATTCCTAATTTTTTGGCTTCAGAATCGAGAATCTTTTCGTTAATGACTTTATCAATCAGAATTTTTCTATCCTTCGTCGCAGAGTCGATCGCGGCATCGTCGGCGAAAAGTAAATCTTCATAAAGTAAACGACCCTGTAACTGTTTCTGGTAAGTGTCGAGATCAGATGTGGTAATAACCTCGTCATTTACGGTCGCGTAGATCCGATCAAGTACAGTCTGCGAAAAAGCAAAAAGACTAAGGCTAAAAATCAACTGTAGAATCATAACGTCTCCTGATAGTGCGAAGTAATTGTTTGAATCAGTTTGTCGTTTGTAGAAACCTTAACAGTTTTTGTTTGCGTTTCGAGCCACTGAAGATAAGCGTTATCTTTCTTCTTATCCAGTATTTCTTTACGCAGAGACTCTTTGACTGCAATCAGCGACTGGGGAGCAGGCTTTTTAACCTCAAGAACTTTATACACATAGAATCCTCCCGGGCCGGAAACCGGTTTTCGCACGAGGCCCGCCGGCTGTTGAGATAGCCACTTTATCTGGTTGGAGCCGCTAGCTTCAAGCCACCCTATGTGGCCTCCCGAGGCACCTTCCGACGAAAGGGAGAATTTTTTTGCCATTTCGTCAAAGGAGGAGCCAGTTGCGATTTTAGTTAATACGGACTGTGCATCTTCTTCCTTAGAAAGGAGAATTTGTTGAACACGAACTGAGGCCGTGCTCATTAGCGGTGACCGTTTTTTGTAGTTTGCGGTGATTTCCTCGTCGGAAACTTCCAGACCCTTTTCAACATTAGCAAAAAAATGATTTTTGATAATTTGTAAGCGCACATGGTTTTCAAGAAGATTTTTAGCCGGCGCAGCTTCGAAGATAAAATCTGTCGGGTTTCCGGTTGAATCGGTTCCTTTTTGTCCAAGGTACGAGGAAATTTCAGATGCGCTGACCGAAAGCTTTTTCTGCTTTGCCCACGAAAACAAAAACCCTTCTTCGATCAGCTCTTTTTCAAGCTGCTGCGAAAACAAAGTAATGAGCTCAGGATTTTTGATGTGGAGGCCATCGACGTTTTTTAATTTTTCCAAAAGGCGGTCGGCAAAATACTGTTCGGTAAACGACAAATCGCCCACCCGAAGGATGGCATCGTTGGTTTTAAACCAAGAGCATCCACCTAGAAAAAGACATACAAGAATCAAACGCATCGTCCAAAGACACTACAGTAAAATGGAGAAGGTGCCCAGGTGCCAGGTCCTCTTTCTGGACACGAAGCATTAGTTGCGAACACACTTTCGATTTAAATGTGTGTTTTCACTCAATGCTTTGTGTCCAGAAAGAGGACCTGGCACCTACAGCGCTGTCTTGTTGATCTGTACTTTGTATTTACTGCGAAGGCTCGAAGTAAATTGGTCAAACAGCGCCTTCTTTTTTTCCTCCTGGACGGCGAGGCGCAGCATAGCGCGGTCGGCATCCTGGAAAGACTTTTTCGCAGCTAACTTTACAATAAAGAATCCAAATGGCGTCTCAATAAGCGGCGACACTTGGCCTACGTTCATTTTACTTACCGGAGCGTAAATCGAAGGGTAAAGCGTAAGCCGTGTCTGCCAGCCGATGTCACCACCCGATTTGCTTGAAAGCGGGTCATCGCTATAAATTTTAACCAGTTCCTCAAATTTTCTTTGGCTCTTTCGGACGGTCTCAAATATTTCCTGGGCCCGCTTTCGGGCTTCTTTTTTCTGCTCCGGCGTGGCATCGGGTCGCACTTCGATCATGATCTGATTCGCACGGATTTCAGGGTTTCGGCTATAGTAAGACTTCATTTCGGCATCATTGGCAGTAATCTTTATGGTTTTCGGCGCCAGTTCTTTTTCGATAAAACCTTTGTAGAGCTCTTGTCGCATGCGCTCACGGATTGCAGGGTCCTGATCGAGCCCTCGTTTCTGAGCTTCTTGCACGCCAATTTCAAAACCAATAAGATCATCTAAGAATTTCTTTTTATCTGGCATTTCGATCACTTGATTTTTAAGTTGCGCATATTTGTCCTCAAATTCTTTCAGAGTGATTTCTTTGTTGCCTACTTTGGCTATCACTTGCGCATGGGATAAAAACGAAAAAAAGGAGAGCGAAATTATAAAAATTAGACGCACGATAGTCCCCCGTTGCTAATCAAAACTTTCTTTAAGTTTAGCAGAGCTCCGTCAAGCGGTCTATTATCACACCGAGATTAGACGAAAGTATTGACATTGTTTGCGATAAATCAAAGGATTAGGAACGAAAAAGACCGAGGAGATTACCGTGAAAAAACTTTTAATTTTAATGGCAGCGCTTTTACTCACTGGCTGTGAGCAGGAAAACATTTTGAGCGACGACGGTGCCGCAGGCGACGTTTTTAAAAAGAAACCGCAAACCACACTCACTGACAAGTCAAAAATTACCGGCCTTTGGGAATCAAACAGCTTCGTTGACGGGAGCATGACACAAAAAATTCGCATGCAATTTGATGAAAATCAGGAAAAAGTGGTATTGGGTTCTGAATGCAAATTTGCAGACGGCGCGACACTTTACGTGCAGGTAGAGGCTTCAGCAATTTTCGAAAACGGCGGAGCTGAGGTTACAGATTCTGATCAAGATTCTGCAACCAAACAAAACGGAGTTATAAAGTACGAGTGTTTTGCAAGCTTGACCCCGCAGACTTTCAAAATCGGCCTCAATGGTAAAATTACGGTAGAGAATTTTATACTCAACAAAATTGCCGATTAAATTTTTCCGACACTTTTCATGCACTCAGCGCGCCCAGCGTGAAGAGCTTGGGCTATCGGAACCAGGTAGCTTTCTAAGGAGCGTGCGGGATCGTACTCGATAGCGTCGCCCCATTGAACGACCACTTTACTAAATGGCAAAGGCAGCTCTGATTTGTTCCACGATTTTTTAAAAATAAAAGAGCGCGAGCACGCCATGTTGATGGGGATTATCGGAACCTTAAGAACTTTAGCAATCTCTACAACTCCACGCTTCACTTCATGTCGAGGGCCTCGCGGACCATCAACAGCGACACTAGGGCGCCAGCCCTCTTTCGCGAGACGCAAAATTCCTTTGAGAGCTTGCACGGCCCCACGTGAGGAGGAGCCTCGCACGGCTTTTGAGCCTAGGTGATGAATCATGCGCGCAATCAGCTCGCCGTCAAAACTTTGCGACACCATACATGCAACCCGGTAAGGCTTTAAAAGGTGCAATATCCCAAGTTCTTCGCCATGCCAGTGGGCTACAACGAAGATGCCATCCTTTTTGAGAAGCTCCTTGAGCGCTGCAGTCTCTCGGATTTCAATGGTCCACGTCGATTGGAAAAGTCGATAAAGGAAGTACAAAAAATAAGAAGCGAAAAAAGCTTTCATCGTTTATTTTTGCAATGCCTTAAATTCTTCCGTTAGGGCAGGAACAATCTGGAACATATCGCCAACAAGGCCATAGGTAGCTTTTTGAAAAATTGGTGCTTTCTCATCGCTGTTGATGGCAACAATAACTTTACTGCTACTCATGCCAGCTAAGTGTTGGATGGCTCCAGAGATTGCAACAGCAATGTACAAGCTTGGTGCTACGGTTTTACCTGTTTGACCCACTTGCATTGTATGTGGAACCCAGCCTAAATCCACCACGGCACGCGATGCTCCCACCGTGGCCCCTAGAGGCGCCGCTAAATCGTGAATCATTTTAAAATTATCGGCCTCTTTAAGTCCGCGCCCACCAGATACAATAATGTTGGCCTCAGTGAGGTCCAAAGTAGAGGCAGAAGATTTTTCGATTGTTGTCAACTGCGCCACTGGTGGTACAGCAGCAATGGCTACCGTTTCGCAGGCAACCGATTTGTTTGCGGTGCCCACGGTCAGCTGATTTGGGCGAACTAATAAAATCTTTGGTCCTTTGCCACTAAATTCGACAGAGGCTAAACATTTTCCTGAATAAAGAGGTCGCTTCGCTTTCAAAGGAGAAAGTGCAAGCTCCGTAAGATCACTCACAAAAGCCCCATCGAGGCGAACCGCAAGGCGTGCAAAAACGTCGCGATTTAAAGTGTTGGAGCTTGCGAGAATAAAATCAGGCTTTTCTGCTTCCACAGCTTTAGCTACAGCATCGAGATAAGCAAGAGGATTTGGCTTGTCCAGTGGAGCTGCCTCCCCAACGTAAAATCTACTTACACCCCAAGTGCCAAGGTCTGTAATGCTCGCACCACCCGGGCCTAAGGTCATCCCAACAATCTCAGCTCCAGCAGTACACGCTGCCGTCAAAAGTTCCTGGCTGCTACTTTTTATTTTTCCATTTGTAACATCAATAAAGATAAATACTTTCATCGAGACTCCTTAGAGAACTTTGGCTTCTTCGCGCAAAAGGCGAACAAGTTCTTTAGCCTGTTGTTGTGGTTCGCCCGCAATCATTTTGCAAGCCGGTCGATCTTTCGGTAATTCAAAATTTGTGAGTTTTACTTTTGCAGACGCCGCAGACACGCCGAGGTCGGCCATGGAAATTTCCTTAATTGGTTTTTTCTTAGCTTTCATAATTCCAGGAAGGCTGGCAAACCGTGGCTTGTTAAGTCCTTTGTTAGCCGCAATGAGAGCTGGCGTAGGAACAGCGTAAGTTTCAGCGTTTCCACCTTCCACTTCACGCTTCACCGTCAACTGAGTTCCACTGTAGGTTATGGAGGACACGACTGAAATGTGAGGAATCTTCAACAGCTCAGCGAGCATAGGCCCGGTGGCCGAAAAGCTTCCATCAATGGAAATTTTTCCAGTAAATACTAAATGTGGAGCGCCCTCTTTTTGTATGGCAGCCGCAAGAGCTTTTGCGGTTGTCAATGTATCCAAAGATTCGGAGCAATCAATCAACAATGCATCGTCAGCACCCATTGCCATCGCTGTAAGAAGTGCATTGTTAACCCGAGCCTTGGGTCCCACTGTCACGGCCGTAACCTGTGCCTGTGGGTTGGCTTCTTTAAACTTGATGGCTTCTTCAATTGCAAATTCATCATAAGGGTTTATAACCCATTTGATTCCCGTTTCATCGAGCTGCGATCCAGATGGTGCAACCTTGATGCGGGTTTCTGTATCGGGAACTTGTTTCAGGCAGACATAAATACGCACAAAGCCTCCTAATTAAACTTCAGTGTGTCACAAGATATCCGTGCTTTATCGCAAAAAAGAAGCAAAGAATAAAGCAAAATTCTTTGGCTTTGTTCTACACGGTCATGGCGGATTTAAGCTCGGCAAAACAAGAAGGTTTTCTAGACAGGTTGCAAGAAATTCGATAATGTTGAATTTTAAATTTTCGGCAAGGAGTAAGGCTCGTGGCTATTGCGTCGATTCAGAAAAAAATGATCATGGGATTTTGTGGCCTTATTTGGACCGGTTTTGTTTTAGCTCACATGGCCGGGAACATGCTCATCTTAGTGAGCGCCGAGTTATATAACAAATACGGGCACGCAATTGTTTCCAACAAACCGCTTTTGTATGTCGCGGAAAGTGTGTTAGTTGCGGCCTTGTTAGTCCATGTTGTCGTAGGAGTGTGGCTGACTATCGAAAATCGGCGCGCAAAACCGAACAAGTATGCTGTACAGTCTTCGAATCAAAAACGCTCAAGTCTGGCATCGCGATCAATGGCTTTTCAGGGGTCATTGATTTTGTTTTTTGTCATTTTTCATTTGATTACATTCAAATATGGCACTGAATATTTGGTGACATATGACGGTGTTGAAATGCGCGATCTTCATCGACTTATAATTGAAATCTTCAAACAGCCGCTCTACGTTGCGGGTTATATTCTAAGCTTATTAATTTTGGGTTGGCATTTGAGTCACGGAGTTTCTTCGGTTTTTCAATCTCTGGGATTCAACCATCCGAAGTACAGCAAAAAAATTAAATTGGCTGGAACCGTTTATTCAATCGTCGTGGCGGCCGGATTTATAAGCCAACCTTTGTATGTGATAGCCACTTCATTTTAAGGAGCAGTTATGTCTCAACTAGATGCCAAAATTCCCGAAGGACCCATCGAAAAAAAATGGGAGAATTATAAATTCAATATGAAGTTGGTAAATCCAGCCAACCGACGAAAATACAATATCATTGTTGTTGGAACCGGTTTAGCTGGAGGAGCGGCAGCAGCATCCTTGGGCGAAATGGGCTATAACGTTAAAGCGTTTTGCATTTCCGACACTCCCCGCCGTGCGCATTCGATCGCCGCACAAGGTGGAATTAATGCTGCGAAAAATTATCAAAACGACGGAGATTCGGTCTATCGACTTTTTTACGATACAATCAAGGGCGGAGATTTCCGTTCGCGCGAAGCCAATGTGTACCGTTTAGCAGAGGTGTCTGCATCCATCATTGATCAGTGCGTGGCTCAAGGTGTTCCATTCGCTCGTGAGTACGGTGGATTGCTAGACAATAGGTCCTTTGGCGGCGCGCAGGTTTCGCGGACTTTTTACGCTCGTGGACAGACGGGGCAGCAGCTTTTACTTGGGGCTTACTCGGCACTCATGCGACAGGTCAACAAAGGCTCCGTAAAAATGTACACGCGGCGGGAGATGTTGGATCTGGTAATGGTTGACGGTCGCGCCCGCGGAATAACCGCGCGAAATCTGTTGACCGGAGAAATTGAATCACATTCTGCGGATGTGGTTTTTTTAGCAACCGGTGGTTATGGCAACGTGTTCTTCCTGTCGACAAACGCGATGAACTCCAACGTGACTGCGGCATGGCGCTGTCATAAAAAGGGCGCTTATTTTGCGAATCCTTGCTTTACGCAAATTCACCCCACATGCATACCGGTTTCGGGTGAATATCAGTCAAAGCTGACTTTGATGTCTGAATCACTTAGAAACGATGGCAGAGTGTGGGTTCCGAAAATGAAGGGCGATAAACGTCCTCCAGAGCAAATCCCTGATGCTGAACGCGATTACTATCTTGAAAGAATTTATCCCAGCTTTGGAAACCTTGCGCCGCGAGATATAGCGTCTCGCCAGGCAAAATTCCTGGTGGATCAAGGGCATGGTGTGGGTTCGACGGGCATTGCAGTTTATTTAGATTTCCGCGATGCAATTCAACGCGTAGGACGAGACAAGGTGTCTGCGAAGTATGGAAATCTTTTTGATATGTATGCGAACATCGCAGGCGAAGATCCTTACACTTCACCCATGCGGATTTACCCGGCAGTGCACTACACCATGGGTGGACTGTGGGTGGACTATAACTTGATGAGCACCGTGCCAGGTTTGTTTGTCGGTGGCGAAGCTAATTTTTCTGATCATGGAGCTAACCGCCTCGGCGCCTCGGCACTGATGCAGGGCTTGGCAGATGGTTATTTTGTTGCGCCATCAACTATTGGAAATTATCTCGGTTCCGAAGGGGCGAAGCTTGCAAAAGTGAGCGAAACTGACCCTGCTTTTGTTGAAAGTAAAAAACAAAGCGGAGATCAGCTTGATCGATTACTGAGTGTTAATGGAAAACGCACGGTGGACGATATTCATCGCGAGCTTGGAAAAAGTATGTGGGAACACGTCGGGATGTCTCGCAACGCTAAAGGTTTAAACGAAGCTCTAAAAACAATTCCAGCATTGCGCGAGGAATTTTGGAAAAATGTGAAAGTCACAGGCCCGAAAGACTACACAAACCATGAGCTTGAAAAAGCGGGTCGTGTGGCTGATTTCTTGGAGCTTGGCGAGTTGATGGCAAAGGATGCTCTTACTCGCGAAGAGTCTTGCGGCGGCCACTTTCGCGATGAGCATCAAACTGCGGACAATGAAGCGTTACGCGACGATGAAAAGTTCTGCCATTCGGCGGCGTGGCAGTACAAATCAACAGGACAGCACGAACGTCATAAAGAAGAGCTTAATTTTGAAAATGTTAAGTTGGCCTCACGAAGTTACAAATAGGTGGTGCATATGAGTGAAAAAAATATGACTTTGAATCTTAAAATTTGGCGACAAAAAAATGGTGATTCTGCCGGTTCATTTATGGACTATACGGCTCGCGAAGTATCACCGCATATGTCATTCCTTGAAATGATGGATGTTGTTAATCAGGAGCTTATCCTTTCCGGCGCAGAACCAGTCGAATTTGATCACGATTGTCGCGAGGGAATCTGTGGGACGTGCGCGATGGTTATCAACGGCGATGCCCACGGGCCGAAGCGCCTAAATACAACGTGCCAGCTGCATATGCGCAACTTTAAAGACGGTGATACGATTACTGTTGAACCTTTTCGTGCTAAGGCATTTCCCGTAATCAAAGACCTCAAAGTGAATCGTTCAGCATTTGATAAGATCATTCAAGCCGGTGGATATGTGTCGGTCAACACGGGCAATGCGCAAGACGCAAATTCGACTCCCATCGCAAAAGAAAACGCCGACCTCGCGTTCGGATCCGCGGCCTGCATCGCTTGCGGCGCATGCGTAGCTGCCTGTAAGAATTCTTCGGCAATGTTGTTTGCTTCTGCAAAAATTTCGCATTTAGCGCTATTGCCACAAGGCCAACCTGAAAGAGATTCTCGAGTTTTAAATATGGTAAGAACTATGGACGCATTAGGTTTTGGAAACTGTTCCAACACGGCAGCCTGCGAAATGGCCTGTCCAAAAGGAATTACCATGGAGAACATCGCACGCATGAACCGCGACTACTTCAAGGCCTCTCTTCGCGAGCGACCAGTACAAAACGATTCCGAAGGCATGTAAGTAGTTTTCTCTTTGGAGCAAGCTCGGAAAAATCCGAGCGTTGCAGTTTAGAATAGAAAAGTATTAAGGCCTTGAGTTTATCAACCGCAGCCAAAGCTAACGTCTAATGAGCCGGTATTGTTGGGTTGAATTGCAACACCATCAATATTGATAATTGTGCAGCTTTCTTCGAGAAGTTGCGGAACTTCTTTTGATACGCTTACTTCGTTGCAATACCACTGCTTCAAAGTTTTGAAGCTTTGAGACACCTGGTCGTATTTAGAAATTTCGTAGTAAAAAATCGCGTCTGTAGAGTCTTGCAAAAGATCGTATTTGGGGATGCAAGCGCTCTCCGAGTCTGCAAAGCTAAGTACAGAAAAAAAGTGAGTGCTGAAAATAAAAGTGTTTTTATGAAATCTCCTTTGAGGGTAATTGGTTGAGTACATGTCTCCAAGACAGATTCGCCTAGTAACGGGACGAAACAAGAGTGTGAATTTTTTTAATTTATCACTGCGAAAAAGAAATAGAATTCACAAACTCTTCGATTTTTGCATTCACTTCCATTGGAAAATCCAACTGCACGCAGTGTGAGCCAGTTTCGACGATCAAAAGCTCACTGTTTGGTATATCCCCGTGCATGGTTTTTTGCACTTGGATAGGGGTCAGTGCGTCTTTATCGCCGGCGATGATCAAAGTAGGTATTTGAATCTGCGAAAGCTTAGGCCGCCCATCAAACTGTGTCAGCTGCTCAAGCAGCGTGACAAAAACACGAAGATCAATGTTAGCGACCCCTTGGGCGTAAATTTCAATATCTTTTAACGATGTTTTTTCGAGATTAAACCCTCCGACCAAGGAACTCAAAAGAACTGACACAGGATTGGTGACGCCAAATTTCCAAATCATGCCCAATACCCCGGGGGCGGAATTGTAAGCCATGCGCACGTACATAAAAACATCGCGCAACTGTGTAGCGCTGAGATAGCTTTGAAAGGGGTTACTAAAAAAACCGCTCACAAAACACATTCCCGAAAAAAGCTCGGGGCGCATAAAATAACTCTCTAACAAAACCTCGCAGCCAAAACTGTGCCCTAAAAAAAACGCCTTCTCAATTTTTAGATGATCACACAAACAGAGAATGTCTTTCGACATCGCTTCCAAAGTGAGATTTCGCTTATCTTTTGGAATGTCCGAAAAGTGATGACCACGGTAATCCAGAATAATTGTTTGGTAATTTTTCGAAAAATAGCTCAATTGATGGTGCCAATGATTCATGAGGCAGGCGATGCCGTAGGCAAATACCAGTGGAGGACCTTCCCCGCGAATTTCGTAATAGATACGAGTTCCATCAAAACTATTGAAGTATCCAGAAGATTTAGCAAAAGATGAAATAGGAGCTCCTAGGCGTTTACAAAGTGAATTTCGATAACAGTATTATGAATTGAAATCTGATCAGAATTTTTCAATACTTTTTTAGTCTCAGAGGCACCATTAATTTTTACGATCATCGGATACTTGGTCTCGAACACCGCCCCTGCGCTGCTGGGGGAAATATTAAAAGCAATGTCGGGGCATTGAGGCTCAAAAAGTATAATGTCATTTGAGTTTCCACCTAAAGAACGCGGGCCATACTCAAAAATAAATTTTTCTCCGGCCTGTTGACCTTGAACAATGGAAAGAGCTGGGAAACTACGAAAAGGAACAAGTTTTAAAGGCTCGTTTTTTGCGCGGTCCAAGGTTTCTAACAGAAGTTGATTGAGAAGCGGCTTCCAAGAAGCAGACACTGAGGCGACGCGGAGTTGGGTGATTCCTAAATCAATAATGTCACCACTGCTCAAACGATGTTGGACGGTTAAAAAGTCGTTAACACGTACACCATTTTTAGAATTGGAGTCGCGCAAAACCCAACCGATAGTCGCATCAAACTCTAAAATCGCGTGTACTTTCGACATTTTAGGATCATCAAAAGACACATCGGCCTCGCGGCCCACGGAAGTGGTTTTTTCGAGGTGAAGTGTTTCGCCATTTCGATGCCCAGTAAGTATTTGTAGAGTGAGGCTCATAGTAAAAGTTTCATCAATATTAGCAGCAAATTCAATGGACTTTATAAAAGGTCCTATGCTACTTAAGTCCCACCTTGCTCTAAATATATAGCAGTTTAGGGCTTTTAGCCGAAAGGGAGACCATGTTTGAATTAGTTAAAGAGACTGTCGTTCGTCCATACGAAGTCATAATTGTGATGGAGCCTAACAGTTCCGAAGATGAGCAGAAAGCTCTTTTCTCAAAAAATCAAAAAATTATCGAAGGATTTTCTGGCAAAGTCAGCCACCTTGATACTTGGGGTGTACGCCGCCTCGCCAATCCAATTGGCAAGACCAACCGTGGCGTTTATTTCCACAGTACTTTCACAGCCAATCCAGAGTCGATCATGGAACTTGAAAGAACGATGCGGATCAACGAAAAAGTTCTTCGTTACATGCACACTCGCCTTCCCGAAGAAACTGTTCTCACAGACTATGTTGAGAAGTTCAAAGCCGGGCTGATTGAGCGTCGCGAGCGTGAAGCCAAAAAAGCTCTCGCGAAGCCTCGCCGTCCGATGAAATAAGGCGGGCCATGCCTGTAAAGAATCGTGTAGGACAATTTGTTTTAGTTTCGCTGTTAACAACGTTGTTAACAGCGTCTTTTCTATTTATGGCGCCTCTCGGGGCGCGGTACCTGCACGTTTCCTTCAATCGCATTTTTTACTGGGGATTCTCGATTGTGTCGGCTATCGGGTTGTTCACTTTCTTTCCGCAGTGGGCTTTAGCCCAGATGAGTGTGTTCTTGTTAATGGGACTCTACTCGGAACTTGAATCGCAAAAAGTCTCGCGCTTTTATTCGGCTGTTTCGGCTGTCGGGATTTCCGTGCTGGCGGTTTTTTTTAGTTTAAGCCTATGGTCACAATCACAAAAAGTTGCGCTAAGTACTTTTCTTAAAAAACAAATTGCGAGCACGGTGATGCTGTCCCCGCAGATGAAGGGTTTTTCGTCCTCGGTGGATGCAGCTCAAATCGTATCAGTGATGCCGGCTTTTTTGGCATTCATCTTTATGATTCTTGTTTTCTTTGGAATTCTTTTTATTCGTCCAGAAGGGCGACAGAACAAGCTGAGTACCTTTAAAATACCAGAACACTTAGTGTGGGTCCTTATCCCCGCGTTGGCCGCCACATTTTTGTTGGACGCGCAAAAAGTTTTTATATTTCAAAAGATCGCCGTCAATATTTTGTTTGTGCTGCTTTGTTTTTATTACTTCCAAGGCCTCGCTGTTCTTGGTTTTTTTATGCAAAGAGCGCGCATCAATTATTTTTTAAAGGTGGCAATCTTTTTTGTGCTGGCTTTTCACTTATTTGCAGTCGTGGTTGCCATTGGTATTTCGGACGTTTGGTTTAATTACAGAGCTAAGATTTTGAAAAATTACGTTAAGAATAATCCCTACGCAGGAGAATAAATATGAAAGTGATTTTGAAACAGGACGTGAAAGATTTAGGTCGCACAGGCGATATGGTAAACGTTTCGGGTGGTTTTGCCAGAAACTTTCTTTTCCCGCGCAGCCTAGCAGCCGAAGCTACTGAGTCTCGGGTTAAAGAATTCGAACACTGGCAACGTGTTGCAACTTCTCGCAAAACGAAAGCACGCGATGAAAAATCTCAAATTTTAGAGCAAATCAAAAAAGTAACTATAGTATTTAAAATTGCCGCAGGCGAAAAAGACAAGATTTTTGGATCTGTGACAACAAAAGATATCGCAGTCGAGCTCGTAAAAAAAGGCTTTGCCATTGAGAAAAAAGACGTTGTGATCGACGACGCGATCAAAGTTTTGGGTCAACACCAAGCAAAAATCAGCTTTGGTGATGGTCTCGAAACAACAATTGCAATCTCAGTAGAACGCCTCGACGCCTAAAAGTACGAATAGGTGAGCCGATCCTTTTTGCGACTGAATGCACAAAAACCCTTCAATAAAGAGTTCAGCTTTCTTTATTAAAGGGTTTTTGTGCATTCAGTCGCAAAAAGGATCGGCTCACCTATTCGTTTTATCTTGGGGCGAAGTTCTTTACTTTGCCGCTCTGGCCGCCGCCCCCACCGCCAGAATAACCGCCCCCGTATTGGCCGCCGCCTCCACCTGAAGAAAAGGGGGCATTGCCACCTGAGCTGGCTCCGGCAGGTTGAGAATAGCCATCCTGCCATTCGGTAAATTGACCAAACTGCGCCTGCCACTTCAACTTTACGTCACCGACAGGTCCGTTTCTGTGCTTGCGAATAAGTAAATCGGCCTGACCTTTGATTTCCGGATTTTCAGGATCGTAATACTCTTCGCGATAAAGCATCATAATAATATCGGCATCTTGCTCGATGGAGCCCGATTCACGAAGATCCGAAAGGACCGGTTTTTTCATATCGCCCGTCCGACCTTCAACACCTCGGTTGAGCTGGGAAAGTGCGATAACTGGAACGCGAAGTTCTTTGGCGATACTTTTTAAGCTTTTAGAAATTTCTGCCACAGCCCGTTCGCGGCTTTCAACTTTGCCAGGCAGTCCCATAATTTGTAAATAATCGATGATAATCATATCGAGGCCGAACTGGGATTTAAGCCGGCGCGATTTTGAGCGAATTTCGTAGGGAGAAATGGAACTGGTATCATCGATAAACAACGAGGTGTCTGCGAGAGTTGAAGCTTTATCAATCAAACGCGGCCAGTCTGAATCTTTGATTCGACCAATACGAATATCCGACATATTCACTTTAGCTTCTGAAGCCAGTACACGCATCATCAGTTGCTCTTTGCCCATTTCCACCGAGAAGTATGCCACTGACTTTTTAAGCTTCATAGCAGCGTTTAGAGCGAGGTTTAAACTCAAGGCGGTCTTACCCATGGAAGGGCGCGCCGCTAGAATGATAAAATCACCCGGCTGAAATCCCGAAGTCATTCGATCTAGAGTGGAAAACCCAGAAGCGATACCAGTGATCTCCTGATTTTTGCTCGCGAGATCGGTGATTTTATCGATGCTCACTTTAATCAAATCGGCAGCGCTAGTGAGATTGCTTTTAGTTTCTTTTTGTTCGGTGATTTTGAAAATTCGTGCTTCTACTTCATCGACGAACGAATCGATGGAATCGAATTTTTCATCATAGGCCTCGGACATGATTTCACCGTTTGTGTGAATCAGCTTACGAAGCAGAGATTTTTGTTTAACGATTTCAGCGTAGCCGCGAAGGTTAATGGCCGCGGGAACTTGATTGAGGATCTCGGCCAGGGTGCTCGGTCCGCCGATGGAATCCAGCTCTTTTTTATGCGCCAAGTGATTCGAGATCATAATGATATCGGCGGGTTGGCTTTTCGCATTCAGTTCGGCAATAGCCGAATAAATTTTTTGGTGCGCGACCTTGTAGAAGTCTTCCGCATGAATGATGTCGGACACAATGTCGTAAGCATCGGGTTCAACCATCATGCCGCCGATGATAGATAGCTCGGCCTCGTTATTATGCGGAGGAATTTTATAAGACATAGGTATACCAGCTCCCCCCAAGGAATCGATAAATTATGCGAGTCTTACCAAGATGTCGTATCGAGTCTCGCTGATGAATTAGCTAAGTAAGTTTTTAATATCGATTTTAAAGGTGTCGATTTTTTTCTTAAGGGTGTTGCGGTTGATACCAAGCAACTTCGCAGTCTTTACCTGATTACCTCTATTTTGTTTAAGAGACAGCTCGATAAGAGGCTTTTCAACTTGTTCTAGAATAAGCTTATGAAGATCGTTTAGCTCAACGTCAGCTTCTTTTTGTTGACGAAATAAAACCTCCAGTTTGCTTTTCACAAGGCTTTCTAAGCTTACAGAGTGTAGATTCGCGACAAAAAGATTATCTGAGTGATTAACTTCCATAAAAACCGTACCCCAATTAAGTAATGTTTGTTGTTTACGCAGACAATGTTTGTAGTTTTTAAACACCCTATCTATCAATAAAATAATTTATTTTTTCAGTGCGTAATGAAAAATTTTTTCCTTGATGTTTGCGAGTACGGCTAAAACACCCGCACAGCGGGGAAAAAGCACACCTCACGTTGACTTAGGTCGAGTCAATCAGATGGTGCTTTAACTCTTCCAATACATTTTTTAAACTGAAAGGATGAAAACGAACCAAATAAAGTCTGTATTGCATGCGTTATTTTTCTTGTCGGCGGCACTCTTCATTGCACTTGCGTTGGGGACACATCACCCAGAGGATCCTTCATTCAATTCTATCGGGGTGCGACAAAACGCACACAATGCCTGTGGATTGTTTGGAAGTTTTTTTTCTGATCTGATGTACCAAGTCTTTGGTTTGACGTCGTGGGGAGCTGTCGGCCTCCTTTTATTTTTCGCTTTCAGTTTTCTCAAGCGCCGGCAGGTAGATATTCTGTGGGAAAAAGTTTTAGCGTCGGTGCTACTCATGGTGACGGCCTCGACATTGCTATCTCTGCACTTGCAGGGGATTAAGTTGTACAACAACAACATCTACGTGGGCGGACTGGCCGGAAATTTTTTGCAAACGCAGATGACGCGCCTTTTTAACACGGTGGGTGTGGGGATAATCCTGTGGACAAGTCTTTTGGCACTAAATGTGATTCTTTTTGGACCACGAGCTTTTGAAGAACCAAAAAGATGGTTTCTTACTTTTTGCGATAAACTGATTGCGACATTTTTGCATCTTCGAGAAAAAGCGCAGCAGAAAACTACGGCTCTCAAAATTGACTACCCAGGGTCGGCCACGTCTCAGACAATGAGTGCACCTTTCGGGGGTTCTTCCAAGAGCGAAAACGAGACGGAGACTGAGGCGATGCAAGAGCCTACAGCAACAGAGCCTGTCCCCGTTTTTCAAAGCCTGTTAGGGCCTTTAAAGCGCCGGCGCGTTGATCTTAAAAAAAAGGTGCAACGGAGAATTGCCAACTGGAAACTGCCGGAGATTGCTCTGTTAGAAGATCCGCCAGAATCCCGCTATCGGGTGGACGATAAAGAAATCAAAATGAAGTCGGCATTGCTAGTGGATAAGCTTGGGCAGTTTGCAGTAAAAGGCGAAGTGAAAGGGGCAAAGCCTGGCCCCGCGGTAACACTGTTTGAGTTCAAACCAAATGCCGACGTAAAGATCAGTAAAATTACCGAGCTGGCTGATGACCTTTCCTTGGCACTCAGCAGTGAGTCGGTTCGAATTATCGCTCCTATTCCGGGGCGCGATGTGGTGGGGATCGAAACTTCTAATTCCCATCGAGAAACAGTGTATCTTAAAGATGTTTTAGCACTGGACGATTTTTGGTCGGACGACATGAAGCTGCCGCTCGCCCTCGGACGGCAGGCCGACGGCCTTCCGAAAGTTGTGGATTTGCGCAAAATGCCACATTTATTGGTGGCGGGGACAACCGGTTCTGGAAAATCTGTGTTTGTGGTGTGTGCGTTAACAGGTTTACTCTTCCGGCACTCACCGCAGACATTGCGCTTGATACTGATCGATCCGAAACAGGTCGATTTAGCGGCGTTTAATAATATCCCGCATTTACTTTTACCAATGGTCACCGACCCTAAAAAAGCTGTCAATGCATTGAGCTGGGCGGTGCGCGAGATGGAAAAACGCTATCGTTCGATGTCCAAGTTTGGCGCACGAGGTATCGAATCGTATAACGAAAAAGTTCAACAACTGAGTAAAGAAGACATCGAAGCCCACGAAAAGTACAATAACGCAGTCGAAGTTCCTCTAGACTCGTACTACTACAGTCCACAACCGTTTATCGTTATTGTGGTAGAAGAGTTTGGCGACTTGATGGCCGTAGACAAAAACAATGTTGAACATGCTGTTGTGCGCTTAGCGCAAATGGCTCGCGCCTGTGGAATTCACTTGATACTTGCGATGCAAAGTCCGCGAAAAGACGTGGTCACAGGTTTAATTAAAACAAACATTCCGGGACGAATCAGCTTTAAGGTTGCCAGCAAAATGGATTCACGCATTATTCTCGATGATTCTGGAGCCGAACGACTTTTAGCCCGTGGTGATATGCTTTTTCTTGCTCCAGGAGTGGCAAAACCCGAACGCCATCACGGGCCCTGGGTAACAGAAGCCGAAATCGCAGAGGTAATGCTTTATTGGTCGCAGCAAGGACAGCCTGACTATGATGAGTCGGCGATGCGTGCTATCACCCGGCAACCAGCTTTTTCTGAAAGTGGAGAGGGCGCGTGGGACAGTGCCGATGCGCAATCCGATGACTACGACGAACGCTACGATGAAATTCTCGCCTGGGTGTCGGGCCTCAAATCGGTGAGTGCGTCCCTTGTGCAAAGAAAATTTCGCCTCGGATATCCAAGAGCTGCTAGACTAATAGAACTTTTTGAGCGCGAGGGAGTGGTTGGCCCAGCAAATGGTAGCAAACCAAGAGATGTACTCATCAAACCATACGAGGGGCAAAAAACACTATGATCCTAAACGTTGCAGTGAGTTTACTGTTAATAAGTCATGCAACGTTAGAAACAGTCAAAAACCAATTTCTTGAAAAAAACGTCGGCGAAGCTGTTTTCTTTTTGAAAAATAACCCGAAAATTTTAAAAACATCGCAGAGCCAGCAGCAGGTGGCTCAGTGGTTGGCAAACTTCCAGTACGATAGCACGCTCAGCCTTTTCGAAAAAACCTTGGATTTAATCGCGACCCCAGGTGATGATCCAGATGAGATTGAAAAAAATTTTCTTTCAGCGCTTGAGCGCGAACCGTACAACACAAAATTACTTTCCCACACCATCGCTTTTTGGCTGGATCGAAAAGACTACGTTAAAGCACGTGAAAAAATCGAATGGGCCCAGCAGGAGCTTCCATTCATGGAAATTTACAAGGTCTATGCTGTTTGGCTTGGTCTCCGAGAAAAACAGATCCCCAGCGCGAAAGTAATGTGCAAATCGGGAACGTTGCTTGGGGCCGAAAGGGACTACTGCTTTTACGTATCGTTGTTAGAAATGGTTGCAGAGAGCAAAGCGAAAAAACCGACACCTGAAATTATGAAAGCTTTTCATAAAACAATGGTCCCAAACAGACGTTTCGTCATTTGGGAAAAGTGGCAAATTACCGACGAAAAGCAAAAATATTTATCGTCTTGTCGGCCCTTATCTGGTAGACAAAAAAAGGTATTTTTGATGGTGCCGGAATTTTGTAGGTACGACGTCAAAGACGCAGAAAAAGAATCTTAAAGAGAATGGTAAAAAGTAGATAGTAAGGAAGCACATGAGTAAAATCATTTTGGGTTTGTTTATTTGGGCCACTCTTGGTTGCGGGGTAAAAGGTCCACCAGAGCCACCGCTCCCCACAGAGGGGTCACTTAAAAAAGAACTCAAAGAAGAAAACCAACAGCTAGCGCCGATAGTGGAGCCTAAACCGGAAGAACCCCAGCCAACCAAAAAAATTAAAAAGAAAAATAGAACAAAGGCGCAGTGATGAAATTCTTTAAGGCGCAGGCGACGGGCAATGATTTTATCATTATAAACGATGAACAATGGCAGCCGACTGCCGAAATTGTGCGCGAACTTTGCGATCGCCATTTTGGAGTAGGGTCTGACGGTCTTGTTCATTTGCGACCCAGCACCGAAGGCCATCGCTTTGAGTGGACCTTTTACAATCCCGATGGACGCGAGGCCGAGATGTGTGGCAACGCAGCTCGAGCAACCACCTGGTTTTTGTTTTCGCAAAACAAATTGTCCGAGGTTGTGGTCAAAACTCAACATGCTGAGTTTGTTGGACGCACTTTGCGCAAGGAGTTTGTCGAGATTGAAATCGAATTACCTGCAGGGACAATCGAAAAAAAAGAAAATATGTTTCAGGGGAAATTCGAAAAAGGTTATCTTACGAACACTGGTGTTCCGCATTTTGTAATCCCGGTGCCCTCACTCGAAAATATCTTTGGCAGGGCTCAGGAGCTTGCGCCATTTATTTTTGATACAGCATTTGGTCCCCGGGGCTCCAATCTCACGTTTTACGCTGAGCTCGCTGAAGGCTCCCTCCATTCCGTGACACTGGAACGCGGGGTCAACGACTTTACCCTTTCCTGTGGAACCGGGGTGCTTGCTGCAGCCCAGGTTTACTTAAATTTAAAGAATCAAAAAAATCTGGTTCAGGTACAAACGCCAGGTGGAAAACTGGCCGTGGAAATTCTGGCAACGGCTAAAGCCAAATTGAGTGGCGAAACAAAATTAGTTTTCGAGGGGAGCATCTAATGAAGCCAACAGGAGTTTACACGGCGCTTGTGACGCCATTTAAAAATGGTCAAGTGGACGAGGCGTCGCTTTTAAAATTGGTCGCGCAGCAAACGAACGCTGGCATAAATCAGTTTGTGGTTAACGGCACCACTGCCGAAAGCCCGACTCTTTCCGAGGAGGAAAGCCTTGCTATCCTCAACTTGGTCGCAGAGGCGGCTGGGCCGAAAGCCACCATTATGTTTGGTTCGGGAAGTAACAACACAAAAAGGACGGTGGAGTTTTCGCAAAAAGCGGTGGCCGCAGGAGCAAAATCTTTGTTGGTGGTAGTTCCCTACTATAATAAGCCACCACAACAGGGTTTGTACGAGCATTTCAAAACTATCGCGGATGAAGCCGGAGCTCCCGTTTTGCTTTACAACGTTCCTGGGCGAACAATCACGAGTTTGGAAGTAGATACCATTTACAAGCTATCGCTGCATAAAAATATTTGTGGAATCAAGGAAGCCACTGGCAATTTGGAATTCGATCAAAAAATCCTTAGTGCCTGTGGCCCAAATTGGAACGTCCTAAGCGGCGACGATGAAACCTGCTTGGCGTTAAAAAAGATGGGTGGTCAGGGAGTGATCTCGGTATGCTCGCACATTATGCCACGGAAAATGAGCGAGTGGTTTTCGGGAACCGTAACCGAAGAGGCACTTCTAGACTTCAGTGGATCGCTGGAGCTAATTCGAAGCCTGTATATTACATCCAACCCCATTCCGGTAAAGGCGGCGCTGAAAATTTTGGGAGTCATTGCGAGCGACGAGATGCGGCTGCCGCTTTGCCAACTGAGCTCTGAGAAAACAAAGCAAATTGAAGGGGCGCTTAAAAAATACGAGATGTATCTATGATGAAAATTTTTGTCGTCGGTGCACAAGGAAGAATGGGCCAGGAAATACAAAAAGTTTTGCGCAAAACGAAAGGTGCAAACTTCAGCGGTGGTATTGCCCGCAAGCCCAAAGGACAAGTTGTAACAAGTTTTATCGATGTAAAACATAAGCCTGATCTACTCATTGATTTTTCGTCGCCCGAGATGTTTTTGTTGAGCGTACAGTGGTGCTTGAAAAACAAAATCCCAATTCTATCGGGTACCACCGGGCTTTCTGAAAAACATTTTTCTGTTCTTAAAAAAGCGAGTAAAAAAATTCCTGTGTTATGGACAGCCAACACTTCTATCGGTGTGCAAATGGTGAAAGATATATTGAGAGCTACACCCCTCCCCGGTCATTTTAAAATTCAGATGACAGAATGGCACCATATTCACAAAAAAGATAAGCCAAGCGGAACAGCGATCGTGTTGCAAAATATTCTCGATAAAAAGCGTTCAGGCTTGCCAAAACCAAAATCTATTCGCGAAGGTGAGATAGTCGGTACCCATAGAATTGAAATATCTTCTGGCGACGAGGTCATCACCATCGAACACAAAGCCTTGCAAAGAGCGGTGTTTGCGCGTGGGGCCGTGGAAGCGGGAGTATGGCTCGCAAACAAACGCCCAGGGCTTTATTCTATGGAAGATTATCTACAATCACTCTGAGATTTGAATCGTAAAAAAAAAATCGGTTCGTTGAATTCACCGGTGTTCTAGCATACAGTGTGCGCAACTTGAAACAGGAGCGCCTAATGAAATTTTTTATCGACTCAGCAGACATCAACGAAATCAAACAAGCCAATGCACGTGGATGGGTTGATGGTGTAACAACTAATCCATCATTGATTGCTGGCATCGGTCGTCCTTTCAAAGAAGTGATTGCGGATATCTGCAAGGAAATCAAAGGGCCAGTCTCTGCCGAAGTTCTCTCTATCAAATCTGAAGACATGTTCAAAGAGGGATTAGATTTAGCGAAAATCGCCGACAATGTCGTCGTCAAGATTCCAATGACTGAAGAAGGTTTAGTGGCAGTTCGACAGCTTCGTGCTGAAGGAATTAAATCCAACGTGACTCTCGTTTTCTCTCCGCTTCAAGCTTTGCTTGTCGCAAAAGCTGGCGGCAGTATGGTGTCTCCGTTTGTTGGTCGCCTAGATGATATTTCTAGTACTGGAATGGATCTCATCGAACAGATTCGCACGATCTATGATAACTACGGCTTTGATACAGAAATTCTCGTGGCGAGCATTCGGCACAATATTCATATTCTAGACTCGGCGCTGATCGGCGCGGACATCGTAACTGTGCCATTTAAAGTGATGCAAGGAATGAGTCAGCATCCTCTTACAGACAAAGGTCTCGAAAAATTCCTAAAGGATGCTCAGAAGATAGTGAAGTAATATTCTTAAGTGATGTTAAGAAGTCTGAGCTTTGTTTTGTTATTCAATGTTATCGGCTGTTCTAGTCTTCCGTCGGGTCCGTATGCGGAGAGAGATACAGTCAATGCTTCAGTGGCCGGTATATTGCGTGCCTTCGACCGTGCGGCAGTCGGCATTCGGGGGCGAAGCGCAAACGGTCGCGAGCTTGTTTCAAAGTATCACTCAGCCACTGGTGATGGTTATGACTATGCAGACACCAAGGCCGAACGTGCTTATTCTAAGCTGCGAATCCTAGGCGAACGTCGACCTTACACGCTTCAAGTTCAGGTCATAATCGAGAAACGAAACGCTAAGGGCACCTACAAAATGGTCAATTACGACCTCGAAAAAGCTGAAAAGGTACTGAAGGGCTTGATTGACTATCTAGTCACACGTCCCGAAAGGGAAGACTTCATTGACGATTTCAGGCCTTTCTAAATAAACTAGTGGTGGGTAACTATGCGAACACTCACCGGATTTATATTCCAAATTTTATTTTTGAGCGCCTCGAGCGCCTCCTTCTTTGTTGCGTCTAACATTGTTTTCCCCGTTCGCAGTGTGCTCGATAGACCTCCAGTGCAAATGCCACGAATGACATTAAACTTCTCGGAGTTTTCGCCAGCTTTCGCAGCACTGGAAGACGACTATTACATGTCCATCTATGAGGAAGAACAAATTCCGCAAAATATCGAGGCCATACAACTTAAGCCGTCCTCGCAAGAAGTTATTCGCAGCGAGCTTTCTGAAATCCAAATTCCACAGATGACCCTTCGACCAGCAGATTCAATCAATACAATGATGAACGTTAGCGGTGTTGTACTGAGCGAAATCGAAAGTTCCAAGGACAAAACCGAAGATAAATCCGCAGCCGAGATTCTTGCCGAACAGCAAATTCAAATCGGTGGGGGCGGAGCCACACCCCACCATTGGATTCAGGGGAAGATCGAGTTGACCGATGGACTGGCAATCTCAGATCCACGGGATACCTTATCTGTGGGTTGGTTTGTCGATGGAGAACGAAAAAAAGATGGGCGCATCTCGATTCGCGAAGGAATCTACGAAATCAAAGTCGACCGCCTCGAGGGCGAAATCATTGCAGAGCTCGCCGATCACCGCGGGTTTTTGCTTGGCGAGGCAATTATAGACCTCGAAGTGATTGCAAAAACGCGCGGCAAAACCGGGGTCATCATTGGTGGCGTAGACTTGAAGCTTAAACCCTATAATTTTTCACTCAAAGGACAAGTTCTATCTGTTTACGAGCAGGTCGTAACTGGTGCGCAAGGACAGGTCGGAGGGCACGACCTTCCTGTACGGTCCAACGAAAAAGGTGAATTTGTAGAGCCAATGATCAGTCCTCAATCGACTGGCATAGTTTCTTTTCTGCAGGCCAAATATCGACAGACCGTGGTGTTGGCTAATTTTGAAAGGGAACTGAAGGTTCACTTATTTCCAGATCAGTTTATGCAGGCTTTTTTCGATACTATCGAACTGCCAAAGAAGAACCGTACAGATGGCATGATCTGGGGAACAATTGCAAGAGGGCGACAGCCGGCACAGGGCTATCAAGTACGAATGGTGCAGCAAAATGCAAAGCCCATTTATTTTCAGATGTACATAGCTCAAAAGGATTCGCAAAAAACCAGTGAAGACGGTCAATTTACTTTTGTTGGGTTAAACGACGGTGAATACGAAATCGAAGTTATCGACTCGCTTGGCCGATTGATAGACTCGAAACTTGCCGTTGTTCAGGCGGGGGCTGTGACCGAATTGAATTTTGAAGTCGGCGACGAGCGCAAATTAAGCCTACGCGCCTTTGATCCCTTAACCGTGCATCCAAAGAATATCGAGTTTTTTGCGTTGGGACAAATGAGTGTCCAGCAGGTTAAAACAGAAGACATCCTCAGCATGAAAACCTATCCAGGGCATGAGCCTTTATTGATTTACACAAAAGTTGAAGGGGCAGAGATCGAGTCCTCGACGTTTGCGAGTCGATATAAAAAGTTTCAAGAGGTACCAGTCCTCAACGACAGTTGGTGGAAAGGGATTCAAAAATCCTACACGATTCCGATCGCTGGTGGTGTGATCGTTGGCTTTGTGGACACTGATCAGCCATTCGAAGTTTATATAGATCACCAAAATGAAAACACAAAAATTCTTTATCTCGATCAACAGGGACGAACCATCAACAAGACTGCGGGAATGCGGGCTTCAGGTTTTGTTGTCTACGGAGTCGAGCGTGGCCTACACACCATGGTCATCGAGTCAGAGCAGGGCCAAGTGGTGACCGAAGCCGTATACGTTGATGGCGAAGCCGTCTCGTTGATTTACAAAGCAATGTAAAACTGAACTCTCCCGCACAGATCCTTCGCTTCGCTCAGGATGACAGAAAAGAAAAGCTCTTCGCCATCAGCTCACACGTAAGCATGCCCATCACCCGTCGCACCAAAAAGTACAAGATGTGAGGCGACAAGATCGACGCGCACGGAGGCGGGCTTCATGCCCGTCGAGTACGAATCGATCGAAGGCAACGAAGCAGGTTGTGCTTTTTGGTGCGACGGACGCGGCTAGTAGCTGATGAGCGTGGCACCTGTCTCGACGTTGTCGCCTGGTTTGACGTGGACCTTGGAAATTTTCACGTCGGCACCCGCCTTCATTTCGTTTTCCATTTTCATTGCTTCCATCACCAACAATGGTGCGCCGGCTTTTACTTCGTCGCCTTCTTTGACAAAGACCTTCACAATTTTGCCGGGCATTCCCGATTTAAGTGCGGAAGCGCCGCCCATAGCGCCGCCTGATTTGAAGCTTTCATGGAGGAGCATCTCATCGTTGAATAATTTGAGACTGCGAAAGCCGCCTCGGGTGTACACAGTGCAATCAAGGCCGTCAGAAACCACATCGATCAGGTAGGACTCATTATTGAATAAAAAACTGATAATGTTATCGGCCTCTTCAAAGTGCCCATCTGGAATCGTGAACTCTTCCCATTTTTCTTGACCTAATTCTTTAAGTTGCAGAGACCAGTCACCCTCACGGCGAGCAACGTTGATCTGATATTTTTTTTTGTTAAGTTCTGCTTCAAAATACATAGGCGTGCTCCGGGTTTAACATCTTTAGTATCTCATTGCATGGCGGCGGCTTACTTGCTTCCACCGCGAATTGTTTTCGAGTTTGACCTGTGAGTTATCAATTTTAGTTTCGCGCTGTTTGTATGAGGCGATTGCAGCGGCAATCAAAAACACACGGTCATCGATATGCTTGAACAAGTCTGGCTGATTGATGATCAAATCTTTTTCACAAAATTGCGTTGTGTACGTTCCATCAAGAAATTTTTCAGCTTTTAAAATCGATTTGTGAAGAACAATATTTGATTTTACACCGGTCAAAGTAAACTCAATAAGCGCCCGTTGCATACGATTGATCGCTTCCTGGCGAGTCTGTCCCCAAGTGACAACTTTAGCGATCATCGGGTCATAGTAAATCGGGATGTCGTAGCCTGAGTACACATAGGTTTCAACGCGAACATACGGGCCCGCCGGTGGACGAAAACGGCGAATAAAGCCCGGTGAAGGCATAAATGTTTGTGGATCCTCAGCACAGATACGACATTCAATGGCGTGACCGGTTTGTCGAATGTCCTCTTGCTTAAACGAAAGTTTATGGCCAGCAGCTACGCGAAGCTGCTCCTGCACCAAATCAAAACCTGTTACCATCTCGGTAATGGGATGTTCTACCTGCAGGCGCGTATTCATCTCCATAAAGAAAAACTCTTTGGTGGAGTTGTCGAATATGAATTCGAAAGTTCCTGCGCCGATATAATTAATCGATTTGGCAGCCTTCACCGCGACCTGTCCCATGCGCTCGCGCACTTCTTTTGAAACAGAAGGGCTGGGGCTTTCCTCGATGATTTTTTGATGACGGCGCTGAATAGAACACTCGCGGTCGAACAAATGGACCACATTTCCGTGTTTATCGCCAAAAACTTGAATTTCAATATGTTTTGGATTTGTAACGAAACGTTCCATGTACACGGTGTCGTCTTTGAAATAATTTAATCCTTCAGATTTCGCACCACGAAATGCGCTTTCGAGCTCTTCGGGCTTCATCACAACGCGCATGCCTTTTCCACCACCGCCCGCCGATGCTTTAATCATAATGGGATAGCCAATTTTTTCTGCGACTTTTACAGCCTCTTCGTAAGTAGGAACGGCGCCATCGCTACCGGGGACCGTTGGCACATCGGCTTTTCGCATATGTGCGATAGCCGAGAGTTTGTCGCCCATGGCCGTAATGTTTTCGGGCGTGGGACCGATAAAAGTAAGGCCAGCATCTTGTACGGCTTTTGCAAAAAACGCGCGCTCGCTGAGAAAGCCATACCCTGGGTGAATGGCGTCGGCGCCAGATTTTTTTGCCACATCTAAAATTTTATCCTCACGCAGATAAGATTCAGTGCTTGGAGCGGGGCCAATTTCGTAGGCTTCGTTTGCAAGAAGCACATGCTGACTGTATCGATCCACTTCGCTGTAGACGGCCACGGTGGGAATTCCCAAATCGCGACACGCGCGAATCACGCGGACCGCAATCTCTCCTCGATTGGCTACTAAAACTTTTTTAAACATCATGTCCCCTGGTCTAAAATTAAAGTGGAATGTTTCCGTGCTTTTTCGGTGGATTCACATCGCGTTTATTTTTGAGCATATCAAGTGCCTGCACGATCCGTTTTCGTGTTTGCGAAGGCTCAATCACTTCATCAATGTAACCGAGCTCTGCAGCCACATAAGGATTGTTGAATTTTCCTTCGTAGTCCTTAATTAATTTTTGACGTTCGTCGGTTTGGTTTGAGGCTTTGTTGATGGCATCACGAAAAATAATATTCACAGCTCCATCAGCGCCCATCACCGCAATTTCAGCTGACGGGTACGCTAAGTTCACATCGCCACGAAGATGTTTCGACGACATCACACAATAGGCACCGCCGTAATCTTTTCGCGTGATGATAGTGATTTTTGGCACGGTTGCTTCAGCATACGCGTACAGTAACTTTGCACCGTGAGTGATAATTCCATTCCACTCCTGTTCAGTGCCCGGCAAGAACCCAGGGACGTCAACAAACGTCACGATAGGAATATTAAAGGCATCACAAAAACGAATAAAGCGTGCCGCTTTTTTGCTGGCATCAATGTTTAAACAGCCGGCAAGAATTTGCGGTTGGTTTGCCACAATTCCTACGCTCTGGCCGTTAAATCTTGCAAAGCCAACAACCACGTTCTGCGCATAGTGCTGATGAACTTCGAGAAAGTACTTTTCGTCGACCACTATTTTGATGAGCTCTTTCATATCGTAGGGCTTACGAGAATTGTCTGGCAAAAACGTATTGAGTTCTTTTACTAAACGATCCGGAACATCCGTTGTGGCCTGAAGTGGAGCATCGTCTAAATTGTTTGACGGTAGAAAATTTAAAAGTTCGCGTATCATGAGCAAACAGGTTTTATCGTCGTCTGCCGAAAAGTGCGCCACACCCGATTTTTGGTTGTGCGTGGTAGCCCCGCCAAGATCTTCCTTAGTCACTTCTTCGTGTGTAACTGCTTTGATTACCTCAGGCCCAGTCACAAACATATAGCTGGAATTTTTCACCATAAATATAAAATCAGTGATCGATGGGGAATAAACTGCACCGCCTGCGCACGGCCCCATGATGGCGCTGATTTGCGGAACCACACCCGATGCCATCACGTTTTTCAAGAAAATATCAGCATAACCGCCAAGAGCTTCAACGCCCTCTTGTATGCGCGCGCCGCCTGAGTCGTTGAGGCCGATCATTGGTGCGCCATTTTTAATTGCCAAATCCATAACTTTCAAAATTTTATTGGCTTGGGTGCGCGACATACTTCCACCAAAAACAGTAAAGTCTTGGCTGTAAACGCAGACCATACGGCCATTCACTTTACCGTAGCCGGTGATAATTCCGTCGCCGGGGATTACTTTTTCGCCCATCCCAAAATTGGTCGAGCGGTGAGTAACAAATCGATCTGTCTCAACAAAACTGCCCGGATCCATTAGTACGTCGATGCGCTCCCGAGCAGTGAGACGACCACCTTGCTTGTGTTTGGCCAAACGGTCTTCACCGCCACCCTTAAGGGCAAGTTCGTTTTTTGCTTTGAGAGTTTTTAACTTCTCTTGAATTGTATCCATGGGGCCTCTTATTGTTAAGGATAGTTTCTTCCGTAAAGTCTTGGAAATGGAATGGTCTCACGTACATGCTGGAGTCCACAAATCCATGCAACAGTTCTTTCCACGCCTAAGCCAAAGCCCGAGTGCGGAAACGATCCGTAGCGACGGAGATCAAGATACCATTCAAAGTCATCTTGCTTAAGTCCGTGTTCTTTGATGCGAGTTTTTAAGCTTTCAACACTTTCTTCGCGCTGGCCACCGCCGATAATTTCGCCGTAGCCTTCAGTGGCCAGAAGATCGCAACTCATACTGTATTCAGGCTCTTTTGGATCTTGCTTCATATAAAAAGCTTTAATGGCTGTAGGAAAGTGATGAACAAAAACCGGCTTTTCAAATTTTGTGCAAATGATCTCTTCGTCCGGGGCGCCAAAATCACTACCCACTACAAAATTTTTATTTTCTTTCAAAATCATTTCCACAGCTTCGCGGTAATGCAATCGGGGGAAAGGGCCTTTTATAACTTCAAGCTTCGATAGATCGCGTGTAAGAACGGTTAATTCATCTTTGCAGTTGTGCAAAGTTCTTTGCACAATGTACTCCACAAATTGCTCAGCTAGCTCCATATTATCGTAAAGATCATTGAACGCCACTTCAGGCTCAACCATCCAAAATTCAATCAAGTGTCTACGGGTTTTTGATTTCTCAGCTCGAAACGTGGGACCAAAGCAATACACTTTGCCAAAGGCCGCCGCTGTTGCTTCGATATACAGTTGTCCGCTTTGCGAAAGGTAGGCTTTTTCGTCAAAATATTTGGTTTCAAAAAGATTAGATGTACCTTCGCAAGCGCTGGGAGTAAAAATCGGCGAATCTGTGAGAGTAAACCCGCGTCCATTGAAGAAATCGCGAATAGCGTTTACGATTTCGGAGCGCACGCGAAGCACAGCGTGTTGTCTGCGACCGCGAATCCACAGATGGCGATTGCTCATTAAAAAATCGGGACCGTGCTCTTTATGGGTAATGGGATAATCCACGGATGGCGCAAGAATCTCGAGCGATTGTGTGATGAGTTCGTAGCCTCCGGGGCTGCGCGGTTCGGCTTTAATTTCGCCGGTAACTTTGACTGAGCATTCCTGGGTGAGTTGATCGAATGTGGAAAACGCTGTGGGATCGGTGGTTTCCTCGGAGAACACGCACTGACACAGACCAGTTCCGTCACGCAAGATTAAGAATTTATTTTTTTTCGAGCCGCGAAGATTAAAAGCCCAACCCTTAAGTTCGATGGTTTTACCAACGTGGTTTTTAAGTTCATTGATGTAGTATCGCAAAGACCCTCCAGGGGTGATTTAAGCAAGCAACGCGGCTTGTTGTCAGGACGGCTTGTTAGGTCGGCTATTAGGAAGGCATCCTACCTGTTTTGTTTGATAAAAATCAAGAAATGGTTGCGGTGTGGGACTGCACTGTGATTATTTGCCAGTTATAATTCCGGTAATATCCAGGAGGCGTCATGCAGAGATTTCTAGTTTTATTATTCTTAATGGCCTGTGCTCACCGGCCCACACTGGTGGAAGATTCCTATCTGTGGCTAGAAAACATCGAAGGTACTGACGCTTTAAAATGGGTGGAAGCACACAATCAAAAAAGTCAGGCTGCACTGACGCAATCAGCACGCTACGAGCGTGCCGAAAAAGACACTCTGGCTATTTTAGAAGCGAAAGACAAAATTCCCACAGGATTTTTTCTCAAAAACGACATTGTTAATTTTTGGCGTGATGACGTCCATATTCGTGGAATTTTACGTAAAACATCTTACGCGGAATATAAAAAAAGCAAACCTCGCTGGCAGACCGTTTTAGATATCGATGCCTTGGCGAAAAAAGAAAACGAAAACTGGGTGTTTAAAGGTTTTGAATGTTTAGAGCCAGCCTATCAAAAATGCATGGTTTCGTTATCTCGCGGAGGTAAAGATGCCACGGTGGAGCGCGAGTTTGATCTTGCAAGAAAGAAGTTTGTCGAAAAAGGCTTTGCGCTTACCGAAGCCAAAACAGTTGTCACATGGGCCGACAAAGATCACTTGCTCGTAGGAACTGATTTTGGCGCAGGCACCTTGACGGATTCTGGCTACTCTCGGCAGATCAAACTTTGGAAACGCGGAACTGCCCTCGACAAAGCAAAACTTGTTATGGAAATCGATGCAAAAGATGTTCGCGCTCACGGAATGCGAATGGTACATCGCGATCAAGCTAAAATCGTACTTGTGCGAGCCATCGATTTTTTCAACACCGAGGAAAGTGTTTTTGATCTAAAAACCGCATCGCTAAAACCAGTGCCTAAACCGCCAGCTGCGGAACTATCGGGTTATTATCAAGGGCGCTTTATTTACGAGCTTCGCAATCCCTGGAAGTTTCAAGGGACATCTTACGAACCAGGTACAGTGATTTCCATCCTTGAAAGTGCTGTGGGAAAAGAGCTTGGGCCGAAAGATGTGCAACTGGTTTTTGCACCAAAAGCCAACCAGTCGGTGCAAAGCGTGGTAGAGCTTAAATCAAAAGTGGTTATTTCGATTCTCGAAGATGTTAATAGCCATCTCTATATTACAGAACTCGAAAAAGACTCGTGGTTGCAGCCGAGCTTACTCTCTGTCACCGAGGGCAATGGCCAAATCATGATTGCGTCCTCCACCGACGAGTCGAATTTATTTTTATTTCTTTACGAGAATTTTAATCAACCAAGCACGCTCTATGCGTATGACTTTGTAAACAAACCCGCAAAATTAAAATCCGTTCCCGATCGGTTTAACGCCAAAGATCTTCAGGTGGAGCAGCGTTTTGCAGTGAGCAAGGACGGCACGCGCATACCGTATTTTATGATTTTTAAAAAAGGACTTACGTTTGATGGTTCCGCTCCCACACTTCAGTACGGGTATGGTGGCTTCACGGTTTCGCAAACAGCAGGTTACAACGCCATTGTTGGTAAACTTTGGATGGAAAAAGGCGGCGTGTTTGTGGTGGCAAATATTCGCGGTGGCGGCGAGTACGGCCCCAAGTGGCATCAAGCGGCGCTCAAAGAAAATCGACAAAAAGCCTACGACGATTTTATCGCAGTATCTGAAGATCTCATTCAACGAAAAGTAACAAGCCCCTCACGACTTGCCATCCGAGGTGGCAGCAACGGTGGCTTGCTCGTGGGGGCGGTGATGACTCAACGGCCAGATCTCTACGGCGCCGTGCTTTGTTGGGTACCCCTCCTCGACATGATTCGCTACTCGCAACTTTTAGCTGGTGCTAGCTGGATGGGTGAGTACGGGGATCCGAGCGATGCAAAAATGCGCGAGGTGATTTTAAAATACTCTCCGTATCAAAATGTGAGTGCGGATAAAAAATACCCACCGGTGTTGTTTGTAACGTCTACAAAAGATGATCGAGTTCATCCAGGCCATGCACGCAAAATGGCGGCTAAGATGATGGAACAAAAGCACTTTGTAATGTATTACGAGAATGTCGAAGGCGGGCATGGTGCAGGCGCAAACTTAAAACAGTTGGCCAAGCTCAATGCCTTACAGTATGAGTTTTTATTACAAACTATCGGTACATCGTTGAAATAGTCTGCAGAACGACTTGCAGACTGGGAGTGATAACCGAGACGAAATTCGACGACGAACATTAGCAACGAAGCCAAAGGGCGACACAGGGAGAGAAACATGAAAGCAACTATCACGGGCCTTATACTTTTTATTTCAACAACAACAGCATTTGCCAACTCTTGGACGTGCAGCGCCTATTGCCTCGAGCAAAATTCACAAGATGTAGTAGTGATGGTTGAGCGCGATACATTCCCACAAGGCGCGCTCGAAGCGATTGCGAAACAGTGTGCAGAGCTCAACTACATGTTCACTTTTGGTGATATCAAAAAGGTAACACTCTTCAGCTCCGGAGGCGAACACCACGAGGCTGCAGATGTTTTTAACTCCTGCAAACAATTCGACGCAGCGATATAAAAAACAAAAAGTGCTCGGAGAGGATTCGACGATCATATCCTCTCTGTCTTTGCATTCGTATTATTATAAGTAACAGGCTTGAGCGCCCCAGGCGAGCGTCATATCTCCCCCGAGTCTCATATCGTTCAGTCGGCCATTTGTGCTGCGTGGGCTTGATCTGGCAGCTAAAATAAATTGTGGCAGGCGCGTGTCAGCAAAACGAGAGTACCAGATCTCCATCCAATCTAAATAATACGGAAGATCATCGATCATCTTTTGTGGAGAATGAACCTGTGTAGTTGTTGTTAACGATGTAAATTGCGAAAAATCTTGGAAAGAACGGATCATCAACGAAACGAGTCTGCTGAGCCGACTGCTTTGGTACGTATACAAACTTTGCCCGTTAAGAGCGCTAAGTTCCGCCATCATCACAAGCGGCTGCAGTGCAAATTGGTGGTAGATAAAAGCTTGATTGCCACGCGCCATCTCGGTAGCTAAAGTTCCGTTATTGCGAATGGATTTTACACCCAATTGATATTGCAAGACTCCCCAATTTTTATGGGAGGTATCAGCGAAGAGTGATCCGTAAAGATAAACGGTAACCGCGGCCCAGTATTGATGGTTGTTGAGATTTTCGGGTCGTTCCATCACTCCTGTAGTTGCGTTGTAGCGAATGCGATTGTCGTAAAAAAGGCGTATAGGAAGCATACTTTTTCCCAGCCAAGTTTTGAGTGCGGTGACTTTTGTAGCATTTAATGTAACTCCACCATATTTAATTTTTGCAAAGTTAAACAGAATTTCTCCCACTAGCCATTTGCGTTCATAATCTCCTTGGGTCGTTGTATAATTGAGTCGCCCTTTATCTAGGACATTGTACTCTGTTAAAAGTGTCGTGTTGGACCACGCGGTGGCCCAGTTCATTACACAACTTGCCACAGTTGATGATTGCGAAGCTAAATACAGGTCGCCCAACTGGTTTAACTTTGTGATGTAATCATTAAAGGGCTTCATGTGGGAGGCGAACATGGGATTTTGGGTGATCCCGTCGGACAGGTAAAACGTGGGTGGGTCAAACTTAGCTGGCGCTGGTGGAGTGGGTGGGCAGACAAAACCTACGGCACTCACTGTTCCAAAATTTTGTTTGATACGCGAAATTCCGTAAAGACTTCCAACAGGGTTTACGTTGGTTCCCGGGGCCTTGCCTGTGCACACGGCCGCTGCAGACACGGTGGCGGACTCTTGGATCACCGTCGTTGAGTCAGTACCTAATTCCTCGTCTGTGAAAGCCTGTTCTTGTGTTTCCGACCCTGCGCTTTCCATATTTTCACTGACAATTCCACCGGAGCAGTTTTGAAAAATAAGAATCAACGAACTACAGAATAGCAGAATAAAAAGTTTAATCTTCCAATGTTTACGCAAAACGGCCCCCTTGAATTGATCCTTTCATTATAGCTATCTAACGAACGAGCTATCAAGTCCTGTGGGTGAGGGTCTCTGTTTGAAACAATAAAAGAGGTGCCAGGAACTTAGGGTTAAAAGTGGACCACTTGAGGCATTATTTCGAGAGAGTGGGGGGTCTAGTGCAGGTATCGAAAAGAGAGCATTCGTCCGAGCTTTTGAAACGCGGAAAGTGCAGCCACTACTTGAATATTCTTCACCGAATGAAATTAATATTTATTAAATTTTCATCGCCTCTTGTGAATTATTCGCGAACCGCTATCTTGCGTCTAAGAACGAAACAATACGAGGTAAATATGAAAACTTTCATTGCTCTGGCCATCCTACTCTCAACAGGACCAACTACTGCGGCATCACTAAATCGAAATGATCTAAAGCTCGAATGCAAATCGACAGAAATTGGCTGGCTCGCCACAGAAGTTGGCTTCTCTTTGGGATTAAATTTAGAGCCAGTTGAGCATGTAAATGGCGACTCAAACTACAGAATGATCCCCGAAATCGATACCGATCACGGGCGCAATATGACACTGATTCATTCCGAAAAATACCAGTGCGTCACGTTTTACGTGCCTTACTCGGCGTTTGGAGACGATGCCGTGGGCACCGCGTATACACTGCAAGCTGAATTTACGAATTGCAGTCACAAGACTGTGAAGTCGAAGACAATGATTTGTATTTTGGGTGAAACAAAATAAAGACCTTGCGGCCGATATCTGTGAAATGAAGATGGGTAATGCTAGATCCTTCGCTTCGCTCAGGATGACGACGATTTAAGCTGTAGAATCTGCGTCAATGGATAGATCGAAGCCGCAGGCGGCGAAGATTTTTGCTTCTAGCAGGAGTTTGCAAGCAGCAAACTCCGATTTCCAATTGAGGATCCTAGTAAAGGGACGGGCGATCCAAAACTTTTTTTCCTGAGCACGGCCACGCTCTGCATCGAGCATCACGCGAGCCACATACCCAGTAAAGGCACGCACAAACTTATTAAATGCTTTTCGTGAGCGAACAAGCACGATGAGTTGAAGATGATCTCCTGCGTTTACAAAACGAAAGAGACGCAAATTCGTCAACTTTGCGAGACGACGCGCACTGGATTCAATGCGTGAACCAAAAGGTCGTCGCAAAAAAGATTTTTTTCCGCGTGCAAATTCAGACTTGAGCACCAGGTGGACTGGTTTAGAAAAGGAAATGGGACGAGCGGTTCTTGGATTTCCTTTTATTTCGAGGCCACCGAAGCGCCGGGTGCCCAAGTCATCAAAGCCATTTAAAGTCAGTTGTTGCGCCATACGAAAATTCTGCGGCTAAATTTCAGCGATGTCAATTTTCGCGGTGATTTAACGCATGCGCTTTTAGATTTCGTATAAAGTTTAACGGGACATGATTTGCTTGAGTGCTTCGTGAGCGGCTGCCACATCCAAAGATCCACGTGAAAGCACGGGAAACGGACCGGCCTTTACCGAACTCACCAGAGCTGCTTTAATTTGTGCAGCGCTGGCTTCGGGAAATGCAGACCATAGCAGCGCTGCAGCTCCCGCAACGAAAGGCGAAGCCATGCTTGTGCCATGCTCGATCGCCGTCACGTCGGGAAGGGGGTAGGTGCTTAGGATGTCAGCGCCAGGAGCCACAAGGTGAACACGGCGACCGATGTTTGAAAAATCAGCCGTATAGCCATCAGCCGTCATGGCGCCCACCGTAATTTGCGAAGACGCGCCGAAAGCTGCAGGATACATGGGAGTGCGATCGATATTTAAAGATTCGTTGCCGGCAGCAGTTATAAATAGAATATTTTTTTGTGAGAGCTCATCCAGTGAGTCTTTCATAGAACGTGAGCAGCCGGGTCCTCCCCAACTGGCGTTGATTACGCGTGCTCCGCTGCGTTCTGCTGCGCGAATGGCAGCCAATGCATCAAACACTGAGCCACCACCGTCCTCGGCGAAAAAATCGAATACTAATAATTTTGATTTTGGGGCGACGCCCTTAATGGAGCCTGCGGAATGGTCGGCGGCCACTATCCCTGCGACATGTGTGCCGTGGCCCGAACCATCTTTAAGAGTTCCCGATTGATTTGGGAAGTCGTAGCCGTGGATATCATCAATCAGTCCGTTACCGTCATCATCCAATCCATTTTCAGTTTCGTTCGGATTTACATAAAGTTGATTTGCCAGCTGTGGATGTTGTGTATCGATTCCCGAATCGATGATTGCGACAATCACGTCTTTACCGAAGATATCTTGATCCCACAATTTTTTAGCCGAAATGGCATCAACACCCCAATTAGCGTACCCGCCCCAACTTAAAAGTGAAATGCCGGGTGAGGGTTTAGTGATTCTAAAATCATTTTCGACGTATTTTATTTTATTTTTATTTTTTTCAACGAAACGATCAAATTTTTCTTTTTGCTGAGAAGAAAGTTTATGTTTTGTAAAACGCCCGTCGTTCCAGCGGATGATTTTCTGATTTGAAAGTACTTCGCCTTCGCATTCGTCCGCCGCTTTTGTTAATGGTTCTTCGGGTGGGGTTGATGAACCACAGGCAGAGAGTGCAAGTAGTAAGCATACCATTAAGGCACGAACATCCATGTTCAACCCTTTCGCGAGGAGAGGACACACAATATCCTATTGTGTGCGTTAGATAAGAATATCAGCCTTTAAAAATTTTCAGAAGGCCAGTTAGACCAAAAGGTACTAAAGCTGTAAAAGGCACGGCTGAGTCCTCTTTCCGGCAATAGGCTTGCGACGAATCCATGTATTTGCAGTGAGTTTACACAGTTTTTTGCGGTTGAAACTTCTTTGCAGACGAAGATTTTATATCGCAGATGTATTGCTGAATATTACGGAAAAGGTACTGCGCCGCCGAGTCGAGCCCTCGCTCGCAAAGGAGCGCCAAGGCTTTCTGCGGCTTGGTACTTTTTTGTCCGGAGTCGAGTTTTGCTCGGTACCTTTAGTCGATGGAAGCGAGGAAGTCGGTAAGGAAGAGTGAAAATTTTTCTTCAACAGAATTAGCACGCTCGGTGACTTCTTCGTGTGTCAGTTTTTGCTTACCAAGACCAGCGGCTAGATTTGTAATGCAGCTTAAAGCGCATACGCGAAGCCCAAGGTGGTTAGCTGCGATACTTTCGGGAACGGTGCTCATGCCTACAGCTTTACCACCGATAAGCTGTAGAAAGCGAACCTCTGCCGGAGTCTCGTAAGCTGGACCACTCACCCCGCAATAAATGCCCTTCCAGTATTTAATATTTAATTTTTCTAGCGACGCGCACATTTTTTGTGTGAGTTTTTTATCGTAGGCCTCTGTCATATCTGGAAAGCGTGGACCAAGATTTTTAATGTTTGGACCCATTAGAGGATTGATACCCATGAGGTTGATATGATCCTCGATTACGGTAAATTCTCCAGGCGACATTGCAGGATCCAACCCGCCCGCAGAGTTCGTAAGAACTAATTGCTCAATGCCCAACATCGAAAGTGTGCGCACTGGATAAACCACAGACTCCATCGTGTGGCCTTCATAGTAGTGCACGCGTCCTTGCAGAATTGCGAGGGGATGTTTTCCTAAGTGCCCAAGCACTAAACGTCCCGAGTGGCCATCCACCGTAGGAGGAGCGAAGTGGGGAATTTTTTCGTATGGAATCGTCGTTTCCACCTGGATTTTTTTTACAAAAGCTCCAAGACCCGAGCCAAGGACAATTCCGATTTTTGGTTTAAGGGAGCTGACTGAGCGAATGAAGGCCGTTGTTTCCTGTAAATTCTCAATAACACCCATTCAGATCTCCCAGTTACGTTAGCAACCGATTCAAGTGAGGACACGCCCTAATATCAGACTGGGCTTTGCCACTTTTTGCAAGGAAATCTTAATGCTGTTGGCGAGCGTGGTTTGCGATCTTTGGTTTTGCTCATCCGAGCGCGACGTGAAAGAAAAAATAACATCTCCCTTTTGGACGGCGTCGCCAATTTTTTTATGACACCGAATGCTCGCTTGATGATCAATAAGGTCTGATGTTTTTTGTCGGCCAGCACCAAGGATGATGGCTGCGTAACCGATGGCCTCCGCATCAAAATGCTCAATGAAGCCGCGCTCCGTAGCTACTACATCGAACCAGCGTGAGGGTTGAACAAATTTAAATTGCTCGAGATCTCCACCTTGCGCCGCAACCATTTTATTAAAGAGTTCATAGGCGCGACCAGAAGTCAGAGCCTCTTCAGCAAGGAGAAAACCCTCTTCCTCAGCATCGACTCGCCCAGACAGACGGAGCATTTCGGCAGCAAGTAGCAATGAGAGCTCGCGGGTGTCGGCAAATTGCGACGGTGAAAATCCCATTTCTGTTGAATTCTTAAAAATCGCAAGGCACTCCAACACCTCGATGGCGTTGCCAATAAAAGCGCCTAGAGGTTGGTTCATTTGCGTGATGTAACAGGTGGTCTTAACATTATTGAAAGAGGCAGTTTCTGCGAGCCACTGGGCCAGCTCACGTGCTTGCTCGGGAGTTTTCATAAATGCGCCCGAGCCGCATTTGACATCCATAACGAGTCCACGAATTCCTTCGGCGATTTTTTTTGAAAGAATGCTCCCACAAATGAGTCCAATGGATTCCACGGTGCCGGTCACATCGCGCAAGCTATAGATTTTTTTATCGGCCGGGCATATTTCTGATGTCTGACCAATAAGCGCGCAGCCCAGAGTGCGAACTTGATCTTCAAACTGCTTAAGGGGAATTTGCACATTGAAGCCTGGGATCGATTCCATTTTGTCGATGGTGCCACCCGTATGGCCCAACCCGCGCCCTGCGATCATCGGAACCGGCACACCACAAGCTGCCACGATGGGTGCGATGAGCATGCTTGTTTTATCGCCGATACCGCCAGTGCTGTGCTTGTCGACGGGAGCGTATTCGGTGTCGTTAAAAACAAGCTGTTTGCCCGACTTGAGCATGGACTCGGTAAGAAAGGCCGCTTCTCTTTTTTCGAGGCCACGCAAGGTGATGGCCATGAGAAGCGCTGACATTTGATAGTCAGGGATTTCCCCATGATGATAGCCGCTGATAAAAAAATGAATTTCTTCTTTTGTTAAGCTGCCTCCATCTCTTTTTTTCCGGATAAGAACAGCGGGGATAAAACTCATTTTGACCTCTCAAGTTCTTGCAGAATAGACACAGAAAGACTCGCGCCAATGCGCGAAGCCCCCAAGTCCACAAATTTACGAAAGTCTTCTGCGGTTTTAATACCGCCGCTCGCTTTTATTTTTAAATCTTTGCGCCCCAGTTGTTGCATGGTCTTGACCGCAGATTCAGTTGCACCCATTGCCGCAAATCCAGTGGAGGTTTTAATAAACTCCACAGGGCTGTCGTTGACGACACCGATTGCTGTTACGAGTTCTTCTTGGGAAAGAACGCCAGACTCAACAATCACTTTCACGATCGCGTGCCCTTGGCAAATCGCAGAAAGCTGTTGGAGCTCTGCGGAAAGGGTTTCAATTTTACCACTTCGTAGAAAACCAAGGTTTAAAACGCAGTCAATTTCGTTTGCACCGTTTTTAAGTGCGAATTCAGTTTCTTTTAATTTGGCGAGAGTTTCGTTAGCACCGAGCGGAAAGCCAACTACTGTGCATATCTTAACAGTACTTGTAGATAAAATCGGTTTGCAGGTGTTAATCCAACAGGGATTTATACAAACTGAAAAAAAAGAATGGGTCAGAGCTTCATTGCATAGCTGCACGATTTCTTGCTCAATAGCCGTGGCTCGTAGGAGTGTATGGTCAAAAAAGGCCGCATAGGCTTGAGGTCTGTTCATACCCATCTCGTAGCAGTTCTTTTTTGTTTAGGAAACCATTAATTGGCTCCGCATATACCCTTACGAAGAAGGTCATGCCCCTTCAAATTACTTTCTGAATTAGAGGGCATGAGTAAAAAGTGACTTCCGAAAGAGCGCATGAGTGATAAACGTACTCTGGAGGAGGGCGTAATCATGAAACGTCTGGCGGAGCTAAGGTCATTAAACTAACTAGTTTTTTTAGCGAACGGATTGTTTGAAGGCATACCGGGCGGGGACATACCTGGAATTCCTGAAACGCTCGAAGAATTGCCGGGTTTGTTGGGAGTCCCCGATGGTTGGGGAGTGTTTCCTGTAGCGGCATTAACCGCGCCCGAAATACTCTTACCCATCAGAGCCTTTCCATTTTCAACCGAAATCGAACCATCCTGCATCAGGCGAGTTAAACAATCGTCGAGTGTTTGCATTCCATCGTTTTTTGAAATCTGCATCGTGGACTTAATTTGAAAGATTTTATTTTCACGAATCAAATTTCCTATGGCGACATTGTTTATCATAATCTCATGAGCCGCGACCCGGCCTTTTCCATTTGCTTTCGGTAATAGAACCTGCGCAATAACGGCCTTCAAACTTTCCGAAAGCATAGAACGAACTTGCGGTTGCTCATCCTGTGGAAAACTGTCGATAATTCGATCGATCGTTTTAGGCGCACTCATCGTGTGAAGAGTTCCAAAAACTAAGTGCCCAGTTTCTGCAGCTTTAAGCGCAAGGCCAATTGTCTCCGGATCTCGCAACTCGCCCACCAAGATCACATCTGGATCCTCTCGAAGAGCGGCGCGAAGGGCGTCGGAAAATGATTTTGTATTCACGTGCACTTCGCGCTGATTGATCAGCGCCATTTTGTTTGGGTGCACAAATTCAATAGGATCTTCAAGAGTTAAAATATGTAACTTTTGCGATTCATTAAGTTCGTTGATCAGAGCCGCAAGTGTCGTGGATTTTCCCGACCCAGTGGGCCCCGTAACAAGGATAAGACCCTGACTCGCTTTTATTACCTCTTGCATGATTTTTGGTAGATTTAACTCTTCACACGATTTAATTTTTTCGGGAATATGGCGAAAGACTGCTGCGATTCCCTTTCGCTGCATAAAGATATTACAACGAAACCGACCCGTATCTGGCACGGCATAAGCGCAGTCAAAATCCCAGTTCTCGGTAAATTGTTTTCGCTGATTTTCATTTAGAATTTCGAAGATCAAAGCTTTGCACTCGTCGTGCGTGAGATCGCGATATTCAAGTCGTTCCATCTCACCATTGATGCGTAAGATCGGCGGTGCGCCGGTAGCCAAATGCAAATCAGATGCTCCCTGTTTGACCATGATTCTAAATAAATCATCAAGCTTTGCCATAAGACCTCGATTCGAATACCTTTTCGGTCGTATACCGAATACAATGAAGACCAGTCAGGAGAAAGATGATGGTTAAATCAGAAATTCTAATTCAAGCCAATCGTCTAGAAACTCGCGTTGCTTACCTCGAAAAAGGTGAGCTGGTTGATTACAAAGTAGAGCGCAAATTATCGCCGACTTTAGTCGGGGCCGTGTTTTGTGGCCGAGTTGTGCGCGTACTTCCGGGAATGCAGGCAGCGTTTGTTGATATCGGCCTTGAGCGAGCGGCATTTTTGTATGTTGGCGATGTGCGCGAGGAAGATTTTGTATTTGAAGGCGAAAACGAAGATGTTTCTAACGTTTGGGTGCATCGCGAGAAACCTAAAATTCAAGAGCTTCTCACCGAAGGACAAACAATTCTCGTGCAAGTTGCCAAAGATCCCATTGGCACCAAGGGCGCGCGGATCACAACTCACATCTCTTTGGCATCGCGACGAATCGTTTATTTGCCAACACTGACACATTTTGGAATTTCTCGAAAAATTGAAAACGAAAAAGAACGCGATCGGCTCACCAGTATCCTTGAGAAAAACGTGTCTCAAGGCGGTGTGATAGTGCGCACTATCGGTGAAGGCATGAAAGAGAGTGAACTGAAAACTGATCTCGAATATCTACAGAAACTATGGCAAGAAATTCAACAAGAGTATATTTCCAATCAAAGCAAAGTGGGAGTTATTCACTCTGAGGTAGATTACAGTCTACGAATACTCCGAGACATGTTAAATCCCGATGTGGACAGTGTGTGGGTGGAGGGCGCAGAGACGCATCAAAAGATCGCCAAATTTGTTCAGCAATTTCTTCCCCAATACGAAAAGAGAATCCATCACTACTACGAAAAAGAACCGCTTTTTAGCCACCATGGTGTGGACGACGAAGTTGAAAAGGCTCTGGCCCGGAAGGTTTGGTTGCGCTCCGGAGGCTATCTTGTCATCGACGAGGCCGAAGCCCTCGTTGTCATTGACGTGAACACTGGGAAGTTTGTTGGAAAAAAAGATCTAGAAGATACGATATTCAAAACGAACATGGAAGCTGTTAAAGAAATTGCTTTGCAAATTCGCTTGCGCGACTGCGGTGGAATTATTGTTGTCGATTTTATTGATATGCTCGAGCAGGAACACAAAGACAAAGTGCTTAAAGCGTTAACCGAAGAGGTAAAGCGCGATCGAGTTCGAGTTTCGGTGATTTCCATGACTGGCTTGGGTTTGGTGGAGTTAACGCGAAAAAGAATTCGCTCGAGTTTGCGAAGAACGCTAACAGAGTCTTGTTTTTACTGTCACGGTTTAGGATCACTAAAGAAAAAAGAAACTATTGTGTGTGAAATCTTTCGTCACCTCTCTCACCGGGTGGCGATCAAGACAATTTCCCAACCAATCACTGTGAATTGCCACGCCGATATTGTAAATTGGGTGTACAGCGAAGAAAGTGAAATGATGCATGCCTTTGAAGAAGAGCTAGGCGTACCAATTATTTTTCGCTCCGACGCAAAAAAACACTTCGAAGAATACACTTTTGAGAGCTAAAAAAAGGTACGCCGTTCCTATTCTTGTGAGAAGGCGTCATTCAGATTGAATTAGAACTCAATGACGCCATTCTACAAGATTAGGAACGGCGTACCTTTTTATTCCGGTGCCAGGTCCCGTTTAATCCGGAACCAACTCTCAGTCGTACTCATGGTGTAGGATTTGGTATTACGCTCGTCTTTGAACAGGGTTTTGCTCCGGATTAAACAGGACCTGGCACCGGATCTAGTTTATTCCTAGAATAAAGTTCTGAGTTGCGGATTGAGTTCAGAGATATAAGCACCGGAAAATTTAGCTGGATATTTAAATTGGTCTACGTTTACAAAAATGGCACTGGCGAAGCCATTTGGGAGGGCGTTACGCGACACTTCTAAGAGCTGGAAGTCTTTGAATTCGGGATTTGTCAAAATGGTTGCACACATCTCAGATAGGGTTTCGCATTCATAGATAAGCAAGCCATGGGTAACAGGAATCGCATTTTGCTTGTGATAGGCTTTTGAAAAACGATCGCCAGAGCCTTCACAGGTAAAAAAATCAGTGCAAATGATCGGGCGAGGAATGGGAGACGTGGATTTAATAAAAGCCGTGTGCGATCCTCGGTGCAATTGTCCGCACTCGATCAATTCACTGTCGGCGGAGAGAGAATGGATCCAAGAGAAAAGTTCTGAGGTTTTCGTAAAAGCTGCAAACGTAAAATGTGTCATGAATTCTTTTACAAGAAGGTCTTATTTCTGACAAGAAGACATCACGTTTTTGTACTTATTGTGCAATGGATAATTAGCTCGAAGTTCGCCAGTGGCGTGTTTGAATTCACTGGCAAGTGTTCTAGAGAGAGTGCAATTTTGCTTGTAGGCTTCAAGTGCTTCTAGGTACTTTTTTTGACGAAATTCGCACTCTGCCAGGAAAAGATAGGCGTCGGGATTTGAGGGATCAAGCTGGGTTGAAATGCGATAGTGCTCAGCCGCCGAGATGAAGTTATTTTCGGAAAAGTAATTATCGGCCAGAGCCCGGTGCGCTTCAACCGATTGCGGATAGCGGGTCACCAGTTGTTTCAAGGTTTTTTTGCTTTCTTGCAAAGATTCTTTTACGCTTTGAGCTTTGGCCAAATTAACGTAACTTTCAATTTTTGGACTTTTTTGAACGATACCACGTTTGCAGGTTTCCATAGCTTGATCCCAAAGGGCCGCTTGAACATAGAGCGCACATTTTTCGTCCAGATAGTTATTGGCTTCCTTGGTGGCAGACTCTAGCTGATAATACACCTGCAAAGCATCCTCGGCATATGAGGTCCAAAATGTTTTAAGTACATCAATCCAGCGGAAATAGGCTGTCTTATTGAGTGGATCAAGCCGGATGGCTTCGCGCAGAACGGTGATGACGTCTACGCCAGCTTGTTTCCGTGCGGGTTCGGTAGTTGCTTTCAGCGCGATATGCAAAAGCGCATCGGCCTCTAGAACTTTTGTTTCTGAATTTGGTGGGTTTTGGCTTTGGTAAAATCCAATCACCGACAGTGCGCCTTTACCATCCTTCAACGAAAGGTAGGCATTGATGAGTTCGAGTTGAATTTTCGCGGGAAGATCTTTTTGAATGGGCTGCGCCACATTTACATACTCGGTCCACAGTTTTTCGCGCGCGTAATGATCCATCAAAAATCGTCGGGAAACTTTATTGTTGGGTTCGGTTTGCAGATTTTTTTTAAGTTTACTAACTTCACTCGTCGTCAGCGCGCGATCCAGAGCATGGGCGCTGCTTACACGAAATAAAAAGAAAAGGCAGAATCCGCCAAAAATTAAGAACCACTTCAGTCTCACGAGGGCCGTGCCGATAAGAAACATATAGGCAGTATCGGTAACCATTCGAAAAGCCTTGAGGATACAGGTGTTTATAAAGTGTTTGCAGCAAAACCACGCATCTTTTGTCCGAGACAAAGGTCTAGGTGTGTCTCATATTAGGTCACAATCTGGACAAGCCGTTGTTGAGTACATCTTAGTGCTTGTGGTGGTTGTAGGAATCGCCTTAGGCGTTATGTATCAGCTCAATTCTGCACTTAAAAAATATGTTCAAAGCTACTTTGGCGATTATGTCGCATGTTTACTAGAAACGGGAGAGCTCCCCAGTTTTGGCGGAAGTACCGGCGCCAATGCCGAATCATGTGCCTCGCTTTACGAACCTTTTTCACTGCAAAATGGTAGACCGCTTATAGCCAGTTCTGGAGGGGGAAATTCTGAAGATAGCAGTAATGACAGTAGCAACAATAAAAGCTCTAATCGTTCGGGCTCCCAAGGAAAAAGTGGCTCCCGCGTAACGCGAAATGGGTCGTCCTTGAACGCGGATCGCAACCAGGGCGGACAAGTCGTTGCGGGAAAAATCGAGAGTAAATCAAAAAAGGAATTACAAGGCTACAGCGGCGGCGAGAATTCATCAGCTAGCTACAATTCAAGAATTGATAGAGGCGGGCCGGGAAGCCGAATTACAACTAAATTAAAAACTGAACCCAAAGAAAAAGTACTCAACAAAAAAATTGATCTCCAAGGAAAACTTTCCGGCCGGTCGGGAAGAAAAATTGCGGTTGATATGGAAAAGTTTAGAGCGAAACCACAGGCCGCAGATATCTCGTTCGGATTGTCTATTGCCGATTACATTCGATATATTCTAATTTTAGCTATCATCGTGGTAATTTTGATTTTCTTCGGCGGCCAGCTCAATCAATTACGAAAATCCTGGGACAGCAATTAGCGTTTCTTTTGGTGATATTCCTTTTGAAGTAGAACTTAGTTGAAATACCAAAAAATCATCGCGACGAGGCATATATTCACGATACCACCGCAGGCGCAGCAGAGAAGGCTGGGGATTGTGGGCCACTCTTTTTCGATATGTGCCATTGGATCAACATGGTTGTACCTACGCAAAACAATCAAATGCACAAAGGCAATTGAGAGTCCGAGCAAAGAGCTTGCTGTAGCACCCTGTGTTTGATTCAAAAAATCCCGGAGATAAAAAGGGGCAGGCAAAGTCTGAGCTAGAGCGACATAAATAGACGCTTGCACACAGAGCCCCACGAACAGGGCTACAAAACTAAAAGCCATGCTGCGGGTGTGGAGAAGGCGGGAGTAATAGAAACTCAAGGCGACAGCGGCAAAGGTTCCTCCCACAACGGGGAATAAAAAATAAAAAAAAGAGGAACGCAGTTTATGCATTCCTCATTTATCTACGCTCTCGCAAAGATGTCAAACTGGCTCTGACTGTATTCTAGGACGTTTTTGCAGCACCTAGAACACGTCGCTTATCGAGGCCGTACTTTTCGACCTTCATAATTAAACCTGCTCGGCTGATGCCAAGTTCTTTAGCTAATTTTGACTTATTCCATCCAGTGCGGCGGAGACCTTCGCGGATTAAATCCTTTTCAAGATCTTCAATTGCATCTTTTAGGGAGCCAGCGACTCTAGCACCTTGGATTTTAGCAGCTTCGTTAGTTTCGAAAATTTTAGGCGATAGCATATCAGCTAAAAGCTTGTTCTCCGAGCCCGACAACACAACTGCTCGTTCCATTTCGTTTTGTAGCTCTCGAACGTTTCCAGGAAAAGGGTAGTCGTAAAGTTTTTCAAGCGCACGTTTAGTGAGAACCTTTTTTGGAAGTCCCGCTTTTTTGCACGCATGTTCAATAAAAAATTCTGTGAGGAGTGGAATATCCTCTTTGCGCTCTCTTAATGGCGGCACACGAAGATTGATCACGTTTAAGCGATAGTAAAGATCTTCACGAAACGATCCATCCTCGACCATGGCGCGAAGATCGCGATTGGTTGCAGCAACGATTCGTACATCCACACGTTTCATCTCTAAACCACCCACCGGAGTGAATGTTCCCTCCTGAAGGACACGAAGCAGTTTTACCTGCATTTGTGGAGAAGTGTCGCCAATTTCATCGAGGAAGAAAGTTCCCTTATCAGCCAGCTCAAAAAGTCCCTTTTTATCTTTATGGGCACCAGTGAAAGATCCTTTGGCGTGACCAAAAAGTTCGGACTCTAAAAGATTGTCGTTAAACGCAGAACAGTTTTGAATTACGAAAGCTTTTTCTTTGCGCGAAGAATTATAGTGAATAGACTTTGCTATAAGTTCTTTACCAGTTCCGTTTTCGCCTTGAATGAGCACAGTGCTATCAGCTGATTTGATTTTATCAAGCAGCGCATACAAACTCTGCATGGCTTTTGATTTTCCGATCATATTGTCATATTTATAGCGGCTACCCAATTCTTTATTAAGTTCTTTAATACGCTCTTCGCGGCTGGTGATCTCAAGGTGAAGAGTCACGATCTCGCGAGATATTAATTCGACCAGATCTAAAAAATGGTTTTTTTCGTCGACAGTTAAAAATTTAATGCCTGCGAGTATCTGAAGCGCATCTGCGTCTGGTACACTGTGCGATTTGAGACTGTCCACAATTTCGTTCCCACGGTTCGCCTCTGAGGGATCTTTCACGAAGCCAAGAGCTAAGACCGTACCCATAAATTCGCGTTCGATTTCGATTGGGAAAACGGCTACATCGAGCCCTGAGTGCTGCCACTTTTTGATGGAAAATCGATTTTGCGATTGGCGAAGTTCAGTTAGAGAATGATTGACCAGTTCCGAGAGGCTGTCCCGCGCCGGTGCACTCTGCAACGCATGGAAAACGGCTTTGTTTACCGGATTCATTTCTAGCTGATTAAAACCGCGCATGGCGCCGGTCTCGTCGGTAAAAACCACATCGATATTCCACCAAGTGGCTAATATTTGTTTCAGTTTTTTAATTACATGAATGTGCTCAAACTCATCCCAATTAATCATCATAAAATTGCGCTCCTGTGTCTAGCCGTCTGTAACAGCATCGGCAGTGTAAAAACTCTCAACAACGTATCGTCAAAATTTTAAACAACTTGAGCCTTCAGGACCTTGGTCAGCGGAGATCTCGACTTTGAACAAGCGACCCTTTAAAATGGCGAGATGCATAAGCGATTTTGGATTTTACCAGCCCTCCTTTTGGCCAGTATTTTTACGGCGTATTCGAATGTCTACGATATGCAGTTTGTCTACGATGACGAGTTTTACATCCAGAAAAACCAATTTTTGAAGTCTTTCTCAAATACCATAAATATTTTTACAACAAACTCCACTGCCGGTTCAGGCTTTCAAGATTCGTTCTACCGCCCCATTCAATTTTTTTCTTATTTAATAACGGCGCAAACCCTGGGCGTACACGAGTGGGCCTTTCATTTTCTAAATGTATTTTTGCATGCGGTGAACGCTCTTTTGTTGTTTTATCTTTCGCAGATTATTGGATTCAAAAAAGAGTGGGCCTTTGCAGTTGCCCTTCTATGGGGTTTGCATCCTGTTCACACCGAAGCGATTTCGTATATAGCTGGGACCGCAGATCCTTTGCAATTTTTCTTTAGCTTTCTCGCACTCATCGTTTTTTTAAAAAAGCCGAAGGGATATGCTGCGGTCAGCACCTTATGTTTTATTTTCGCATTCTTAAGTAAAGAGGTAGCCATCGTATTTCCAGGACTGCTATTTGCCCTTCTTTTCCTCACCGAACAGGCAAAGTGGAGAATCAAAACGTATGTTCCTGCATTTTACTTTCTTGGAATAGCACTGGTGTATGTAGCAATGCGCGGAACATTTTTGGATTTCAACGGGGACTTTCAGTTTTATAAATCCGAAAATATTTACACGCAAAATATGCATTTTCGCGCCTATACATTTTTGGCCACCCTTCCACAGTATTTTATGCTTCTTGTATACCCGCACGACCTTCATATCGACCGGGCCTTTCCGGTGCATGTTGAGTTTTCAAATAGGGATGTGATTTTAGGTTTATCGATGATCATGATCTTGATATCCGTATGTGTTTACCTTTTGTATAAGAAATGTAAAAGCGGAGTATTTTTAACGGCTATAACTCTATGGTTTTTTGCAGCACACAGTTTACACTCGGGGATTTTAGTTCCGATGAACAGTTTTTTCTTAGAGCATTGGCTCTATGTTCCCTCGGTGGGTGCGTTGTGGGGTTTTGTTTATTTACTGGAAAAATTACCGTTGAGATATGGAATGGCTGCAACCTGTACAATAGCTCTGATTTTTGGAACTCTTACGTTCCAGCAAAATCGCATGTGGGAGAGTCCCATCACTTTGTTTTCGCGAATTCTTAGCATGAACCCAAAAGCAACGCGCGTGAGACATAATTTGGCCATGGCTTACAGCGATCGGGGTCAAGATGATTTGGCCCAAAAAGAATACGAAACTGTTTTGAGCGAAGACCAAGCACCTTACCCGCAGACCTATCACAATTTGGCTTTGCTCTATCTCAAGAGGAATCGTCTGGATGAAGGGGAGAAGCTTTTACTGAAAGCTATCGAAATCTCACCCAGGTTTCACCCATCCTACGATTATTTGATACAGCTGTATCAATTTAAAAACGAATCGAATAAAGCTCAAGAGTGGACTCAGAAAAAAGCAGCGTTGTCGTTATAGCGAAAAAACTCTAGCGAGGTATAGACCCGCGAGCCACGAGGTGCGCTTTTAAAAACTTCCCGGTGTGGGTTTTGGTTTGTGCAATTTCAAACGGCGATCCCTGGGCCATGATCTTCCCACCTTTTTCACCGGCCTCGGGACCAATATCAATAACGTAGTCCGAGCGGGCAATAACATCGAGGTTGTGTTCGATTAATAAAACACTTCCACCCATCTCAACAATTTTATTAAGCACATTCATCAATAAATGAACCTCGCGAAAGTGCAATCCAGTTGTGGGCTCGTCCAGAATGTAAAGAGTGTCCTTGTGGTTTGAGTCTAAGAGCTCGCGGGCTATCTTCATCCGCTGAATTTCACCACCGCTAAACGTGGAGGTGCTTTGCCCAATCTGCAGATACTCAAGCCCGACTTCGCGTAAAAATGCAAGGGGACGGCGAATTTGTGGATGGGAAATAAAAAAATCAAGGGACGACTGCACTGTCATGGCCAACATTTCGTGGACGTTTTTTCCTTTGAGAGTCACATCCAAAACTTCTTCACGAAACTTTTTCCCTTTGCAGCTCTCACACGGGATTTTAATGTTGTCCATAAAAACCATGTCCACTTCTTCGTAACCTAAACCGCGACAGATGGGGCAGCGGCCACCATCTACATTCAGACTGAAGGTTCCGGGAGTGTAACCGCGCTCTTGCGCAAGCGGTGTACTGGAAAGTAATTCGCGCACAAGATCGTAAATTTTTAGGTATGTGAGTGGATTGCTGCGTTCAGTTCGCCCCAAAGCATCTTGATCGATGTAGAGGACATTTTTGATAGCATCTACACCAGTGAGCGTTTTAAACGGCTGTCCTTTAATATGTTCAACATCTAGCAGTCTTGCTAAAGCAGGGTAAAGAGTTTGCGTGACCAGTGTGGATTTGCCAGAACCACTAACACCGGTGACAGTGACAACGCGGTTAAGAGGAAGATGGAAGTCGACGTTTTTAAGATTGTTCCCCTTACAGCCGGTAATATTAATTTGGTATTTGTAATTTGCGATGTCCACAACTCGTGGCTGCAAAAGCTCCTTCGTCGATTTTTTAGGATCCAAGTAGCTGGCGGTGAGAGAGTTTTTGTCTTTGAGGAAATCTTCGGTCAACCCAGAAAAAACAATTTGTCCCCCGAGCGACCCCGAGCCAGGACCCATTTCAATCACGGTGTCGCTTGAGCGGATTACTGCTTCGTCATGCTCCACCACCACAAGCGTGTTGCCATATTCATTCAACTTTTTAAGCTGTTCAATCAGCCGATCGTTGTCTCGTGGATGAAGTCCGATGGTGGGTTCGTCAAGAACATATAGGGTTTCCGAAAGACCCATGCCAAGCTGCTTTGCCAACATCAAACGTTGAAATTCTCCGCCCGAAAGCGTGCGTGTAGGGCGGTCTATTGTAAGATAATGAACTCCAATATTTACTAAAAATTCCAAGCGTGAAAGCAGCTGGCTGTATACTTCGTAAACAGTTTCTTTTTGCGCGGGTGTGATTGGCACTGTGCGAAGCCACTCGAGCGCAGTCAACAGAGTCATGCGTGCGATTTTTTGCATGGATTGATCTTGAACACGAATGAGGTCGATAAACTTTTTCAGTCGTCCGCCATCGCAGCCTTTACAAGGAAAAGAACTTTTAAATCGCGATAGAAAAACTCGAACATGCATTTTATATTTTTTAGTTTCCAGATATTCAAAGAGGCCTACCACACCCCAAAATTTTGTATCGCCATTCCAGATCATGCTTTGCTGCTTTTTAGGAAGCTCATTCCATGGCACAGTGACATCAATTTTTTTGTCGCGGCAAAATTTTAATAATTCTTTTTTATCATTTGCAGCACTCGGCATGGTGAAGGGGTGAAGCGCGCCGGAGTAAATTGAAAGGTTGGGATTGGGAACTACTTTTTCTTCATCCAAGGTGAGGATGTTTCCAAAGCCATTGCACGTGGCACAGGCTCCGACAGGAGAGTTAAAACTAAAGAGCTGTGGCGATAGCGAGGGAAACTGATAGTTGCACACAGCACAGCTCAGCGAGTCGCTGTAAGACGACATTTCGCCCTCAACAGTCAGAATTTTTAAGCGTGAAGCAGTGGCCCCTTTATTTAAGTGCACGTAGGTTTTGTAGGCCTGAGAGAGCGAATCGATGAGGCGACCCGTGTCTTCTTTTTTCACCGCAAGACGATCCACCACAACGAAGTAATTTTTATTGGGAAGCTCGGTGCCTTTGGTTTTCGCAGAGATCTCGACAAATTCACCTATTTTGGATTTGGCACCAGGAACATACAAACGAGTAAGTCCTTCGGACAATAAAAGTTTTACAAACTTGGCATCTGGCAAAAGCTGCGCAGTTTTTTCGAGCGGTGCAAGAACATAAATTCGCCGCGAATCCAGAGTGCGAAGTGCAATTTCCGCAATTGCACCGGGCGAGTGCTTTTCGATCAGACCATGTCCCTCGGGACAGTAGGATTGCGCAATTTTAGCAAAAAACAATCGAAAGTAATCAAGAACGTCGGAACTCGTTCCCACAGTGGAGCGCGAGTTACGCACAGAATTTTTTTGCTCGAGCGCAATAGCGGGTGGAATGTTGCTGATCGACTCCACATGTGGCTTTGGGGCTTTGTTTAAAAATTGCCGAGCGTAGCTATTAAGACTTTCGATGTAGCGCCGCTGGCCTTCGGCATACAGTGTTTCGAATGCTAGAGAACTTTTTCCGGAACCACTCGGACCACAAATAACGGTAAAAGATCCCACCGGGATTTTCAGGTCCACGCCTTTAAGGTTGTTTTGTGTAATATTCTTTAAGGTGATATTTTCCAAAGCTACACAGGAATATCTTGTTTAGCTGCAGAAAGGTACGCCAAAACGGCGCCGTAACGTCTGGTTGAGAATTGCGTCATTATCAAAAAGGTACGGACTACCTTTTTGGGTAAAGAGTACCTTTAGGTAAACTTACTAGAAACTTTCGCGAAGGAAGTCTTTTTCTTCGACTTGCTTCTCTTCGTAGGTGCGCGCGGTGGCGCTAGGTTCAGTTCCTTGCACGAAGGGGAGCATGATGCCACCCGACGGCACGGGCTTACCAGTATCTTTATCCACCATAAAGAAGGAGATATTAGCGGGCATTTCAAACTGCTTCACTGGCAACGGTTCGTGGACAAACTGCATGTAGGGCAGCCAAATAGGAAGTGCAGAGTCACCGCCGGTTTGTCCCTTGCCGAGCGTTTTTTCTGTATCGAGTCCAACCCAAACGCTTGTAGCTATTTGCGGAGTATATCCCATAAACCATGCATCATAATATCCGTTAGTCGTTCCAGTTTTTCCTGCGACGGGACGTCCCATAGCGGCAGCACGACCACCAGTTCCGTCAGGCTCGGTGGCTACGCCTTGCAACATATTGGTTACGAGGTAAGCCGTCTGCGGCGAAATAATTTGGTCGGGATTGTCAAAAAAGAAACCGTTCACTGGAGGTTTTTCTTTTGAAGAATCCTCACCGTTGGCACTCGAATCTGCAGAAGGGCCCTTTTTTTGGAAAGCGGCGAAGGCTTTTTTGTATTCCTGTCGGCGCACATCAAACTCGGACTCTAGAGCATCGAGTTTGTCTTTGAAACGTTGGTCGAGAGAAAGATCTTTGATGATCACTTCGCCATTTTTATCTTTCACTTCGCGCACAATGATTGGGGAAAATCGCTTTCCGTTTCGGGCAAAAATCGACATCACTTTATTCATTTCGTAAAGCGAAACTCCACTTGAACCAAGTGCGAGCGACATATCCATGTTGAGAGGACTAAATATTCCTAACCTGCGGGCGTAAGACGCAGCATAGGGAATTGTGGCTTTTTCAAGAACGCGAATTGTGGGAGTGTTCAAAGAACGTTTCAACGCCGTTCGCATCAAAACGTCACCAGTGAACTTTCCATCAAAGTTTCCAGGCTTCCACGCTTCGTCGCTTTCCTGATCGGTGATATTTTTTGCAGCCTTTTTTTCTTCTTCGGTTTTTGCGCCGTAAACGATGGGCGCGCCCATGATCGGCGTGCCCACGGTGAGACCTTGTTCGAGGCCAGCAGCGTACACAATGGGTTTAAATGCAGAGCCGGTTTGTCGAAGAGCCTGATACGTGCGGTTGAATTTATTTTTTGAATAATCCAGCCCGCCAATCATGGCTGTGATGTCGCCAGACTCAAGGTCGAAAGAGAGAAGTGCTCCTTGAACCTCGGGCAACTGCTCTAGCGCTAAAGACGCAAAATCTTTATAAGTTAAAACGGGCGTTTTATTTTTTGCAGTTGTTTTCGTTGGCACGTACACATTCGCAAGTACTTTCACATCAATCACGTCACCAGGCTTTAGCGCCTGTGAAGGACGCTTGAGATTGAGATGCTCTCCGGCGTGAAGATCGGGATTGAATGGACGTGCCCAAAGCATTTCGCCAAGAGATAAGATACCTTGCGACTCGGCAAAGCGCACGTAAACCAAACCAGCGGGATCGTCTACTTTTGTAACGATGCCCTCTACCACTTCGTTAATCTGAATATACGGTGGAATATTTTTGATATCTTTACTTTTCTTTTTGATTTCAGCGAAGGGCTCGAAGATGACGAGAGTTCCATCGGCCTTAAGGTAAAGACTCGAGTTTTTTTCCTTGATCAATTTTTCTCGTGATTCCGCTAAAAACTTATCAGTGGCTTCCGTATCCTCTAAATTGATTTGCGACTTAGCTCCGCGATAACCGCGTCTTTTATCAATCGCACGCAGACCTGCGTTCACAGTCTCGATGGCTTTGGTTTGCGCCTTCAGATCTAAAGACGTGTAGATTTTTAGCCCTTGCTCTAAAAGTACATCCTCGCCAAGCTGTTTAACCAAAAGTTGCCGAACCGTTTCCACAAAGTACGGCCCGGTGTCCTTGTAGATTTTTTTAGCTTGAATTTTTAAAACCTCTTCGCCAGCTTTTTTGGTTTCTTCGGAACTTGCAAAGCCCTCGGTCGCCATCCGCTGAAGAACATAAAGTTGGCGCTCCTTGGCGCGCTTGGGATTGACCACAGGATTAAAACGACTCGGCGATGTAGGAACTCCAGCGAGCAAAGCCATTTCGGCCAAAGTAAGATCTTTTAATTCTTTGCGAAAATAAGTCTCTGCAGCTGCGGCAATGCCGTAAGCGCCTTGTCCCAAATAGATCTGATTCAAATAAAGATAAAGAATATCTTCTTTGCGCAGATTGCTTTCCATTTTGTACGTTAAAAGAGCTTCTTTGATTTTTCGCAAATACGTTTTCTCCGAACTCAAAAAAAGAGTTCGCGCGGTTTGCTGGGAAATTGTAGAGGCCCCTTGACTGCGCTTACCAGAGATCGTGTTGATCCAAATTGCGCGCAAAATCGCCATAACGTTAAACCCTTTATGTTCAAAAAAAGAATCATCTTCGGCCGCGAGGAAAGCTTTTGCGAGAAGCGGAGGAATTTGTTCGTAGGGTGTCAGGATGCGAACGCCTTGTTTACTGCTATAAAGCTCGCCAATTTTTTCGCCACCCCGCGCGTAGACGTCGCTTGAGAGAAGAGGCTTGTAATCCTCCACCGTGATCAATTGGGGAAGAGTTGTATATGTATAATACAAATATCCAATTCCCGATAAAAACACAATAAATGCAAGACCAAGATTGATGAGAAAAAGACGCATAAGAAATCGTGACATTTCTCGAGAGTAATAGAGGAGAGTTTTCGAGGCAACTGATATTCGACTAAAGTGCTGACTTGAATGGGTTTATGTTAGAGGACTGTGCAAGCCTGGTTATGAAGTTGTTGCCCGAATGAGTTACTCTGTTAACATATGCAAGAATGTTTTCTGGATTAAAGGACCAATCAACAATACCCAATTTCCGTAACAAAAAGTTTTTCCTAGAAGAAGTTTCCAGCAAACAGGTCCCTCCTCGAAGATGCTATTAGAGTTGCTCCACCAAACAAGTTGCTCCGCAAAGGAGCTACTAACTTACAGATTGCTCCGCCAAACGAGTTGCTCCGCAAAGGAGCTACTGACTTACAGATTGCTCCGCCAAACGAGTTGCTCCGCAAAGGAGCTACTAACTTACAGATTGCTCCGCCAAACGAGTTGCTCCGCAAAGGAGCTACTAACTTACAGATTGCTCCGCCAAACAAGTTGCTCCGCAAAGGAGCTACTAACTACTGACCAGATGCAGTAGCGCGCGATGCGCGTTGTTGCTCCGAGCTTGAAGTTCCAGACGATTTAAAACAGTTGATGGAATCACTCATACCAGGTGGGCGGCAGGCAGCATGAATTGGCCGCATAAGGGAGTAAGCGTCAGCAGGCACCGAGTCCACAGAGGGGTTTGCAGACTGTTCCGTATGTAAGTTCGTACATTTTTGCACGATGCGATCCCACTTTGTCGGATTCAATATGTCAGCCAGGCTGTTGTAAGTATCGCGCACTTGTTGCTGTCCTTCGGTGCTCGCGGCGGCGGTTTGGCTAGCCATGGTCACAGCCAACACCCCCATCGCCATGCTTTGCATGGCTGCGTTCCGCATTGGCGCAAATTGCGCGTCAATCTGTTCTTGGCGCAGCTTGCAATGTTCATTCATGCGGGTCATCTTCGTGTTCTCATGATATTCGAGGTCGGACGCAAACTCGGTTGCCATCGAACTAAAATTTCGCATTTTGATATCTAAATCGGATTTGCAAGAGCGCAAAGCTTCCTGAGTCGCGGGACTATTGCAGCATTGGTTGTAGAAATTCGTACGCAGACCTTCGATATCTTTTTTGCTACGAGTAGCGCCACTCAACGAGCCCACTGTTCTATTTGCGTAGGTAGCAAGTCTTGCAATTTCACCTTGGTACAATCCCGATGATTCTTTCCAGCAGGCCAAGCGTATTTCCGATTCTTGTTTCATTTTTTCGCCTTCGGCCATGTTGATTTGGCGAAGCCGGTCGTAATCTTTTTGCCGAATGTCGTGGGCTTTATCAGAGATATCTTCAAACTGCTGGAAGCACTCGTTATCCACTTGCGATTGAGCTTGCGTTTTTTGCTGCTGCGCTTGCGCTAAATCGTTTTGCGCTTTACTCACCGCAGCCATGGCATCGGTCACAGGATTTCCTGTGGTGAGGGGTTGATCGGATGCAGCATCCACGGCATGTGGGTTATTGGCAATTGTGTTGTTCAAGGTGTTCAGTTGATTTTGCACATTCGTCCGCGCTGCGGTTATTGCAGCGTCACAGGCTGCGTTTCGCTCTTCTGGAGTAAGTTCTTCTTCGCTGAAAGCGTCAAAATGGAAAGCAAATAAGATAAGGAAAAGGTAACGGCGCATGAAGCCCCCTTGTTTTATATGACTGTATCGGTAAAAAAGTGTCTCAACTTTAGACCTTTGTCAGAACATCTTGGAGGATCCAAAGGCCACCAAACCAAAGGCAAAACAATGCGATAGGACGATGTTGTCTCAAAATGAGAAAATAGTTGGCATGCGTCGCCTCTAATTTTTTTAATAATGGGATTTCGAGCACAAAAAATAAAACGACGCCGTAAATAAAAGCCAGCCACATTGTTAAAAAATCCAAGGTTTCAAAATTCATAAAACTGGTATCGGAAGTGCATGGCGAAAACAAAAGTCAAGTTTGAGAAAAAAGCATCGACTTTTGGCGCAAAACAAAAAATTGTGTAACCCTCCGACGAGAGTTTTGCTAGTATTGTAATTGGGTTCTGTGGCGTAAAGCTGAGAATACAGAAATCCTACAAGCATACTAAGGGGGCTGTCCCTGACAATGGTGTGCAGGCCCAGTTTAAGCTGGGAAGCCTAAAGTTGTTATATGGCCACCCACCTGCTGAATTTTGGGATTTCCATGTTTCTCCTAGCTGCCACAGAATTTTTTTTTCCCTCATTGACCCCGGACAAACCCACCTCTAATCTGCGTCCGTGAAAATTACGTCGTCAAAAGAACAGTCTTCCGATCAAATGAGTTTCAACAAATGGAATACGCTACTGGAGCCGGGACCAGAGATTTTGCGCAAAAAAACATCTGAGTCCTTACCCTTCGTTGAAGATACCGGACCCGAAGCGGCGGCCGAACCAGAAAAACCTTCCGAGCCAACTGTGCTCACAGTTTCGAATCTAAACCAAATGATCAAAGAGCAAATCGAAGGCGAATTCAAATCAGTTTGGCTGCAGGGTGAAATTTCAAATTTTAAAGCTCACACCTCGGGTCATTTTTATTTTAGTTTAAAAGACGAAAAATCACAGATTAGCGCGGTGATGTTTAAGGGCTTTAACGGCCGGCTCAAATTTCGTCCAGATAACGGCATGGAGGTTATTGCGCGCGGCCGCGTGACGGTGTACGAGCCACGAGGAAATTATCAAATTTTTTGCGAAACCATGGAGCCCGTAGGCGCAGGTGCTTTGCAGCGGGCTTATGAGCAGCTTAAAGAAAAACTTTTTCAAGAAGGATTATTCAATGCTGAACACAAACGAAGCCTTCCTTTACTTCCAAAAAGTATCGGCGTAGTCACTTCGCCCACCGGGGCTGCGATTCAAGACATTCTAAATGTTCTCAGTCGCCGATACCGCAGCGGAAAAATCACCGTGATTCCCGCACGTGTGCAGGGCGAAGGAGCGGCTGACGAAGTTGTCCGTGGAATCCGGCTTGCAAATGCAGTGGGTGGATTCGACGTGCTTATTGTCGGGCGCGGCGGTGGTTCCATCGAAGACATGTGGTGCTTCAACGAAGAAAAGGTAGCAAGAGCCATTTTTGCTTCTAAGATTCCGATCATTTCAGCGGTAGGGCACGAAATTGATTTTACGATTGCTGATTTTGTTGCAGACGTGCGTGCACCAACGCCTTCGGCAGCCGCCGAGATCGTGGCGAAAAGTGCAGGCGAACTTTCCGAAAAAATTCGCAATTTACAAAAACATATACTCCAAAGAATCCAGTACACGCTTGGCCAACAGCAAAGCCTGTTGCACCGTCTTCAAGGTCAGTTGATTGATCCTAAAAGACGTTTGCAAGACTTAGCAATTCGGTGCGATGAGCTTCACCAGCGAATGATTTTAGGTTGGCAGAGATTTGCCCGTGACCAACGCATGCAAGTGCGATTGCTGCGCGAAAAAATGAAAAGCCCGCGAGTGATTCTCCATGCCCGCCGGCAACGGTTTTCGTATTTGCAGCAAACCATGCAAAAGGACATTGCCTTTTTATTACAAAAACAAAAACGCCAACTCTCGGGGATTGCTTCGATGTTGGATTCTCTTAGTCCATTAAAGGTGATGGGTCGCGGTTACGCATTGGTGTTTAGCGGTGACAAAATTGTAAAAGAAGCAAGCCAAGTGAAAGCAAATCAAGAGTTAGATGTTCAACTAAACGTAGGCGCGTTGCGCGTAAAAGTTTTAGGAGCAGCAGATTCAAGATTCGAGACTGAAACGGAAGCCGACCAAAAGCAAGATTAGATTGCCGAGGTTTAGGCCGACGCAAGTTTGGCAGCCAAAAAGTGTCAACTAGATTAGCCGAGGCGTAGGCCGAGAGCAAAAAGTGTCAACTAGATTAGCCCCGAAGGGCAGAAGGAGTCGTCATGGACTTTGAAAAAAAATTAAATCGCCTCGAAGAAATCGTTGCAAAAATGGAAGGCGGCGACATTCCATTAGAGGATTCATTAAAGCTTTTTGAAGAAGGCGTTAAGCTTTCACGAACTTGTCAAAAAGAACTGGACGAGGCAGAGCAAAAAGTTGAGTTGCTCCTGGGACAAGATGCTCAAGGCCAACCAGTGATCCAGCCTTTTAAAGCATGAGCGGGGATCTGATAGATTATAACGAGATTCTTAACACCACCGAGGCCGTGGAAGTTTTTTTAAATGAATACTTTGCTCTTCGCGCGTCCGAAATCAATTCGTTGTCGCCGCAGTTGCACGAGGCGATGAAATACTCGCTGTTTTCTGGCGGCAAGCGATTTCGCCCTACACTCGCTCTCACAGTCTCTTCGCAAGCCGTTGGCTGGGCCGCAGCCGTCGAGATGATCCATACTTACTCTCTCATCCACGATGACCTACCATGCATGGATAACGATGATGAGCGGCGCGGCCAGCCCACAAACCATAAAAAATTTGGTGAGTCGCTAGCACTTTTAGCAGGCGATGCACTGTTGACCGAAGGTTTTCTTGTCATCGCAAAAGCCTATGCCGACACTCCAGAAATAGCCCAGCGTCTCACGTTGCTTCTCGCACGAGCTGCAGGAGCTAGTGGGATGGTGGGCGGCCAAGCCATGGACATGAAATTGGGACAGCCTCTCAATGGCTTGGACGCTGTTTATAAAGTCCACGCGAACAAAACAGCTGAGCTTATCTCTGCAACCATCGAAGGGGCTGCCATTGTGGCTGGAGCATCGCAAGAGCTGTGTGGAAAACTCCGTGTATTGGGTTTAAATCTTGGCCTGTGTTTTCAAATTAAAGATGATCTTTTGGACGGGGCCGAAGATCAATCTGCTAAAAGCGTCCTTTTTTTTCTAAGCGCGCAAAAAGTTTCAGAGTTGCTCGAGCAAAAAACCCAGGACGGTTTGGCGCAGATCGAGACATTGCCACTTCCGTATCGTGAGCTTCGCAGTTTTTATCAATACAATCTGACGCGGAATAAATAATTGAGACGAGCAGACAAAGTTTTGTTGGAATTAAGACTTTTTGATTCGCGTAAAAAGGCCCAAGTCGCCATCGAAAAAGGACTGGTCTTTCTAAAACGCGGTGGTCGAAAAATCCAAATTACTAAAGTTTCGCAAGAGGTTGAATCACTTTCTCCAGACGATTGGGAAATTACCGAGGATCTTGAACTAAAATACGTTTCACGTTCAGGAGCCAAACTCCACGAGGCTCTGGCTTTTTGGAATATTTCGGTAAAGGACATGCAAATTTTAGATCTTGGGCAATCCACCGGCGGGTTTACCGAGTGTTTATTACACCATGGAGCCAGCTTCGTCGTGGGCGTTGATGTGGGGCACGCCCAACTACATCCGCGCGTAGCTGGCCATCCAAATATCCTGAGTCTTGAAAAAATAAATGCACGCCATCCATTACCGCCTGAGACTTTAAAGGCCGTTGAGCAAGCGGGCGCCTTGTTACCGTTTGACATGCTCGTATGTGACGTCTCGTTCATTTCCGCACTCTTTGTTGTATCAGCGCAATGGGAACTACTAAAAACCGGAGGCCTGACACTGATTCTTTTCAAACCACAATTTGAAGTCGGTAGGGGCGTGCACGGCAAAAAAGGAACTGTCCCAGATGAGGAAGGTTTGCGTGTTCTCGAAAAAACAGTTAAAACCCTTATAGATGACGGCAAGAAAGTTCTCGGTACGCTTAAATCTAATGTTCGGGGAGAAGATGGAAACCAAGAGTATTTTATATATCTGCAAAAAAATTAGTGGTGGCTTGATTTTTATGTTCTTGGCAGCGTCTTGCCAAACGAAACCCACCTCTGCCCCGCAAGATCCAACGATTCAAATGCCATCAAGTTCAAATGCACAGGTTCCCGCAGGCGTTCCAGAAACCGTGAACGTCCCTCAATTTGTGGGGCAAAGAGCGCCTCGCGTGGGTCTTATTTTTGGACCCGGTGGAGCAAAAACTTTAGCTCAAATAGGCGTTCTGCAAGAAATCGAAAAAAATAAACTACCCGTGGTTGCTGTGGCAGGCCTAGAGTGGGGAGCTCTGGTTGGAGGCCTGTTCGCGCTCAGCGGACAGATTCACGAGATGGACTGGAAAGTATCGCAACTCCCCAAGGCCACGTTCGCTGATAAAGGATTGTTTTCTAAAAAGATGAATCCGGCCGCAAATAAAGACTACGATCTTTTTTTAGGCAAGGTGTTTACTGACACACGCATCGAGCAAACAAAAATTCCGTTTGCATGTCCCTATTTGCGCGCCCCATCGGGTCGCGTTTCGTTAGCCACTAAGGGCAGTCTTAAAAATTCAATGCGCGGATGCTGGTACTTCCCGCCCATGTTCCAACATTCGGATGTACTGGCGGCCCCGTTTGCTCTACAAGAGTCGGTTCAGTTTTTAAAATCTGCCGGCGCAGAGTTGATAGTGCTGGTGAACGTTCTAGACAACGTTGATAAAAAACAATTTGCCGATTGGGACGACACCGACGGTGTGTGGCTGGCCTGGTCGGCGGCGATGCAAAGTTTAAAAAATGCCAAGAGTTCTGGTGTCCACGAAGTCATCAGTATCGACACGTCTTCGTTCAAAATGACAGACACGGATCAAAGATTGCGTCTTATTCAACTTGGCAAACAAAGTGCGACATCGCAGCTGGAACAGATCAACAAAAAATATGATTTCTAAAAAGGGAGTTCACTTTGAAAAACCGCACGTTCAGTAATTTACAGGAGTTCAAAAAACGTCGCGACGAGTTTGCAAAAAAAGCGCCGAACTCAGCTTTGATTTTATTTTCTGGCGTAGAAAGTGGTTGGGAACGCTTTCGCGCGCAAAGCGATTTTGTTTACATGACTGGATTTGAAGAACCAGAATCCATTTGCGTATTTTTACCAAATCAAGCAAATCCATTCAGAATGTTTGTTCGTCCCCGGGATCCATCAAAGGAAATCTGGGATGGGTATCGTTATGGACTCGAGGGTGCAAAATCCATATTCGGTGTCGACGAAGCCTATGATTTTAAAGACTTTGCCGCCAAGCTACCTACACTTCTCACTGGAGTGGAGCGAGTTTTTTACACATTGGAAACTTCCGAGCGAGATTGGTTAGTTTTGCGAGCCATTAAAGAATTTGTAACGACGCTTGGACGGTCAGGGCGTGGCATGCTGCCCATTCACGATCCCAAGGAAGTTATTGGCGAAATGCGCATTGTGAAAAGCGCGCAAGAAATCGAATGGCATCGTGAAGCTTGTCGTTTAACTGCGGAAGCTCATAAATCAGTGATGCAAAAAGTGCGAGCTGGAATGAACGAAAAAGAAATTCAGGCCATCCTTTTCAACGAGTTCTTTTCGCGCAATGCACATCGCGAGGGATATTTTTCCATCATCGCAGCAGGTAGCAATGCAACCATCCTCCATTACCGAGATAATAATTCAGCCAGTAAAGACGGCGACCTATTATTAATCGACGCCGGAGCCGAAAAGAATTATTTCACGGCAGACATTACTCGTACCTATCCAATGAATGGCAAGTTTTCTGCCGCACAAAAAGATGTGTATAGTCGTGTTTTAAAAGTGCAAACTCATTTAATTTCCATGGTTAAGCCAGGCCTTCGTTACGAAGAGCTTCAGGAAGTGGCCCGTCGACTGCTCACACAAGAACTTTTAGAGATGGGTTTTTTAAAAGGCACTGTGGAGCAGAACATCCAATCCATGGCCTATCGCAAGTACTATCCACATAACATCGGGCATCTTTTAGGGATGGATGTGCATGATGTTGGACTTTATAAAATCAACGGTCAGTCGCGCCTGCTTGAAGCCGGCATGGTTATTACCGTTGAGCCTGGGCTGTACATTCCGGTGGATGACGACACAGTACCAAAAGAATATCGGGGAATTGGCGTTCGCATCGAAGATGACGTTCTCGTCACGTCCGCTGGACACGAAGTAATGACGATTTTAGCACCAAAAGATATCAATGAAATTGAAGCTGTTATGGCCGAGAGAGGACTTTCTTAATGTATATTTTTACTATGACTGCACTTTTAATATTTGCATTTTCAAGCCACGCGGTTGGGGATGCACCACCGAGCAAAGCGAAACCTAATGCTGAGGATCTTATGCAAGAAATCCTCGATCTCAACAGAGATCTTTCGTGCACTAGATCCGACGAGTGTACGAGTGTCGCCCTCGGCGCAAGGCACTGCGGTGGCCCAGCGGGTTTTCTAGTTGTCTCTCAGCGCAACAGTCATTATGCAAAAATAGTTGAGCGAGCGAAGCTTCATGAATTGGTGAGCAAAGAGATCCTACAGCTTGAGGGTGGTAATATGATGGGAACGTGTCAGATGATCACACCAACAACGACGGTTTGTGATCGTACGAAATGTATCGAGACGCCAATCTAGCGCCTCCCAGTTTGTACTGCATACATTATTACACTCTTTGCTAATGCATACCTTACACTCGCAGTTGCTTCATACTCACAGCGATGATGTTAGATTGTACCTAAGATATTAGGTTTCAAATGTGTTAGCTGAAATTATTACTATTTTTCTACGTGGGCATACCCAATCATTTCGGCTCCGGCTAGGTTTAGGTAAACAAAAGCGCTTAACAGCGCCACGCAAAAGGAGACTTTAATGAAATTTTTTATCGTTACGACGTTCACGTTAATGAGTGTATTTGTGAGTATCACATCCCACGCCGATTCTTTTAAAACAGTTTTAAATGAGGAAAAGGTTGAAGGTGTGTACGAACTGTATGCAAGTTACCCACAGCTTTTACCAGAGTCAGCAGCTCCTGCTTATAATGTGATTAGCAAACAAATCGAGGAAATGGCAACAGAAGGTTGCGGCCTAAGCGCTGACGAAGTTAAAAAAGAAATTGAAGAGTTTTACGGCGCCGATGCTCAAATTTCGTATTACGCAAGTGTCAGTGCTCGAATTGTTGGACTCAATAAAAACTATGTTGGTGTTGAAGCAACTACGAGCAGCTACTGTGGCGGAGCTCATCCTAACTACGGGACATATTACATGACTTTCGACTCAAAAACGGGCGAACAGGTTCTGTTAGACTCAGAAATTCCCGTGCAAGATCTTTCGGGTGACAACTGGGATAAGTTTCATGCGTATCAAAAAGAATTGGCTCAAATCATTTATAAAAATATAGGTTCAGAAATTGCCAAAGATGCAGACGCATATAGTGGATGCTATTCTGGTCAAACAAAACAAGAAGTCTTAGAATCACTGGAGTCTTTTTTTCCATTGATCTCAGGCTACGCAGCTAACAAGACCGTTGTGCTGACTGTAAATCCACCCCATGTAGCGACTCCGTGTGCACTTTCGGTAAGAGTTCCATTTGCCGAAGTAGAAAAATACTTTGCGCCAAATGCAAAAGCTAAAAAGTGGCTTAAATAAATTTGCAAGTGAGAGAGCAAAAATTGTGCTCTCTCTTTATAAACCTATCGACTCAATTTATTTAACGTTGGTGTGCGTTCAAACAAACGTCCTCAAAGGGGCGAAGCGAGATGGTAAAAGGTTACAGATTATTCCTTTTTCATCGATTTGATTAAGAACCCACTCAAGGGGTTTGGGTACTTTTGCTGTCGAGTGATGGCGTAGTAGTACTTTTTGATATCCAAAAACTTATGATGCACTTTGATGGTTTTATCGACGATGTCGCGATCTACCCCAATTTCGGGAATAAGCACAAGCGCATCGGTCGATAGCGCTAACATTCTGAGGAGAGCAATATCATCAATTTCACCTGCAATGTTGGGCTTTATTCTATGCCTCTCGAAATACGCATCAATTTGCACTCGGATTTCTAAAGAGACACTTGGCAAATACAAAGGGTAGTGAGCGAGAGCTTTTTTTATATCGCGCTCTTTGAGTTTAAGTCCTGATCGCGCAGCCACACATACCGAGCTTGTAAACAGAACATGTGCATAGCTCTGAAACGAAAAACGTTCGTCAAGCGCGCTCGACATCAAGATCAGATCGATTTTATAATCATTCAGCAATCTCAGAAGACGCTCTTGGTCGCCGGAAACCACTTCAATTTTATGCTCGGGTTTATTGAGGATGGGTTTTAGAAACTCGATTTGAACACCCCTCGACATTCCCGATTGGACTCCGATGCGCACAACTTTCGAGCTTTTGTGTTCAGGATCTTTGAGCCACCGCACAAGCTCCTGTCCAGTTTCAAAAATACTATTTGCGTACTCGATGACCTTTAAACCACTTTCTGTAAAGTGAAGCTGTCTTCGATTGGTGCGATCGAGGAGTGGGGTATTGCAACGCTCCTCTAACAATGAGATCTGTTCGCTCACTGAAGACTGGGAAACACTCAGGCGCTGGGCGGCCTTGGTGAACGAGCCTTCTTGTTTAAGAATCCAAAAGTAGTAAAGATGATGATAGTTGAGCCATTCCATTTATTTAAGTTATCTGAAAAACCGATGAATATCTATTTAATTATCTACTTTACCTAACTAAAAAAAAGGTCGATACTCTTAAAAACTCTGGAGGATGCATGTTGCAAGAAATGCTCGAATATTTTAAGTCGGAAAAGAAAAGTATTCGATCGATGTTGGTTTTTACCACGGTCAGTAGCTTTTTAATTCTTTCCATTCCTTTTTTGATTCAGTCTTTAATCCAGCAATACACTCTTCTGGTGTTTCAGCAATCGACGATTTTCTTAATTCTTTCTGTGGGGCTCTTTTTTGTTGGAATAACGATCATGCGGGTTTTGCAAATGCATCTTTCCGAATACTTGCAGCGGCGTTTGTTTTTGCGGTCTATCGAAGATGCGCAAAAATCCGCTCAAGCTGCAAAAAACAATAATCAAACTATCAGCAAAAAAAAGTGGAATTACATTTTCGAATCTATCACGTTGCAAAAAAGCATAATCCCTTTATTCTTTGATGGTTTTACATTCGTTCTCCAGTCGGTTCTTGTGCTGATTTTGATAAGCATTTATCACCCTTTCTTCGTGATGTACTCGTTAATCTTAATTGGCGCGTTTTATTGGATCACTGTTGTCATGGGAAAGAAGACCATGGAATATGCGCTTTTAGAATCTACAAAAAAACACGATTTAATCTTTGAGCTTCAGTCCGAATCAACGGATTCGAACAGCACGGACAGAATCGAACATCAATTGATTGATTACTTCTCCGTTAGGGAAAAAAGATACGGCTATTATGTCAAACAATCAGTGGGTCTATTCATCATCAAAATTTTGTCCGCCATTGTATTGTTGGTTGTTGGCGGGTTGTTGGTATTTCAAAATCAAATGACCATTGGACAGCTCATCGCAAGCGAACTTATTGTCACAAACTTACTTATATCCCTATTTAAGTTTTCCAATATTCTCGACTACTACTATGATTCTGCCGCGGCGATCAAGAAACTGCAGTTGTTGCAAGAGGGAAAAGATTCATGAAAGCGAAAAATTCCATCAGACTTTTAACAGAGGATCGTTTTGTTTGGCACAAATACGCCAAATACACCTTGGTCGCAAGTTTTCTGTTTTTGATACTTTGTGCGTTTATGCCGTGGATGCAAACAGTTCAGGGGTACGGTCGCGTAATGGCGCTGAGTCCCGAAGAACGGCGACAGGAATTGGCCGCTCCTATCGAGGGGCGCATTCAAAAATGGTTTGTGCAAGAGGGTCAGAAAGTAAAAAAAGGCGAGCCGATTGTGGAGCTGTCGGACAACGATGCAAATATCATCGATCGTATGAATACAGAGCGCGATGCGCTCGAGAAAAAATTCGAAGCTATCGAATTAGGTCGTAAGACTGCCTACCTGAACGTGAAGAGGCAAAAAGAGTTATTTGCACAGGGTCTCAGTTCTCGTCGACAATTGGAACAGGCACAAATGGATCTGGCAAAACTGGAATCGGACGAAGCTTCCTCGCTGGCTGAGCTATCGCGTTTTGATGTGCGTCTTTCACGGCAAGAGCAGCAGATGATCACGGCCCCCATTGATGGCACCGTTGTGCGCATTTTAAAAACCTCCGCTGGCGGCGTGGAATACGTCAAAGCTGGCGAGCCCCTAGCAGTCATCGTGCCCGAGACCTCATCCCGTGCCGTTGAGCTTTGGGTTTCGGGTAACGATATGCCCTGGATTTACGAGGACCACCGAGTCGCCTTAAACTTCGAAGGGTGGCCCTCGGTTTTCTTTTCCGGAGTGCCTCACGCCTCCGTTGGAACTTTCTTTGGCCGGGTTTCCACCATCGATGCGTTGGATGATGGCCATGGAAATTTTCGCGTCATCGTCGTGCCAGATAAAAATGAGTGGCCTGATGCACGTTATTTGCGGCAAGGTGTTCGCGCAAGCTCCTGGGTTTTGTTGGGGGATGTTCCCCTTGGATACGAAATTTGGCGGAGGTTTAATGGTTTTCCATCGCGCAATCTGCCAAACTATAAAACGACCATTATGACAGATGAAAAGAAGGACTGAGTCATGTTTGTATTTTTGTTGCTAGCTCAACTGACCTTTGCCGATGTCACTGAATCGGAGGTCGTTAATGACGTGCTTGCTCAGTTCCCAACGGTGCAAATGAGCCAACAAGATGTCAAAGTGTCTGAGGCCCAGGAGCTTTCCGCACGGGGCGCCTTTGACATTGTGCTTGAGGGCGAATGGAAGGACAGCTCGGGTGATTACGAAAACTCCGTTTTCGAGTCACAAATCAGAAAGCCAACAGCTCTCTTTGGCTTGGATCTCTATGCCGGCTTTCGAGAAAGTCAGGGAGAGATTCCGCTTTATTATGGGGAGCAAGAAACTTTAGATAAAGGCGAATGGAACTTCGGTGTTAGACTTCCTCTTTTGCGTGGGTTCGCCATCGATGCACGAAGAGCCGCATGGAGTAGAAGCAAATTACAATTAGATCAGCAAAGGCTGCAGTTGCGAGCCACAGAACTGCGCGAAATCGAAAAGGGATTGTTTTCGTATTGGAATTGGAAAATTGCGCTAGAAAGATGGCGAATCCAAAAAAATCTTTTAGATATTGCTAAGACCCGCGACCAGTGGCTTGAAAAGCGCACGCGGGCTGGCGACATTGCCGTGTTCGAACGAAAAGACAATCTTAGAACGGTACTTCTGCGGCAATCGGCACTGCTTCAGGCAGAATTAGAACTCAAGTCCCGAGAAGCACAGTTTGTCGTATTTATCTCAAGAGAAGATCTCAAAAAGAAAATTGAATCTTCGAGCGAGTCGGATAGAAATATTGAATCCCGTTGGGCGATTCCCCATCAAATGGGTCAGTTCCAAAAACCGGTGGATGAGCTAATGAATCGAGCCATTAAAGAGCGGCCCGAGTTTGCTGCCATTGCTGTTCAACTTTCGCAGCTCGAGATTGATAAGGATCTGCAGCAAAATCAATTTCTTCCACGCTTGGATTTTAAAGCGGAGTACTCTAAAGACAATGGAGTGGGTTCCACCAAGCTCGATGACGACAACACAACTTTAAGCTTGCAGTTCCAGGTGCCTTTGCAGTATCGCAACATCCGTGGCCAAAGAGATCAGGTGTCGGCAAATATTCGAAAAGTCGAGTTTGAGAGACAACTTCTCGAGCGTCAGTGGCGAGCGGAACTGACGGCATTGCAAAAGAACTTAGAGGTGGCAACTCAGCGACGCGAGCTTTCCCTGCAAGAGTTTGATTTGGCAAAACAGTTAGAAAACGGCGAGCGAACGCGCCTTCGACAGGGTGACACCAACGTACTTATTGTGAACTTGCGCGAGCAGGCCTCGGCAGAAGCCTCGCTTCGCATTGTCGAAACTACTGCAGATGTTCTCAGAGCTTATGCTTCACTAGAAGTTCGTTTGGGAGCAATTCCGTTTTTAAAAAAATAGGGTCAAAAGGTCTTAGTAAAAAGCGTGCGTGAACCAGCCGCGGTCTTGCGCTACCGATAAAAGCTTTTGCTCATCTTGAAAAAGTCCTGCGTGTTTCGAGTTCGAGGTTTGTGTTTGAACGGCGAGTCGTATCAGCGTTGAGCATTCGAGCAGATGAAGATCACCTGAAGAATTTCCAGAACATAAAATTGGCAGAACACCGTTGGTTTTTTCTAGCAAAGCAGTGCGTTTGCCCTCGCGCCAGGTAATGGGTCCCTCTTGCTGTTTTGTAACAAGCCCATTTACCACTTTTGTTTTAACACCCACTGCGCTTTCGGGCGCAAGCCCTACTATGGACATTGCAGATTCTACGGCCCAATGAGTAGATGCGCTAACCACGAAAACCTGTATATTTCGTTTCAGTAATTCGGCTATGAGTATTTTTTGTGACAAAAGCACGCTTGGGGGAAATGATGTAAGGGTTTCTTGTGCCCATTCTCTAATTTCTTCTACGGGGAATGGGGCGCAGAGCTGCGCTAGCCACAGGTAAGCGTCTGGGGGGTGAATTTTTTTAAGACTCATGTAATGAGCCCAGGGATCAAGGCTCTTCAAACCTGGTAAATTGCAAAAATCGATTTGATACTGAAAAAAATTCTCACCCACATCAGAATCCCAAAGCGTACCATCGGCATCAAAAGCTGCGAAATGCGGGCCCACATTTTGGCGAATATGGGCGTCGATTTGAGAGAGGATTTGCTCATTTAGTTTTGCTGAAAAAGGCTTGACCGTCATGCACCAAAGGATATCTTCAGCCCATGACCGAAGTAAAGATATTAGCACCGCAAGATTTAGAATCGATTTTGACTTTCGAGAGGTCCCGACAAACGGGTGCTGAATTTGAACGCGAAATGGCTGCATGGCATGCGCGGTGGCGCAAAGAAGCCTTAGAACATTATCTCCCCCTTGGGTGGTCATTTTGCAAGCGAGAAAATGGGGACCTTACCGCGTACATTCTTTGCCAGCCGCTTCTATTTTTTGAAGGATGGACGCAGAGCTTATGGATCGAACACGTGTCCGCCCGCAAAGCGGCAGACGCACAAGAAATGATTGATATCGCCTACCGGTGGGCTCGCGACAAACATTTACAAAAAGTTTTTTTCAATACACAATTGGAGTTCGTTAAAGGAACAACTGTTGCTCAAACTCAGGAGCCCATAGAACTCGGAAGTTTTTCAAGCACGAAGATGGGAACCTAGGGCGTTGTCTACACGCCCGATTTAGGACGTAAGATGTTTAACACTTTTTCTCGCCAGACTACACTCGAACAATCTCAGCACGAAGTTTTTGATTTATTGGTTGTTGGTGGCGGCATTACTGGAGCTGGCGTTGCCCGCGATGCGGCCATGCGCGGGCTTAGCGTACTCCTTTTGGAAGCAAATGATTTCGCGTTTGGTACAAGTTCTCGATCCAGCAAGTTAGTTCACGGCGGCATTCGCTATTTGGAAAATTTCGAGTTCGGTCTTGTCCATGAGGCACTCATGGAGCGCCGCCACCTTTTACAAATGGCGCCGCACATGGTTCATCCTTTGCGCTTTCTTATTCCCGTGTACAAATCATCGCGTGTGGGATTATGGAAAATGGAGGCGGGCATGATTTTGTACGACCTCCTTTCGTTTTTTGAAGCCCCACAGGTTCACGAATTTTTGCGCGCCCGTTCAACCCTGCAAAGAGAACCTACACTCAAGGAAGCAGAGCTTTCAGGGGCGGTGGTATACTCTGATGCCTACATGGAAGATGATCGACTCGTGATAGAAACCTTGCGCTCTGCCCACCAAGAAGGGGCACAGGTCGCCAACTACGTGACTGTTGAAGGTTGCGATGCAAGCGACGGCGGTTACACCGTTCGAGCTAAAGATTGCATAACGTCTGAAAACTATTTGTTCAAAGCTCGTCACGTTGTCGGGTGTGTGGGGCCATGGACCGATATTTTTGGCGCCCAAACGCTGCCCCGATGGAAAAAAGTTTTACGGCCAACGAAGGGTATTCATCTACTCTTTCCGCGCAATAAAATCCCAGTAAATCAAGCGGTGGTAATGGCCGTGCAAGAGCGAATTATTTTTGTAATACCACGCGGAGATGTAGTTATTGTAGGGACTACTGATACAGATTTCAAAACTGATCCCTCCCAGGTAAGGGTCGACGCCGAAGACGTGGACTATCTTTTGCGCACAACAAATGATTACTTCCCGGCGTTGAATCTGAAAAAAACAGATGTGATTTCGTGTTACAGCGGGGTGCGCCCCCTTGTTCAGGACAATTCGGGTTCCGAGGGAAAAACCAGTCGGGAGCATGAGATATTTACTCCTGAAAAGAATCTTACCCTTGTAGCGGGTGGAAAATACACGACGTACCGGTCTATGGCTGAGGAGATCGTGGACGTTTGCTTGCGTAGTTTTTCCTTTGAGAAGCGTATGAGTTTAAAGTCGGCAAATACAACGCTGCCACTAAATCCAGCAGCAACTTTGGCCAAGCTCGAGAGGCTGCGTTTACAAGTGGAGAGCATCTCCGAAGAATCTGGATTTTCGGAGAGCATTGTCGAATTTTTGATCAATCGACGAGGTGAGGAAGCCTTCACAATTCTGGAAATGATGAAGGAGATAAAATCTGGCAACGAAAAAGAGCGATTGTGGCAAGCAGAGGCACAGTTTTGCATTCACAATGAAATGTGTTTGAGTATGGTGGATTTCTATTGTCGGAGAAGTCCGCTCTTTTTGTTTCACGAAGATAACGGCAGATCTTTGGCCCCTCTCATTGCGCCATTATTTGCTCCCAACTCACCTCAGGAGCAGATAGATAATTTAGACAAAAAAATTGCTTTTGAATTGCGAGCTCTTTCTTAGTGTTGTTCGCGAAAAGAGATGCTCGCTTTTCGCGCAAGGCGCAAGGGTGCAACCTAACGTATTGACTCTTATTTTGTAAAACTCTAGTCTGAGAGCGTGTGGACAATTTAAAAATTTCCGGTTTGCTCTAAAATAGTCGTCCATACGCCCTAGTACACGCTTCAACAACGGGGTTTGAATGGCTTTTTGGCATAGATTTTCAGACATGTTTTCAAATGACATTGCTATTGATTTAGGAACCGCAAACACGTTGGTTTACTCAAAGGCAGCGGAGGATATCATTATTGATGAGCCCTCAGTGGTGGCTGTGCAAAAAAACTATCGTGGCATGCAGAACCGAGTCTTAGCCGTTGGCAAAGAAGCTAAAGAAATGCTGGGAAGAACTCCCGGAACCATCGTTGCCATTCGACCTATCAAAGACGGTGTTATCGCTGACTTCGAAGTGACTCAATCCATGCTCAAGTATTTTATCTCGAAGTCTATGGGAAACAGTCGCAGTTTTATTCGTCCACGCATTATTATTTGCGTGCCTTATGGAATTACTCAGGTTGAGAAAAAAGCAGTTCGTGAGTCCGCTTTGTCTGCGGGCGCGCGTGAAGTCTTTTTGATCGAAGAGCCAATGGCTGCGGCTATCGGAGCCGGTTTACCAATCACAGAACCAATCGGCAGTATGGTTGTTGATATTGGTGGTGGAACAACAGGTGTTGCGGTTATCTCATTAGGTGGAATTGTTTATTGCAGGTCTATCAAAGTTGCTGGCGACAAACTGGACGAGGCAATTATAAATTACGTTCGACGTCAGTTTAATCTGTTAATTGGCGAGAGAACGGCTGAACAAATCAAAATCACAATTGGGAACGCCTATCCTTTTGACGAAATGCGTACAATGACAATCAAAGGCCGCGATCTCGTCGCCGGCGCGCCTAAGACCATAGAAATTACAAGTGAGCAAATAAACGATGCGATCAGTGATCCGTTGAGTGAGATTGTCGATGCCGTTCGGACAGCTCTCGAAAAAACTCCGCCCGAGCTCGCTTCGGACATCGTCGACAATGGCATCGTTCTTACCGGTGGTGGCGCTCATTTACATAACTTAGATGTTCTCCTCCGCGAACGCACGGGCCTACCTGTATCGATTGCTGAAAACCCCCTTACGTGTGTTGTGATGGGGTCAGGGAAAGTTCTTGCAGAGCTTGATCTTCTCAGACAAGTGATCACAGAATAGGGTTGAACCCAGGGTCGGTTTTCCTATGAACACAAACCCTAAAAAAGCTAAATACATTTCGTTGAGAACTTTGTTCATCCGCTGGATCGTTTTGTTTTCACTTTTACCGCTAGTTCTCGTCGTCATTCTATTGGCACAGCAGTTCAAATCAGCGGTCCAAGATGAGATTTTCGAACGATTGATTGTTTACACAAAACAAGTACAGGATCTATTTGACGAATACGAAAGCTTTTCGCGAACTCGGCTCAACGAAATTGCTGAGGATAACGGAATACTGTACCTCCTCAAAACTTCGTCGGTGGACGAACTCAAAGATACTCTTACTAAACGCCTCGAAGAAGAGGTTCCGTCATCGTTTGCGGTTTACAATGCAGATGGGACACTTCTATTGCGCGTTGGAAGTCGCGAGTTTGCAAATATTGGACCCTCTGTTTTAGACGCAAAGTTGGTCGATCGTTTAGTGGAAAAAGACACGACGTCGCATGCTTTTTATTTTTCAAACAATGCGCAGGTGCACTTGCAACTCAGTGTGATTAAAAAAATTAAAGATGAAAAACTGAGTTGGACGGGATATCTCGAAAAATCAATCGTTCTTGAAAATGAAATCACTAATAGTCTTAAAAATCAGCAGGGGATGGATATCGTTTTTTTTGGCCCGAAGGGTGATATTTTTGTCACCAGTTTGCCCGAAGAAAAATTTACGCGTGAGCAACTGTCACAGGATTTTTTACGAGGGAAGAATCATTCTTTTGATATTTCCCTCAAGGGACAAAACTTTGGGTTTATCTCAACGGCGGTTAAGTGGGGAGATCAGAGCTTTTTGATTGCCATTGGCGCGTCCAAAAATGCGCTGACGAAGAGTTTTTCTCGCGTTTTATATTTGTTATTGCTGGCCTTTGGTTTCCTCATTCTTTGTCTTTTAATTTTTAGTTATTTTTTCACCCACCAAATTATTCAGCCGCTTGCTCGACTGGTCGACGCCATCCAAAAAATGAAAACCTACAGCGAGCCCATTCAGGTTGAAATTAAAAGTAAAACCGAGATTGGTCTGTTGTCTGAAAGCTTCAACGAAATGTCGCAAACCATTTATGGGTATCGCTCGGATTTAGAGGCGAAGATCATCGATCTCGAAAAAGCCAACACCGAAGTGCAGGCAACACAAACCCAGCTCATTCAATCTGCAAAATTGGCAGGTCTTGGTCAACTCGTTGCAGGGGTCGCGCACGAATTGAACAATCCTATCGGGTTTGTGTATAGCAATATGCAACACTTGCGCGAATACACCAACTCTCTGTTGGCAATGATTCAGGAGTTAAGCAAGAAGAACGAAAACTTTGAAAAAATAAAAAAGAAATTTGATTATGAGTTTATAGCGAAGGATCTTCCTAAACTTATCGCTTCCTGTGAGGAGGGGGCGCGGCGCACTCGGGACATAGTGACTGGTCTTCGCACCTTTTCGCGCTCGAGCGACAAAGACCAAAAGAAGTTCAGTGTGACAGATTGTATTGACTCTACTTTGGATCTTTTGCGCGGAGCAATTAAAAACGACAAAATTAAAATCTTGAAGAGCTATGAGGATTTTATCCCCTTGATTATCGGGAACCCCAACCAGGTAAGCCAAGTTTTTATGAACGTTATTTCAAACGCGTTTCAGGCAATTATTACCCGTGAAGGCGCTGTTTCGATTCAGGTAAATTACCTGAAGCGCGACGCAATGGTGAGTATTAAGATCGCCGACACGGGCGTCGGGATCGACAAAGATGACATTGATAAGATATTTGACCCTTTTTACACGACAAAAGACGTGGGCCAAGGAACGGGTCTAGGCCTGAGCATCTCCTATGGCATTGTAAAAAGCCATGGCGGGGAGATAAAAGTGGAATCAGAGGTGGGACGTGGGACCCAATTTGAGATACTATTTCCAGCTTTAGAAGATGAAAATCCAAGCCGATAAGCGTGTATGGAAAGAAATAAGCTTAATTATCTTATTGGTGGTGGAGTTTTATTGATCGTCAGTGCGGTCGTATTTATCAGTGGTAACCCACCTCCCAAAGAACGATCTACCGTCACCTACGGCGAAGTCGACAAGGTTCGCAAACAAGAACAGACTAAATCGAAGCTTCAGCGCGAAAAGGTCCACATTGAAAACTTTCAACAGGCGCCGCAAATCAACGAGGGCTATCAACCGTCTGGAAACGCAAGTCATCAGGAAGAGGGTTTGCGATTAGAAGCCTCTGTCGGCTCCGCGGCAAAAGACATCGCCGAAAGTGATTTTAAGGGAATGGCTGTTGAAAGCTTGGAGAACAAGATCAATCAACGACTTTTGAACGACCAGAGATCGGCACAGATGAACGCTATGCAAAAGCGACAATTTGCCGAGGAGTACAAAAAGAAGGCACTATCCATGGGCTATGCAGTGGAGCTCAACGAAAAACTAGAAGTCGTAAAAGTTCAAAAAATCGAACCAGAACAGGCAGTCATCAAATCCAATCCCGTCATCGATGTGGACAGCATGGAAGGCGACGAAGAGTATTAGCCAGTAGAATACTGATGCCTAAATTCAGTGATAAAATTCCAAAGCCCATTTTGTAGAACTTAAGTAAGTCAGATCCTTCGCTGCGCTCAGGACGACAACATGGTGCCGGCACCAACGGCAGCAAAACACGACCGACTTGCACCTCTGTCACCTCTACTCAACGGGTCGACCGTAAAATAAGTTCGCAATTCACAAATAAGTTGATAGCTTTAGCCATACCAATGGAGGTTCTAATGAGATCTATTTTATTGATCGCACTTGTTTCGAGCATGCTCTTTTTACAAGGTTGCGGTACGCGCCAATTTTCAAAAGGTGCCTACGATGACGTAAACAACGAAAACCTGCTGGATGATTTGTGGTCAGAAACTGACATGCAAAAAGCAGTAAACGAACTGGTCGCTAGTTTGTTAAAAAATCGCACCATCGCTGAAGCCAAGCGACCACCACTTGTCATGGTAACTAAATTGCAAAATAAAACAGCCGAAGTCATTGATGGGCAAAACGTTATGGATATGGTGAAGGTGGATCTTATGTCTTCGGGCAAGGTTCGTTTTCTCGATAAAGAAGCTCGCCAAGACATCGCCGACGAATACGAGTATCAAAACTCCGGTATGGTTTCAGGTGAAACTAAAAAAGGCCCAGGCGGACAATCGGGCGCTGACTACATCATCAACGGCCGCTTGGATTCCATCGTGAAGGAAGTTGGTAAAGAAAAGACGGTTTACTACAAACTCACTTTGATGCTGACAAATCTTAAGACAAGCGAACACGAGTGGGCTGATCAAAAAGAGATTCGTAAGAAATTTAAAAAACGCCGCGTTGGCATTTAATGGATGTCGTTAAATAAACTTTTGGGGCGCTTACTTCTGCTAAGCGCCTTTTATATTTTAGGGTGTGCCTCGTATCAGAATTACGTTTCTAGCGCGCGGGATTCTATGCAGGCTGGGCAGTACGACACGGCAATCAAGGCCTTCAAAGACAAATACGAAAGTGCTGAAGGCGACCAACTTGCGTATTTACTGGAGTACGCCACTGCACTTCACCAGGCAGGACGTTACGAAGAAAGTAACAAAGCTTTTGCAGAAGCCGAGAAGCGAGCGGAACTCAACGACTACACCAGTGTTTCTCGCGAGACAGGTGCAATGATAGTGCAAGAAGGGCTTGTACAATTTAAAGCTGAAATCTTTGAGTTTGTTCTCATTACAGTGTATCGGGCTCTCAACTATCTTATGCTAGGCGATTATGACAACGCCCAGGTGATGGCGCGCAGACTCAATGAAAAATTGAACAAGCTATCTACCGAGATGGACTCAGACACCAAGAAACGACAGGCTTCATTTGCCGCTTACTTAGCCGGATTGCTTTGGGAGGCGCAAGGCGATTGGGACAATGCCTTTGTTCTTTACGCAAAAGCTCATGAAATGGCTCCTGAAGTGGATGTGATAAAGCGAGATGTGCTGCAATCTGCGAAACGGTCCGGGCGAGAGACAGATTTCCAAAAGTACCAAAAAAAATACCCACAAATTGCTAAAAATCTTGATGCCAAAAATATTAAGGGTAAAGGTGAATTTGTTTTTATTTTTCAACAGGGATGGATCGCACGCAAGCAGACCCGTCCAGACAATAGAACTTTCCCGATGATGGTGCCAGTGCCGAAGTCCATCGGTTCGGTAAATATAGTGATTGGCGAAAACACAGCTCATTCTGAAAAAGTTTACGATTTAGATTTGGTTTCTATTCAGACAATGGAAGCTATATTTGGAAAGCTTGTCGCGCGGGCACTCGCTCGCCAGGCCAGTCGGATAGCTGTTCGCGAGACCGCGCGCAGGAACGAAAAGAGTTCGGCGCTGCAGGTGGCAGCACTGGCCACTTTTGTTTTTGATGCTTTAGATACGGCAGATCTTCGTCAATGGTCCACATTGCCGTCGAGCTTTCAGGTCGCACGAATGTACTTATCGCCGGGGAAACATCAGATAAAGGTGCAGGCCTACAACTCATCGCAAGTTGTTTGGGAAGGCGAAGTAACCATCGCAGCTAATAAAAAAAGTTTTATCACTCAGCGCGCTTATTAGGTTGTCCACGCACCCTTGCGCTCACCTTCAATAAAATTTTAAAGGAGATGTTTTTGAAAATCGCCCAAATGTTGATTGCCGCTTTGTTACTTACTGCATGTATCTCCAACTCGACTCCATACACCGAGGGGTCGGCTACTTCCAACACTGATGTAGAGACAGGCAGAAAATCAAAAGAACAGCCTCAGCAGTATTCCATGGTGTCACCCTTGAACGTTGAGTGGGCAGGACTTTGCCGCAGGGTTGTTAATGAAGTGGGACAGAAGATAAATAAATCACCTTACAAAAGTTTACAGAGTTCATATCTTTTTCAAGAAAACAAAGTTGTGTTCTACGTGAGATCTTTTAGTGACAAAAACTGTGGCAGAATTTTCGCCGGAGGGAGCTCCACCTTTCAATGCGATAAAAATCCATTTGTCCTCAAGGCAAACTGCCTAAAGGTCGGAGAGGATACGTTGGAGGGTAATAAGTGGTCTAAAACGGCCATGGTGGACCATGCGGGCTTTAGTTCGAAGTTTACCATGGAATTTCAGGCAAATTTGATCAACGAAAAAAGTGTAAAGCTTCAATCGAGAAACGTAACAGACAGTGCAGATGCCCAAATCGAAGAACTAACCAGACCGTAAAGCAAAAAAAAACCCGCAGACAGCGGGTTTTATGAAATCTGAATCAGTAGTTCGTACTAATTAAAACTTATTGTTTGGATTTGGCAAACTTGGCGTTTCTTCTGGTACTGGAAGCGTTGTGTAGCCATTTGTGTTTTCCTGAGTTGCTGCCTGGGCAATTCGGTTTTCAATGGATTGCTTAACAGTATCGTAAGATTGCGCTGCCTTGTCGATCACCGACTCCTGTTGAGTTGATTTCGAAGTTGATGGCTGAGCGGCCTTTACAATGTATTCTTTTGGAAAAGCACCCAATTTTGCAAGATAGCTAGAAATACTACCGTTTGCGTACTGGATAATTTCGCGAAGCGTGAAAAGCGGGGCATATTGAGAAGCCTTTTTTTCCGATTCAAAAATGATCTGCGTCAAAGTTGCAGCCGTAATATCGTTTTTGGTTTTGTTATCAATAACCATAACCTCTTCGTCAGAACGTATCATTTTAGCGATATCGTCGAGCGTCACATAGCAGCTTTGCTGAGTGTCATAAAGCTTCCGGTTTTGGTATCTTTTAATAATCTTCACTTTTTTATCCTGTGTTGTATTTAACATAGGGTCCTCCCATCTCGACTAAAAACGAGTTAAAATTCTATAGCACAGCGCGAACATAGAGGTGCCGACATGTGTTGTCAAGCAGTCGAATAATCAAGCAAATCTAACAATTTGTCCGAAAAATAAGCGCCTATTTAGATAGCAAATTGAGCACGAAGATTTGCTTATATAACCCATAAACCATTGTAATCACTACAAAAAACAAGACTGTACTTAAGTTCAGAACTTTGTAAAACGCTCAATTTAAGTGCTTTCGGCTCCGATACATCAGCATGGGAGACGTAATGCGTCTAAATATCGTAATGAGAATTGCAATGTTGTTTTTGGGTGTCTCCGGATGTGCCTCGTGGGAAGTTTCGTCATCTCCAGGACTTTTTAAGAGTGAAGCCTACAACATAAAAGGGGATGCGCCCGCAAGCCTTTCCCCACCAGCAAAGCATGAAGAAATGCAAAATGTACAAAATCAAAGCGATGCCGATTACCATTTTACCGTTGCCGAATCGTATAGCATGCAGGGCGAGTGGGCTAAAGCGATCGAGAGCTACAAGTTAAGTATCGTGCACGATAAGCGCTCTTTTCGAAGTCATTTTCGGTTAGCCAGCGAATATGTTCGAGCCGGTATGGTTGGCCAGGCCCTTGAACATTGCGAAGAGGCAATAAAGATCAAAAAGGACTTTGCAGACGCGCGCATTCTACAGGCCAGCTTAAATTCGGTTTTGGGGTTCCATGACAAGGCACGAAAAGGCTACGAAGAACTCTTAGTTCTGGATCCCAACAATCAGGAGGCGCAAATCTTATTGGGCGCCACTTATCTTGATGAAAGTAAAATCGATAAAGCCGCCTTGTACTTTGAGGGGCTTGCCCGGAAAAACAAAAAGTCACATATCGTTTGGTACTATTTAGGAAAAACCTATCTGATGAAAAAAACACCAGCTGCTATGGCAAACGCAGAGACTGCGTTTAAAACGTCGCTTCGCTATGAGCAAGACTTTGTACAAAGTGTTGTTGAGCTTGGTTCTATTTACGAAAAACGCAATCAAATGGAAAAAGCCATTGCTCTTTACGAATCTTATCAAAAACAGCATGGGCCCGAAGTATCTATCGCCGAAAGTTTAGTTCAGGCGTATTTAACAAAAGAAGATTACGACAAAGCATTTGAGCAGCTCAAAACCATCAACGAGCTAGATCAGGGCAATCTTAATGCGCAATTGAAAATGGCATTTATTCTGGTCGATAAGAAAAACTTCAAAGAGGCAATCCCTCTCCTCGAAGGCATTTTACACCAAACGCCAGAATCGGATCGTGTAAGATTCTATCTTGGTGCCGTTTACGAAGAAATTAAAGATTTCCCAGCAGCTATTCAACAGTTCAAAGAAATTCCAAAGTCGAGCAAATACTTCGCCGACTCAGTCATGCATATGGCATATCTCTATAAACTGTTAAATAATTCCAAAGCTGCGATTTCACTTCTTGAAAGTCATATCGAATTCCTCGATGACAATGCCAAGATTTTCGCACTGTATGGATCGTTTTTGGAAAATCAAAAACAATACGACGAAGCCAAAACTTTGCTAGAAAAAGGTTTTGCAAAATTTCCTGCTGATACACAGATTATCTACCAGCTGGGATCGGTGTATGACCAGCTTGGGCAATCCGATAAGACTGTCGAAAAGATGGAGCGCCTGCTCGAGGTTGATAAGAACCACGTTGAAGGACTTAACTATCTTGCTTATTTGTACGCAGATAAAACTAAGAATTTAGAAACCGCCGAAAAACTGGCGCGCCGAGCCTTGTCTCTGCGTCCTAATGACGGTTTTATCTTAGACACATTAGGATGGGTTTTGTTCAAACAAAACCGACTTGATGAAGCAGTGAAAACCCTCGAAAAAGCCCACCAAATCGAAGCCAAAGAGAGTATCATTGCTGAGCACTTAGGAGATGTTTACTTCCGAGTAGAAATGCCACACAAAGCGCGCGAGATGTACAACCGTGCAGCGGAATTTGAAAAAGATGCAAGCAATGCACAAAAGATTCGAGCAAAAATTGATACAGTTGAACAGCGTATACAAACCGAAAAACGTATTGATAAACAACGTCGGCTTCCGGCGAATCAGTAAGTGGTTTGTCGGTTTTCTCAGTCTTCTCATTCTTCAGGCATGCGCTACGATTCCTAAAGAGGCAACTACACCAGAAAATGCGAAATTTTTTTCGGGTCGTGCTGAGGTCTTTGATAAGAAAAAAAACAAAACCGATCATATTCGTTTTTATTTAGCCACATCACAGCCTGACCTTTTTCGAATCGACGTAAACTATGGAATTCTTAACATCCCGCTAGGTACTCTTATTTTGCGCCACGAAGAAGCGCAGTTTGTGAATCTGGTTGAGGGGAAAGACTACCGGTCCAACGACGGGTCGCGTGCCTTAGAACGTTTATTAAAAACTAAACTTTCGCCAAATCAAATTATCTCTATTTTCTCCGAATCGTTTCCGTTACCCCCACCTTGGCAATGCCGTGGCATGGACACAGAAAAAATAAATTGCGAAACAGCAGATCTGTTTTTGGAGCTTGAAAAAAACGGGCCGAAGCGGAACCTCAAAGTGAACAGCGAGCGATCGTCGATCAGTATGGAATATACAATCGATAAAAAAAGAAAAGTCAGCTTCGACTGGCTTTCACCAAACGGCTTCGAAAAAATAACCCTCTAAGCGTGCGAAACAATTGAGGCATCTTAAAACTGAAGTGCGCAGATCTTTAAACTACAACACGGTTTTTTTTGCATAACAAATCCTTCTGGAAACCATAACAAATCTCAATGTTTCTTTATGCCTAGACGAGTGTCTAAAGATAGAGCGAAATGCGAGACACATACGGACTAAAATTGAGTCTCAAATGCAGATGGTGCATAATAAGACTAAGAGACAGTCTATGTCGGAATTTTGCAAACTACACCATGGAGGGATAATGACAATCAGCCTAACGGATATTCTAAAAGGTTGGAAGGGCAGCGAAGACTTCAAGGACCTCACATGGCATGGTAGTTTCGACGACTATTTAAAAATGATTAAGCTTCAGCCAAAAATCACCAGAAATGCCTATCAACGCATGTACGATATGATTCTGGAGCATGGGTCTTCCGACTACATCGATACCAAGAAGAAAATATCGAGATATCATTTTTTTGATGACTTGGACAATGATGGTAAAGATGGTGTTTTTGGACTCGACATTCCATTGATGAAATTGGTGAACGTATTGAAGGCCGCGTCGCTCGGTTACGGCACCGAAAAACGTGTCATACTTCTCCATGGCCCAGTCGGAAGCGCAAAATCTACCATTTGTCGCAGACTCAAAAAAGGTTTAGAAAAATACTCGCGCACAGAATCTGGCGCGCTCTATACATTTGAATGGGTGGACGAAACCGGATCGCTTGACGGATTGCTAGGCGCGAACGTTCGCAGTATGGCAAGCCCCATGCACGAAGAACCCCTGTTGCTTATTCCCGTAGCGTTACGCGGAAAAGTGGAAGAAGAAATTAATCGGGGCATGCAGGGCGATTACAGAATCAAAATCGAAGGTGAACTGTCTCCACCGAGCCGTTTTATTTTTAGAAACTTGATGGAGCGCTATAATGGCGATTTGACGAAGGTGCTCTCACACGTACGGGTGAAGCGCATGGTGT